>JBAXNW010000001.1:0-160034 GCA_037133555.1 Bacteroidota bacterium
TATAGAGGGACAGTTTGCTGCGGAATAGGTGGTCTACTATGCGCGGAATATCCAGCTTATAGCAAAATTACTTTTTAGTCATCAGATGAATATTCTGCTACGATGCCAATAAACCGGCATCTTGCCGAAAGAATACAAAAAATATATACTTGATTAAAAGCCAATAGATGAAAGAATATTTTCAGTGTATTTCTTATACATTGGAATAAAAAGCATTACTTTTGTTAATCGTAAAACTAATTATTTTGATTTAAAATCATTTTTAGCAATAAAAAATTAAACCATGATACTCGAAAGAACAAGTACTGAAATATTAGTAAGATTGCCGTTATCCGTTGATCTTTCTGAGCTTCAAAATATGTTGGATTATTTAAAATACAAGGAATTGTCGGCTTCATCAAAAGCTAAACAATCTGATGTTGATGCTATTTCAATCACTGTTAATAAATCAATCTGGACAAAGATGAAAGAAAAAAGAAATTTAAAATGAAAGTTGTTATTGATACTAATATTGTGTTTAGTGCAATACTAAACACTCAAAGCAGGATTGGACATCTCATTTTAAATGGTTCTAAACATTTTGATTATTATACAGTTGCCCAGTTAAAGCAAGAAATTACTGAGCATCATAAGAAAATTATGAAGATTACCGGATATAGTGAAATACAGTTTCTTGAAATTTATCAGCTAATTGTAAACAAGATAAAATTTGTAGATGATATCCTGATATCAGATAAAGATATAGAAAAAGCATTTAAATTAGTGTCGGATATTGATGAAGAAGATAGTTTATTTGTTGCATTATCAAATCATTTACATTCCAATTTGTGGACAGGCGATAAAAAATTGTTGAATGGTCTGAAAAAGAAAGGATATATAAGAGTGCTTTCTACTGATGATTTATATAAAATTTATTTTGAAAAAGAAATAAAAAGTATTTCTAAGCGAAAATAAATAGTCGTTATTAAATCTTAAAAAAATGCTAAAACAATCCAGTAAGCAATCCCGGGAAAATCCCAAAAACAAAAGTAAGCAAGAGGCAGATTGACAATACAATGATTACTTCGGTTGAGAGTTTAACTTTGACAGCATTGCATTCATCTTTTGATAAAATAAGAATAATTGGTTTTAAATAATAGACCAGACTTATTGCAGATGCCAGGACTGCAAAAACGACCAATACGATATATCCGGATGCTGCAGCAGCCATAAAAATACTAAACTTGGCCATAAATCCTGATAACGGTGGAATACCAGCCATTGAAAGCATTGCGACTATCAAAGCAAAGGCAAGGAATTTATTTTTTATACCCATACCTTTAAAAGCAGTCAATTCATCAGACCATTTTACTTCGATAATTTCCACCAAAACCGTAAATGCCATAATATTTGCTATTGAATAAGAAACTGCATACAACAATAATGCTCCTGCAGAATATTGATTTAAAGCAAGTACTGCCAGCAATAAAAATCCTGCATGAGATATTCCGGAATATGCCAGTAATCTTTTGAATCGTTTTTGAGGTAATGCCATTAATACAGCAGTAAAGAAACTCATTACAGAAACAATCATTATCGTTGTTGCCCACACTGGTTTAATGGCTGCAAAATTATACGAATATAAACGGTAAATGGCAGCAATACCTGCTATCTTAACAACAGAAGCCATAAAAGTAGTAATTACAGTAGGAGAACCTTCATATACATCCGGTGCCCAGAAATGGAAAGGAACTGCAGCTACTTTAAACAACAAACCCACTGTAAGCAATAGTAAGCCAATACTAAGCATATTACTTGCCTGGTTGTTATCAGCAGCAAGATAAGCAGTTATTTCATGAAAATCGAAACTTCCGGAAGCTCCATAAATTAAAGCAATTCCAAACAACATAACACCAGTGGCAAAAGATCCGAGCAAAAAATATTTTAAAGCTGCTTCGTTGGATGGCAATTCATATTTCCGGCTTCCTGCCAAAACGTACAAACAAATAGACATTGTCTCAATACCGATAAACAATATAACCAGATTTCCAAATGAAGTCATTAGTAACATTGATGTAGTTGCAAACACTAATAATGCAGCTATTTCATCCAGATGTTTTTCCCAGGGTGCATAATGCGAATGGAACAATAGAAAAACTAAAGCTGATGAAAGGATAATCAAAGCATTAAATGCAATTGCATAATTATCATAAATAATCATATCATTTATGAGATGTAGATTGCTATCCCATAAACGTAAATTTAAAATAAACCCTGTCATCAAACCGGTAATAGCCAACCACAGACTAAGCCGGGGTTTGTTAAACGCTCCTGCCATCATGATAGCAACTCCTGTTAATGCAATTATGATAATTACTTCCATTCGTTTTGCTTATATAGTTTTTAATATTTCGTTGATTGACGGTTCTGCAATATGCAGTAATGTGGAAGGGAATAAACCCATCCAGAATATAACAACAGTAATTGCACTTACGACACATAGTTCGCTGATTGTTAAATCAGGAAAAGAAACGATAGACGGATTCAGCTTCCCGTACATTGTTCGCTGATAAAGCCATAGCATATATCCAGCACCGAAAATGATACCCGTACCTGCCAATACTGCAAAAACATAATTTGTTTGAAAAATTCCCAGTAACATCAAAAATTCACCTACAAATCCATTTGTAAGTGGCAGCGCTACTGTAGCTAATAATATAATCATAAAGAAGAAAGCAAAACGAGGTGCAATCCTTGCAATACCACCCATATTACTTATTTTACTTCCAGCGGTTCTGTTTATAAATATTCCGGCAATAAAGAATAGTCCTATTACATTCACACCATGAGATAACATTTGGAAAACAGCTCCCTGTAACGCATTTTTATTCATTGTTAATACGGCCACTGCCAATAATCCCACATGAGCCATTGAAGCATAAGCAAACATCCTCTTACTATCAGTTTGCCTGATAGCAATTACCGAAGCATATACTATTCCTGTAATTGCCAGTAAGCTGGTAATATTACCCCATTGAAGAACAGCAAGATGAGTAATTGGTAATAGAATACGAATCATTCCATACACCCCCATTTTCAACATAATACCGGCTAAAAGCATGGTTGCTGTTATCGGAGCCACTGTATAGGTATCTGGTTGCCATGTATGAAAAGGGAAAATAGGTATTTTAACAGCAAAAGCAATAAAGAATGCCCAGAAAATCCAGCTTTGTTCTACAGTTGATAAAGTCACCTGATAAATAGCTTTAAAATCAAATGAATGTGGATAAGGTGTATGAACATATAAATAAATAAGGGCTGCTAACATCAGCAAACTTCCGAACAAGGTGTATATAAAAAATTTAATTGTAATTTTTTCTCTTCCTTCTCCACCCCAGAATCCACAGATGAAATATACAGGAATTAAAGCAAGTTCCCAATAAATATAAAACATTAAGGCATTTTGAGTAGTAAACACAGCTGTCAAGGCAAATATTGCAAGAAAAAATAAACTGTAAAAAATATTGGATCTTCCCTGATTATCTATAAACGAAGAAGTTATAATCAATGGAGTTGCAAAAGAAGTTAACAATAACAACAAATAGCTTAATCCATCCATTGAAAAAAAGATTTTTGCAAATTCAATTTTAATCAGACTACCATTAGTGGCTGACATAAATGACGGGAAATAAAACAAAGAAGATATAAAAATGAGCAGGGACACAATTAAAGAAAATTGCTTAATCCATTGATTATTCTTTAAAAACAAAACAATTATGGAAGCTAAAAGTGGTAATCCAAGTGTAATTATCGGGAGCATATTTATCGGATTATTTGATTCATTAATAAAAGAGCGATAATTCCCAGAACTATCATAAATACATAGAATTCTGTAAATCCATTTTGAATATATCTAAGACGGTTTCCGGTCCTAACTACTATTATACCAATACCATTCACAATACCGTCCAGCCATTTGATTTCTATAATCTTATAGAAGGTATCAGACATCCATAAAATCGGTTTTACAAAAAGAAACTCATATATTTCATCTACCCAATACCTTGCCTCGAAAATCTTGAAAAAAACAGGCATTTTGTTCTGATATAGTTTATATTTTTTTAAATAAATAAACCATGCGCAAATAACAGATATTATTACAACTATGACAGAAGTTAGTATCAATATCATTTCTTCGGATAATGGGAGCGGACTATTTTTAATAAGAATTTGTGATGAAGCTGAAAACACCGGAGATAAATACATATTCAGTAAATGCTGAGCACCAGTCCATGCCGGTAAACCAATCCAGCCTCCTCCAATTGCAAACAATGCAAGAACAATTAATGGAATTGTCATTACTTTTGGAGATTCATGAATGTGTTCATTGGTTTTTTCATCTCCTTTATAATTGCCTTTAAATACAAGAAAATACAAACGGAACATATAAAAAGCAGTCATCAAAGCTCCGGCAACACCAAGAATCCATAATAATGGATTTTTTTCAAACAACGAAGTAAGTATTTCATCTTTAGAGAAAAACCCTGAAAACGGAGGAATACCGCTTATAGCAATACATCCTGCTAAAAAAACTATAGAAGTAATCTTTATCTTTTTGCTGAGACCGCCCATTTTATGTATATCCTGTTCTCCGCTTAATGCATGGATAACACTTCCTGCTGCGAGAAACAATAATGCTTTAAAAAAAGCATGAGTAGTCAGATGAAACATAGCAGCACTAAAACCACCTACTCCGAGCGCAGCAAACATATATCCCAATTGACTGACAGTTGAATAGGCCAATACTTTTTTAATATCATTCTGAAAAATGGCAATTGTTGCCGCAAGTAAAGCTGTTGTAATTCCAACAATAGCAATGATAGCTAATACTTCCGGAACCAAAACAAAGAGAATACTTGAACGTGCAATCATGTAAATACCGGCAGTAACCATAGTAGCTGCATGTATCAATGCAGAAACAGGCGTTGGACCTGCCATAGCATCAGGCAACCAGGTATATAACGGGATTTGAGCACTTTTTCCCGTTGCCCCCATAAATAACAAAATACATATCCAGAACATTATAGTATTAGAAGTAGTTAATCGGGCAGCTCCACCAAAAACAGTTGAAAATTCGAGACTATTATAAGTAGTAAAGATGAGAAATAATGCGAGTAAAAAGCCAAGATCCCCGATTCGATTCATAATAAATGCCTTTTTAGCTGCATTATTATTAGCATGCTCACTATACCAGAATCCTATCAGCAAATAGGAACATAGCCCCACACCTTCCCATCCAATGAACATTACGAGGTAATTACTGCTTAATACCAGAACGAGCATGAAGAAAATAAAAAGGTTCATATACGAAAAAAAACGCCGGATACCTGCATCGTTCCACATATAACCTATTGAATAAATATGAATAAGAAAGCCAACTCCCGTGATTATGAGCAACATTAATGCAGTTAAAGGATCAGCAAAGAGGCTGAAAGAAACTGAGAAATCCCCAAATTGAATCCAATCAAAAAGCTTGATTGAAATTGAATTTTCGCTCACATGAGTTGCAATTATAACAGAACAGACAAAAGGAATAAATACCATTGTACTGGCAAGTATTCCGATGAATAGTTTTGAAACTTTATTTCCACTCAAACCGCTTACTACAAAACCACATAGAGGGAAAATTAAAATCAGCAGTAATAAAATATTGAGATGATTCGCCATACTTACCATTTCAGTTTATTAAGAAAATTAATATCTATCGTTTGCGTATTGCGGTAAATCATCACCAAAAGAGCAAGACCTACAGCAACTTCAGCGGCAGCAACTACCATAATAAAAAACACAAAAACCTGTCCATTGGGATCATGATGATATACAGAAAATGCTACCAATAAAAGATTAACTGAATTAAGCATCATTTCGATGGACATAAATACAATAATAGCATTCCGGCGTATCAATACTCCCATTACACCAATTGTAAAGAGAATACAGCTCAGCCAGACATAAGACTGTATTGATATACTTTGTAAATTTACTATGATATTTTCCATAATTATTCTTTTTTACCTATCATTATTGTACCCACGATTGAAGCCAAAAACAAAACAGATGTGAGTTCAAATGGGATCAGAAAATCTTTAAAAAGAATCTTCCCAAGATTTTTAATTAATCCGATTGTGTTGGAAGAAAAATCAAATGCAGTATTATCTAATCCTTTTAAACTTCCTATCAGTGTGACAGCCAGTAAACATCCGGTAATTAATGAAACAACCTTCATCATTGCAGGTTTCCTGGGCTCTGTTTCTTTGTTCAGATTTAGTAACATTACCGTAAAAAGGAACAATACCATTATGGCTCCTGCATAAACAATAATATTGACAACTGCCAGAAATTGTGCATTCAATAAAATATAATGCCCTGATATAGCAAAAAAAGAAACAATAAGAAACAGCACACTATTTACCGGTTTTCTTGAAAAGATAACCATCAGTGCTGAAAACACCAGAATAACTGACAATAAATAAAACAGAAGTGTTGAAAACATTATTTATTATGTTTAAATTTTTTATTCTTTTTAAATTCCAATACTTCGGCAGTTTGTCGTTTTGAAACATCGACTCTTTTATCTTTAGCCAAAGGTTCTACCAATTTATCTTTCCCATATATAAAATCTTGTCTTTCAAAGCTTGAAGGAACAATTTCTTTAGTTAAAAAAATGGCTTCTTTAGGGCAAGCTTCTTCGCACAAACCACAAAAGATGCATCTGAGCATATTAATTTCATAGGTTACAGCATACTTCTCTTCTCTGTACAAATGCTCTTCTGCCTTTTTTCTTTCAGCTGCAATCATGGTGATGGCTTCGGCAGGACAAGCCAATGCACACAATCCGCAGGCTGTACAGCGTTCACGCCCTTCTTCATCTCTTTTCAACACATGCTTGCCACGATATATTTCAGCAAATGGCTTGGTTTCTTCGGGATATTGCAAGGTTACTTTCTTCCTGAATAAATGAGAAAAAGTAATCATCATTCCTTTGGCAACAGCCGGAAGATATATCTTTTCCCAAAAACTCATCTTTTTATTGGAAACTAATTTCGATCTGTTTGTTAAGTTTTCCATCTTCCTTTAATTTTTTAATAAAATTACAACAGCTGTCAGCAAAAGATTGAAAATCGCAATCGGGATTAACCAGGTCCAGCCCAGTCTTATCAGCTGATCATATCGAAAACGTGGCAATGTCCATCTGATCCACATAAATACGAATCCAAAAAATGAAATCTTTAAAAAGAATACAGCCGTTCCTATTATCGATATCCAGTTAGCAGATAATCCAAGACTCTCAGCAAATGGGAAATTATAACCTCCAAAAAACAGAGCTGAAATGATTGCACTTGAAACAAACATATTGATATATTCGGCAAACAGGAAAAAGCCCAGTTTCATACTGCTGTATTCTGTATGAAATCCACCTATCAGTTCTGTTTCGCATTCAGGCAGATCGAAAGGAGCCCGATTGCATTCGGCCAATGCACAAATCATAAAAATCAAAAAGCCTACAGGCTGATACCATATATTCCAGTTGATTCCTTTTTGTTGTGCCACAATGTCGTTGAGGCTTAATGAACCTGACATCATCACAACAGCAAGGATGGCCAAACCCATGGCCAATTCATAACTGATCATCTGAGCCGCTGCACGAATGGCGCCCAGCAATGAATACTTATTGTTGGAAGCCCAGCCTCCGAGCATGATACCGTAGACACCGACTGAAGTTACGGCCATAATATACAATATACCGATGTTAATATCAGCTACTTGCAAAGCATATGACTTCCCAGCAATTTCTATCGATTTTCCCCATGGAATAACTGCAGAGGTGAGTAATGCAACGAACATGGTCAACATAGGTCCTAATATAAAAAGGAAACGATTGGCTGTATTGGGCATAAATTCCTCTTTGAAAAGAAGTTTTAAACCGTCAGCCAGTGGTTGAAAAAGGCCAAAAGGACCAGCACGGTTAGGCCCCAGTCTGTCCTGAAACCAGGCGGCAAACTTACGCTCAAAATAAGTGGAGTACATCGCAACCAAAAGACTAATGGTCAGGATGACTGAGATTAATATTATTTTATAGGTAATGAAGTTCCAATCCATGCTTTCGTATTTTATTCCTGTTTTTCTGTTTTACCTTCAATGGGATGAATGATAGATTGTTTTGTTAGTTTTTCGTAATGATTCTGAGCAATTACAGAAGTAGGTGTAATTTTTCTAGGACCTTCAATTACCCAATCCGAAAGATTTTTCTTTTCGAATCTGCAATCGTTACAAATAAATTCTTCGACTTCGCCAAATTGATCTTTTCTTCCCGTAACACGATAAATCTCTGTTCCAAACATCCAGAGTACAACTTTTGCTGAGCATTTATCACAATCACAATGTGCATCCATCGCTTTTGTAAACCAAACCCGATTTTTAAAACGAAAACTTCTGTCAGTAAGGGCACCAACAGGACATACGTCTATGATGTTACCTGAGAAATCATTATCTACAAATGCTTCAACAAAAGTACTAATTTCAGCCACATCACCTCGGTATAAAACACCGTGAACTCTTTCATTGGTAATTTGTTCTGCAGCATATACACAACGATAGCAAAGTATACATCGATTCATGTGGAGTTTTATTTTTTCTCCGATATCAATGGGTTCAAACTCACGACGATCTTCCTCATACCTGGTTTCTTCCAAACCATGTTTATAGCTTAAATTCTGCAAATCGCATTCTCCTGCCTGATCACAAACCGGGCAATCCAGGGGATGATTAATCAATAAAAACTCAACAATTGCTTTGCGTTCTTTCAACACTTCTTCAGAAGTTGTATTTTTTACACGCATTCCATTTTGAACCAAAGTACTACACGAAGGAACTAGCTTAGGTAATGGACGTGGATCAATTTCTGAAGTATTTACCACTTTTACCAGACAAGTTCTACATTTTCCTCCTGAGCCTTTCAATTTAGAATAGTAGCACATCGCCGGCGGAACAATCTCCCCTCCTATCTTACGGGCAGCATTCAATATGGTAGTACCTTCTTCTACTTCTATTGTAATATCATCTATTGTAACCCTATGCATTGTTTTCTATTTTAAGTATTTCTCAATATTCCCATGACGGATGTTGCTAACAATTTCAGGATGTTCGACATGAAACTCAAATTCTTTTCGAAAATGACGGATGGCACTTGATACCGGCCAAGCAGCTGCATCCCCCAGTGGACAAATTGTATTGCCTTCGATGTGACTTGAAATATCGGCCAACAAATCAATATCCTTCATACGGCCTTCTCCTTTTTCAATTCTCATGAGTATTCTTTCCTGCCATCCGGTTCCTTCTCTGCAGGGAGAACACTGCCCACAGGATTCGTGATGGTAAAAGCGGGCAAAACTTAGAGTGTTACGAACCATACACTGGTCCTCATCATACACAATAAATCCACCTGAGCCCAACATGCTTCCGGTTTCGAAACCACCTTCTGCCAGAGACTCATAGGACATAAGCCGGGGTTCACCGTAAGTAGTTTTCAATATCAGTTCAGCAGTAAGTATGGGTACCGATGAACCTCCCGGAACAACAGCCTTTAATTTTTTACCATCTTTGATGCCCCCGCAATATTTATCCGAGTAAATAAACTCTTCCACAGTAATTCCCAATTCAATTTCATACACCCCTGGTTTATTGATATTACCACAGGCCGAAATTAACTTGGTTCCTTTGCTTTTTCCAATACCGATTTCTGCATATAATTTTCCACCCATATTTACAATTGGAGCCACACTTGCGAGGGTTTCAACATTATTGACGACAGTAGGACAGCCATACAAACCCACAAAGGCAGGGAAGGGTGGCTTGAGACGGGGATTTCCTCTTTTACCTTCCAATGATTCAATTAGTGCCGTTTCTTCGCCACAGATATAGGCTCCGGCTCCAGGATGAACATAAATATCGAGTGAAAAATCAGTCCCGAGAATATTTTTTCCTAATAAACCATTGCTATAAGCTTCAGCTAAAGCAATATTTAATATTCCCACCAGATATTTAAATTCTCCTCTGATATAAATGAAGGCCGTATGAGCATCCAAAGCAAAGGCAGAACAAATCATTCCTTCAATCAATAAATGAGGCAGGTGTTCCATTAAGTAACGGTCTTTGAAAGTTCCGGGTTCGCTTTCATCTGCATTGCAAATCAAATAATGAGGTTTGTCTGATTTTTTGTCAATAAAACCCCACTTCATGCCTGTTGGAAAACCAGCACCACCACGGCCTCTTAAACCTGAACTCCTCACTTCTTCCATGACTTCACTAGGATTCATGGTTTTCAATGCTTTTTCTACAGCCGAATAGCCACCTGATTTCAGGTAGACTGCAATATTATTGATATCCGGAATATCTATTTTCTCAAGCAAAATTTTTCTACCCATTTTTCATCCTTGCTTTGAGGCTCATTTGCCTGTATGCTTAATAATTCAATAATCTCATCTATGCTCTCTTTTGTCAGGTTTTCGTGAAACCTAGTATTGATCTGCATTACGGGTGCATTCCCACATCCACCCAAGCATTCTACAGCTTTCAACGTAAACAATCCATCAGCAGTAGTTTCTCCGTTGGATATCCCTAATTTAATTTTAAGATAGTCAATCATATCCTCTGCCCCACATGCTATGCAAGGACCGGTCTGACAAATTTCAATAACATATTTCCCAACTTTATCCATATAAAACTGAGAATAAAAAGTAGCAACTTCGTAAACTTCTATGGGTTGAATATTTAATAAAGTGGCAACAAAATCCATTATATCGGCATTCAGACTGCCCCCAAACTCTTCTTGAGCAATATGAAGTATAGGAAGCAAGGCTGATTTTTGTTTCCCTTCAGGATATCGTTCTATTATTTCATGTATCCGCTCAAGGCTGGTTTCAGAAAAAAAATAGGTTTTTCCTTGCCTTTCATATATCTTGTGATGAATAATATTCCCTGTCATTTTCTTTTGATAATTAATTCTTAAACTTATGCGTCCAGTTCTCCGGCGATTACATTCATACTGCTCATGGTAAGAATAGCATCTGAAAGCAATCCATTGCGTATCATTTCGGGATAAGCCTGGTAATAAATAAAACTGGGTCGACGGAAATGCAAACGATAAGGTGTACGGCCTCCATCACTTATTAAATAAAATCCCAGTTCCCCATTGGCTCCTTCTACTGCATGGTATACTTCTCCTTTCGGAACATCAACTTCACCCATAACAATTTTAAAATGCCATATCAAAGCTTCCATATTATTATATACTTTTTCCTTAGGAGGCAGATAAAATTCGGGAACATCGGCATGAAAATTACCCGCTGGAAGATTGTCCATAGCATATTGTATCAGCTTCAGACTTTGACGCATTTCTTCATTTCTCACACAAAAGCGGTCGTAAACATCGCCCTGTGAACCAACAGGAATCACAAAATCAAAATCATTGTAAGATGAATAAGGTGAAGTAACCCTCACATCATAATCCACGCCAGCAGCACGTAAATTTGGACCTGTAAATCCATAATTCAATGCTTTTTCGGCAGTAATCCCTCCAACGCCAATTGTCCGGTCCATAAAAATGCGGTTTCGCAAGAGTAAATTCTCAAATTCATTGAGTTTTTTCGGAAACCTGATTAAAAAAGCTTTGATCTTTTCCATGGCTACTTGAGAAAAATCTCTTTCAAAACCTCCGATTCTTCCCATGTTGGTTGTAAGTCTTGCTCCTGAAATTTCCTCATAAATTTCGTAGACCGCTTCTCTTTCCTGAAATATATAGGTAAAACCTGTTAAAGCACCGCTATCAACACCAATTACACTGTTACAAATCAAATGGTCGGTAATGCGAGCCAGTTCCATCATGATAATCCTCATATAATCCACTCTTTTAGGAGTCGTAATATTCAACAACTTTTCGACAGTCATAAACCAGCCCAGGTTGTTGATTGGTGCTGAGCAATAGTTCAAGCGATCGGTCAAAGGTGTAATCTGATAATATGGTCTTCTTTCGGCTATTTTTTCAAAAGCACGGTGAATATAACCTATGGTAGGTTCTGCATCAATAATTTTCTCACCATCCATGGTTAAAACATTCTGAAAGATACCATGGGTTGCAGGATGAGTTGGACCCAGATTAAGAGTCGTATAATTTTTTTCGTTATCATAAGGATTTATGATCGTATTTTCTTCCATTTTCTTATAGTATTTTATCTCCCAAAAAAACGATTGTCTTTATCATCTCTTGTTGGATCTTCCACAGCATATTCTTTACGCATCGGAAAAAAATCGAGATAATCTACATTGAGTATCCTTTTCAAATTGGGATGTCCTTCAAATTCGATTCCATAGAAATCAAAAGTTTCGCGTTCCATCCAGTTAGCTGCTGAAAATACCCAGGTTATGGTAGGCACAACCGGATTCGTTTTGGGTATAAAAGTCTTGATGCGGATGCGCATATTGGTCTTCATATTGTGCAAATGATATACAACTCCAAGTTCATTTTCAGAACCAGGATAATGTACGCCACAAATGTCTGTCAGAAAATTAAAACCCGGTTCAGGTTCCTTTTTTAAATATGACACCAGATCGTTGATTACAATAGGTTTAACTGTAACCGTAAGCAAGCCATAAGGTTCTTCATAACTAATTACAAAGCCATCAAAATATTGTCTTATTTTCTGAAGCACATATTTGTTATCCATTTATTGTAAGCTTTTTTTATTCTTTGGTACCTATCTGTTTAATTCCGAATGCTGCCAACATTTCTTTGTATTCCTTCGACTCTCTTCTTCTTAAGGATTCATTTTCTACCAGTTCCTGAATTTTCATTACACCATCGAGTATCTGTTCAGGACGAGGCGGGCAACCCGGAACATAGACATCTACAGGAATCACTTTATCTATACCTTGTAAAACACTATGGGTGTCGAATATTCCACCGCTGGAAGCACAGGCACCCACAGCAATTACCCAACGGGGTTCAGCCATCTGCTCGTATACCTGTTGCAATATAGGACCCATTTTTTTAGCAATGGTACCCATTACCATCAGTAGATCGGCCTGACGTGGCGAAAAGCTCAAGCGTTCGGAGCCAAATCGCCCTAAATCATAATTGGATGCCATGGTTGCCATAAACTCAATCCCACAGCAGGAAGTAGCAAAAGGTAATGGCCATATTGAGTTCTTCCGGGCCAAGCCCACAACTTTATCCAAAGAAGTGGCAAAAAAACCAGGTTGAGAATAGCCTTCTGGCATATCTACTTTATTATATATATTGTTTTTAGTCATGATTTCCTCCTATTCCCATTTTAAACCACCTTTACGTATTAAATAAAAGAAGCCTGTCAACAATAAAGCTACAAAAACAAGCATGCTCATCAAACCATCCCATCCTAATTCCTTGAAATTAACAGCATAAGGATAAAAAAATATGATTTCCACATCAAATAATACAAAAAGTATAGCGACCAGAAAATATTTAACCGAAAAAGGGATGCGTGCGTTGCCTTTTACTTCGATACCACACTCAAAACTTTCTGCTTTCTTTCGGGTGTCTATTTTTCGCCGTTTTGCAGTTAGAAAATGAGTAGCAAGCATGGTAACAATTACAAATCCAGCTACAACTATTGATTGCAGAAAAATTGGAATATAATCTGAAGGCATGGAATCATTCATTCTTAATATAATTATTGTTATTGCATTAACACAATTTGCAGGTAAAGGTTGTAATCAGTTTTAGTTTTATTGCTTTATATCTTCAAATTTCTTTTTACAAACTTACAATTTAAGTAATTACAAACAACAATATTTTATCATTATTTTTAAATTGGAAGCTTAGATAAGAAATCGTTTTTATTCACAAAAACAATCTTAAACATTTAATTTCAGTTTTTCTTAGGTATATCACACAAGGATATTTAAAAATTAAATGAATGGAATCTTTTTTAGTCTTGGTTTTGCCTTTTTCTAAATAACATCCTATTTTTTAATATTTACATTCTCATCATTTTTCTTTTTCTTTTTTGTACTTTTACACTTTAAATTTCAACCAAAATTAGCAAATTGTATCTTATTAAATCACCTTCTATTCTAAGCAAACTTACGGGCAAGAGCATTGTCTGGGAAATGCCCAAAGGGGAAAAGCTTATCTATCTTACATTTGACGATGGCCCTGTACCTGAAATCACGCCTATTGTTTTAAATATACTCTCTGATTTTCAAGCAAAAGCTAGTTTTTTTTGTGTGGGTGAAAACATTCAAAAATATCCACATTTGTTGGAAGAAATACTAAAAAACGGACACAGTGTTGGTTGTCATACTTTCAACCATTTGAATGGCTGGAAAACACCAAAGAAAGATTACATTGAAAACATTCAAAAATGTGAAACTTATCTCCATACGCATCTTTTTCGTCCTCCTTACGGAAAAGCCAGTCCAGCCCAGATTGATTTAATAAAAGACAAGTATTTTACTATTTTATGGTCGGTTTTAAGTGGAGACTTCGATCAAAAAATCAGTGGCGAACAATGTTTGCAAAACGTGATCAACAATACCGATGATGGCTCCATAGTAGTATTTCACGATAGTATAAAAGCAAAAGAACGTTTACTTTTTGCTTTACCCAGATTTATAGAACATTTTCTCGCAAAAGGCTATCGATTTGAAGCGATTCAGTACGAAAAACTAATAAGCATTAGACAAGAAAACAACAAATAGCATAAACCACAAACAATAATTTCATTCAAAAAAAACAAAAGAAATGGCACTTATAAAATCAGTAAAAGGCGTAATTCCTCAATTTGGCAGCAATTGTTTTTTAGCAGAGAATGCGACCATTACAGGCGATGTGATTATGGGTGATAATTGTAGTGTATGGTTTAATACTGTTATCAGAGGAGATGTTCATACCATCCGTATCGGCAATAATGTGAATATTCAGGATGGAGCAATTGTTCATTGCACTTATCAAAAAGCGGCTACACAGATTGGCAACAATGTATCCATTGCCCATAAAGCAATTGTCCATGGATGCACCATACATGATAATGTACTAATCGGTATGGGAGCCATCATTATGGATGGAGTTGTCATTGAGTCAAATTCTATGATTGCTGCCGGAGCCATCGTATTGGAAAACACAGTTATAGAATCAGGTTCTTTGTATGCAGGTATTCCGGCTAAGAAAATAAAAGATTTAGACAAAGCACTGATTGAAGGCCAGATTATGCGAATTGCCAACGCTTATCCGATGTATGCAAGTTGGTATGATAAAGAAGTCTAATACCTTTTCTCACAAAAAAAAAGAGCCGGAATAAATACTCCGGCTCCAAACTAAACAATTTATTATGAAAAAAATTACTCTGCAGTTTTATCTGCATTATCTTCTGTAGCAGGTGTTTCTTCAACGATTGCTTCTACAACTGGAGTTTCTTCAACAATTGCTTCAACAACTGGAGTTTCTTCAATTACTTCTTCAGTAAAAGTTTCTTCTACAACTTCTTCTTTAGCTTCAGCTTTTCTAAGAGCAGCAATAGCTTTCTCTTTTTTATCAGCTATAGATGTTGCTTTCGCTTCATTCACTTTCACTTCAGCTTCAAAGCGTGTTTTAAGGTCTTCTCTGCTAGCTATTTTTTCTGCTGTTTTTGCACCTGAAATTTTAGCTTCTTTAGCAGCTACCCATTCGTTGAACTTAACGTCAACTTGTTCCTGGGTTAAAGCTCCTTTTGCAATACCTTTTAAAAGATGGTTTTTATACAAAACACCTTTAAAAGATAATACGGTTCTCACAGTATCACTGGGTTGAGCTCCGTTGTTTAACCATTTAATCGCTTTGTCAATGTTTAAAGTGATTTCTGCTGGTTTGGTAATAGGGTTGTAAGTGCCAATTTTCTCAATGAATTTACCATCTCGAGGTGCACGACCATCCGCTATTACAATATGATAAAAAGGGTTGCCTTTTTTACCATGTCTTTGTAATCTCATTCTTACTGGCATAAACTTTTGTTTATTAGGTTGTTAAACTATTTTTATAAAATTCAGGGTGCAAAATTAGTCTTTTTTAGCGAAACCACAAACTTTTTCGCTAAAATATTTTATTTATTATCCCCATTTTATGATTTGCAAAGATAGATATTTTATTAATTTTACATATTATTTAAAATCAAAAAAAAATGCACCACCTTTACTTTAAATCATTTCAAAATATCCTTCTAGGCTTAGTGTTACTGTTCTCAATTCAGGCTTTTGGACAGGACTTACCTAAATCGCTTACGCCTCAAGAAAAATTACTGATGCATGATTATTATTTTAATAATAACAGCAAGGGATATTCTTTTCCACCAGCATCAAAAGTTAGATCTGCTGCAGAATGGGAAGAAATAGATGCCCTAATTGTCACCTGGACAAGTTACACATCTGTTATTCGTGAAATAGTACGCAATGCTGCAAGCGAATGCAAAGTCATCATAGTATGTTCCGATTCCAATACCGTTAAAACCTATTTAACTTCGGGCAGCGTAAGTCTGGCAAATATCAGCTATCTGATAGCACCTTTTAACAGCGTTTGGGTAAGAGATTACAGTGCCAACAATGTGTATACCCATGATGTGGATTCACTTTTACTGGTCGACTGGACCTATAACCGTCCCCGTCCTAAAGATGATAC
Organism: Bacteroidota bacterium; assembly: GCA_037133555.1. Lineage (GTDB taxonomy): Bacteria > Bacteroidota > Bacteroidia > Bacteroidales > JACABE01 > JACABE01. The sequence goes on from JBAXNW010000001.1 coordinate 16,724, forward strand.
ACTGGCCCGTAGCCTTGCAAAATTTACAGGGCTCCCTTTGTATGAAATGACGCAATCTACAAATAATCTGGTTGCTACCGGAGGAAATTATATGAGTGATGGTTTAGGAACTGCATTTGCCTCAAAATTAATACTTAACGAAAATGCAAGTGGTGGTGGCTACAACCAGAATCTTACTGAAGCCCAGATTGATACCCTTGTTAAAAAATATTTAGGCATACAACGTTACATTAAATTCGAAACCTTACCTTATGATGGGATTCATCATATTGACATGCACATGAAGTTGCTGGATGAAGAAACTATCTTAGTGGGACAATATCCAGCTACAACTGCTGATGGTCCGCAAATAGAAGCCAATCTGCAATATTTATTAGCCACATACAATTCAGTATATGGAACGCCCTACAAAGTAGTCAGAATACCTATGCCTCCAGCTTTCGGCACAACTAATTATCCTCCCAATGCTGATTATTTGACTTATACCAATGGTGTTTTTGTAAATAAAACCTTTTTGTATCCAACTTATTATGCGCAATATGATACAGTTGCTCAACGCATTTACGAAAAAGCCTTACCTGGTTATCATGTAGTAGGTATTAATTGCAATTCCACCATTTCAGCCAGCGGTGCCATCCATTGCATTACCCATTGTATAGCTTCTAACGACCCATTGCTGATTGTTCATCAAGCTGTAAGCGACACATTAGAGCTTATATCTTTGAATTATGTCGATATAAAAGCCTATATTAAACATAGAAGCGGCATTCAAAATGCTAGCCTTCATTTTAGAATGGGAACTTCAGGAACATTCCAAACTGTAGCAATGTTACCACTTTCTGGTCAGCCTGATTACTGGAGTGCACAGATTAGTGGTTTCCCTGTTTCAAAAAGCTATGCCTATCTTCCTTATCAATATTATATCTCAGCAGTTTCAAATTCAAACAAATCACAAGTCAGACCAATAACAGCCCCAAACGGATATTATAGCTTTATTTATAAAATGTCATTAGGGATTAACGAATACAATATTCATTCATCTGTTAAATTGGGAGACATATATCCGAACCCAGCATCTGCTATTAGCTGCATCCCTGTTGAAACCACTAAGGACATAAGTGCCAACATTGAATTGTTTGATATCATTGGTAAAAAGATAGCTACTATTTACGAAGGGAAAATTCAAGCAGGCAAAAAGAACTTTTTTATCAATGCAGCTAATTTGAGCAAAGGGGTCTATTTTGTAAAACTGAGCAGCAAAGAATACAGTATTTCACAGAAGTTGATTGTAAGGTAGTAGTTATTGGCTATTAGGCTATTGGTTATTAGGTTATTAGGTTATTAAGTGATTAGTTATTGGTTGCTGCTTTCCAATTTCTAATTCCTAATTTTTAATTTATCATTTTAGTTCCCATCCTTCCACATCCATCTCCCTGCCATTGATGATATTCAGGTAATTGAGATAACGGGTTTCGCTGATACTACCTTCTATTACTGCTTTCTGAATGGCACAATGAGGTTCGTGCTCATGGGTGCAGTTGTCGAAATGACACTGATTGGCCAATAATTTCATTTCGGGGAAAAAATAAGTTACTTCTTCTTTTGTAAAATCAACCATACCAAACTCTTTGATACCTGGAGTGTCGATAATAAACCCTCCAAACGGTAACTGGAACATTTCGGCAAAGGTAGTGGTATGCTTGCCTTTCTGATGAGCACCGGAAATATCACCAGTTCTTAAACTGAAACCAGGAACTATTTTATTGATTAAGGCTGATTTCCCTACCCCTGAATGACCTGAGAACAAATTGATTTTATCTTTCATTAATACAATAACCTCATCAATGTTGTCGCCTCTTAAGGCCGAAACCTCTAAACAAAAGTATCCGGCATTCCGATAGATTGATTTTACATGATGATGATATTCCATGATTTCATCATTGTAAAGGTCAATTTTGTTGAACAATAATATAGTTGGGATATGGTAAGCTTCAGCTGTAACGAGGAATCTATCGATAAATCCGGTGGAAGTGCGAGGAGAAGCAACCGTAACAATAAGCACCGCCTGGTCGATATTGGCAGCCAGCAAATGTTTTTGTTTAGATAAATTGGTCGATTTACGGACAATACAATTGTGTCTTTCTTTTATTTCGCTGATGACACCTATATTTTCGTTGTCCATCATTTGAAATACCACATGATCGCCTACGGCACATGGATTTGTGGTTTTCATACCCCTGATTCTGAAGTTTCCTTTAATTTTACAATCGGTCGTAATGCTATCCGAATGCAATACAGTAAACCAACTACCAGTAGATTTTATAACTATACCTTCCAAATTTATTTTTTTTACAAATTTAGATTATTTTTTCTATTTCTTAGCAATGAAAAAAGCATTACAAAACAAAAAAGAGGATGCATGAGCTCCTCTTTTGTTGATTATTCTTGTGGCTGTTGATTACTTGGTGGTGCATCTTTCATATACAATTGATAAAAAACTTCAAAAGTCTTTGATACCTTTGTGCTCAATTGTTTTTGATTTTCTCTTTCAGCAACATCTTTAATTCTGTTTAGCAAGCCTAAACTCTGACGTTTATCATAATCTAACGTACGAGCCTTAGAGCCAGTAAATCGGTAGTAATACGTAAGCTCTTTTTGATTAATTTCAAATAAACGATCCAGTATTTTCGTAGCTTTTTCTTTTTGTCCTGCTTTATAATAAGATTCTGCTAATGGCATAACGAACATATTATAGGCAAACTTTGAATCTGGCATGATCTCGAAACAACGATCCAGCACTTTAATAGCTGAATCTTTCTTTCCTTCATCCAATAAAGCATTGGCCAAACGTGAAAAAATATTCCGGAAGTTCATCGTCATACGCAAATTGGTCTCATCCATGTATACTTTGGGATTGGTCATATTGCCCCATATATACTTATTCATCAAATTGTCGTACATAATTGATGTATTGACAGTACCTTCCTGACCATCGGTATTATGTGCTTTCATTGGAACCAATCGGTAAGCCAAACCTTCGAGCTGGAAATAGCTTTCCAGACCAATATAAGCATCCGCTCCTGTAGTAATCGCAAAATATACCGGACGTTTCCAGTCGAAATTAGCCAATAAATCCAATTGCATCAATTGTGCTTTCTGAACACCATATCCATTCATAGTCCAGTTAACAGCCTCTACAATAGAATCTTTTAATGATGCAGGAACTACCCCATTTTTAATCACTTCATCCTTATTTACAGCAATGCTGAATTTATCGGTTGGGAAATAACTCATCATTTTTTGGTTAGACATCATACGGGTATTGTTATTGTCGGCCACAAAATTGATGGCATCTTTCACATTTACATAAACGCCTTGCGAATTGGCAGATTTGTCAAATAACACATAATCGCGGGTTCCCTGTATGTATTGTTCTTTGGTAAACGAAAATGGTACAGGTTCAGAATTGTAAGCTTTACGTTTAGCCTGATCGATATACCAATCTGTATTTAAGAGACTTAAATTAATAACCCTGATATCGGTACGTATACCTTCTACTTCCTGAGCATACCAAAGAGGAAAAGTATCGTTATCGCCGTTGGTAAACAAAATTGCATTGGGAGCACAGGAATTGAGGTAATTTTCAGCAAAATGCAAAGCTGTGAATCTATTCGATCTATCGTGATCATCCCAACCTTCTTTAGCCATAATGGTAGGAATCAACAATGTACAAACAGTAGTAGCTATGATTGCTGCTGCTTTAGGTTCTATCTTTTTGCTCAGATAGTCGAAGATACTATATACACCTAAACCAATCCAAATTGCAAATGCATAAAAAGAGGCAGCAAAAGCATAATCCCTTTCACGGGGTTGGTAAGCATATTGGTTTAAATAAATTACGATGGCAATACCTGTGAGGAAAAACAACAATGCAACTACCCAACCACTATTTATATCTTTTTTCATGTGAAAAAACAAGCCTATCAAGCCCAAAATAAGCGGTAACATATAGAATTTATTGGTTCCATGGTTTAGTAAATTTTCCGGAATATTGTCTTGAGGTCCTATCATCAAATTATCAATAAATGGAATTCCGCTGATCCAGTTACCATTTAAAATATCTCCCCTTCCCTGAAGGTCGTTTTGTTTCCCTGCAAAATTCCACATAAAATAGCGGAAATACATATAATTGAGCTGATAGGTAAAGAAATAACGTAAGTTTTCACCGAAAGTAGGTTTCATGAGGGTTTCGGGTTCACCATTTCTACCTTGAACAGAAATTGGAGTACCCTTAATTTTACCCCAATCTTTGTAGGCATTGATATGTTGTTGGTCTCCACTGCTCCACATACGAGGAAATAAAGTCGTAAATCTTGGATCATAAACAGGTTCACTGCCTTTTTTATCATCCGTTATTACATATTTACCCTTAATAACTAAGTTTGGAATGTTTTTATTTTTTGAAATATATTCTTGGGCCGAAAATTCACTGAAAAAAGTAGCTTGTTGATTATTGCCTGACATTACAAGGTAGGCTTTCGTATATACAGGATCTCCGTCTTTATAATCAATAATCGGGGCATTGTAATACTGACCATAAAGCAATGGATTAGAACCATATTGCTCCCGTTCCAGATAAGAAACAAGGGCTGTAGCATTATCAGGGTTATTTTCATCCAAAGGCGTATTTGCATTGGAACGAATAACCAGTATAAAAAAGGAAGAATAACCTATCAATAAAAATACCAATGATAAAATGATTGAATTCAGTACCACTTTATGATATTTCTTCGAATACCACAATCCCCATAAAATAGCTCCAATTAGAATGGCAAAATAAACGATGGTTCCGGAGCCAAAAGGCAGGCCAAATGAATTGACAACCATTCTTTCGAAAAAGCCTGATAGGCTGACGATTTCGGGAATAATACCATATAACACACCTACCAATAACACCAATGCAAGCAAAAGTGAAACTATGACACCCTTGCGACTAGTCTTATATTTTCGAAAATAATATACAAAAACGATGGCAGGTATCGCCAATAAATTGAGTAAGTGAACTCCAATAGAAAGACCAATGAGGTAAGCTATTAATATCAACCATCGGAAAGCGTGTTTCTCATCTGCATTCTCGTCCCATTTAAGAATGGCCCAGAAAGTAATGGCTGTATAAAAAGAGGAGGAAGCATACACTTCACCTTCAACTGCCGAAAACCAGAAAGAATCTGAAAATGCATAAGCCAATGCACCCACGATTGCACTTCCAAAAATAGCAATTACTTTAGCATCCGTTAATTCGCCATTGCGCTTTACTAATTTTTTGCCCAATAAAGTAATAGACCAGAACAAAAACAAGATAGTAAACCCACTGGCTAAAGCTGACATAGTATTTACCATGCGTGCTACATGGCTTAGATCACCAAAAGCAAACATCGAAAAGAATCTACCGATTAACTGAAAGAAAGGAGCTCCTGGCGGATGTCCAACTTGTAATTTAAACGAGGTGGCAATGTATTCACCACAGTCCCAGAAACTAGCAGTTGGTTCGGAAGTTAAAATATAAACTGCCGCAGCAACCATAAATATAAGCCATCCAAGAATGTTATTCCACTTTTTGTAATGTGTAAGCATATCCGATTTATTTTAAAAACTTTAGACTGCGAATTTATAAAAAACTTTGGAATCATAAGCAGTAAATATTGAGCGATTTGGAGAAAGCGCGTTCAAGCAATAGAATAAATGAATAATTAGATGAGTGAATGATTATTAGGTATAAAAAAATAGATTATAGGATTTTATCTACAATGGCTATCGCATTTTTTAATCGTTGTAAGCCAAAGCCATTCAAAATCTCAAAAGGGAAGTTATTAGCTTTTAAGGTAGTTTGATAAATCTGAAAGAGTTCTTCTCTCTCGTTTGGGTTTTCGCGTTGTGGATCAAATTCCCAGGGCAAATCAGTACTACACAATAAATACAAGTCATAGGGATGATTTATAAATGTATCCTGAATCCATGGATGACATTGCTTGTATTTATATTCACACCAGATTTTGCATACGGTAAAATCAGTGTCACAAAACAAAACTTTATTGGCTTTTACTGCTGCAATGTTTTCTCTTTCCAGCTGTCCTTTTGCTATTTGCAAAATATCATCGTAAGTGTAAGGACGCTTGATGAGGTCGAGATATTCGCGTGCATATTCAGCTACCCAAGGACTTTTATAATGCAAAGCCAATTCTGCTGCAAGTTGACTCTTTCCGGTTGATTCAGGGCCTGTGATGGCTATGCGCATGATTATGAGTTATTGGTTATTAGGTTATTAAGTTATTAGGATAATAGGATAATAGGATAATAGGATAATTAAGAGATTTTAATTCCTAATTCGTAATTTTTCACAAGTTTTTTCTTCCATTCAAAATAACCTGATATGGCGATGACCAGAAATACTGCAAATTGGAAAGCCGAAAAAATCAGACCGGAATAAATACATAAAGGAATCGCCAATAAATCACCAATAATCCAGAATGTCCAGTTTTCAAGTTTTTTGCGGGTTTGCAGCCACATACCAACTATATAAAAAGCAGATGTAATTGAATCCCCTATCGGAAACTTACTGTCGGTATTATTTTTAAGCAGAAAATATAATCCGACAAATGAAACAGAAAATAAACCAATGTTCTGCAAATATTCTATACGGCTGCATCTGCTGATGGGAACATGTTTCTGATTTTCATCTACTTTAGCCCAATAATACCAACCGTATACACTCATGATCACAAAATAAAAGTTCATCCCCATATTGGCATACAATTTTGTTCCATAAAAAATATAAACGTATAAAACTACATTTATCAAGCCTGTAGGATAAACCCTGATGTTTTCGTTTCGGGCATACCAAACGCTGAGTAAACCAAAAAATACGGCTATAATTTCAACATAACTGGTATCTAGTAAATTTTGATGCAGTGTAGAAAATATAGCGTTTACATCCATGGGAATTTGGTTATTAGGTTATTGGGTTATTGGGTTATTAAGTTTATTGATCACTGTTAATTGGCGAAATTACATAAAAATAAGAATTTATATGGCTTTTTCAAATCGGCAAAGGATATTTTCAGAAATTCTTGGTATTTTTTTAAAGAATCAGGTTTTGATTGTATAACTTTACAGCCTAAAAAAATCAAAGCATTATGTTGTTAAAGACCATTACCGAATTAATTGAAAGCATTGCTCCTCTTTCGTATCAGGAAACTTACGATAATGCAGGACTTATACTGGGCAGTAAAGATAAAGAAATTGAGAAAGCAATCATTTGCATTGATGTTACTGAAGATCTATTAAATGAAGCCATTGAAAAGAATTGCCAACTCATAGTATCGCATCATCCTTTAATTTTTAAAGGAATTAAAAAGATAAATGGAGAAAATGCCACAGAAAGAATTATTTTAAAAGCTATACAGCATGATATTGCCATTTATGCAGCACATACCAATCTAGACAATGTCAAAGAGGGTGTTAATGCTATACTTGCAGAAAAACTTCAGTTAAAAAATATTCGGATTTTACAACCCAAACGATCAATATTACGAAAATTAGTTTGCTTTTGCCCAACATCACATGCTGAAACTGTCAGGAATGCGCTTTTTGAAGCTGGTGCCGGACATATTGGGAATTACGATAATTGTAGTTTTTCTACAGCCGGCCAAGGTAGTTTCAGGGCATCAGAAGCTGCACATCCTTTTGTAGGAAAGATCAATCAATTACATATTGAGAACGAAATCAGAATTGAGACTATTTTCCCTGGATTTCTCGAGAACAAATTATTGGCAGCCCTTTTTGCCAGCCATCCTTATGAAGAAGTTGCTTACGACATTTACACGCTGGAGAATGAGAACCAAGCTGTTGGAAGTGGCATGATAGGAGAAATTGAGGGTGAAGATGAGTTGGTCTTTTTGCAAAAAATAAAAAATATAAGTAACTCAAAATGCGTTAGACATACATCATTGCTTGGTAAAACTATCAAAAAAGTTGCTTTTTGTGGTGGCTCAGGGAGTTTTCTAATAAAAGATGCAATAGCCGCTGGAGCCGATATTTTTATAACCGGTGATGTAAAATATCACGATTTTTTTGAAGCCGAAAACAAGATAATAATCGCTGATATTGGGCATTATGAAAGTGAACAATTTACAAAAGAATTATTATATTCAATTATTACAAAAAAATTACCTAATTTTGCAGTTTTAATTTCAGAAAAGGATAGCAATCCAATTCATTACCTGTAAATACAAATTCAATATATTATGGCAAAGACAACCAAAGGCGAAAAAGAAATCAAATCCACAGCAGTAGCTGAGAATGAAGTGGTTGATTCAAATTATAAGGATTTTATCGCCAAAGAAGCCGATGTTAGTGTTGAAACCAAATTGACTGCACTTTACACATTGCAACAAATTGACTCTCAAGTTGATAAAATAAGAATTATTCGCGGAGAACTTCCGTTGGAAGTACAAGATTTAGAAGACGAAGTAGCTGGTTTAGAAACCCGTATCGACAACTTTGTTCAGGAAATAAATATACTCGAAACATCAATAAGTGAAAAAACTTCAGCAATTTCTGATTGTCAGATGCTTATTAAACGTTACGAAGAACAACAAAATAATGTTAGAAACAACCGTGAGTACGATTCTTTAACCAAAGAAATTGAATTTCAGAATCTTGACATCACTTTGAGTGAAAAAAGAATCAAAGAATTTTCTTTCACCTTAGATGCTAAGAAAGAAGAAGTTGAAATTTCACAAAAAAAACTAACCGATCGTAAAAACGAATTAGAAATTAAGAAAGCTGAATTAGACGATATTATTGCTGAAACTGAAAAAGAAGAAAGCGAATTAATTCAGAAATCTCATAACAACCAGAAATTAATTGAAGAAAGATTATTAATTGCTTACCAACGTATTCGCGAAAATGCAATCAATGGTTTGGCAGTTGTAATGGTTGAGAGAGATGCTTGTGGCGGTTGCTTTAACAAAATTCCACCTCAACGTCAATTAGACATCCGTATGCACAAGAAAATTATTGTTTGTGAATATTGCGGAAGAATCCTGGTAGATAGTGCCATCGATGAAGTTGTAAAACGCTAAAAATTTAATAATTAATATATGCTAAAAAGGTGTAAGTATTGAATACTTTCACCTTTTTTTTGTTTCATACCATCGGTATAATTAAAATTATCGTAGTTTTGTATGCTATTGATATAAGTTTTGACAATGGACAAAAAAATCACCTATATCTTACTGCTTTTTATGATAATAGCAAAAACTAGTTTTGCTTATTTCGATTTTACAGTCAATTGCCGAAAAACCCATCAACTGATCATGAACATGCAGCTTACAGAAGCTCAACAGCAGATTGATATTGAAAAACGAGGCAATCCATCAAACATTATCCCCTATTATCTCGAAAATTTAAAGGATTTCTATACCATCGTAATTAGCCAGGACAAAACAAGTTTTGATCGATTATTGGACAAAAGATCTAAGATCATTGACCTTATTGAAAACGACGATGTAAACTCACCCTATTATAATTATTGCCTGGCAGATGTTTATTTTCAATGGGCTGTTGCAAGAATCATTTTCATGAAAGATTTTAGCAATATGATAGATGGTATCAAAGCAGGGATGGAAATTAAGAAGTCATATGAATTGATAAAAAACAACCAAATTAAATTTCCCGGCTTTACGCCGAATCTTAAATTATTGGGATTGATGCATGCAATGGTTGATGCAGTCCCTGACAATTACAAAAAAATCGTCAAAGCATTGATTTTCGATGGTAGTTTTGAACAAGGCGAGGCTGAATTAATCCAGCTGACAGACAAAACATTAACTGATAAAAATATTGATTTTTTAAAAACAGAAAGTTTGTATATTTTAACTTTCGTTGAACTGAATCTCCAGGGTGATAAACAAAAAGCAAGCTTCTTGAAAAAATATTTCACAGCTCCCGGATTTGTTTCAGAATTTAAAAATAACTCGACGTTACTTTATGCAAAAGCACGTTACGAAATGTTTTTTGGTAATAACGACGAGGCTATAAAAACGCTTGAAAATTATCCACGAGGAAAAGAATTTTCTTACTTTGGTTTCATTGATTATTTGACTGGAAAAGTTAAATTAAACCGATTGGATAAAGATGCTATTGCCTATTTTTTAACATACACAAAAAATTACAAAGGAGCACATTATATTAAAGCAGCTAATCAGCATATTGCATGGTATTACTTTCTGAACAATGATAAAGAGAAATATGCTGAATACATCCGCAAGACAATACAATTTGGGTTAGCATTTTCCGAAACAGATAAACAAGCTGAATTCGAAGCAAAAAGGCGAGATTTACCAAACATCCAACTACTTAAAGCAAGAGTGTTATGTGATGGGGGATATTTTCAACAAGCTATTAATATTTTGGATGGTAGCAGTCAAATATTACAATTAAAGACTACGAAAGATTCTCTGGAATATTTATATCGGATGGCTCGTATTTATCATGCATGGGAAAAAACTGATGCTGCAATGCCTTATTATAAAAAAGTAATACTGAATGGCAGTAAGGAACCCTGGTATTTTGCCTGTAATGCAGCCTTGCAATTAGGATTGATTTATGAAAACCGTAAAGAGATTGTATTATCGCGTTTGTATTATAAGCGCTGTTTACTGATCGAACCCAAAGAATACAATAGCAGCTTGCACACCATCGCCAAAGGGGGATTGAGAAGGATAGGCGGTTAAGGTGTCTTGGTTATTGGTTATTAAGTATTACTGTTCACTGATTCTAACTCCCCTTTTGCAAAGTAAATCCGAAAGTAGTTCCAACCCCTACCCCGCTTCTGACATTGATAGTTTGTTGGTGGGCTTCAATGATATGTTTTACAATAGATAAGCCTAATCCGGTGCCACCTTCACTTCGGGATCTGCCTTTGTCGGTTCTGTAAAAACGTTCAAATAAACGCGGAATATCGGTTTCGCTAACACCAATCCCATTGTCCGTAACTTCCACTAATATGTACTCATCTATATCAAAAAAACTGATTTCGCTTACAGCATTTTTATGAACAGAATAGTTTACTGAATTTTCAATTAAATTGGTCAATACCTGACGTATCCTTTTCTTATCGGCTTTTACGATGATTTGTTTTTCTTTATTGGGCGAGATCTTCAGTTTAACATTTTTCGTTTTTGCTTTAATTTCAAGAAATTCAACTACTTCTTTCACCAGGGTGATGATATCGAATTTTGAAAATTCAAGTTTCAATTCTCCCGATTCCAGTTTGGAAATTTCTTCCAGATCCTGAATAATGGAAATCATTCGGTTGATACTCTTTTCAGTACGTAAGAGATATTCTTTGTTGATGGAAGGATCATCCAGGCCACCATCCAACAACGTTAAAACATAACCCTGAATATTAAAAACGGGTGTTTTTAATTCATGCGAAACATTCCCAATGTATTCTCTTCGGTAAATTTCCAATTTTTTCAGTTCATCAATTTCTTTACTCTTATTCTCAACCCAATCCAGTACTTCCTGATTCACATTCATCAATAAATCTCTGGATCCATTTTGATGCTCTTTGTAATTTTTTTTAGGAAGTTTTAAATTATGTATGGTTTTATAAATAATCCTGATTTTTTCGTAAATAAATTTTTCGACAGCGTATCGAATAATTACAAAAGAAAACCCAAATAAAGACAAGGAAAGGATTAGAAATACAATAATCTGAAATCCAGCAAACAACAATGAAAATAGAGTATAAATTACCATAAAAAACATGGTAATCAATGTTGCATTGTTCAATGCGATGTTGCGAGGATTTGAATTAAACATATAAATTTAATTGTGATATTGGTTATTAGATTATTTCGGTCTTATTATTCTTCATATTTATAGCCAACACCTTTGATAGTTTTTAGGTTCTCAATTCCAATTTTTTCTCTTATTTTCCGGATGTGAACGTCGATGGTTCTGTCGCCAACAATCACATCATCGCCCCAAACTTTCGAGAATATCTCAGTTCGGGTAAAGACTTTATTGGGTTTAGAACATAAAATGGAAAGCAATTCAAATTCTTTGCGGGGTAAAATAATTTCTTTTTGTTCTTTAATAACCAGGTATCTTTCTTTATCGATGAGAATGTCCTTTAGTTCAAGAATTTCCCGGGTATCATCTTCATCTTTGTAGCGTCTCAGCAATGCTTTAACCCTACTGGTGATAAGTTTGGGTTTGATGGGTTTGGTAATATAATCATCAGCTCCGGCTTCAAAACCTGCTATCTGGGAATAATCTTCACCTCTTGCAGTTAAAAAAACGATGAGGGTATTGGTTAATTTTGGATTCTTTTTAATTTCAATACAGGTTTCTATTCCATCCATTTTAGGCATCATCACATCCAGCATAATCAAATGGGGTAATATCTGAGCTGATTTCTCTATCGCTTGCTTACCATTTTCTGCAGTATGAACAGTATAACCTTCTTTACGAAGATTGTATCCCAGAAATTCAAGAATATCGGGCTCATCATCGACCAATAATAGGACAAAATCTTCTGTTTTCATATTTGAAATTATTTAAAATTATCGGCTTTTTAAACTCTTACAAAAATAAACAAATAAACATTACTATAGATTTAATTAATTGAAATTTAATAATTTCTTAAGATTGAAAAACTAAATCTTTGTTTTTTTTGATTAATAAATTACTAATGGGTATAATTTAAAATAAACAGATTAAATTTAAAAATTTCAATTATTTTTGTCATATTTATTTGCAGAAGTATTTTGCATCTTATTATCATGTTATCAAGTATTCTATGAAAAATCTAAACATACTGTTTATTCTATTTATAATGTGTTTACCGACCAAAGCACAGCTTTACAAAGATTCTTCAGTAAAAATTGAAGCCCGTGTTAATGATCTGATTTCACGCATGACAGCGGAAGAAAAATTCTGGCAGTTGTTTATGCTGCCAGGCGATTTGAGTATTGGGAAAGAAAAACTAAAAACCGGCATTTTTGGCTTCCAGATCAGCACGGTAGGACAAAATACAAATGCAGCCCAGCAATTGATGAGTTATGCTGCAGGAGCTTCGGCTGAAGAAACAGCAATTATGGTCAATGAAATGCAGCATTTTTTTATAGAAGAAAGCCGTTTGGGAATCCCTATCATCCCTTTTGATGAGGCCTTACATGGCTTAGTTAGGCGAGGTGCTACTGCATTTCCACAGTCAATAGGACTGGCAGCAAGTTGGAATGTTGAATTGATGCATCAGGTTTCTCAAACCATCGCTATTGAATGCAAAACCCGTGGTATCCGGCAGATTTTATCACCGGTAATCAATATTGCCAATGACGTACGTTGGGGACGTACCGAAGAAACCTATGGTGAAGATCCATTCTTGGTTTCCGAAATGGGTGTGGCCTATGTTTCTGAATTTGAAAAGATGGGCGTAATCACCACCCCTAAACATTTACTGGCCAATGTTGGAGATGGTGGCCGCGACAGCTATCCCATCCACTGGAACGAACGCCTCTTGCGCGAAATATTTCTTCCTCCTTTTGAAGCATGTTTTAAACGGGGAGGCACATTGTCTGTAATGACTTCCTACAATTCGCTGGACGGCAGCCCCTGTTCTTCCAATGATTGGATGCTGAATCAGATTGTAAAAAAAGAATGGGGCTTCAAAGGTTTTGTTATTTCCGATGCAGGAGCTACCGGAGGTGCCAATGTTTTGCATTTTACAGCCAAAGATTATCCCGAATCGACTGTTCAAGCCCTCAAGGGAGGATTGGATGTAATTTTTCAGACCAGTTATGAGCATTACAAGCTCTTTTCACCTCCTTTTCTGGATGGACGCATCCAACAGCAAGTGATTGACAAAGCTGTGGCCCGTGTACTCCGCATGAAATTTGAACTCGGATTGTTCGACCATCCTTATATTGATACTAAGCAAGCAGTTGTATGGAACGGACATGTCAGCCACCGTCAGTTGGCTAGAGAGGCAGCCAGAGAATCCATCGTACTACTCAAAAACGAAAAAAAATGCCTACCCCTTTCCAAAACCATACAATCCATTGCAGTGATTGGTGCCGATGCAGTGGAAGCCCGGCTGGGTGGTTACAGCGGTCCGGGAATCAGTCCGGTTTCGATACTGGAAGGTATTAAAAATAAATTGGGTAAGCAGCAAAGTGTTCAATATGCCAAAGGTTGCAATCGAGAAAACATAGAATATTCAACCCTGGCATCTGATTATCTTTCGTATACTGCAGATGGGAAAACACAAAAAGGAGTTTTAGGAGAATACTTCAACAATGTAACTTTGGCAGGAAAGCCAGTATTAACGAGAATGGATAATCAAATTCAATTTCAATGGACGCTGTTTTCTCCAGATCCCGAAAAATTAAACTATGATTTTTATTCGGTCAGATGGACAGGCCAACTGAAAGCACCAAAAACAGGAAAATTCAAGATTGGCATCGATGGTAACGATGGTTATCGTCTTTACCTCAACAATAACCTAGTGATAGATAACTGGAAGAAACTCACAAAGCAAATCATAGTTGCAGATTACACCTTCGAAAAAGACAAAACTTACGACCTTCGCATTGAGTATTACGAACCTGCGGGTAATGCATTCTTCCGTCTGGTATGGAATGCAGATGTTGTCAACAAAGAAACCGAAGAGATCAACAAGGCTGTAGAACTGGCAAAGAAAAGCGAAGTTGCAATTGTAGTAGTGGGTATAGAAGAAGGCGAATTCAGAGACCGTGCCTATCTGAGCCTGCCCGGTCGACAGGAAGAAATGATTAATAAAATAGCAGCTCTTGGTAAACCAATGGTTGTCATTTTGGTGGGTGGCAGTGCTGTTACAATGAACAACTGGATCAAAAATGTGCCCGCATTGCTGGATGTGTGGTATCCTGGAGAGGAAGGTGGAAATGCAGTAGCTGATGTCTTGTTTGGGGATTATAATCCTGCGGGACGCTTACCCATCACTTTTCCTGTCTTTGAAGGACAATTGCCCCTGGTATACAACCATAAACCCACAGGTCGCGGTGACGATTACATGAACCTGACAGGACAGCCTCTCTTCCCTTTTGGCTACGGAATGAGTTATACAAGTTTTGAATATTCGGAACTTCAAATTGGGAAAAGCAAAATAACAGCCAATGATTCCACTGTTATTAGCTGTAAAATTACCAACAACGGGAAACTGGACGGGGATGAAGTGGTACAATTGTATACCCACGATGAACTAGCTTCGGTTGCTCGTCCAATTACTGAGCTAAAAGGTTTTCAACGCATTTATTTAAAAGCCGGAGAATCCAGAACCATAAGTTTTGCAATACTGCCCGAAATGCTTAGTATGCTGGACATCAATCTTAAAAAAGTAGTTGAACCCGGTGATTTCAGGATGATGATAGGTGCTTCGAGTAAGGATATTCGGTTAAGGGGGATCATTAAGGTGATGCCATAAGTTGTTTTATTCTTTAAAAATTAAAAAATGAAACTTAAAATACTTAGTTTTTTATTTAGCATCATTTCCTTGTTTGCATTTTCTCAAAATGGGGAAATAGCAGTAAAAATCAGCGGTTTAAAAACGGATAAGGGAAAATGCTTACTTTATCTTTATAACAACAAAAAGGGGTTTCCAACCAAAGCTGATAAAGCGATTTATACTGCCAAGTCTAGTATTTTAAACGGCAAATCAAACTTTGTATTAAAAGATATTGCTGATGGCGAATATGCAATTTCAATTATTCACGATGAAAATAACAACGGCATACTAGACACTAACTTTTTGGGAATGCCAAAGGAAGGAGTTGGTGTTTCTAATAATGCGAAAGGCTTTATGGGACCACCAAGTTATGACGACTCAAAATTTAAGTTCAATAAAAAATCACTAACGCTCAACATCACTATTAAATATTTATAAAAATACCGATAATAGCAATCGGTATTTTAAAGAGGATGAAGACCCTTTCAAAATGATTTACCATAAAAATGGCAAAAAGAACATCTCATATACCAGACTATTCATTTAAAACAGCGTAAAGTGATAATATCCGTTTACCCGTAATAACGAAAAGAAATTCTTGCTTTTACCAAAGATTCATTCAGTTTCTATTTATTCTCTTGTTTTCATATTATGAAAAACATTGGTAACATCCTCGTCTTCCTCGAGTCTTTCGAGTAATTTATCTACCTCTATTTGTTGTTCAGGGCTTACTTCTTTCATTTCAGTAGGAATACGTTCAAATTCAAAAGTTGCAATTGTAAAGGCATTTTCCTCCAGGTACTTTTGTATGGGGCCAAAAGAAGTAAATTCCGCGTAAATGATAATGAACTGATCTTCTTCAAAAACGTCTTCCGCGCCAAAGTCAATAAGTTCAAATTCAAGTTCTTCTAAATTGATACCTTCTTTCTTTTCCACTTTGAAAGAACATTTACGTTCGAATAAATAATCGAGCATACCCGTGGTTCCCAGACTGCCATTGTATTTATTGAAATAACTACGGACATTGGCAACGGTTCTAACCGGATTGTCAGTTGCAGTTTCAACCAATACTGCCACACCATAAGCGCCCTTTCCTTCATACACTATTTCTTTGTAGTCTTTAGTGTCTTTTTCTGTAGCTTTTTTAATGGCTCTTTCAACATTTTCGCGGGGCATATTCTCAGACTTTGCATTCTGTATCAATAACCTTAATCGGGGATTAATATGAGGATCGCCACCACCAGCTTTGGCTGCCATGGTAATTTCTTTTCCTAATTTTGTAAATACTTTGGCCATATTGCCCCAGCGTTTAAACTTACGCGCTTTACGAAACTCAAATGCTCTTCCCATTGTGCTCTTGTTTTTATTTTTTTTGCAAAATTAAGAATGAAATCATCTTAACAGTGATAATATTTATTATTTTTTTTAATAAATCCTTAATATAATTTATTTAACTAGAAAATTAAAGTCAAACAGCAACAGAAGAGCAATTTATCTATTTTTTTTGTTTTAGGGGTTTACACTGATTCTTATTATAGTTTACACTGATATGTTTTGAAATTCGTCAATATAACTTTGTATTAGATAAAAAACGTTCATTTTTGAAATCCCTTTGTATTTATATCGTTGATAAAATTGAGAATTTGACTAAGAAATTGATAAAAAGATTTTTATAGAATTATTATAACAAGCCTTTGAATAAAGTTTTGTTATGTTTAAAAAATTGAAGAAATAATAAAATTCAATCATTAATTCTTAAAAATAATCAAAATGAAAAGACTTAGATTTTTTCCAATGTTCTTAATGATAAATACAACTGTATTTATCATTTCGATTTTATGTTCGCAAATTTCAACTGCACAGCAAACACAGTTGAGCAATTATGTAATTTTCTCCGGTAACGGAGGCCCTGGAGCTCCACCTCCCGCTGGAGGTAATGGTTCTATAATCGGAACATCTCATTCTATTGAAGGTGGGATAATCGGAAGTTTAAAATTAGTTCAAACCACATCAAGGCCAACTTTGAATGCCGACATTTTTAGTGGAGGAAAAGTAATTCTCTCCAATTATACCCAAGTAAACGGAAGAGTTGCTGCTGCAAATTCATTTTCAGATACAGGTACAATACTTTTTGTAGATACATTATCAAACTTGAATCAAAGAGTTGATGTAAATGGGGACGTTTATATAAAAAGTGAAGCAGGATCGGTTGTTGGACCAGTTTTTCTAGCCTCAGGTCAATATATCGGCCCTTACCCTAATAATGGATTTGGACAAAATCCTTTATTCCCTGATCTTCCAGCATTTCCACCGGAAACTGTTTTTCCTCCTTCAGGGGTTACAAATATTACTAGCACTCAAAATATTCCACCAGGTTCTTACGGATCTGTTAGCTTCGTTACTGGCCAAACTCTTACTTTAAACGGACCGGGTGTTTATGTGTTTAATTCTATGAATTTTGGAGACCTGAATACATTAAATTACGATTTCCAGAACCAGCCCAATGGTAATTTTAAAATTTATATAATTGGAGATGCTATTTTGGGGACATTAAACACTCAATTACTCAATGGTGGAGTTTCTAACAAGATATACTGGGAAGTACATGGAACCGGTAACTCTTATTCAGGAACTGCTGAATCATTTGTTTGGGGCTCAGGATCAAATGCAACGCAAAGAAACTTCTTTGGTACCGTAATGGCATATAACGGAGCAATAAGACTTGCGCATGGAGTATTAACCCCTTTTTATTATTTTAATGGTGCACTTTTTAGCCGTACGCGCGTTCAGATTGATGAGGGTATACAAATAGACTATACACCCTATATTGGATGTAACGATGTCGTTGCCGATGCAGGACCAGATTATACGATCTGTCCGGCTGAAAATGGAAGTGCACATTTAGGGACAGATGCTGTTGCAGGTGTCACTTATAGATGGTCACCTACAATAGGTCTGAGTGACAGTACGATCTCAAATCCTTTATTAAATACTTCATTAATAACTGCAACGACAACATATTCTTTAACTGCATCAACTGTCTCATGCTCCAACACCGACCAAGTGGTTATTGCAGTATTTACTCCTCCTACAATTAGCGGTGATTTGAATGTTTGTATAGGAGCAACGATTCAATTAGCTGCTTCAGATACTCCTTCAGTAGAACTTCCCTGGAGTTCATCATTGCCAATGGTAGCCACTGTAAATGACTATGGTATAGTTACTGGAGTTTCACCTGGAACAACAATAATAACTTATAAAAATAATCATAACTGCATCGATACTTCAACAGTAACTGCTTATGCATGCATTTTCCCATATTTTCCACCTCCACCTGATGGCAAAAACAATGATCTGATTGGACCAGAATTAAGCCAATTGTTTCAATATTCACAGAATATGGATACTGTGAATGATATCTTTGTAAAAACCGGGAATTTGGTTTTTATTGAAGTAATTGTAAAACATGGGCAAATAGCAGCTGCCCTTGCCTTACTTCAATCGCTGGGCATGACAGATACCATTCAAAATAGAGATTCAACTTTCATCATTTCCGGAAGATTTCCAATAACAAATTTGCAGTTGCTTAATCAGGATACGAATCTTTTCAACTATGTCCGGCCGATGTATCCACCAATCACCTCAAGTGGAATTGCTTATACACTTGGAGATATTGCTCAACATTCCGACATTGGGAGAAGTAGTTTTGGTGTGAATGGAAAAGGAGTTAAAATAGGTGTGTTATCCGACAGCTATAATAAAATATCAGGAAATCCTGCCATAACTGATGTTAATAATGGTGACTTACCCGGAATTGGAAATCCTGATGGCGATACAATTCCTGTTCAGGTAATCAAGGATTATCCGTACGGAACTCGTACGGATGAGGGAAGAGCCATGCTACAGATTATACATGACGTCGCTCCAAAATCCGCTCTTGCTTTTCGAACAGGATTTCTTTCACCAGAAAATTTTGCAGTGGGAATAAGGGAACTACAAGCAGCAGGTTGTGATATTATTTGTGATGACATTACCTACATGACAGAACCATTTTTTAAAGATGGTGTTGTTTCAAAGGCTGTCAATGATGTTACTGCATTGGGAGTTTCATATTTCACTGCTGCCGGGAATTTTGGCACGCAATCTTATGAAGCTATTTTTGCTCCTCTACCTGCACCTTTTGGCATCACAGGAATGGCACATGATTTTGGGGATGGAGATATTTATCAAAGTATTTCGCTTACACCCGGAAATTATACGATAGTGCTTCAGTGGGAAGATGATTTTTATTCTCTTTCCGAAACTGCAACCGGTGCTTTAAACGATTTTGATATCTATTTGACTGATGATTATGGTGCAAAACTTTTTGGCTATAACAGAGATAATAGGGGCAAAGATCCTTATGAAGTATTAACTTTTGTTGTTACATCCAATACCAGCTCAAATATTATGATTGTGAGAGCATCTGGAACAATGAATGCAAGATTGAAATATATTGTCTTCCGTGGGAATGTTCAACAGAATGAATATAGTACAGGAACATCAACAATTATTGGACAAGCAAATTCAAGCGGTGCAATGACAGTTGGTGCAGCTGCTTACTTCAACACTCCTGCATTTGGTGTCAATCCTCCCACAGTGGCAACTTTTTCATCCAGAGGTGGAACCGCTATTAATAATATTCAGCGAAACAAACCTGATTTTGTGGCACCCAATGGAGGCAACACTACGGTTTTCCTAGGAGCCCCTGATTATGAACCTGATACGATTCCTAATTTCTTCGGCACATCAGCAGCGGCTCCACATGCAGCGGCTGTGGCGGCTTTGCTGCATGAAGCAAAAAAGAAATTCTATGATTTGTCGTTTAGTCCGACACAGATTCGTTCTGTTCTGCAAAGTACTGCCGTTGATATGGATGATTTGGGTTATGATGTAAATTCAGGTTATGGATTGATAGACGCTTTTGCAGCATTATCTTCCTTTGCATCTCCAACTCCGCATCTCCTTTCACTTGATGTTCCAGCAGGAATAAATCCAGGAACAGTTACATTTACTTTAACCGTTAATGGAAACTCATTTACAAGTAATTCAGTGATTTACTTCCGGAATTCTGTATTGTCAACAACCTTCATAAATGGCAACCATTTGTCAGCAGTTATTCCTGCTTTTACAGGCAATCCTCCAATAAAAGTTTTCACACCTTCAATTACTACAAGCACGCTTGATGGTGGCTTTTCCAATATCCTTTATTTTTCAATGCCTGTTCGGGACACTGTTCTAATTATTGCAGATAATAAAATAAAAAAATTCGGTGAAAAACTTCCAGATTTCACAGCTACCGTCACCGTTAATGGACATTCATTACAGGATGCCGGCCTTACATTAACAGATTTGGGTCTTGATAGTATTCACTATACATTGCCTAGCGGTTTAAACAGTTTGAGTAATACAGGGAAATATTTTATTGACCCTAGTGCAGGTCCTTTTGATATAGGATTAAGAGAACACTACGAATATATTTTTATTACCCACTCAAATTTTACAGATTATGACCGCCCCACTCCCAGTTTGCTTACCATAGAAAAAATGGCCCTTAAAATTATCCCTCTTAACGATACACTTTACTATGGCGAAAAGATAGATGGCAAACAATTTCATTTCAATTATATTTATGACAACTCCAATATACTGCCGGGTGAACAAAGCGCATTTCTTAATTCGTTAAGCACTGAACACCAATCACAAATGACGAAGGCAGTTGCCTTGGTTGATGCGCGTGCTGGAGTAAACGCCCTAGGCACTACCAGGTATCTGAATGATACTGATCTTGTAGACCTTAGTTTTCTGGTAAGTGCAAGAGCTGGAGTAAATGCACGTGCGGGAGTAAATGCCAGAGCAGGTGTAAATGGCATTGTATATGATACAACCCTATTTGTTGACTTTGCTGTTCAATCCATTTTTGATTATCAGTATAATCCTGACAGCACAACACTTACAAGCGCTCGTGCCGGTGTGAATGCCCGCGCAGGTGTAAATGCCCGTGCAGGTGTAAACGCCAGAGCCGGTGTAAATGCTAGAGTTGGTGTAAATGGAGTGGAACTGAATATTGGGGGTTCGGGGCTTATCAACAGCACAGATACTTCAGGCCATAGTAATGCAAATGTTGCTATAATTATAGACACCACCGACTATATCGCAGCTGTTAGTGGCAATGATACCTTACAAACTTATTATTCTGTAAATATGATTACAGGATATACAGTAGGTTGCTGGACAATTGTGCCGGGGCCTCTGCTTTCCAATAATTTTGACATAAGCTTTGGATTAGGAAAAATTTGTATTTTGCCAACAGAATTAACATTAAAAACAGAGTATAAAACTGTTGAGTATGGAACAGCTCCTATATATACTGATTCTATTGTAGGATATAAGTATGAAGATAATTTTGATACTGTTTTCAACCAACCCATCAACCATTTGCCATTAAGCAACAGTCAGATCTTTGTTGGAAGTCATTCAATTATTCCGGAAGGAATAATACTCAAACAACCGTCAAATTATGTTATTGATACTATTTTAGGAAATCTTGAAGTTACACCCGCAATATTAACTGTTACAGCCCGCGACACATCACGCTGCTATGGTTTAATGAATCCGCCTTTCTGCATTAACTACTCAGGATTCAAGTTCAGCGATGATGAAAGTATAATCAGTCCTCCTATTTCAGCATCCTCCATTGCAGCTATCAATTCCCCACCAGGAGATTATCAGATCTCACTTTCCAGTGGAACAGCCACAAATTACAACCTTGTTTTAGTGCCTGGGACACTAAGAATAAACAACCCAATTGCTGTAAGTATCAGTCAGAGCCAATTGCCAGTATTTTGCCAGGGTGAATTTATTAATCTGAATGCAAATATTGAAACGGCTAATCCTTATACAGCTGCGGTTTCTTATCATTGGTCTACACTTGAAACAACACCATCAATTGAGACCGCTGTTTCAGGAACCTATACTGTGACGGTTACCAATATTTATGGCTGTACTGCAAATGCTAGTTATAATCTTAGCTTAAACATTACTGATCTTTTGTCATCTTATATCATGCTTGCACGTAACCATATAAAACTGGATCAGTCTACTGTATTCAGTGGCGGCTTGGGTGTGAAAAAAATGAATCATAAAGATGGTAAAATAGAAGCCAAACATTCAACTCATGTGACTACTGTGGGAAGCTTTGCAAAAGCAGAACATATCGATGTTGACAATAGCAGTGCTATTACCAATCAATCTTTGCTGCCTCCAACAATAACATGGCCTCCATTTGAAACTATGACAGGGGTGGGAACTATCAATGTCAATATAGCAAACAATACTACTATGACACTTAACGGAAGTTTATATAAAGAAATCAAGGTCGGTAAGAATGCAACCCTCATCTTAACTTCTGCGATTGTAAATATTGAAAAGGATTTGAAGCTTGAAGAAGATGCAACCGTGAAATTCACAACGTGTACTAAAATTCATATGAAAGGAAAACTTGATGCCAAAAAGAATGTAACGATCAATCCTGATGAACTTACTGTAATATGGTATATCGATGATGATGTGAAATTTGACGAAGGTGCTCATGTAGCAGGTGTTTTTTATCTGGGCTCTTCCACCTGTGCTGACACAGTAAAATATCATTTGAATATTGAATCATCCAAGGCAACAAATCCTGCTATTTTCAAGGGAATGTTCTTGGCTGAGTGTATACATTCAGGCAAAAATACCAATTGGAATATGATGTCGCTCTGCAACAGCTGCATACTGAACAAAACAGCTGAGTCTCCAATAAAAGAATCAAGTCCTGAAGAAATAACTGAATGTGTTATAAAGAACTATCCGAATCCATTCAGTGGGAATACAAGCCTGATATTTAGCTTACCTGAAGACAATCATGTTAAAATAGAAGTGTTTGATCTAACAGGCAAACTCATCAAAACCTTGTACAACAGTCAAGTTAAAAAGAATCAAGAGTACATAGTTATATTTGACGGGAGCAAACTTCCTTCAGGTATTTATATGTATAAGTTATCTACTAATAATGATGTATTTACAGGAAAAATGATGCTTTATAAAGAATAATCATAATATAATTAAGCTTGAAATGAATAAATAAATTGATTGACAATCATTGATGTAAAATCTAGTTTAGTGGGAGTTTTCAATAAACTGTATCAGATTATTGAAAACTCCTAAACTATAGATGATTGATTCAAAATGATTACTGTATGTAATATTTTTGCTTGTTTAGAAATATATCTAATTATAATCGGTATTTAAACAAACTTCTATGATAAAAAAAATTGCTCTTTGTTCTTTGCTCTTTTTGCTTTTTGCTATATTTTGTTTTGCTCAACAAAACATTGTAGATAGTTTAAAAAAAATAATTGCAGATTCTAAAGAAAATTCCGAAAAGGTAAATTCAATAAATGCTTTGAGCAAAGCTTATTTTAGTATAAAACCTTCAGAATCGGTACGCTATGGAGATGAAGCAAAAAAACTGTCAGAAAAACTTAATTACAGAAAAGGGCTGGCACTCTCACTCAAAAATATAGGCATTGGATATTACCAGCAAGGAAATTATGCCAATGCCATTAGCAACTGGGAACAGGCAATGGGAGTTTGGGATTCGTTGGGTGATAAAGTGGGCGTTTCAAATATGTTGTGTAATCAGGGTTCTGTTTACTTTAATCAGGGTGATGACGCTAAAGCCCTTGAACTTTATTTGAAATCGCTTAAAATTGCTGAAGAAATTAACGACAGCCTCAGGATAGTAACTGCACTTTACAATATTGGGGCTGTTTATTCGAACAAAGTCGCAAGTTATAACAAAGCAAAAGAATATTACCTCAAAGCACTTCCACTTGCCATTAAAATTAAGGACGATTATTCAATAGGAACAGTTACTGTAAATTTAGGAGAAATTTATTTTAAAGAACAAGATTATACCACTGCCTTAAAATATTTTGAGCAATCGCTGAGAGCCTACGAAGGTTCAGAAAACATCCCCTATTCATTAAATTATATTGGGCGGGTTTATGAAAAAAGGAAAGATTATCAGAAAGCCATCGTAAAACATCAAAGGGCGTTTTATATTTCAAAAATGCTGGATGCAAAATTGGATATGTGTATTTCATTGCTGGGACTGGCTTCAACCTATCAACAAAAAGGCGATTTTACAATTGCACAATCCTTTTATATGCAGGCAAAAACAATTGCCGGAGAACTGAAAGCAAACGCTGAACTAAAACAGGTATATGAAGGATTAGCAACGAACTATGCGGCTTCTCAAGATTATGAAAACGCCTATAATTACCAGCAATTGCTGTTGGCAATTAAAGATACGCTCTACAACATCGATACCGATAAAAAGCTTCAAGGGCTTGCATTTGGTTTTGAAATTGAAAAAAAACAAAACCAGATCAATCTACTAACTAAAGACATGGAGATTCAACAGCAGATAACAGAGAAGCAAAAGCTCATCCGCAACGGTTTCATGGGTGGATTTACCGTTGTACTTTTATTTGCTGGCGTATTTTTATCGCAACGCAACAGAATCAGTAAAGAAAAAAAACGCAGTGATGAATTGCTGCTCAACATTCTGCCTGAAGAAGTTGCCGAAGAATTGAAAGCAAAAGGGAGTGCAGATGCCAAACTGATTGAAGAAGTGACTGTTTTGTTCACTGACTTTAAAGGATTTACCAGCTATTCCGAAAAACTAAGTCCTAAAGAACTGGTGAAGGATATTCATGAATGTTTCTCCGCATTTGACCTGATTATGGAAAAATACGGAATAGAAAAAATAAAAACCATAGGCGATTCATACATGGCTGCTGGAGGAATACCGACACCTAATAATACGCATGCTGTCGATATAGTGAAAGCTGCATTAGAAATCAGACAGTTTATTGAAGAGGGAAAATCCCGAAAGATTGCAAATGGTTTGCCTTTTTTTGAAATCCGTATAGGTATACATACTGGTCCTGTTGTTGCTGGCATTGTTGGTATAAAGAAATTTGCCTACGATATTTGGGGAGATACTGTAAACACTGCCAGCAGAATGGAGAGCAGCGGTGAACCAGGAAAAGTGAACATCAGCGGAACTACTTACGAACTTGTAAAAGATAAATTTAATTGTATTTATCGTGGGAAAATTATGGCAAAAGGGAAAGGGGAAGTAGATATGTATTTTGTAAATTGAATACTACTCAATAATATTGATGTTATATGAAATTACTAGAAATTGAAAAATACGTTACAAAACGATTTGAAATGGAACTGAAACCATGTTATGTGTATCATACGCTCAAGCATACTTTAGATGTGGTAACTTCTTCCGAAATCATTGCAAAGCTTGAAGGTATTCAGGAATATGAAATTGGTATCATAAAAACAGCTGCTTATTTTCACGATATCGGAATATTGATTCAATTTAAAGAACATGAAAAACATTCAGTAAATATTGCTCAGGAAATCTTGCCAACGTTTGGATACAAAACTGAAGATATTGAAGTAATTATCGGGCTAATCCATTCTACCCAAATGCCACAGGTTGCCAATAATATATTACAGGAAATTATATGCGATGCCGATTTGGATTATTTAGGAAGAGATGATTATTTTGAAATTTCTTCAAAATTGAGGAAAGAATGGTTGAGTTTATTTAAAATGGACTTTTCTGATATTCAATGGCATATGAGTCAAAAAGCATTTCTTTGCAATCATGTTTATCACACTGCTGCTAGCCGAAAAATGAGGAATGAAATTAAAGAAAAAAATATTTTTAAAGTCCAGTCATTCATCGATAATTTGATGTAAAAGCTTATAATAAATCATTTATTGATTACTCTGAAAACTGAAATATTTTTGAATATTATAAATATAAAATTAACAAATTAATCCAATAAATTATGAAAAATATTATTTTAATCCCTACAGATTTTTCGGTAGTATGTAATGAAGCCGTTCATTATGGCGCTGAATTAGCAAAAAAACTAAATGCATCAATCGCCATCGTTCATATTGTAAATAAAGAATCTATTTCGAAGCTGAGCAACCCTAAACTTCCTGAATTAGAGATACATAAAAAGCTTACTGAAATTTCACTTCAAGTTAGTACTAAATATGACATCTTCGTTCAAAACATTTTCAGAGAAGGGAGTATATTTTCTACCATCAATGAAATAGCAATAGAAATCGGAGCTAAATTATTGGTATTGGGGACACACGGTAAAGTGGGGGTTCAACAACAACTCACAGGTAGTTTTGCCCATAAAGTTGTGAGTAGTTCTGACGTCCCTGTAATAATTATGCAAGAAGGCGTTCGTTTTAATGAAGGTATTAAAAAAATTGTTTTCCCAATGAGTTCAACTGCAAATGTCAGACAAAAAGTTAACTGGGCAATTCAGATTGCTAAAATATTTAATGCAACCATCTATCTTTTTAAATTCCAGGAAGTCTTGAAAGAAGACAGAATGGCCATGAATGTAGTAGAACATCAGGTTACAGATGAATTTGACAAAAATTCTATTCAATACGAAATTCATGAAGCTGAAAAAGGGGGAAATTTTGCCAATCAGGTATTGTTATTTTCCAAAACCATTCATTCAGAACTGATTATGATAATGTCCAATCCGGAAAAATTAAATTTTATTTTCAGTCCTTATGACGAACAAATCATGTTCAATAAAAACAACATTCCTACAATGTTAATAAATCCCAGAGAACTAATGATTTATCATTGGTATTAATCACTTCTTCTCTTCTGCTTTCCTCTTCATTTGCAAGAAAAATAAAAAAGTGTATTTATATTTAAACATTTACACACTTAAATAAATATATTGTTTTTTATCGTTATCTTTGCAATACATTAATTAAATTCTGATACTATGGCTACTATCCATTACAATGCACCTGATTACTATTTATTGGATGAATTATATACCGACGAACATAAAATGGTTCGTGGTGCAATAAGGGATTGGGTAAATCGTGAAGTAATTCCTATCATAGATGATGCATGTCAAACCCATACTTTCCCAAAACATCTGATAAAAGAAATGGGTGAAATGGGTGCTTTTGGCCCCTATATTCCTCAAAAATACGGAGGTGCAGGTATGGATCATATCGCTTATGGATTAATAATGCAGGAATTGGAAAGAGGTGATTCCGGAATCCGTTCAATGGCTTCCGTTCAGTCTTCACTTGTAATGTATCCCATTTATAGTTTTGGTTCCGAAGAACAACGTATGAAATACCTCCCCAAACTTGCCAGTGGCGAATTAGTAGGTTGTTTTGGATTGACAGAACCCAATCACGGTTCAGATCCCGGAAGTATGATCACAAGAATTACGGACAAAGGAGATCATTATCTACTGAATGGTGCAAAGATGTGGATTACCAATTCTCCTATTGCTGATATTGGTGTTGTATGGGCAAAAGATGACAATGGAATAGTACGTGGACTTATTGTTGAACGAGGCATGAAAGGATTTACTACACCCGAAACCACAAAAAAATGGTCACTCAGAGCAAGTTATACCGGCGAAATGGTGTTTGATGATGTAATCATCCCAAAAGAAAATCTATTACCCAATATTCAAGGTCTGAAAGGGCCTATGATGTGTTTGAATTCTGCCAGATTCGGTATTGCCTGGGGTGTAATTGGAGCAGCTATGGATTGCTATGATGTTGCACTTAATTACTCAAAAGAACGTATACAATTTAAAAAACCCATTGCAGCTTTTCAGTTAACACAAAAGAAACTAGCAGAAATTCTTACAGAAATAACAAAAGCACAATTATTAGCTTGGCGATTAGGTGTTCTTAGGAATGAGAACAGAGCAACGCCGGCTCAGATTTCTATGGCTAAAAGAAACAATGTAAAAATGGCATTGGATATTGCCCGCGAATCGCGACAAATATTGGGAGCAATGGGCATCACTGGTGATTTTCCTATGATGCGTCATATGATGAATCTCGAATCTGTCATCACTTATGAAGGAACCCACGATGTTCACCTCTTAATTACAGGCCATGATATTACAGGCGAAAGCGCCTTTTACTAAACCTTTTAATTAAACAGCATATCCAATATTAATGAAACAAATTAATTTCAAAGTAAACGGAAAGCAATACAATCTTATGGTGAATGACCATGAAATGTTGTCGACTGTGATACGGGAAAAACTAGGTTTAACAGGAACCAAAATCGGTTGCGAACAAGGCAGCTGTGGAGCCTGCACCGTTTTAGTAAACAACGAAGCGGTCCTAAGTTGTATTACACCAGTTTTACGTTGCGAAAATGCTGAAATTATAACAATTGAAGCACTGGCAAAAGATGGAAAATTACATAAACTACAGGAGAAATTTGTAGAAAAAGGTGCCATACAATGTGGATTTTGTACTCCAGGAATGGTAATGACAGCGCTTAGCCTAACACCAACCCTGAAAATTGACGAAGGTATAGCATCCATGATGCATCAAATCAAAGATGGTTTATCTGGAAATTTATGCAGATGTACTGGTTATAAAAAAGTGATAGCAGCTGTTGCCGAATATGTACTCGAAGCATCCGATTTATCAGTTAATATTCACCCAATTATTTCCGATCAAACAAAAGCGGTTGGAGTTTCAAGACCTTATATTGAGGCTGAAAAGAAAGTGAAAGGCGGAGCTGATTATGCAGATGATATTGTCATCAAAAATGCATTGCACTGTAAATTTCTTCGCAGTAGCTATTCTCATGCTAAAATTGAGAACATAGATACAACTGAAGCTCTTAAAATAGAAGGTGTTCATTATATTGCAACAGGCAAAGAATTACCCCTTACATTTGGGGTACTCCCTATATCGCAGGACGAAACTGCAATGGCAGTTGATAAAGTCCGTTACATTGGAGAAATAGTTGCTGCTGTTGCTGCCGATAGCGAAGAAATTGCAAGCCTGGCCTGCAAATTAATCAAGGTAAAATACAAACCGCTAAAAGCTTTTTTGGAAATTGAAGATTCGTTGAATGATGTCGGAGAGCATGAAAAAATTCATGAAGTCGGTAAATTTAACAACAATATTCATAAAAAAGCTGAATTGCGTTTTGGAGATCAACAACAAGGCCTGAAAGAGGCAGCAATCACTTCTAAAATGTCATTTGAATTTCTGGGTATCAATCATGGTTTTACAGAACCACATGCAGCCACTGCATTTTGGGACGAAAATGGCTTAACAATTACGACTGCAACGCAGGTTCCTCATTATCTGCATCGTGCTTTGGCAAAAGTGATGGAAGTTCCATTAAGTCGGATCAGGGTAATTAAACCTTACCTTGGTGGAGGATTTGGTGGCAAAAGCGACCCATTTCCTCACGAGATGATAGTTGCTCATTTGGCCCGAAAGACCGGAAGACCCGTACGAGTGAGACTGTCACGTGAAGAAGTCTTTCTCACCAACCATGGCAGACATCCTTCCAAAATGTCAGTAGAAATGGGCATTTCCAAAGATGGATTTTTTAAAGTACTTGATGCTGACATTGCAATTGATGGCGGAGCATATGGTAGTTTTGGCGTTGTTACCTCCTATTACAATGGGGTATTGCTCCAGGCTCCTTATAAATTAGACAACTTTGGATTCAGAACTTTCAGGGTCTATACCAATAAACCACAATGCGGAGCCATGCGAGGGCATGGGGCTGTAAATTCTCGCTTTGCAGTAGAATCGCTGATTGATGATTTAGCTAACAAAATTAACGTTGACCCTTGCGAACTTAGACTAAAAAATTTCCTTGATTCTAATACATTAACAGTTGGCCAATACCGCATCACCTCAAATGGTAGTCGCGAAGCCTTGCTGAAAGTGATGGATGAATCGGAATGGAAACAAAGAATTGGGAAATTAGAAAATGGTCACGGATTGGGAGTTGCCTGTGGATTTTTTATCAGTGGCAGCGCCTTGCCTATAATCTGGAACGAATTACCACAATCGGTAGTACATCTGAAACTTGATTTTGATGGACGTGTTTTAATAACTTCAGGTTCAAGCGACATTGGACAGGGAAGCGATACCATGCTTGCAATTATTGTTGCTGAAGTACTGGGTATCGGCATGGATAAAATATTTGTTTTAGCTGCCGATACATTACTAACACCTGTTGATTTTGGCAGTTATTCGAGTAGGGTTACATTTATGGCCGGCAATGCTGCTAAAGATGCAGCCGAAAATTTAAAGAAAGAAATTATTGCATCCATTGTTCAAAAAACAGAAATCGATGCAGCAGAACTGCATTTTTCAAATAGCAGGGTATTTACCAACGACAAAACACTTGATTTTTCGTGGATGGAAACGGTAGATATATTAACTGCAAAGCGAGGTGCAGTTTCTGTTAGTGGAAAATACATATCCCCAAAACTGGGTGGTGACTTCAAAGGAGCCGGTGCAGGATTGAGCCCTTCCTATACTTTTGGGGCTTGTATTGCAGAAGTGAAAGTGGATGTAGCAACAGGTCAGGTAAAAGTTTTAAATATATGGGGTGCACACGATTGTGGAAAAGCACTCAATCCTATGGCCGTGGAAGGCCAGCTGGAAGGCTCCTGGCATATGGGTGCTGGGCAAGCTATTAGCGAACAGATGAAATACTATAAAGGATTGTTGTTGAACAATAATTTTCTCGATTACAAAATACCAACAACATTAGATACACCTGATATTCATGCAAATATTATTGAAACCATAGATCCTGAAGGCCCTTTTGGAGCCAAAGAATCAGGAGAAGGGGCCATTCACCCGGTAATACCTGCTATTGCTAATGCAGTGTTCAATGCTGTAGGTGTTCGGATTACTAAATTACCGATTAATGCAGAAGATGTTTTAAATCAGATAAAAACAAAGCAGATTTAATAATAAAATTAGGCAGGAATGATCACAGAACAATTATATTTCAACGCTAAATCCATTGAGGAAGCTATCATTGAAGCAAATAACAACATTGATAATTTTCAATACATAGCAGGTGGAACAGATGTTATTGTCAACAAATTTCAAGGAAATGATGACGCCAAAGTCTTGATTGACATTTCAGGAATTCGTGATTTAAAACAAATTACAACGAAAGAAAACCATATCGAAATAGGCAGTTTGATTAAACTGGATGATTTAAAAAAACACAGCATACTGACTGAATATTTTCCTGCTTTGCTCGAAGCTGCTCATGCAGTAGCTTCACCTATGATTCGAAAAACAGCTACATTGGGTGGAAATTTATTATGCGAAAATCGCTGTACATTTTATAATCAAAGCGAATGGTGGCGAAAATCAGCAGGATATTGTTTAAAATGCAAAGGAGAGATTTGTATCGCAACAGGAGGTAAAAACATTTGTTTGTCGAAATTCGTTTCAGATACAGCAGTTGTGCTTATCAGCATGAACGCTAAAATAGAAATAATTGACAATCATTTGACTACCGTCCTTCCCATCGAAAGTATTTATACCGGTGATGGCGTGAATCCTCGAAATCTAAGTAAAACAGCCATCATCAAATCCATTTTAATTTCTAATCAAGACGGATTTAAAACTGTATATAAAAAATTACGTCAGCGCGAAAGTATAGATTTTGGTTCATTAATCACTGCCGTCACTAAAAACAAAGAGGGCAAGCTGAAAATTGTTCTCGGAGGTGTTGATCCAAAACCGATTGTTGTAGAAGGAAATATGCATGACAGCCTAGACGAACTTATTTCGCAATTAACAAAAAAAGCCCGAACGGTTGATAATGATATCTATTCAAGAAAATACAGGAGAGAGATGATAGCCGTATACATACAAAGGAGTTTTCAGGAATTACAATCACGCTAAGTATTTTTAATAAAAAAAACATAACTCAACCTATAATGAATTTAAAAGGAAAAACAGCCGTCGTTACCGGAGGCAGTGTTGGCATTGGAGCAGCTATCGCCATTAAACTTGCCGAATGCGGAGCAAATGTAGCTATCAATTATCGCAAACATAAAGAAGAAGCCGAAGAAGTGATCAGGCAAATTGAAAAAACAGGCGCTAAAGGTATGTTGGTAAAGGCAGATACTTCTGTGTTTGCTGATGCAGAACAAATGATACAATCAGTAGTTTTAAAGTTTGGACAGCTTGACATTCTTGTTAACAATGCTGGGATCAATTGGGATGGTGTAATTTGGAAAATGACCGAAGAACAATGGGATAGCGTTATTAATATCAACCTGAAAGGTTATTTTAATTATATCCGTGCAGTATCTCCTTTGTTTCGTGATCAAAAATCCGGAAAAATTATTAATATTACTTCCATAAACGGTATGCGAGGTAAATTCGGACAGTCAAATTATTCTGCAGCCAAGGCAGGCATCATCGGACTTACTAAAGCTGTTGCCAAAGAACTTGGAAAGTACAATGTAAATGTGAATGCGATTGCACCAGGATTGATCGAAACTGAAATGATGAAGACTGCCGATGAAAGTGTCCGTACTCAAGCCATGGCTGATATTATAATGGGCAGATTAGGTGAGCCTGAAGATATTGCAAATCTTGTTGCCTTTTTATCGAGCGAATTGGCTCGCCATATTACAGGAGAAGTGATTAAGGTAGATGGTGGACAATAT
This sequence comes from Bacteroidota bacterium, assembly GCA_037133555.1. Classification (GTDB taxonomy): domain Bacteria; phylum Bacteroidota; class Bacteroidia; order Bacteroidales; family JACABE01; genus JACABE01. The sequence goes on from JBAXNW010000001.1 coordinate 49,943, forward strand.
ATTTAGTTAAATTGAATTGTAAGAAGTAATAATTTAAACTTAAAAAAAAATCATGGATATAAGCGATATCGTAATTGTTTCAGCCTGTCGAACAGCAATGGGCAAATTTGGTGGAACACTCAGAAATATTCCTTCCTACGAATTAGGTGCAACAGTCATTAAAGAAGCTTTAAAGCGTGTTTCTATTATAGGCTCTCAGGTGGATGATGTAATTTTAGGTAGTTGCCGCCAGGCAGGAAATGGGCCTAACCCTGCCAGAACAGCCGCTGTAAAAGGAGGCATTGCAATGGAAACGCCAGTAATTACTTTGAACATGGCATGTCCTTCAGGAATGAGGTCATTGGCTATGGCTTCTCAGGCTATTCGTCTGGGGGAAGCAGAAATAATGGTTGTAGGTGGTTTTGACAGCATGAGTTCTATTCCCTATTTGTTAAAAAATGCACGCTGGGATGGTTTTAAAATGGGGAACAAAATCCTGGAAGATGGCTGGAGTGATAGTATTGACCCATTAATAGGACAAGGTATGGGCGAAACCGCCGAAAATTTGTTCGACAAATACAAAATTTCGCGAGAAGAGCAAGACCATTATGCCATGAACAGTCATCTAAAAGCTGCTCAGGCCCAAAAAGAAGGTTGGTTTAACAATGAAATAGTTCCGATTGAGATTCCAGGTGCAAGAAATTCAGCTCCTGCAATTTTTGATAAAGACGAAACCATTCGCACGAATCTGATTATTGAAGACCTTGCAAAGATAAAACCTGCCTTCCGAAAAGAAGGAGGATCGGTAACTGCTGGAAATTCATGTGGATTAAGCGATGGGGCAACTGCTTTGGTGGTCATGAGCCGCAAAAAAGCTGATGAATTAAATCTTACTCCGCTATTTTCAATCGTTTCGTATGCTCAAGTTGCCGTTAATCCTTCCACAATGGGCGAAGGTCCCTCTGTCGCAATTCCTGCAGCCTTGAAAAAAGCAAATATGACTTTAGAAGATATGGACATTGTTGAAATCAATGAAGCATTTGCCGTTCAGGTTTTAGCCAATCAAAAAGCACTGAATATTCCTACCGAAAAATTGAATGTAAACGGAGGCGCAATTGCCTTAGGTCACCCAACAGGCATCAGCGGAGCACGTATATTGGTTACAGGATATTATGCTCTAAAGCGACTCAACAAAACGTATTGTGTTGCTTCAATTTGTGGTGGAGGCGGTGTAAGTACTGCGATGGTCATTAAAAGAGAATCCTAAAAAAGCCTTTTCAATTTTGACCAAACTGAAAAGGCTTTTTAAACATTATCCTTTGTATAAAGTAGTATAATTATTTTCCCAACCAGGCAATTTCCCTTGAACAGATAAATCGAGCTGAGGATTACGGCCACCCATATTCAGCAGTCTTAATAAACCAGTAGCTACATAGGGATTTTTCTCAGGATTGAAAGTTTCTCCTGTATCCTTCACCAATTGTTCATCATTGCAACCTTCGAGAAATGCATTTTTCTTTTGTAAATTATAGAGTGCTACCGAATAAGGAACCGCATATTTTTGCTTCATACGGGCTAATTCAAATGCTTTTTCAAGCAAATTGAATTCGTTTTCATCCATTCCATTAGATAATCCTAATTGGTAAGCACGTTCAGCAGACATTCCCTGCAGGAAAAGTTCGTCAATCAATGACTCCCCAAAACCCAGGCGAACCAATTCCTGAACAGCACCAAATCCACCAAGAATAGCATATTCAATTTCAGGTTGATTGTAGTTTTTCTTCTCGCGAAATACATTTTTACGTTGCAAAGAATCGAATTCAACACCTTTCAATACTACATCAAAACGTTGATTTAAGAAATAAGTGAACTCGGCTCCCCCACCCCACTTTTCGCCAAACACTCCAATGGTCCAAATGGGAGATTCCTGAATAAACCTGAATAGTTTCATGCCTGCTTTGGTAAAATAAGAAGCATCTTCTTCTCCAAGGAACTGGTATCCTTTTTTGGCATCAAACCAGCCTTTATTAAACTGACGGGCATCAGCACCCAGCATTCTCATTCCGGTTCCGCTGGCTGTAAATAATATAGCTCCCAATAACCCCTTTTCAAATAATTCAACAGAAACACCAATGGCATGGTCTAACTGATCAATGGTATTTTTGTTCCATACGTTACCACGCATAGGATTGTCGAATATAATGGAAGCAACCCGGTCTTTTTTGTTTGGATAAACAAAGCGTAAATCATTGTAATAGATATCCATTTCGCCTGTATTAAAATTCCGTTGGCTGACCGCTGTTTTATAAATTCGACCATAACCCAGTAAATTAATCCAGCCATTCTTTTTCATGGTATGCATAAGACTTGGCTTTCCTTTACGTGGACCAACTAAGCCGTCAACATCGTACAACTCTGGTCTGTCAGCATTTTCAACACCAGATTTTTTTACCAAAGCCCTGAAACCATCAATACCGAAATAATTGAAGAAACCATCCAAAATTTCACAGACACCATATTTAAATCTCAAACCCACTTTTGAGGAAGCATTGATATCGGCTGCCGTAGCATGATTGTCCTGAATCAAATCTAAACCATACAATAAAATTGGAATCACATATCTTCTGAAAGCGGCTCCACCTTTATCATTTGATTCGGCCACTTTTATTAATCCTTCGATACTTCTGATGGACGAGGCTCTGTGGTCCATTGCATCCGCTTCAAATAATGAGAAATAATCAGCGTAATTGATTTCTTTTATATCAATATATTTTTTTGTTTTGGGGTCATAAACCTTTTGCTTTTTTTCTTGATTTGCTTTTCCTTCCCATTTAAAGAATCCTTCTTTATCAGGAGTATTGATACCAATTCTACCAGCTTTTTCAAGATCTTCTATCCATTGAGGGTAATGTCTGTTTTCCTGATTATAAACAACTCTTAAACGGTCGTCAGCAGGTAATGCTTTCCCTAAATGTTTTGCACACTCAGTATAAGGCATGTGACCTGTTCGGTCGAGCACTTCAAATGGATTAGCTGTTAACATTGCAAAAACCATTGGCAATTCGACCATATCCTGTCCCTGTTTAATATCCCAGCTGATAATAGCACCCATACCTTCAAAAATAGGATCTGCAATATAACCATGATGATCGTTGCGAAGCGCAATCACTTTCTTTTCTAAAATTTGTTCGGCAAAAGCTACTCCTGCAACAAAAGTAGATTCAGAAGCATATTTCCCCTTCATAACATCAAACAAACGGTTTGCATGGAAAGGAAAATAACCATGACCCGTTAAAAATTTATCTCTCAGGAAATTATCATTAAAAAGCACGGCCAGTTCTTCGGTCGTATGTGATGAAGTATTAGAAAATATTAAAACCAACTTTTCCTGGTCAACATATTTCTCAATATTTTCGAAAATATGTTTCTTAATTTCAATTTTTTCAGTGGCTACTTCCCAGATAATTTCTGCTTCCTGAAGTGTTTTAAAATCTTTTGTATAGCTAAGTCTTTGTAAATATGAATCAAGATGCTCCTCCATAATTCTGCCTCCCTTGGCCATTCCTTCAAAGTAAGCTATGATCTCATTTTGAGCTCTGTTTAAGGATGCCTCCGAAACATCAATAAAAATCACATCATATTTTGTTTTATTCAGAATATCAATACCTATACCGATTCCCATTGTCCCGGAACCAATCAGCGCAATTTTCTTAACACTGTTTAATTTAGTAATTTCTTTTTGCAATATTTTATTGCCGTAAGAAAAACATGTTCCCATATTATCTCCTTTTTTATTTTGTGATTTGTAAATGCTTTACTTAAACTATTTCAATGCATATTGCACCACCCTGTCCACCGCCAATGCAGGCTGAGGCTATTCCAATTTTTTTATTCTGCCTTTTCAATTCGTAAATGAGGTCGGTGGTAATTCTAAGACCGCTGGCAGCAATATTGTGTCCTATAGCTATAGCACCACCGTTTACATTTGTTTTGGCTCTCGGTAATTTCAATTCTTTTTCAACGCCAAGATATTGAGCAGCAAAGGCTTCATTAACTTCAAACAAGTCGATATCTGCTATTTTTAAATTTAATTTCGACATCAGATTTTTAATGGCAGGAACGGGTCCTTGCCCCATGATACATGGGTCGACCGTTGCAAATTCATATCCTTTGACGACAGCAAGGTAAGGGATTTTATTTTTATCGGCAAATTCTCTGTCCATCAATATTGCACATGCAGCACCATCGCTGATCTGACTGGATGTTCCCGGAGTTACCATCCCATCTGCTTTTAAAAGCGGACGAAGGTTTTTTAATTCTTCAATACTAATGTCGTATTTGGTTCCTTCGTCTTTCCAAACACACAATGCATTCCCTGCCTGGTCAACAGTATCCACAGTAAAAATTCCTTTTAGGTAATTATGGGTTTTGCTTTCTTTGTTGAACCTATTCCATTGCTTAGCTTGTGCTTCTTTTGCCCTCACATGGCTCAGGTAAGAAAATTCATCACAATCGTTTCGGCTAATGCCAACCAAGGTCCCGTATTCTTCGGCAGTTTTGGGCATCAGCGTTTTGAACAGATTATGATTAAACCCTTCCAACAGATAATCTTTCATTGGAGCATCTTCAAATTCCCAGACACTGTCTTTTTTTCTCCTCCCCTGTTGAATGAGGTTGGTACGTGACATATTTTCTGTGCCAAAAGAAATAACACAGTTGGCATTATCCAGACAAATGGCATCATAAGCATCTGCAATCACCTGAAAACCTGTTCCACAAATGCGCAATGTAGTTTTACCTGGTGCATTATTCAAATTGTCAGTATCTTTAAATTTTTTAGCAGTACGGGCAGCTACGTTTCTGGGTAAATAAATCTGCTGATTTTCTGAATCAATATAAATCATACCGGCAACGATCTGATCTATTTTGATTTTCTTTAAATCAATTTTTGAACGTTCTATTGCTTCTGTCATTGCCAATACTGCTAAATCTTCAGCAGAAATATCGTTGTAAAAACCGCCATGTTTCCCAATTGGTGTGCGTGCTGCGCTTACAATCACGACTTCTTTTTGTTTTTTACTCATAGTACAGATGTATTTTATTGATTTCTTTCTAAATTAATTGAATGTTTGAATTTGTAAATAATTTAATTTCAAATCTATTTTTAAGAATAGGTTTGTAAAGATTTTTTCTTATCTGCAACCTTAAGCACTATCATGGTTAATCTGCTGGTACATATCAATTTATTATCAGCATTCGTAATATCAATCCTCCAAACATGGGTTTTTCTTCCAAGATGAACTGGTTTAGCTTCTGCAAATACAAAACCTTCAAAAACAGGTCGAATATGACTTGCATTAATATCCAGTCCTAAACAATAGAAATGTTCAATATCTACAATCAGATTAGAAGCAATACTTCCCAATGTTTCGCATAAAGCGGCAGACGCACCTCCATGCAAGACGCCCATAGATTGTTTCGTTTTAGGCATCACCTCCATCTTGCATTTCAGAGAATCAGAAGTTATTTCAGTTAGTATAATACCTAAAGCTTCAGCAAGAGTATTTGCAATTTTATCTTGCAGATCTTCAATTTTATATTGTTTAAACCATATGCTCATTTTGATTATTTATTAAGTTAAGTATTTAACAATACACAGCCATAGGCAGCCAGAAACTGAGATTTTACAGGTGTAACACAATTTGGGAATCTCTTTTGAAACAACTTAACAATCATTGGATGATTGTCGGGGATCCCTCCAGTAATAATTAAAAAATCCTCAACCAAAGCCAGTTCAAAGCTTCTCTCGATGATTGAATTGTATATTCCCAATACAATGCCCGGCATATTAGAACCATTGCTAATCATTCCAACAATTTCAGAAACCGCAAAAACTGTACAAAAGCTATTAATCTTTATTTCTTCAGTGGCTTGTTCGGCCAGTTGATTAAATTCCAATGCAGAAATATCCAGTCGAAATGCAATTTCCTCTAAAAAGGATCCCGTTCCAGCTGCACACTTACGGTTCATCTTAAATTTATCAACTTGTCCAATATTGTTGATTTTAATGTATTTTGTATCCTGACCTCCGATATCAATAACAGTGCATTGCTTTTGATAAATAGTATAAACGGCTTTGGATAAAGCGATAATTTCGGAATTTGAAACAGAGGCTACATCAAGTTTCTCCCGGCCATAGCCACAAGTATATATTGGATATTCTGTTTTGTGTAGAGTTGAAAAATAATCAATCACTTTATGAGAGGCTTTGCAAAAGTCAAAACCTGTGCGCGATACAAAATAATCGACCACTTCGTTTTGCTCATTTACAAGAACTCCTTTGGTAAAAGACGATCCTAAATCAATTCCTATTCGGTACATTTTTTGTTTTTATGTTTCTGAGATTTCACTTAGCTAAAATAATGCTTATTTTTTATTAGATAATTGCTGAATAAATGTTTCAAAAGAAATGATGCTTTGCTCTTCGCTGTAACATCTTGAGTCGTTCAAATCCCCATGTATTTCAATAAAAGGAATTTTTGTCTTTTCTGATAATCTGTTTTGCAATCCATATCTGTTATTTGAATTGCGAGGGCAGGTTTTTGATTCGTGATAAATAACCCCATCAATCGAAAATTCTGACAAAAGCCTTTCCAACACTTTTTCTTTTTCCTCATCCGCTCTAACAATAAAAAGTTTGCAATAAGCCAAGGCAGAGGATTCAAAAGGATCTTTGGGATCTAAGTCATCAAAAATCCAACTATTGCAATAGGTAGAAGCAACGATACAAGTATCGAGCCCTGCAAACATTTTTGCATGGCTACTTAATTTATACCAAAGTGGCATTCCATCCCAATAAATCCTCAAACGTTCGTTTGGAACTGATGAAATCCCATTTTTAATTCTATCCTGCAATTCTGAGAGTAAAATCTTATAATAATCCAGGGCATATTGAGTTCCTCGCATCACAACGATAGGCCCCATGTGAATAGCTGAATCAAAGAAATTGATAGGAGATGGTTTATTTTTGGCTGTTTCTAATACCTGACGCCATAAAACACATGCATCATGCGACAATGCAATCGTATGCCTGAATGTATCGATGTCGAATTTCTGGGTAGCAACTTTTTCAAGCTCAGGAATGATTGCTTTGAATTGTTCAGCAACATCGTGTATTATGCTTGATGTCAGTTGATTAATACAAAGTGGTGTGTTGATTTCAAGAACAGGCACTTTAAAATGTCTGCCATAGTAAGCAAACCAATCGCCGACTTCACGACATTGATTGGTGTTATAAACTAAAATATCAGGACTTGGCACCGACTTGAAACCACTCTTTTGCAAGGGTGTTTCATTTTGAAGAAACGCACCGATATCACTTGTTAAATAGGAACAAATGTCAGGAGAAAAGCCATGAGACACTGCAGTAGGTATGTATTTATCGGCTGTTTTTGAGGCGCCTAACATGGCACCATGATTTTCAGGAAAATAAACCTCAAACCCCATAGAATAGAGCAATTCAGCAGGGCCAACACTTGTACACCAAGCTATTTTTTTATTCTTTGTTTCGTCTGCTGTTCTAAGCCTTACAAAATAATCATCCATTGTAACACGTAGGTTTGCAACAGACTGAAGTTTTATTATTTCTTGTTTTTCTGACATCTATTATCTATTTTTCCAGACAGGTTTCCTTTTTTCTAAAAACGATACTATACCCTCATTTGCATCTTCGGTTTCCATCAATTCATTTACGAACAAATCTGTAAAAAGGACAAGATTTTTATTCATAAAATAATCGAAAGAAGCTCTTGCTGCACGGGTAGCATATTTTAATGACGAAGCACTTTTAGTCAAGATATTATTGGCAATCCATTGCTCTACAGCTATTTTCATACTTGCCTTATCTTCGAATACTTCGTTAAGTAATCCTAAGTTTTTAGCTTCTTCAGCTGAAATTATTTTACCACAGATTAAGAGCTCTTCGGCTTTTGCATTCCCAATTTTTAAAGGCAACATAATGGAAGCAGGTGGCGCAAAAACACCCAAGATGATTTCTGGCTGACCTAATTTAGCTGATTTATCTGCAAACATAAAGTTACAAACCAAGGCTAATTCAAGTCCACCACCCAAACACTGACCAGAAATTTTAGCCAGTGTAGGGATATGCAACTCAACTATAGTTTGAAATATTTTATGAAAAGTGCTAAGCATTTTAAGTGCATTTTCTTTGGTATGCTCTTCAACACTGGCACCAAAAGAAAAATGTTTACCCGCCCCTTCAAAAGTAATGAGCTTAATATCTTTATTTTCTTTGAAAGAAGTCAAGATATTTATCAGTTCGTTCATCATGATATCATCAAGGACATTGCCTTTTCCATCATCCAAAATAATCCTGGCTACAGAATTTTCGTATAAATATTCTAATTGAATCTTTTGCATAATTCGTTGAAGATTAATTATTGAAATTGTGGTGAAATCTGGCTGATGAGTTCATCGTTCCATTCGTGCCCCTCAGCAAGTAATTGACGCAGTTTTATAAAATCGGCTTCCCGGTTGTCTTTAGGTCCATCATTAAATGCCCTGAATCCGGCTTTGCCTTCGGTCATCATATTCAATGCCAACCAATCTCTATTGCTTTCTTTGTTTTTGTCCCAGAATTCAAGTTTGTGTTTACGAAGTGAGTTAATTGTTTTGCTCAGACAATTTGGCATCGTATACAGTAATTTGGTGCAGTATTTATCAATCGCTTCATCCAAAGCTGTTAAATCAACCACTCCGGATTTCATAACTTCTTTAGCTTTAGTCAGTTCTTCTCCTGTTTTGGATTTTCCATAAATCAGATGACCTTTGTCGTCCACCCATTTATCAACATGCACCATTGGATTAGGAACATATTCTCCATTTACTTTCAATGCAGGGACAACTTCAGTTAACAAGCCATAATGAAGCGCTTCATGTGCCGACCAGGGGTCGCAAACGGTACAAGAGAACATAGCATTTTCAATACCTACAAACAAAGGTAGAAAGTCTGTTGAGCCACCATCAGGTGCACTTCCATGTTTGGGACCTGCCTGTCCGAAACGTGCAAGGTCCTGAGATATTGAAAAATCACAGGCCATACCAATTTCCTGACCACCACCTATTCTCATCCCGTTTACACGGCAAATTACTGGTTTATCATTCATCAATATTGAAGAAACCATATCGCAGAACAAACGCATATATTGTTTGTATTCCTGAGGATTACCTGCATAATATTCTGCATATTCCTTTGTATTTCCACCTGTACAAAATGCTTTATCACCAACTCCGGTGAAAACAACCGCAACTACGCTTCTGTCGTTTGAAGATTCCCGCATTGCAAGAATTACTTCTTTTACAGCATCTGTCGTATAGGAATTGTACTGACTTGGATTGTTCAATACTATCCATGCATTAAAAAGTCCAGTGATTGCATTGCCGAGTTTATCTTTACAAGGACGCAATTCATAAATTATATGTTGGTATTCGTGTTTTACCAGATTGTGACTTGCTAACATAATTCTATTTTTGAAGATTAATAATACTATTTAAAATCCGGAACTAAAATTGATCTTTTTTTGTACTTGTGCTCAAGCGTATTTTGAAAAACCTCATTTATCTGAGACATTGGAATCAATTCAATAAAATCGTCAATTTTTAATTTCCCGCTTGCAATTAACTCAATTACTTCAGGATATAATTCGGGTTTACAGCCCCAGGTACCAATAACTTTTGCATCAAAAGCCATCAGGTTGCTCAAACGGACTTCAGGCTTTTCCATTGTGAAACCTACGATAGAAAGCGTAGATGTAAAAGTCAATAAATTATACGCTAACTCCTGACCAGCTTTGGTTCCTGAAATTTCAAAAATCTTCCAGCCATAGCGTGAGACTCCCAGTTCTTTAGCAATCTCAATCACTTTTCCTTTAATGGCTTTAAAATCAAGGTCTTTGATATTTAATGCAGCATCTACTCCGTTTTTCTTGGCTGAATTTAGTTTTTCATCATCAATATCAATGGCTAAAACTTTAGCACCCATAATTTTGGCAATCAAAGCTCCGTAAACTCCTACACCACCAACACCAATTACAATTGCTAAGTCACCTGCTTCAAGTTCTGATTTTTTTAATACCTGATAAGGAGTGGAAATAGCATCGGCTACGACCGCTAATTTCTCTAAAGGGTATTTTTCCAATACTGCATCTGGGACATGACATAAAAATTTGGCAGGAACCTTAATGTGAGATGCAAAACCACCGTCAAAATCGTTACCTGGCATGCGTTGTTGCTGACACATATTGCTTCTGCCTTTTTTACAAAGCTCGCATTCTCCGCAAGGGAGTACTGCAGGAATAATTACATTTTTACCAAGCCATTGGCTTGGACCGGCAATTACTTTTCCGCTGATTTCATGACCCAAGGTTAAAGGTAATTCTTTTTTGGTTTTAACCCCAAAATGCCAGAAACTTAAATCTGTATGACATACGCCACAACCTGCAATTAGAATTAAGGCTTCATCATTGTCTAATGTTGGCAATTCGCTTTCTACAAGTTGAAAACCGGCTTTTAATTCGCCCATTTTCCAGGAATACATTTTTTCTTCCATATTTTCTTGCTTTTTAAAATTTTAATTTAAGACTCTTTTATTGTGCCATTTTTATTTTTAAGTGTGATGGATTTAACCAGGTTTGTAAATGTTAAGTTCAAAGGTGTTTTTATGTAATGTTTACGACCATACTCAACAATTTTCCCGTTCATATAATCTATTTCGGTTTCTTTTTTATTGATTAAATCGACAGCCAATGAAGGCATGTGATTTCCGGCACCTCTTAAATATCGGATACATAATTTTACGAAATTTTCTGGCAATTTAATTTCCTCGGCCCTGGCAACTTCTACTGCTTCGTATATAATTTGTTCAACAATTTCGAGGGTATCAGGATTATCCATCGCTTCCTTCATGGTAAGATTCGAAATTGCACATAAAGGACTTAAAGCTGCATTTAAAATTGTTTTTTGCCAAACTTTATTTACCACTTCAAAAGAACCGACGCTTTCTGTCTCTAATCCTGCATTTGTAAGGAGTTCAGCTATTTGTCTTGCTATCTCAGGATGAGAATCATCCACAGAACCTATATAATTTGGCGGATTAAAAAAGCTGATTCCTGTTACATTGGGTGCATGAAGATTACCGGCATAATTTACAACCATTCTGAAAACTTTTGATTCGTCAAACAAGGAAAAATATTTTTTCTTAACCCCTATTCCATTTTGAGCAGATAATATATAAAAGTCCTTTTTTTCACACTTTGCAATTTCTTCAATTACTTTATCGGTATGATAATCTTTCACAGCACTTATCAACACATCAATATCATGTTCCAGTAATTCTTCAATAGAATTATACACATGTTTAAAATAACCTTGTTTCTCAATTTTATTAACCAATTCAATGCCAGAATTTCTTATCAATGCAAGTTTGTTTCTATCTCTATCTGTAACAGCAACTTCGCACCCAGCTTCTTTTAAATGAACAGCTAAAGTTTGTCCAACCGGTCCAAGACCAATAATTCCGAATCTAAACATTTTTTTTTCCATAATTTTTGTTTTTTAATGCCAATAAAAATCAATACTAATTACAATATAATGCGAGCGTCGACTACACAAACTCTATTTTGGGTCGCAAAAATCGGGTTTAAGTCAATTTCTTTAATTTCAGGAAAATTATGCACCAAGGTTGAAATCCGTTGTAAAATTTCAATTATTTTTTCTTTATCCACTCCTTTTCTTCCTCTGAAATCATTCAGTAAAGCCGATGATTGAATATTTTGTACCATCTCATTTGCTTCGAGGCCTGTAATTGGTGCTATTTTGAATACAACGTCCTTGTATACCTCAACCATAACACCACCCATTCCAAACATGATCAGGTGTCCTAATCCTTCTTCTTCTTTTACACCAATAATCAATTCACGACTTTCTTCGGTTAAAAATTCTTGCAGAAAGAATTTTAAATCATTTTGCTGGAGTCGGGTCTTCATATCCTGAATTACAGTGCGGACTTCTTCACTGCTCTTGACATTTACAACTACACCCCCAACATCACTTTTATGAATTATTTTTTCTGAATCAGCTTTGATAACCAATGGATATCCTAATTTTTCTGCTGCAGCAACAGCTTCTTCAATTGTATGAGCAATAAGCCATTGAGCAATTGGAATTTTGTAAGCCTCCAGAATCTCATATACATCTTTTGCTGAAAGCACTTCCTTATGTTGAGCTTTTGCAGCATCAAAAATAGCGATGGCTTTTTCTTTGTTTATATCTGAAAATCTTTTTATCTCCCCTTTTTCCTTCGAACGAATATTGCTATATCTAACTAATGCTGAAAGCGCTTTGGCGGCAGTTTCTGGATAGTCGTAACAAGGAATACCGCCCTCATTCAATTGGAATGAAGTATCACCCCAATTCTGTTTATCGGTGATATAATTACAAACGATGGGTTTTATTTGTTTTCTGCTTATTTCAGCCATTTCTTTGGCCACACTCACACAATCAACAAAAGGTGGCGTTACAAAAGTCAAATAAATGCTTGCGATTTGCGCTTCACTCATCATTACTTCTATGGCACTTTTAAAATGAGCTGCTCCGGCAGTTGCAACAACATCAAGCGGATTATTTATTGAAGCTGCCTCTAACATTGTAAGTTTTAATGCCGTTTTTGCTTTCTCCGAAAGTGGAGGGATGTTCATGCCACAACTCACAAGCTCGTCGGTAGCAATAATTGCAGGACCTCCTGTATTTGTAATCATTCCTACGTTGTTTCCAAGAGGTATAGGTTGGGATGAAAAAGCAATAGCAGCATGACAGATTTCTTCCAGATTAGAAAAAGACAAAATCCCTGCTTTATTAAAAATAAGTTCCATCGTAATACCACCTGACAATCCTCCGGTATGAGATTTTGATGCAGCAGCTCCTTTTTCAGTTCTTCCTGCCGAAATTGCTAAAATAGGTTTCTTTATTGCTACCGCTGTGGCAACTTCCATAAATTCTTTTGTATCAGCCAGACTTTCAAGGTAAAGAATAATTACTTTTGTCTTTTCATCTTCACCATAATATTGAATAATTTCTGAAATAGAAATATCAGAACCATTGCCATTGGAAGCATACAATCTCATGCCAATCCCCATATCGTGTAATGCTTGCATTATCAACGCACCCACTCCACCACTTTGTGCAACAATTGAAATACTACCTGGCTTAAAATAAGTAAACGTAAAATTACAATATGCCTGAAAATCAGGGTCAGAATTGATAATCCCCTGACAATTGGGTCCGAAAATACGGATGTTGTATTTTTTGGCCCTTGCTAAGAAATCGTCCTCCAAGGCCTGACCTTCTTCGCCCATTTCTTTAAAACCGGCTGTATTGATAATGATAGCTTTAACGCCTTTTTTTCCGCAATTTTCAACTTCTTCAGGCACGAATGGAGGAGGAATAACAATATGAGCAAGTTCCACTTCTCCTGGCACATCTAATATAGATTTGTAAGCCTTCAACCCACGGATTTCATCTTCTTTTGGATTGATAGGATAAATTGGACCTTTGAATTTGTAATGAATTAAATTTTTGATAATTACGTTACCAATTGAAAACGTTTTAGAGGATGCACCAATAAGTGCCACCGATTTGGGTTCAAATAGGGCTTTCAATTTATTACTCATAGAAACTATTTGTTTTTTAATTTATAATATCTAAATCCTCCAAAAATTGCTGCACCAATGGCACCGGAATAAATGGCATCAGGATGTGTATAAAATGATAATCCAAGCTTTGATTCAATACCAAGCTCATCAATAGCCTGAACCATTCCTTTGTTCATAGCCATTCCACCTACCAGGGAAACTCTTGAATCTGCCTTAATTGAAGACAGCAACTTTATCACTTTGGCAGAAATAGACAAATGTATGCCTTTTATAATATCAGGTGTTGAGATCCCCCTGGAGACCATATTGATAACATCTGTTTCAGCCAATACTGAACATATTCCTGATGGTAGTTCAGGTGAGCTTGATTTTAAAGAAACATCCCCAACTTCTTCTATAGCCAGTCCCAGATAACGGGAGATATTTTCAATAAATTGACCAGAGCCCGATGCACATTGACCCGTCATTTTATAATCCAAGACTTTCCCTTCATCACTGATGTTAATAGCTCTAACATAAAGTGCACCAAGATCCACTACCGTTTTAGAATTTGGGTTTAAAAAAAGTCCTCCCTTGGCATGGGTTGTCATGCTGTAAAAATGCCCACTTTTTCTCTTTAACAACTCTCCTTCACCGGTAGAAGCGATATAAGCAATATCTTCAAATTTTAAATTGTTTCGCTCTAACATTCCATCTAAGAGTAGATCCGAAATACTTTCAGGATTTCTTTTCCTTATCTTTTCGTTAATTTTATCAATAATAACAGGCTTGTCAGAGTATTCCATTAAAACCAGTTTGATCGTACTGCTTCCAATATCAATTCCGAGCGTATATATTTTATTATCCATATTGATTTCGTTTCTAAATTTTAATTGATGTACTTCCTAAAACATTATTCAACATAACTTCTCCGTGCAAACATGGCTCCACCTAATGCACCCATAAATATTGAATCGGTGTGAATATTAATGGTGATATCTTCACCGTAATTTTTACGAACCAACTCAGATACATATTTTAATACGGCTTGATTTCTGGCAACACCACCTGTAAATGTAAATTCATTTCTTACACCTCCTGATCTGGCAAGTAAAGACATAGCTCTCATCACGATAGCACGATGTAATCCTGCTAAAATATCTGAACGTTTCTGACCTACATTTAATAGTTCGCGAATCTCTGCTGCTGCAAAAACGGTACAAGTTGAACATATATTTACCTCATTTTTAGCTTCCAATGCAAGAGGGCCTAATTCGTTGAGCGAAATACTGAACTCATCAGCAATATAACCAAGGTATCTTCCACAACCTGCGGCACAGCGGTCGTTCATGTGGAAGCTTGTTACCAATCCATGACTATCAACCTGAATGGCTTTGGTATCCTGTCCACCAATATCTAAAACTGTTTTTGTATTTGGGAAAACAGCATGTGCACCAAAGGCATGACATAAAATTTCTGATTTGATGCATTTTTCGGGGAAAGGTAACAATGCTCTTCCATAACCTGTTCCAACCATATTGGCAATATGAATTTCCATATTGGCAACAAACATAATATGCTCTTTTATTGAATCGTGAACATTTTTAAAATTGCCTTTTAATAAGTTCATTTCAGTATCAAATTCAATACTTTGATTTTCGGCTATCGTTTCTTCTAGCTTTTGATATTTATCGTGAAGAATATCCAATGCCTGAAACACTAAATCTTTAAAATTAAATTCGGTAAGTTCATTTTCGACAGAAGTGATGCTTTTATCGTAAACCAACATCAAAGGTTCAAAGAGGCTTTTGTCTAATTTTCCGATTTCTTTATTGAAATGTTCACTTACAATATCGCGAAAAAACTGATTTTTTAGCCCAAGGTTACCATAAAGAAAAGCATCATGTATAATCGGATTGATTGTATTTACAATGTTTTCGATATTCATCCCAACTATTTCCTTTAATTCATTATGAAAAGTAGTTGAGATGGTATCTTTAAATTGAACATTCAAACGGTCGAATCTTTTCTTAAACTGAAGGTATTGAAAAACCGATTCTACATCCTCAATGTATTTTTTATATTCAGGTTTGCTTTTAATTTCGTCTTCTAATTTCAATTTCAACAACGAAAAGCGGGCATTGTAAATCGCTTCGAGTCGGGCGATTTCGGTAGCCACAGTATAATTTGCCCTTGTATTGGTAATCCCACGGCCAATTATTTCATCTTTTTCGTTTACAATTACTGCTTTAGAGGTAGTGGATCCGAGGTCTATTCCTAAAAAATATTTCTTCATTGATAGTTTATTTAATACCTTAATTTAAAATTATTTAATCCATTTTCCTTTGATCTAGCATTTGAAAAAATGATTCCAGTCTGTTTTTAATGTTTGAATAAGAAAAATAGCGAGGATCTACCAGATCCGATTCAATAAACCCGACAGGAATCTCAAGTTGTCTTTCCAATTGTTGCATAATCATCAATTGACCGGCAGAAAATGAATTACAGCTTTTTATTGAATTTACCAGAAAGCCATCAGCCTTATAATCGGTAATACATTTTGAAAGTAATTCTACTCTTTGCTCCAGATTTAGATTCGTATAGCAATTCATGCAATATTCGGCCAAACTTTCGAGTGGTTTATCAGGATTAACCCTGAAACCCAAATCGTAGACACCGCCAACTTTAGTATAAGAAGAAGCAACGATTACAGCCCCCATATCGTAAAACAATTTCCAGAATTCACGGAAATGTGTCCAGTTGGGAGGACCTTCAACTACTAAACGAAAGCGTTCTTTTTCCATCACCCCTTCAGGTGTAATGGGGCCTAAACCGAGTTTAACTCTTTCGAGTATTTCAGCATAAAGTTCCTTATAGTATTCAACAGCTTCAGCTGAACCACGAAATCCATTGTTGATAGGGCCAATATAATAAACACCGGCAAAATAAGCATCAATAGGTGAAGGAATATTTTTAGTTGTATCAAAAATCTTCATGATTAAATCTTCAACTTTACTTGAATTTCTGAGGCAGGCCTTTAACTTTTCTTCATCATATTTATTTCCTGAAACTTCTTCCATTTTAGGAATCACCTCTTCTTTTAATTGTTTGACCATATAGGCCGTCATTTCAGGGGTAACTTTATGAGCTTCCTGATAAGGAGTATGCAGTAAAGCAACAGGAACATCCGGATATAAACGCTTAAGGGTTTCAAACCATTTCATAAAAGTAAAACATCCGGTATAGCTCAATAAAAAAAGATCCGGTTCTGGGATTTTTTCACCGTTGGGTCCAATATTCCCGTTTATCATCATGCCAACATCGCACTTTACGTAGGTACAAACATCTTCCGAATGCCCAATTTTTTCAGCATCACGAATAAAGTCAGCTGATTTTTTCCTCATTCCCGACTGCAATGCATTGATTTCAGGATAAACAGGTAACATATCGAATGATAGAATTAATTCAGAGATATTTCCAGGTACAAAAGTATACACTACTTTTTTCCCGGTCTCTTTAGCAGTACTTAAATCCTTAAAAAGACGAGAAATCATCTCTTTTTGAATAATCATACTTTTTTCTTTTGCAATATCTTTTGACATATTTTATATAATTTATTTTATAGCTAAAAACTTCCAAAATGCCTATCTAAACTTCTTCAAAAGTTTAATCATTGCACTTGGTAAATTATTCCCAAAGTTTTATTGAATCTGAAAAGGTCCCTACCTGCTCTTTAATTACTTTAAACTGACCCGTGTTTTCACTATATAAGAAACTTACAAATTTCATATTATTGTCAGTACAGGCTTTTTGAAGTATAGGATGGTCTAATAATGCAGGGTCGCAGAAACTGGGAGCTGCAAAAATAATCCCGTCTGCCTTTCTTTCTTTGGCAAGTTTTATGAGTCTGCCTTCTTTAGGATTGTCAACATCATACACAGAAGACGAAAAAGTGCTATGATTCAGGTAACTCTCACTTAATGCTTCTAATGGGTTATCAGTATCAGTGGGAATATCACCTTGTATCCATCTTGAGCCTAACAAAAGGTCGTCTTCAACAATATAACATCCAGCCAGTTCAATAGCTCTGATTAAGCCAACCGGAGGTTGTTCACAAAAACCACCAATAACCAATACTCTTATTTTGTCTGATGGCTCACCTATTTCCTGCTTAATACAATGAATTACATTTTCCAGTATTTCATTGTGTTCTTCCACAGGGATAACCAATCCGGCTCTTACAATGTGATAAACATCTGCAGCAGTTATCCGCCATGGAGCGATATTCCGGATGTTATAAATTTCTTCGGTTAATTTCCTGTTTCTGTTAAAAAGTGAAATAGAGTGATTAAGTTTTTCGGCAGTAATTTCAACATTGTTAATCTTTTTAACTTCAGCTAAAATATGTTCCATTTCCTGGATGTAAAATGTACCCCCGATATGAGATTTGAAATTCTGAGGATAATCAAGATATTTTACAAATTTCCCTTTATTGAGCAACTTAAACATTCCGGATAAGTTTCTGATAACATCACAGATAGAAGGGAAGATAAAGCCATCAAAACCTTCGAAATGATTATCAAGTGCCAGCTCAATAATTCCTCTTGGCATGTGACAAATGTAAGATTGATAATAGGCATCCCCTTTTACGATGAGCTTTTTATCGCCACCCCCCATAATTCCAACAGCCATACCATTCACAGCATGAATAATTTCTCTAGGAAAATATATTGGCATATGCCCAACCAAAACCCTCGTGGGGTCCTGAGATTTCCATTCCTTAGCTCTAGTAAAATTTAAATCAAACGAAAGATCTTCACATTTACTAATAATTTCATTTAAAGATTCCAAATTATTGTCGTTTTAAAGTTATTTTTAAATCCAAGAATTCTAAGCATCTGCAGTTTATATTTTAAGTACTTAAATGCTAAATATAATCACATTTCATTGTCAATAAATCTTAATTAAAAATTTAAAGTTTCATACAGTACAAAAATCTAAAATTATTGATTACGAAACTTTTACGAGAAAGCTATTGAGGACATATCCTATAAAAAAACAAATCCTTATATAATAACAAGTGAAATTACAAAATTCCAATCGAATAAACAGAATATTTTAACTATTTTTAACATTAATTCCATCCAAGTACTAATGTCTATTAATTTTCATTAAGGCTATAAAATTCGCTATACTATCATCATCGAAAAGTATGAATTTTATTTTAATGGATTTAAAATCAAGAATTAATGATAAATAAATCAACTATTTTTTTATTTAGATACAACTCATATTTAAAAACATAATTTAAAGTTTATTATCAAATAAAATCAAATCGTTGGTTTCGTCTTTGAGGTTCAAAGCCAGCTTCAGTAATGGCTCTTTGTATACCAACTGCATCAAACTGATGATCGGCACCAGCTACAGAAACTACATTTTCTTCAATCATAATCGATCCAAAATCGTTAGCGCCTGCATGTAAACATATTTGAGCGGTTTGCTTCCCAACCGTTAGCCAGGATGCCTGAATATTGGGAATATTTGGCAACATGATACGGCTGATGGCTATCATGCGAATGTATTCATCAGCAGTAACTTTATTCTGAACACCATATTGTTTTAGGAGGACCGTACCTTTATCCTGAAAAGGCCAGGGGATAAAAGAAACAAAACCAGGTACATCCTTAGGTTTTTCATTTTGAACTTCTCTGATGAAAATCAGATGCTGTAGACGCTCTTCTATAGTTTCGATATGCCCCAGCATCATGGTAGCTGAGGTTACCAACTTCATTTTATGAGCTACACGCATTACATCCAGCCACTCCTGAACACTGCATTTGTTTTTTGAAATTATACTTCTTACCCTATCCGAAAGAATTTCAGCTCCTGCACCCGGCAAGCTGTCCAAACCTGCATGAATTAATGCCTTTAATGTTGCTTCATAGCTGATTCCTTCCATTTTAGAAATATGTACAATTTCAGGAGGTCCTAATGCATGAAGCTTTACACCAGGATAATGTGATTTAAGGTTTGTAAATAAATCGGTGTAAAATTTCAGTCCAAGCTGAGGATGCATGCCACCCTGAAGCAATAATTGATCGCCTCCCAAACGTAACATTTCATCAATCTTGCATTTATATTCTTCAATATCGGTGATATAGGCTTCTTTTGAATTTTTAGATCTATAAAAATTACAGAACTGGCATCCTGAATTGCATACATTGGTATAGTTAACATTACGATCGATAATCCAGCTAACTTTAGCCTGGGGATGTAATTGAAACCTTATCCTATTTGCAATGGACATCAGTTCAGATAAGGCTAGCTCGTGATATAAATAAAGTCCTTCTTTTAAAGAGATAAATTCTAAGTCGAAAGCTTTGTTGATGAGTTGCTTGGTATTCATTTTATATATAAGGGATAAGGTTGTTAAAGTTTATAAGCGGTTGATTGATTTTTTTTCTAAATTTGTAAATCTTTTTTATTCAAAAATAATATAAAAATGCAAACCATCGTTAAAAAATTAAATAAAGAAAAGAATTTTAAAGCATCTGTTTATCTTATAAATGATTGCAATCAACTTTCTTTGAGTGAATTTTCGGAAAAAGAGATAATTTTCATTAAAAACCAACACGATCAATTAGAAAAAGATAAGATTGTTTTACCTAAACTTGACAAATTAATTATTGTTCAGTTTTTCAAAAATGAAGGTGATGCTTATGTAATTGCTGAAAAATGTCGTAAAGCAGGAGATAAAATTTGTAAATTACTAAATGAAAACAAAATTGAGACAGTTTTAATAGTAGATGCCAGCGAAAATCAATTTGCAGCATATAATCTGGCAGAAGGGATAGTATTAGGAAATTATCAGTTTGTAAAATATAAAACCGAACAAAACAACAATAGTCTGCAGGAAATTTTTATCGACTCAAAACTAATCAATACTTTGCAATATGAGCATTTGAATATTCTTACTGATGCAGTATATAAATGCAGGGATTTAGTGAATGAGCCACTCACTTTTCTTGATGCCGTTAGTTTTTCTGAAATTATCATTCAAATGGCAGAAGAAACGGATATTAAAGTAGATGTTTTTAATAAAACAAAGATAGAATCTTTGAAAATGGGTGGACTTTTAGCCGTAAACCGAGGAAGTGTCGACCCTCCTACTTTTTCGGTAATGGAATGGAAACCCCAAGGACATAAAAACGAAAAAGCTATTGTATTTGTCGGGAAAGGGGTTGTTTATGATACAGGTGGATTAAATATCAAGCCTGGCAATTCTATGCTCGATATGAAATGTGACATGGGAGGCGCTGCAGCTGTTGTTTGTGCTATTTATGCAATTGCTAAAGCTAAACTACCCATTTATGTAATTGGTTTGATCCCTTCAACTGACAATCGCCCGAACGGTAACGCTTATGTGCCAGGTGATGTTATAACAATGTTTACCGGCAAAACGGTAGAAATAATGAATACCGATGCTGAAGGCAGGTTAATACTGGCCGATGCCTTGGGTTATGCTTCAAAATACAACCCAGAATTGGTTATTGACCTTGCTACACTAACTGGTGCTGCGAGCAGGGCAATAGGCAGTTATGGAATCGTTGCTATGCAGGCAAATGCCGATTTAGCTTTTGAAAATCTAAAAAATAGTGGTCAAAATGTATATGAACGTTTGGCAGAATTCCCATTTTGGGACGAATATGCAGAACTGATAAAATCGGATGTAGCTGATATTAAAAATCTTGGGAGTTCTGAAGCAGGAATGATAACTGCAGGTAAGTTTCTGCAAGCTTTTACTGATTATCCATTTATTCATCTAGACATTGCAGGACCTGTTTTTTTAAGTAAAAAAGACAGTTATAGGGGGAAAGCTGCTACTGGTGTTGGTGTAAGACTGTTGTTCGATTTTATTTTAAATAAAATCTGAATTTAAAAATTCAATAAATTAATTAATTTTGGTTTTTTTCAATGCCTTGCTGGCATTAATAAATTTTAAAAAATGATGTATTATGACTAGAAATCTCGATAAAGATTATAAAATAAAATTAGGTATCACGCATGGCGATGTAAATGGAATTGGGTATGAAATCATCATTAAAGCACTGGCCGATTTACGAATGTTGGAAATTTGCACACCTGTAATATATGGCTCATCAAAAGTGGCATCTTATTACAAGAAATTGCTGAATTATAATGACTTTAATCTGAACCTGGTAAGAAATGCTGAAGCAGCAGTTCACAAACGTACCAATGTTGTAAATGTAAATAATGATGAAATTAAAATTGAATTAGGTCAATCGACTGAATTAGCGGGCATTATGGCTGCTCAGGCATTGGATATGGCTGTTGAAGATCTTAAAAAAGACCAGATTGATGTCTTGGTTACAGCTCCTATTAACAAGAGTAATATACAATCACGTACATTTAATTTCCCAGGCCATACGGAATATTTAGCCAACAAATTCAATGTTGCCAATGATTTAATGATCATGGTCAGCAACAACATCCGCATTGGAGTTGTTACCGGACATATCCCTTTGAAAGAAGTTGCCAACAGTTTGAGCATTGAATTAATCATGAGTAAAATCAGGATAATGAACCAATCATTGATTCAGGATTTTGCCATTACCAAACCTAAAATCGCTATTCTGGCATTGAATCCACATGCAAGTGATAATGGATTATTGGGAAAAGAGGAACACGACATTATAATCCCTGCTGTTAAAAAAGCAATGGATGAGAAAATACTTGTTTTTGGACCTTATCCGGCTGACGGATTCTTTGGTTCAGAAAATCTAAAAAGCTTTGATGGCATCATTGCGATGTATCACGATCAAGGTTTGATTCCTTTTAAACTGATGTCGTTCAAAGAAGGTGTAAACTTTACTGCCGGCTTACCAATTGTCAGAACGTCTCCTGCTCACGGAACAGCTTACGAAATCGCTGGTAAAAATGAAGCATCACCTGAATCGTTGCGTCAAGCAATTTATCTGGCTTGCGATATTTTTAGAAACAGAATGATGCACCAGGAATTAATTAAAAATCCTTTAAAAATAAGTACTAATTCAGATAAAGACAGCTAAATAAGTATTTTATTTAAAAAATTTGCTCACTGCTCATCGTATTTTAAGCTGCATGAGAAATTTTTAATCTAATGAACAAAATATGTCAACCATCAAAGAAGGATTTCTACTCAGCGAAATAACTAAAATATGCAAAGGCGAACGCTTTGGTAATCTTGAAAACAATTCGATTATCAATGACTTATTAACAGATAGCCGTAAAATCACATCCTTACATAATTGTTTGTTTTTTGCTTTATTGAGTAAACGAAATGACGGACATAAATACATTGCGGAATTGTATCAAAAAGGAATGCGAAATTTCGTCATTTCAATTTTACCAGATGATTTTTCAATGTATCCTGAAGCAAGTTTTGTATTGGTAAAAGATACCCTCAAAGCATTGCAAGTTATTTCCTCCAATCATCGTAAACAATTTGACATTCCTGTAATTGGAATCACTGGTAGCAATGGGAAAACCATAGTAAAAGAATGGCTGGATCAATTATTGTGCGAATCAATTAGAATTGTAAAAAGCCCTAAAAGCTATAATTCGCAAATAGGAGTTCCCTTAAGTGTATGGCAAATGAAACCTGAGCACGAACTGGCAATTTTTGAAGCCGGGATTTCTGAGCCTGATGAAATGGATAAATTACAGGCCATTATTCAACCAACTATCGGAATTTTTACCAACATCGGTCATGCGCATGACGAAAACTTTATTCATAAGCAGCAGAAAATTGCTGAAAAATTAAAATTGTTCACCAAAGTTCAGCTACTGATTTACTGTGTTGATTACCTCGAAATAAAAGAACTGATTGTAAAATCTGAAATATTAAGAAATATTCCATCTTTTTCATGGAGTAGAAAGACTTCTGCACATTTAAGCATACAGCACATAGAGAAAAATAATAAAAAAACGACAGTTTCAGCTATCTGTAAAAATGAGACCATCAGCATTGAAATTCCGTTTACTGACGAAGCTTCTATTGAAAATGCCATTCATTGCTGGGCTGTCATGTTGCATTTAAATTATTCGCATGAGTTTATATCGCAGCGAATGAAACTGCTGCATCCCATTGCCATGCGACTGGAATTAAAAGAAGGCATCAATAACTGTTCTATTATCAACGACAGCTATAGCTCTGACATCAATTCCCTGGCTATTGCCATTGATTTCCTGAACCAACAAAAGCAGCATAAAAACAAAACAATTATTTTATCAGATATCCTTCAAAGTGGTCGTGAAGACAAGGACTTATACAGCGAAATAGCTGATTTATTGCAAAAAAAAGACATTACTCAGTTAATAGGTATTGGAGGTGCCATTAGCAAACAAGCCGATAAATTCAAACTTCAAAAAACATTTTATACCACAACAGAGGATTTTTTAAGAGATTTTTCTTTCTCTAGCTTTAACAATGAAACCATACTCTTAAAAGGTGCTCGAATATTTGAATTTGAAAAAATCAGTCAGGTATTACAACAGAAAGCTCACGAAACTGTCCTGGAAATCAATTTAAATGCAATTATTCATAATTTGAATTACTACCGTTCAAAAATAAAGCCTGAAACAAAACTAATGGCCATGGTGAAAGCATTTTCTTATGGAAGTGGAAGTTTTGAGATTGCCAATGCATTACAGTTTCATCATGTTGATTATCTGGCTGTTGCATATGCTGACGAAGGTGTTGAATTACGTAAAGCAGGTATAAGCTTGCCCATTATGGTAATGAACCCCGACGAACAAAGCTTTGATACCCTACTGAAATATAATCTTGAACCCGAAATTTATAGTTTAAGAGTGTATGCATTGCTGGAAGATATCATTGAACAACATATATCCAACAAACAACAGATTGTAAATATTCATATCAAACTCGATACGGGCATGCATCGCCTGGGATTCGAACAAAACGACCTTGAAGAATTAATAAAGAACATCAACAAAAATCCTCAGATTCACATTCAATCTGTTTTTTCACATCTAGCAGCTGCAGAAAATAGTTTATACGATGATTTCACACTTCAGCAAATTCAAAGATTTACTGAGATGAGTAATACCCTGATGGAAGCGATTGGATACCCAGTGATGCGCCATATTTTAAACTCTGCCGGTATCGTTCGATTCCCTGATGAACAGTTTGAAATGGTACGTTTAGGCATTGGTTTATATGGTATTGCTTCGGTTGGCTTCGAACAAAAAGAACTGCAAAATGTAGGCCGGCTGAAAACCATTATCTCCCAAATAAAAAAAATTGCTGTTAACGACTCTATTGGATATGGTCGTGCAAAGATTGCTCATCAGGAAATGATGATTGCAATTATCCCCATTGGTTATGCTGATGGATTGAACAGAAAACTGGGCAATGGAAAAGGAAAAGTATTGATAAATAACAAATTTGCTCCGATTATCGGGAATATTTGTATGGATATGTGCATGATTGATATTACTGGCATTCCGGCCAAAGAAAATGATGAAATAATCATATTTGGTGAAGAATACCCCCTCACTAAATTGGCAGAGGGCTTAGAAACCATTCCTTATGAAATACTTACAGGAATATCGAGAAGAGTAAAACGTATCTTTTTCCAGGAATAATTAACATAAATCTACCTCCATGAAGCTTAGCATATTAATACCTGCTTACAACGAAGCCAAGACGATACATTTGATTTTAGATAAAATCATCGATATTGAATTATTACAATCCATTCAAAAAGAAATAATTATCGTAAATGATTGTTCAAAAGATGCTACCCAGGAAATAATTGAGAAATACATTGCAACACATACTAATGTGGATATAAAACTCCATAATCAAACGATCAACAAAGGTAAAGGTGCTGCCATTCACCAGGGGATTGAAATAGCTTCTGGAGATTTTATGATTATTCAGGATGCTGACTTAGAATACAACCCTGAAGAATATAACTTATTGTTACAACCAGTTTTAGATGGGTTTGCTGACGTGGTTTATGGCAGTCGTTTTATGGGAGGAAATCCGCACAGGATATTGTTTTTCTGGCATACTATCGGGAATAAATTCCTTACCTTACTTTCAAATATTTTTACCAATCTGAATCTTACCGATATGGAAACTTGTTATAAGCTCTTCCGTTCGGATATTATCAAACAAATTAAGTTTAAGGAAAATCGTTTTGGTTTTGAACCAGAAGTTACTACTAAAATATCAAGATTTCCTAATATCAGAATTTACGAAGTCGGCATTTCCTATTATGGAAGAACCTATGAAGAAGGCAAAAAAATAGGTGCAAAAGATGGGTTCAGAGCCATCTGGTGCATATTAAAATACAATCTATTGGATCGGAAATTTCTAAAAAACCAATAGTTATAGTAGGAAATTTAACATGATTATTATCTAAATAATCCAATGAATATTATGATTTTGCAAATGCCTCTTTCTCATATAAAAACATTTTTTATTTTTAGGGCTAAAGCCCATAACTTCTAAATTCTTCAACCCCGACTTTAAAGTCGGGGCTAATAAATAGCCACGTCCTTTTGGTCGTGGCGAAAAATGACGATAACAATATAGCTTTAGCCAAAAAATATTTTATATTTTATTCCTTTTAATATATATAATGTTGAAAAAAATTAGAAAATGGGAAAAATTCTGAATAAAATCCTTCAATTTAGCATTCCATTATTACTACTTTTAATAGGCCTCTATTTGGTCCCATTAAAGATTTTTGGGCCCGGTTTAACAAATATGCTGGGAGATCTGGGAGATGCACGCTTTAACAACTATATTTTAGAACATGGATATAAATTTTTACACGGAGATGTAAAATCCTTTTGGAATGTCCCTATGATGTATCCTTATAAAAATGTGATTGCCTTGTCGGATAATTTATTGGGAACCATGCCTGTTTATGCCCTATTCAGAAGTATAGGCTACGACAGGGAAACTTCTTTCCAATGCTGGATAATATGCCTGTTTGCGTTAAACTTCATTTTCTGTTATTGGGCGCTCAGCAAATGGACTAAAAACAATATTCTTTCAGCAACAGCGGCCTATATTTTTGCTTTTGGAATTTACAATATCGGCCATTTTGATCATGTTCAGGTTTTTCCTAAATTTATTGCCCCTTTTGTGCTTTACTGGTGCTGGCAATTTCTTTCACAACAAAAATTGAAATATTTCTTATTTGCTGCATTGGGCCTTGTTTTTCAATTTTATTGCGGCATTTATTTAGGCTTTTTCTTAATCTACGCCCTCCTATTTTTAATCATCGCCTATTTTTTGGTTTACAGGGATTGGGATTTTTTTCTTGCTTTCTGGAACAGAAAAAAAATAGCCTGGTTGATTGCCATAATAGGTTTGTCTACAATATTACTTTCATTCCTAATGCTTCCTTACCTGGGAATTACGAAAACAACCGGTTTACGTCAGTTTGCATCTATACTTTCTACCTTACCCCGACCTGTTTCCTATTTCTTCACCCATATTGCATCCGATAATTGGTATGTTTTTACACAACACAGTCAGTTTGCCTTTCCCGACTGGTGGACGCATTTTCACTTTGTTGGTGGATTGCCATGGATAGGTATACTGATTTCAATTTTTCTGTTATTTTCCCCAAAGATTCAAAAAGATTCAAAAAGATTCATTACGTTTCTACTCCTTGCTTTATTCCTCAATATTGCTTTTTGTCTGAACATTGGAGGTTATTCATTGTATAAACTAATGCTGATTATACCGGGTTTTTCTTCGATGCGATCCATAGATAGAATCGTAAATATTCAGATAATTTTCTTTCTTTTTGTCTTTGTCTTTGCCTTCAACAAATTGCAGCAAACTTACAAATTAGCCAAATGGCTGGTTTTTTTACTTCCACTATTGGTGATTATCGACAATTCAATCAATGTAGGCGAACTAAAGCGGTTTAATAAAGCTGAATCACAGTCCATTGTAAAAGAAATTGAAACTCATATATTTTCTCAGTACAAACCCGAATATGCTGCCATCGCTTACATGCCGATAATCTCAAAGCCTGCAGAACCTTTTCAGCATAATAAAACCATTGAACTGAACATTTCGGCCATGCTGGCAGCTCAAACGCTTAACATTCCTATTGTTAACGCCTATACAGGATATTATCCGGGCAATTATATTTCGTTTTTTGACAATTTAGATCAAAAAAACCTTTTCGAATGGTGTAATTTTACAAAATGTAAAATAGATGATATACAGCAAATTAACGATATAAGTGAGAAAGTTGAAAAAATACAGCTCGTCTTTTTAAAAGCTTCAAATGGCAAATTTGTGAGTGTTGATATGGAGAATCAGAATTTACTAAAGGCAAACAAAGATCACTGTTTAAGCTGGGAATGTTTTAGCCTCATTAAACTTAAAAACGGACAATGTGGTTTGATGTCCTCCGAAAACAAATTGGTAGCTGCTGAGATGGAATCCAAAAATGCTATAAAAGCAGATAAAACAGAAATGAAACTCTGGGAAACGTTTACCATACAAAAAATTGATGATCAACATATTGCAATCAGAGCAATGAATGGCATGTTTTTTTCTGTTGATAATAATACAACTCAACTTTTTGCTTCAGCCAGCAGTATTGGTAAAAACGAAATATTTGAACTCATTTATAAATAAATATCCATTCACCATGAAGAATTTTATTTATTTAATCTTGATTTGCTCAGTATTGATTGGATGCACTTCAAAAGAGCCGCATGAAAAAGAAGTTGCCTTTTACAGTTTCAATGGCAACTATCTCTCTGCCGACAAATGCATGGATAGCATGCTGATTGCCAATAAACACGAAAAACATGACTGGGAGACTTTCCTCCTAAAAAATATTGAAGGCAACACTTATACAATAAAAACCAAAGAAAATATCTTTGTTGCAGTCGACACTTCCAAAAGCAATCGCTTATTTGCCAATCAATCTAAACTTACAAAAGATTGTAAGTTTGAGATAATGTTTGATGAAAAATATGAAAGACTCAGCATAAAGGCTGCTAACGGCAAATACGTCTGCATTGGGAAAGATGACATATTAACTGCTGATTCAGACAAATCATCTATCATTTCCTCTGTATTTATTGACAAAGGGAAAAATCAGACTTTAAATTCTTATTTCGACGACTATCAGCTTATTTTTTTAATAAATGCTTTGCTGCTTATTTTCTTAAGTATATTGTTTTTCAACTTTCGAAAAAAAATCAATCTTAGTTTAGTTTTCTTATTGTTGGGTGGCATCTTGTTGAGGGTATTTGCAGTTTCCTTAGACCCTTATCTGAATCTTTGGGATGAAAGGTTTCATGCGCTGGTAGCTAAATCTATGCTAGAAAACCCATTAAAACCAATGCTTTATGCAAATCCCGTTTTGCCTTATTTTAAGGAATCATGGTCAGTAAATCATATCTGGCTCCACAAACAACCCTTGTTTCTCTGGCAGATTGCATTGTTTTTTAAGTTATTCGGATACAATGAGATTATTTTAAGAATCCCAAGTTTGATAATGAGCAGTGTAAGCATTCTTTTTACATACAGAATAGCCCGCTTAACATGCAATAAAAAGATAGCCTATTATGCAGCTTTATTGTTTACAACTTCTTATTTTACGATAGAATTGGTAAGCGGAAAAACATCAACAGATCACAACGACATTGCCTTTGCATTTTATATTACGGCAAGTATTTGGGCCTGGACCGAATTTTATTTTTCAAAAAACAGGAAATGGATAATTTGCATTGGCCTTTTTGCAGGCATGGCTATTCTAAACAAATGGCTTTCTGGTCTCTTGGTATATGCTGGTTGGGGAATGGCTGTTCTTTCGCATCCAATTGAGAGAAAACGCCTGGTAAATTATCTGAATATATGGTATGCCTTCATAATCACCATAATCGTTGCCTTACCCTGGCAACTTTATATTTTGTATAAATATCCCATCGAAAGCAGATTTGAATATAAATACAATACGGAACATTTATATAAAGCGGTGGAAGGGCATAGCGGTGATTTTTTCTTTCATTTTGACAAAACCCTTACTATTTATGGCGTGCATTTTCTGATCATCTTAGTAGCCTTACTTTTACTTTGGAAGACAATGAAAAGATACGATTACAAAATAGCTTTTTTCAGCTTTATCATCCTTAGCTATTTATTTTTCTCCATCGTCGCAACCAAAATGGATGCATTTACCTATTGTATATCGGTATTGATTTATATGGGATTAGGGAGTATGCTCTATTGGCTGTTTGAAATCATTGTGGTTAATAAAAAATATCTTGCAGGGAAAATTTATTCAAAAAGCTTTACAACTTTACTTTTGTTTTTGGTCTGTATTTACAATCTGAACCTCGATAAAATTCAATATTATCATTCTAACTATCAGAAAAACAGAGACAACTACAGAACGCAAAATAGCACTCATAGTTGTTTATATAAAAACCTGAACAAAATACTAACTGACAAAAATCTTGTACTCTTCAATGCATCTCAACACGATAATATTAGCATTATGTTTTATTCAGGCATCACTGCCTATGATGTTCCTATAACTGAAGCTATTTATAGGGATTTTAAAAAACGGAATATAAAAATGGCCACTTTTGACACTGGCGATTTACCTGATTTTATCAAAAACGACCCAGAAATAGTTGTAATTAAGTAATCATCTTCAATTATTTGCTAATCAGCATATTACTTATGATTATTGGATATAAGCTAAATTAAAATTTTTATGTAAATTTGTAGCTTATTAAATTCAACTTATGGATCGTAAAAACGAATTAAAAATTTATTTTGATAATTTAGCGAGTGAGAGAAAAATGTGGAAAAAACGCAATCGTTTTTATCACAAAACCCTTGAAAAATACTATCGTTTTTTTATTCCCGAAAACAGCAATGTTCTTGAAATAGGGAGCGGTACTGGCGAACTTTTAGCTGCAGTGAATCCTTCCTCCGGATTGGGTATAGATTTTTCTGAGCAAATGATATCGGTTGCCCGCCAGGCATATCCTGATTTAAAGTTTATTTGCAACGATGCAGAAAACCTCAGCATCGATGAAAAATTCGATTACATAATTGTTTCTGATTTGCTGACTTCTTTGTGGGATGTTCAAAAATCATTTGCTGAACTGAAAAAAGTATCCCATAAGAAAACGAAGATCGTAATTTCCACCTACAATAGTATTTGGGAACCTATCCTTAAAACTGCAACATTTTTAGGTTTAAAGAAAAAACAACCCCTTCAAAACTGGTTGAATATAAACGATATAACTAACCTTCTTCGACTCGAAGGATTTGAACTGATAAAAAAAGAACGCAAAATTTTACTTCCGCTGAATATTCCTGTATTGAATTTCATTTTCAATACTTGTCTGGCTAATTTACCAATCATCAATCGCTTGTGTTTGATTAATTTTATAATCGCACGACCCATTTATGATGAAAAAGAGCAATATTCAGTTTCCATTTTAGTGCCAGCTCGCAACGAAAAAGGCAATATCGAAAATGCCATTCTCAGAACGCCTGAATTTGGCAAAAGCATTGAATTTGTTTTTGTTGAAGGCCATTCTCAAGACAATACCTGGGAAGAAATTTTAAGGGTAAAAGAAAAGTACAATACCCACAATATTGTAGCCATCAGACAAAGTGGAAAAGGAAAAGGAAATGCCGTTCGCGAAGGATTTGATATCGCCAGCGGCGAAATACTCATGATACTCGATGCTGACTTAACCACTCCTCCCGAAGAAATGCCCAAATTTTACGATGCATTGGCCAGCAACAAGGGTGAATTTATCAATGGCTGCAGATTGGTTTATCCGATGGAAAAACAAGCCATGCGTTTTCTAAATCTGTTGGGCAATTTGTTTTTTGGTGCTTTCCTTTCTTATTTATTGGGACAGCGATTAAAAGACACCTTGTGCGGAACTAAAGTATTGTTTAAAAAGGATTATGAAATTATCAAACAAAACCGAAAATATTTCGGTGATTTTGACCCATTTGGTGATTTCGACCTGATTTTTGGCGCTGCAAAACTAAATCTGAAAATAGTGGAGATTATCGTTCGTTACAAAGATCGCCAATATGGTTCTACTCAGATAAGCAGGTTTAAACATGGATTGATACTGATCAGAATGAGTGCATTTGCTGCTATAAAAATAAAATTCAAATAAATGGACAGGCCTGTATCAGATGCGCAACACAACATCGAAATTTATGAGAATTTAAAAAGCTGGGAGGAAAAACCTGTTTTGCAAAAAATATACCTGCAATTTTATCGCTTGATTGCTTCACAAATCAACAATGATATAGAAGGCAAAATTGTAGAACTTGGAAGTGGAATCGGTAATCTTAAAATGTTGATTCCAACTGTAATTTGCACAGATATTTTTAAAAATCCATGGATTGATCAGCTTGAAAATGCATATAACTTATCTTTCGGAAACGAGAGTGTTTCAAATTTAATTCTTTTTGATGTTTTCCACCATTTGAAATACCCAGCTTACGCCTTGGCTGAATTTAAAAGGGTGATTCAACCTGGCGGTAGGGTTATTATTTTCGAACCTGCCATGAGTCTATTAGGAATCCTTGCATATGGACTCTTACACCATGAGCCCATTGCTTTGTTTAAAAAAATTGAATGCTCCATTTCAGCTTCCGAAAAAATCAATACCAACGAATATTATGCGGCTCAGGGGAATGCCCACAGGATATTCTCTTATAAAAAATACCAATCGGATTTAAAAGACTGGAATATCTTGGCCATTAAAAAATATGCTGCCCTTTCCTACATTCTTTCAGGAGGATACAGCAAAAAACAGTTATTTCCCGATCGTTTCTACCCTATTTTACAGTCAACTGATAAACTATTCGATTTATTCCCTGCTATTTTTGCCAGCCGAATGTTGGTTGTACTCGAAAAGAAATAATTTGCTAAATTCGTATGCTATGCTATCAGATAAATTTAACAAGCTAATATTATTGATTTTCCCACTAATTTTAGTCTTATTGGGCACTTATATGAAAAGAGTCATACAAGACTATTCGATGTTTAGTGTAGATCCCGATTACTGCTATTTATTTAACGGATTAAACCTTGCGCATCATAATTTCCCCTGGCATATCGATCATCCTGGAACTCCCCTGCAGCTAATTTCGGCAATCGTTATAAGGCTGGTCCATCTTATCAGAAACGATACATTGGATATGGATTTGTTCAAAAACCCTGAACTTTATATCAATGCAATTAATTATACCATTATTTACTTACAGGCTATTGTTTTGTTTTTTACAGGACTTATTGTATTTCGCTTCACAAAAGATCTTTTTACAGCCCTTTTTATTCAGATCTCTCCTTTAGCAGCTTTTTCGCTGATGATACAAAACAGAATCATTGTTGAACAGATGGAATTAATTGCAAGCTTATTGCTGATCTCTGCTGTTTTCTGGTATTTATACACTCAAAAAATTGAGCAGTATCGTTATTATTTTACCAAATATGTGGTTGTTTTTTCTATCATTATTGGTTTTGGAATAGCCAATAAGATTTTGTTTATACCCTTGTTTTTTATCCCTTTTATTTTATTGCCCAATCTAAAACAAAAGCTATCATTCACTGTGTTATCCGTAATTTCATTTTCAATATTTGCATTCCCTATATTTTACAGATGGCGAGAATTTTATTATTGGATTAAAAAATTGTTTATTTACAGCGGTCAATACGGTGGTGGTGCAAAAAACATAGTGGATAAACATGTCTTCATGTCTAATATTGCTGAAGTTTTTCATAGCGGTTTTCTTTTTCCTATTGTCGTCGTAATATCGCTAGTTGCCTGCATAGTTTACCAGATTCCACGAATAAAAATACGTTTTCGAAACCCACTACTTTACAAAGCACTCTTAGGATGCACTTTGGCCACTTTGATGCTGATAGTAATAACTTGCAAGCAATATAAATATGTTTACCTTGTACCCGTTTTGCTTTTAATGGTTTTCGAGCTTTACCTGATTCTTGCGATATTCATGCATGACATTGTTGTATTAAGTAAAAAATATATAAAGCTAACTGCATTGTTGTTATTTTGCATGGCAATTTATGGATTCGATTTACATAAAATCCATCCCTACAGCCAATCAAACATCGAATGGCATCAGCGTTTTCTTGAAAGCAAAACAGAAATACTACGATCTTTTAACAACAAACCTAAATTGATGATCGCCGACTATTATGGGGCTCCTTATCCTGAATATGCATTGTATTTTGGCACTGCCTGGAGTGGCGAAAAAATGAGAGGCTATTATGCCAATGCTTTATACAAATTGTATCCTGATTCATACATTTACCAAAACTGGGATCGTCTTTTTTATAGTTGGGGAAATACATCTTTTAGCTTTTATGAATTACTGAGAAAATATCCTCTGTTTTATTTATTTTCAGGCGATCAAAATATGGAAAACTCATTAAGTTCGAAACTACACGGGCTTAACCGATCTTACGATACACAATATAAAGTGGTGTATAAAAACGAAAAAACAAATGAATGCATTTATGAAGTAAAACTCGATACGGCAAAAGCCCGGCAAAATTACACCTTTAGCTGCGATGCCGAAACTATTGATACTATTAGCGGCAATTTTACCAACGCGCTCAAACAATCATTCGATAACGGAAAATTTCAATCACGCGATCATGCCTTTTCAGGAAAGCATTCACTTAAACTCACCAACAAAAATCCTTATGGATTCACATGTTATATAAGTGAAGTCAATGAAAATGAAACTTATACTATCAGCGTATGGGTTTACAACAATAAAAACAACAATGCCAATTTGGTTATATCAGCTAAAGAGGTGGATGTATTGTATACATCTCAGTGTAAACCAATGTGTAATTCAAAAGATTGGTATAAGCTGGAAATTAATGTAAAAATACCCGAAAAAATGAATTCAAAAGATCTGAAAATATATTGCTGGAACAAAGATAAATCGCTCCCAGCCTATTTTGATGATTTGGAAATTATTAAAAAATAGCAATAGGATACATAGCATTTAATTCAGAAATTTATGATAAAAAAACAAAGCCTGTTTCCAATTCTTGTATTGATTTTAATGCTGGTATCCTGCAAAACAAATACGAATTCCGGTGTTTCGAAAACAAATCAAGACTTTATTTACCTTGAAGGAAAAACTTTTAAGCTGAAAAATAAAGATTTTTTCCCAGTCATGATCAATTATGTGGTTAGTTTCAGAAAAATAGGAAATGAATATTTATTATCTCCTATCAGAGAATATGAGAATCCAGAAATATTTGAAACGAATACCAAAGACAGCCTGGAAACACAGCTAAGGGCACATTTTAAATTAATCAAAGAAATGGGATTCAATTCCTTACGCATTGCTTTTGACCGTGTAGGGGAAGAAGATTTGAAATATTTTTACGGTGCAGACCATCAAAAACTGTATATTAAAAAAGATTACAATGAAATTTTTAACGGACTCGAAAAACTTTTAAAGATTCTTTCAGAATTTGACCTAAAAGTGATGTTATTGATCAAAGCACCTGTTGAAAACAGAGATCTTGAAGAATTTACAATTCGTATGTTGAATAGATTCCAATCAAATCCAAGCATTTTCGCCTATGATTTTTTTAATGAACCCTTGTATTTCGACCAAATTCAATTGCCCAATCATCTTCAAAAAAGAGCCAAAGTAAAAGCTTTTCACATCGTATCGAAATGGAAACGTATGATGAAGGAATATGCGCCCCATCAATTGTTCACTATTGGGTTTTCTGAGCCTATCGAAGTTTTTGAGTGGGATCCCGAAATTCTCCCTGTCGATTTTTTATCCTTTCACACCTACAACCCCTTAAGAGTCCCCAATGAGATTTACTGGTACGGTAAATATACCACCAAGCCCTGGATGATAGGTGAAACAGCATTGCCAGCCGACAATGATTCAATCAGTTATGAAGAACAAAGTCAATTTATGCGGGAAGTTTATCAGGGAGTTGTGGATTGTGGCGGAAGTGGATTAGCCTGGTGGCAATTTCAGGATGTTCCTACCGGCGGTTTAGAAGCAAAATTTACAGGCATTATTGATCATAAAGGAACTACTACAACAAAAGATGGAAAATATACTATACTGGGGAGTGTAAAACCTGCCGTAAAAGAAATCGCAAAATTCAGGGATTACAAAGCTAAACCACCGCTTCGTATGGTTAATTATTACAATATGTTAGGCTATAATAATATCGTTTTATGTGGACAAATTGTAAACTCAACAGATGGGAAACCAATTGAAGGTGCCGTTATCAGAGGCTGGAACGAAAGCTGGGGTATAGGAATGAATACTTTTACGAACGAAAAGGGATGCTTTACTTTGTACAGCAATGATGTATGTGTTCATTTTGAGATATCAGCACCTAAAATGTCAAAGATTAAATTCGACTATCATACGAAATACTATCCTTTGACTGCTGATGGCTGTACGATACAATCATTGCCGAATCAATCCCTAGAATATCATAGTATTTCCTACAAATCTTTTTTGTTGCCAATAATACAATCAGATTCAATTCCTTCAGATTTTCAAATATTTAACTTCGATTCAGCCAAATTCAATCAGGCAAAGCTGAAGGGATTTATGGGAATAAAGAAATTGCAGAACTTATCGTTATAAGGTAATTAAATTAGGCAAGTTATATTTTTGCCAAATCAATTTCAAAACTATACTCCTTTTCTGGATTGCTGCAGTGCAATACACATTGGTCGCAAACTGATAATTCGCCTCTTAGTCGCCTTTTAACCATGTCTTCGGTACGATAACGAAGGGGTTCTATACTGATTTTCTGAATAATTTCATCGGCAAAAGCGTACATTAGCAACATACGTGCATTGTGTTCGGAAATGCCACGGGAGCGGATGTAAAACATGGCTTCATTATCCAACTGGCCCACAGTGGCACCGTGGCTGCATTTTACATCATCAGCATAAATTTCAAGAAAAGGTTTGGTATTTACCTTGGCCTTGTCGGTAAGTAAGATATTCTTATTGCTCTGAAAAGCATTCGTTTTCTGAGCATCTTTGTGAACTACAACATGACCATTGAAAACTGCAGTTGCTGAATCATCCAATATTCCTTTAAAAAGCTCCCTGCTGTTACAGTTTGGAAAGCTATGTTCAATATAAACCAGGTTGTCAATGTGTTGATTTTTATCCATCAGATACAAACCATAGATACTGCATTCACAGCCCTCGCCCTTCATCTTAACATAATTATTGTTTTTCAGAATGCCTCCATTTAAACTCAGTCCATTGCTGGTTAATGCAGCATTGGCGGCAAGATTAAAATAAGTAGCATTGATGATGGTAGAGGCATTGTTCACATTCTGCATTTTGTAATGGTCCAACACTGCATTTTCGCCCAATACAATTTCTGAAACAGTATTGCTCAGACTCTTTTGATGGTTATAGGAATCATCACAATGAATCAGACTTAGACGGCTGTTGTTGCCCAGCACAATCAGATTACGGGTTTGCAAACAGATGGTAGCATCGTGATGTATGATATTTACAATCTGAAAGGTCTTCTTTACTTCAACGCCATCGGGAACATAAATAAAAAACCCATCCTGAGCCATGGCTGTATTCACAGCTGTAAATGCGTTTTGTGAAGAATTGGCATATTGAGCAAAATGTTTCTCAATAATTTCGGGATATTGCTGTAAAGCAGCAGCAAAACTTCCATAAATAACACCATTCGCTAAAACATTTAATGCTTTATCTTTGGTAACATAACGTCCATTGAGCATTGCAAGCATTATAGTATCCAGATGAGGAACATTGCACTGAAAAACCTTGTCAATATCTTCTATTTCAGCTGGTTTATCATAATAATGGTGATAATCCTCCATATAGACTTGAGTAAGATCGGTATTTCTCCAATCTTCGAGTTTCTGAGTAGGTAAACCCAACTGATCAAAATGATCAAACGCTTTTTGTCTTTCCAGCGTAATGACAGGGCTGTCATTTTCAATAATCTGATGCTGGAATTTTGTAAAATCGCTGCAAAGTTTTTCTTTAAGTGGGAAACTGCTTATTTCGGTTCTCATTTTTCTTTGTTTTTTAAGTCAGTCTTATTTTAAACTGTCTTTAATCCATTCATATCCTTTGCTTTCCAATTCCAGCGCCAGCTCTTTACCACCTGATTTTACAATTTTTCCTTCAAACAATACATGTACAAAATCAGGAACAATATAATCAAGTAAACGCTGATAATGTGTAATGACAACAGTTGCATTTTCGGGACTGCGTAATTTATTAACGCCATTGGCTACAATGCGCAAGGCATCAATATCCAGGCCTGAATCTGTTTCATCCAAAATCGACAAAGTAGGATTCAACATCGCCATTTGGAAAATCTCATTTTTCTTTTTCTCTCCTCCCGAAAAACCTTCGTTTACTGAGCGATTGTTGAGTTTGGCCGTAATTTCAACCATTTTTTTCTTTTCTTCCATCATACGCAGAAAATCTCCGGCAGGTATTGGATCCAGCCCATGGTATTTGCGTTGTTCGTTGACGGCAGTACGCATAAAATTGGTCATGCTTACGCCAGGTATTTCAACAGGATATTGAAATCCAAGAAAAATGCCTTCACTGGCACGGGCATCAATGGGCATGTCTAATAAATTTTTTCCTTTGTACAATACTTCACCTTCGGTAACATCGAAAACTTCCCGACCTGCAATTACCGATGCCAATGTACTTTTTCCAGTTCCATTCGGTCCCATGATAGCGTGTACTTCGCCTTTGTTCACTTCCAGATTTACCCCTTTTAATATTTCTTTCCCGTTGATGGAAGCATGTAAGTTTTTTATATTCAGTAACATATTGTAGTTTTTTTTATTTTTTTTCTATTTTCCCACTCAATTTGTAATTAATGGTTGAGTGCCTTGAGTACTTAGAGTACTTAGAGTTAAAAAGTTATTCCTAATTTCTAATTCTTAATTATCCAACGCTGCCTTCTAAGCTAATTGATAACAACTTCTGTGCTTCCACGGCAAATTCCATCGGAAGTTTATTCAAAACTTCTTTGGCATAACCGTTTACTATCAGTCCGATCGCACTTTCGGTAGAAATGCCGCGTTGCTGACAGTAAAATAGCTGGTCTTCAGATATTTTAGAAGTAGTGGCTTCGTGTTCAATAATGGAGGAACTGTTTTCGGCCTTGATATAAGGCCAGGTGTGTGCACCGCATTTATCACCCATCAGCAATGAATCGCATTGAGAATAATTTCTTGAATTGGTAGCGTTTTTT
Organism: Bacteroidota bacterium; assembly: GCA_037133555.1. GTDB lineage: Bacteria > Bacteroidota > Bacteroidia > Bacteroidales > JACABE01 > JACABE01. Next base: position 89,009 of record JBAXNW010000001.1, read on the forward strand.
GTAATTTTCACCAAACCTCGATAGCTGTTGTTGCTATAACCAGCAGATATACCTTTTGAAATGATGGTAGATTTGGTATTTTTACCCAGATGAATCATTTTACTTCCGGTATCGGCCTGCTGATGATTATTGGTAATAGCTACAGAATAAAACTCGCCAACTGAATGATCGCCCAGCAGTATACAACTTGGATATTTCCAGGTAATAGCTGATCCTGTTTCAACTTGTGTCCATGAAATTTTAGAATTGCTGCCTTTGCAGATGCCACGTTTGGTCACAAAATTAAAAATTCCACCCAGTCCGTTTTTATCACCTGGATACCAGTTCTGAACCGTTGAATATTTTACTTCTGCGTCTTTCATGGCAACGATTTCAACGATGGCTGCATGCAATTGGTTTTCGTCTCTTTGTGGAGCGGTACAGCCTTCCATATAACTCACATAAGATCCTTCGTCGGCAACAATCAGTGTTCTTTCGAACTGACCGGTATTGGCCGCATTGATCCTGAAATAGGTGGACAATTCAATAGGGCAACGAACACCTTTGGGAATATAACAAAATGAACCATCGCTGAATACGGCTGAATTCAATGCTGCAAAATAATTATCGCCATAAGGTACAACAGAACCCATGTATTGTTTAATTAAATCGGGATGATTTTGAACGGCATCACTAAAAGAACAAAAGATAATGCCCTGCTTCGACAATACTTCTGTAAATGTAGTTTTGACCGAAACACTATCAATAACGGCATCTACGGCCACACCTGATAATTTTTTCTGTTCGTCCAGCGAGATACCTAATTTTTTAAAGGTTTCAAGTAAAGCAGGATCCACCTCATCTAAACTTGCTAATTCCTTATTTTTCTTAGGAGCTGCATAATAGATGATATTCTGATAATCAATTAGAGGTATCTTCAGATGTGCCCATTGAGGTTGCTTCATCTGTTGCCATTTGGCAAATGCTTTTAAGCGGTATTCCAATAAAAATTCGGGTTCATTTTTTTTGGCTGAAATAAAGCGTACTGTATCTTCAGTAAGTCCTTTTACGGAAGTTTCCATTTCAATATCTGTTACAAATCCCCATTTGTACTCGCTATTGGTTACTTCTTTAAGAATATGATTCTTTTCGTTTGACATGAATGATTTTAATCGTGTTAATTTAGATTCAATACAAATAACAATACTGCAAAAGTATAAATTTTGTAGTGTTTTACAATAAAATAAACAATTTTTATGTTGAAAAGTTTTACACGAGAGATTATAAGTCAATGGCAGACCAATGAAAGCTATCTATTTCTCATGCTCAAAAAAAAGTATTCCATTTGAATTGATATGTTCTATAAATTCAGGATGGGTGAGGGTGTTATAATCGATAATATCAAATTTGTAGGGTAATAAACTTTCTTCATTTAATAAAAAGGCAATATGTGAAGCAATACTTTTGTCATTTGTAAAGAGAGCAATATCTATATCGCTTCCTTGTTTGAATTTACCTGTTGCCCTTGAACCAAAAAAAACAGCCTTATCGAGTTCAGCAAAAGTAGCTAAAACCTTAATAATACAATCGATATCTCCATCTTTTAGTCCAAATTTTTTATCATCCATTTATCAAAGGTTTAAAATATTGATAAACCTGCAATATAGCAGGATAATATTGCATTCTGATAACTTCAACTGCATGTAAAGCAACTTGTTCATTATATGTATGAGAAAGTTCGTTTCTCCAGCATATGCATCCAACTGTGTCCATCAGCAATAATCTTAGTATTAAAGCCTTCTTTGATTGCTTGTTTTGGAAATTGAGTTTCTATTCCTTGATCATATAAATAGTCTTTAATTGTTTTCCATCCGAGTTCAAAAGTAAACTCAAAAGATTGCACCAAGCCACTTACTTCGATTGGCGAATAATTAGCTTGATCCACAGCAGTTTGAAAAAATAAAAATGCTTTCTCAAAGTTTTGGAAACGTTGTTTCCAGCGAATTTCTTGTTCCATTTTGCAGATTTTCATACAAAAGTACAATAGTTTTTTTATTTAATTAATAAAACATGATATAATTTTAAACTCAATTTATATTGAAAACTTTGATAATTTTGCACAAAAATAATTATCTTTAGCACAACAGCATATGTTTGAAGACAGAACAAAAAAAAGAACAGAATTGGGTGAATTGGGTGAATTTGGTTTAATTGACCATTTATGCAAAGATTTAGTCATTAAAAACGCAACTACCCTCAAAGCTGTGGGCGATGATGCTGCCGTTATCGGCAACACCCATGCAAACACTTTGGTTTCTACTGATTTATTGGTAGAAGGTGTGCATTTTGACTTGTCATACATGCCTTTAAAACATTTGGGTTACAAAGCAGCCGTTGTTAATTTTTCTGACATCGTAGCCATGAATGGCACTCCAAAACAATTATTAGTCGGTATTGCTGTTTCTAATCGCTTTTCTGTTGAGGCACTGGATGAATTGTACGATGGCATTAAACTGGCCTGCGATAAGTACAATGTTGATCTGGTGGGTGGAGATACTACTTCAAGCACATCTGGTTTATTGATTTCGATGAGCATTATTGGGGAAGCAGCAGGAGAAGATATTGCTTACCGCAGTGGAGCCAAAGAAGGCAATTTATTATGCGTCAGTGGCAATCTGGGTGCTGCCTATATGGGCTTGCTTTTGCTTGAACGTGAAAAAGAAGTTTACAAAGCCAATCCTTCTGCTCAGCCAGAATTGGAAGGCAATGATTATATTTTGCAACGTCAGTTAAAACCTGAGGCCAGGATCGATATTATAAAACTACTGAAAGCAAACAATATTAAACCTACAGCCATGATAGATATTTCTGATGGGCTGGCTTCTGAGATTCTGCATATTTGCAAACAATCTGATACTGGCTGTAATCTGTACGAAGAAAAAATCCCTATTGACCCTTGCACAATCACCCTAGCCGATGAATTTAAAATTATTCCAACCATCGCTGCCTTGAGTGGAGGTGAAGATTACGAGGTATTGTTCACCATTGAACAATCTGATTTTGAAACAGTGAAGAAATTGGAAGATATCCATATCATCGGACATATTACCCACAAAAACAGCGGAGCTAATCTCATCACTTTATCAGGAACATCCCTGCCATTGAATGCCCAGGGTTGGGATGCACTGAAGGATAACGAATAAGCTTAGTTTGTTTACTAAAATGCTATCTTTTAAAAATTAAACCAAAGTTTACAATTTAAAAGCAAATGAAACTACAGGCAATAAATGCCATTGTGGACCCCAAAGGTATTTACCATAAGACAGTTTAGACCCAAGCTCAATCCTTATCGTTTGTTTCTTAGAAGTATAAGTCAATACTAGCGTATTTTCCAGAAAATGATTTTCGGAAGTATTAAGAAACAAGAAGTTATCAATATTATATTTGAATCCGAAACATCGGGTAAAATTTCCTCTGAAATCTAAGCCGGCTATTATTTCGGGTCTATTGTAAAAAACAGCCAGTCTTGGGTAAATATAAGGAAGATCTATAGTGGTTCGTTCATCTAATTCTCCTGATTTTAACGCAAAATTAAATCCGGTATAGGCTGATAAGATCGTATTTTTCAAGGGTGAACAACTTACAATAATTTGATTGTTAATAGCAAGCATCTCAGGAATGCTGAACTCAGGTGAAATCAAACCACCTATCCCCTCTCTGGCAACCGTTTTCATAAAAGGGGAAGGATAAAACAATCCATGTTTGCTGGCAAAATAAAAACCTTTGTAGCTGCCCCAACTTATTTTAAGATTAAGATTAGGCATCAGCAAACTCTTTAACAGATGTGAAGAGATTTCATAACGATCCGTCAAACCATAACGGGATTCATCAAGAATGCCCATTTCAAGTCTGTGTTTGGGTATTACAAAGGCAGTCCCTCCAGTCCAATATTTGAACAACACACTATCCTGAGCATTCAGATTAATTTGCATAATGCACAGAATGACAAGTAAAAGACATCGTTTCATATAGACTTTTGCTTATTTTGACAGGTTTATATATACGCTTATAGGTGCATGATCAGATTCTATCATTGCTTCCTGATGTATTTTAACGGATTGATCTACCCAATTCCTATTCGTAAATAAATAGTCAAGGCTACGATCCCAGAAGTGGTTTGCCCTGGTGGTATGGGTATAGTAATTAGATGGATGCAGCAGATAAATAGCTGTAGGTACAGCCGATTTATATTTTAAATAAAGTGGTGTCAGCCAATTAGATTCAGCGGTATAATTGCTTCCCTCTTTATGCAGACCTCCTCCACTGAGAGTGTGAAAACTTTCGTCGGGACATTTATCTTGTATACAATAATCGGTAGTGTCGGAATAGGGTGGCAGCGTATTGAGGTCACCACCGGCAACAAATACACATCCCATGTCATTGATACGGTCCAATTCATTTTGAAATTGAAGAATATGATTGTATTTAGTGTCATCGGTTGCAAAAGCAGAAGCATGAATGTTAACTGCATAAAAATTAGGGTTATGTGGTAATTCAACCTTGCAGTTGAGCATGCAACAACGCTCATAAAAATATCGAGTCAACGCATCCTGGTCTTTTCTCAATTCGAGTTGTATGCGGTGAGCATCACTCAGTCGCCAACGTGAGAGTATGACATTGGCTTCTTCTAAACGACCCAAACCATCACTTGGGATAAATTGAGCTTTCCATTGATACCCAGCTACCGCGTAATTAAAATAAGTATGATCTAACAACCATTGTAACTGATTAATATAAGCGGATCTTTTGGATTTTAAATCTACTTCCTGCAACAACAGCACGTCAGGTTTCAGTAAATTTATTTTGTTTGCAATCGCTTGTAAAGAAGTATAAATCTCATTTTCCGATAAAATAACCCTGTTTCCACAGGCATCACCAAACCAGGGGATTCGGCCAGCACCAAAACGGATGTTCCAGGTCATTATCCGAAGTCTGGTAAATGTATCAGGGACAAATTTGATATTTTCTGCCGAATAATACTGTGCATTTTCAATATCTTCAAAACCTGTAGCAATTGGCTCACAGGAATATAACAAAATAGCAAGAAAAAATAAATAAATAAAATTTAAAATTCTATTCATGTGAAAAAAATAATTTAGTAATTTATCTTTACTCAGTGTCCTAATTCTTGGTAATATGATGATGTTTCAACTTTTTCAAAAATACAAATATAAACTTCAAACAGAATTTTTAAAAATTTTTATACCAATAATTTTCAAAAACTTATCAACATTTTAAATTTTGGATGTTTAAAAACACCATTGTATAAAAGAAGAAAAACGAACTTCAATTAAGCTTTATAGATATTTCATAAAGAATACTGTTAAAATGACTGCAGCAGCTAATAGTGTGACTATCCTCAGCGACAGAACAAATCTTGGTTTTAGGTTTAATTTGAAAGGTTTAATCAAAAACAAAATCATGACAGAAGTGCTGCATCCTAGCAATATTCCCGCCAGGGTATCTCCTAAAAAATGAACGCCAAGATAAACCCTTGTAAAAGCAATAAAGGGACAAATAATGGCATAAAGAAAAATTTCGGTTTTGTGCTCTTTTCTAAAATAAGCCAGCATTGTAAAAACAGCTGCTACCGTAGAGCTGTGTCCACTGGGAAATGAATGATGGTACAACAAATAACTTCCAACTGTATGTACCTGCTCTTTAAATAAATAGGGAGGGCGTTGCCAGTTTTCAAATAAAAAGTTTTTAAAAACTTGAGATAAAATACCAGATAAAATAATGGCAATGAGCAACATAATCAGTTGATAGGGTTGTTTCCTGATGAAAACAAAAATCATGAGCACTGCCATAAACCCGGCATCTCCTAACATGGTTATGAGCAACATGGGGAAATCGAGCCAAGGTAAATGATAGCTGTTAAGTAGTAAGAAACTCTCATTATATCCCTTTGCAAATAAGAACAGCAAGCCTGTCAACCAGACCATAAATAATGGGAAGAGGAAAAATTTTAAAAAAAACCCTTGTTTAAATTCTGTATGCATACTCTTAATTTTTATTCGTTGTGGTAAGCTTCATTTTTAAGAATGCTCATTGCTCGGTAAAGTTGTTCGCTAAACAAAAGGCGAATCATTTGGTGAGAAAAAGTCATTTCCGACAACGATATTTTCAAATCTGCTTTTTCATATACCTTATCGCTGAAGCCATAAGCACCCCCTACAACAAACATCAGGGTTTTGATACCAGTGTTCATTTGTTTCTGTAAAAATGCTGCAAACGCTATTGAACGAAAGGATTTTCCTTTTTCGTCGAGAAGAATCAGAAAATCAGCTTTAACACTCTGTTTTAAAATCTCTTCACCTTCTTTATTTTTAAAATCATCTGCAGAAAAATTTTTGGTATTTTTCAAAGAAGGTATTACAATCGTCTGATAATTCAGGTAGTGTTTCAACCTTTTTTCGAAAATTGAGACCCCTTCTTTTAAATAATCATCTTCCGTTTTGCCAACCATTAATAACAAAATGTTCATAAACAGGTATTTAATGAAATATAATAAAAAAAACTTTTCAATCCAAAAATAATGTAAATTTGCAATAATCATTTTAAAAAAGCAAAATAATTGAATTTGGCTGCTTTTTTGTAGTTTAATTATTTAAATAATTACACATGAAAAAAATTGCGATCCTAATGACTTTTGTAATTGCATCAGGTTTTACATTCATTGATTTGTTGCCTGTAAATACGCTGGCTGATATTACAAAAAATGTTGCAGATGCCATCCGTAAAGGAAATGCATCAGAACTGGCCGTTTATTTTAATTCGAGTATTGATTTAACTGTACCCGGAAAAGAAGGCAGCTTTAGCAAGGCTCAGGCTGAACAGATAATCAAAGATTTTTTTGCAAAAAACACACCGAAATCTTTCGAAATCAAACATCAGGGAACATCTTCCGATGGCAGCAATTATGCAATTGGAACCATGGTTACCAATAAAGGTAACTTCAGAACTTATTTTTTAATTAAAAGCATTTCCGGCAAAAACTATATCCAGCAACTCCAATTCGATAACGACAAATAATAAAAAATTTACGAAGCTTGCCCTCAGGTATTATCCGAAAAATTTATCTGCAATTATTTAAAAATCCTGCATAAGCTTTGCTAACTTATACACCTAATGAAATTGCAGCCCAGGCTATCATAAATACCAATTAATCAACAATTTAAAATACTATACGCAAAAAATGAGCCTTGATGAAATTATTGAAAATGCACTTATAGAAGATCTTGGAGATGGAGACCATACTTCACTTGCCTGCATTCCTGTCGGTTCTTATAGGAAAGCAAAATTATTGGTTAAAGAAGATGGCATTATTGCTGGCATTGAAATCGCCCGTAAGGTTTTTGAAAAACTTGACCCAACGGTTGTATTCAATCAGTTGCTAAAAGACGGGGATGTTATAAAACCCGGCGATATTGTCTTTACAGTGGAAGGCAACCCTGTTTCTTTGCTTTCTTCCGAACGCCTGGCTTTGAACTTTTTGCAACGTATGAGTGGCATAGCTACTAAAACGAACAAAATGGTTAAGATGCTCGAGGGATTAAATACAAAATTGCTCGACACGCGTAAAACTACCCCAAATCTTCGCTTTATTGAGAAACTGGCTGTTAAAATTGGTGGTGGCGAAAATCACAGATTTGGCTTATACGACATGATTATGATAAAAGATAATCATATAGACTTTTCAGGAGGTGTCAGTCAAGCTATCAGCAATGTAAAAGCATATTTGAAATTGAAAAATAAAGATTTAAAAATCGAAATCGAAGTCCGTAATTTCAACGAATTGAAAGAAGTGCTCTCCATTGGTAGCATTCAACGAATTATGCTTGATAATTTCTCAGTTCCCGATTTAAAGCTAGCAGTTGAAATGATAGCTGGGCGATTTGAAACCGAAGCTTCAGGTGGAATAACCGAAACCAGTCTGCGTAAATATGCCGAATGCGGGGTTGATTATATCTCTGTGGGTTCGCTGACTCATCATATCAGAAGTCTTGATTTAAGTTTAAAAGCTTATTAAATTATTATGGTATTTGCCTAACAATGATGGTATACATAGTGTAAAAACAGAAATTCGAAATTCAATCATAAAAAACAACAAAGAAAGTGAAGTTAAAAAGCTGGCAACGAAACGAATTATAAATTGTTTTAGTTTTGCAGCATAAGTTATATTAAATGCAGAAATTTTCTCGCAACGAATTAGAAGAAATATATCAGAAATTCATTCATTGGAAACCGGTATCTCTTATCATTAGTTTCTCAAAACGATTGGTATTGCCGGGCTTTGATGGCATGCCCTTTTATGATGTTTCCCTGTTTTTCTTCAAAGGTATGCTTAAAGGTTCGATTACCCAACGGGCTTCATCTTTGTCATTTAATTTTTTCCTAGCATTATTTCCTGCTATTATCTTCTTTTTTACATTGATTCCTTATTTCCCGATAAGTAATTTCCAATCTACCCTTTTCGAAATTCTGCAGAGTTTTTTACCTTCCAGTGCATTTGAAACGGTAAAATCAACCATAAGTGATATTATTACCAACAAAAGAAGTGGATTACTATCCATCGGTTTTATAATGACCTTGTATTTTGCAACCAATGGAGTTAGCGCAATCATGGATGCTTTTAACCAAACTTACCATACCCTTGAAACACGTTCTTGGATTAAACAAAGGTTTATTTCAATATTTTTGGTAATCATTTTATCTGTACTGCTGATTATTTCAATTTCACTCATTACTATTGGATCATTTGTATTAAATTACCTGGTTGATTATGGCATTTTAAAAGGACAACTTACAATTTATCTGTTATTTGTAAGTCGTTGGATTGTTCTGCTGGCGATGTTATTTTTTGGAGTATCTTTTTTATATTATTATGCCCCTGCAAAAAAGAAAACTTTCAGGTTCATTTCGGCAGGCTCAACATTGGCAACATTTCTAACCTTGGTATCTACCTTGGGTTTCAAATATTATGTAGCTAATTTCTCTAAATACAATGCACTTTACGGTTCTATCGGAACCTTGATCATCATATTGATGTGGATCTATTTTAATGCAATTATCCTTTTAATTGGATTTGAATTAAATGCCAGTATATCCAAAGCAAAAAAAGACGGAAAAAAAATAAAAGAATTAAAATTTCTATAGTAAATGCAGAAAAAACTTAAAATACTAACGATTATTGGTGCCAGGCCTCAGATTATCAAAGCTTCAGCTATCAGTCGTGCTATCAGAAATCATTACCAAGACAGCATTCAGGAAATCATCGTACATACAGGTCAGCATTATGATGCCAATATGTCGGAAGTTTTTTTCAGCGAATTACAGATTCCTCAACCCGATTACAACCTCAATGTTGGTTCAGGCAGGCATGGTGTTCAAACTGCAGAAATGATCAAAGGCATTGAAGAAATTATCGTAAAGGAAAAACCTGATGCAATGATAGTTTATGGAGATACCAACTCAACACTTGCCGGAGCCATTGCAGCTTCAAAACTACATTGTAAAATCATTCATATCGAAGCAGGTTTGCGTTCTTACAACAAATCTATGCCTGAAGAAATAAACCGTATCCTTTGCGATCATTGTTCTACTTTACTTTTCTCCCCTACTCAAACCGGTTTGCAGAATTTAATAAAAGAAGGGTTTGCTACTGATCAGCTTCCGCCTTTTTCGAACGATCGTCCCAACATTTACCATTGTGGTGACATAATGTTCGATAACACCCTTTACTTTTCGGCTATTGCTTCCCAAAAAACTGAAATTCTTCAACAAAACAATCTTACACAGCAACCTTACGCTTTAGCCACTATACATCGCGACAACAATACAGATGATACTTTACGATTGTCGTCAATATTTAATGCATTGCTTACCATAGCCGATACCCAACACATTGATTTTGTAATCCCTTTACATCCCCGTACAGCTAAAATTCTGAAAGAAAACCTCAACCCAGCTGTTTATCAATGTTTGATTAACAATCTACACATCAAAATAATAGAACCGGTATCTTTCCTCGATATGATTGCCTTAGAACAAAATGCTCTTTTGGTAGTTACCGATTCGGGTGGTGTTCAGAAAGAAGCCTATTTTCTCCAGAAACCCTGTATCATTTTACGTCCACAGACAGAATGGGTAGAGCTTACCGAACATGGAAGTTCCATAATTGCAGATGCTGACGAGGCGAAAATAGTTGAGGCAGCCAGTTTCCTTTTATCAAAAAAAATCACATTTTTTCCACCTGTATTTGGGGATGGAAAAGCAGCTGATTTTATATGTGGGGAAATATTAAAATACATATAAGTTTCTCAAAAAGATATTTTTGCAAGGCATGAAAAGTCAGAATGAAAATTTTCTTGCTTTTACAAATAAAACCTAATGAGAATACCCAGAAATTATTTAAAATTTATTTCTTTTTTCGTTTAACAATAATTTGCAATAATTATAAAAATACATAATTTTGCTGCAATATTACAATCAAATTTCAAATTTCAATCTACTCAAAAGTATTAAAACTATGAAGAAAAATTTATTGTTTACATGCTTATTTTTAGTAAGCACAATGTTATTCAGCCAGGGAAGCTGGCTGCAAAAAAGCAGTTTACCCGGGAGTGGAAGATTAGCGGCGTTTGCTTTTTCTATTGGCCCAAAAGGATATATAGGCTGTGGGCAAATAGCTTCGGCAACATATGCTAGCGATTTTTGGGAATTAAATGAAGACTGCAGCTGGACTCAAAAAGCGAATTTTGCAGGTGGTGTGAGATATTCGCCTTCTGCATTTACCATCGATAGTTTAGCTTATGTATGTTTAGGATTTGACGGACAATGTAAAAATGATGTATGGTCTTACAACCCAATAATAAACACCTGGACTCAAAAAAACAATTTCCCAGGCACTGCCCGTTATGGAGCTTTTTCATTTTCAATAGGCAACAAAGCTTATATAGGGATGGGTAGTATAAATTACGCTCCATTTTTAACAGATTTCTGGCAATATAATCCTGCAACAGATAGCTGGATGCAAAAAGTAAGCTACAACAGTTTAGTAGGCAGATTGCACGGAGTTGGATTAAGCTTAAATAATAAGGGTTATGCAGGATTAGGTACTGATGACGGAAGTGGAAATTATGTTAACGACTTTTATGAATACGATCCCATTAATAATTCATGGACACAGAAAGCAAATTTCCCCGATAGCAGAGGAGGTGCTTCATACTTTGCGATTGACAATTGTGCTTATGTAGGGACGGGAGTTGACAACAATACACTTTATACCAATAGTTTATGGAAATTTGATCCTGTTACTAACGCATGGACTCCCATTGCATCACTTGGTCTTAACGGTAGAAATGCTGCAATTGGTTTTAGCATCGGGAATAAAGGATTTTTAGGATTTGGTGCTACTTTATCCGGTTCATACCTGAATGATATTTGGGAATATACGCCTGCAGCAAGTTCTATCAAAGAAATTACTTCAGCTGATATGGCAGTTATCCGAATTGATATGACGAATAAAAAAATTCTACTTGAAATGAACGCAATGTTTCAATGCGCATCTTTTAAAATTTATAATATTACAGGACAATTACTTAGCAGTGAGAAAATAAAAAATTCTACTCAAGCAATCAATATCAGTCATCTTTCCAAAGGTTGTTATATTTTTAGGATGGACAGTAACGGGAAAACAAAATCCGATAAATTTATTATTTTTTAATACATGAGAAAACCTTTGCTTTTCAAACTGGGCTTTTTTTGCATTACAACAATAATAATTCTGAACTCATGCAATCAAGCAGCTAATCAGTTAACTTCTGCAAAGAAGGATGTTTATATGATAAAGCTTCTGAAAATGGATTCATCAGGCTGGTGTTATGATATTTATAAAAATGACAAAATCACTATTCATCAACCCAATATTCCTGCAGTGGATGGAAATTTTGCATTTAAAAGCAAAGAAGATGCCATTAAAACGGCAGCATTGGTAGTTGAGAAACTTAAAAAAAACATTTTTCCACCTAGTCTTAGCTTGGAAGAGGTTAAAACTGTTATTAAATAAAAGCCTTTTACTGAATAAATTTATTCTAAAGAGCTGCCTTTCTTGTGATAAGCAGCTTTTTTTATTGGGAATATTTACTGTTTTGTCCAAATAAAAAATAAACATAATTTTTACACTCAGCATTTTATAAAATTGCTAATTTTGTCGAAAATTTAAAATCATTCAATATGAAATTTGGTGTAGTTATTTTCCCTGGTTCCAATTGCGATCACGATATGATATATGTGTTGAAAAAAATCATGAAACAGGAAGTTGTTGAACTCTGGCATAAAAATACCGATTTACAAGGTTGTGATTTTATTGTTTTGCCTGGTGGATTTTCTTATGGTGATTACTTACGGAGCGGTGCTATTGCACGTTTTTCGCCCATTATGGAAAAGGTAATTGAATTTGCCAACAATGGAGGTTATGTAATGGGAATCTGCAACGGATTTCAAATACTGGTAGAAGCCAAATTATTACCGGGTACACTTACTGCCAATAAAAATCATCAGTTCATCTGCAAAAATACTTTTATCCTACCCAACGAAAGCAAGTCAGTTATTACGCAGGATCTTAATAAGAGCCAAGCACTCAAAATACCGATTGCACACGGGGAAGGACGTTATTATGCCGATCATGAAACCATCAAACACTTGCAATCCAACCATCAGATTTTGTTTAGTTATTGCGATGCGGATGGAAAAGTAACAGCTGAAGCCAATCCAAATGGCTCAACACTTAATATTGCAGGTATTTGCAATGAAGGGCGCAATGTATTTGGGATGATGCCTCATCCTGAAAGAGCTGCGGACACAGTATTGGGAAATACGGATGGAAAATTGATTTTCGATACCATCATCAAAAATCTTGCTTAAACAAAATGCTGCTGCCATACTATACGCCTAATTTTATAGAGGCAGGTTGCGATGAAGCAGGCAGAGGATGCCTTGCAGGCCCTGTTTTTGCAGCTGCAGTTATCCTCCCTAAAGATTTTTATAACGAAATGTTGAATGATTCAAAGAAGCTCTCTTTAAAACAAAGGGGAATATTAAGACCCATTATTGAAAGTGAAGCATTGGCTTATGCTGTTGCCAGTGTCGACAATCATGAAATTGATCGGATTAACATTCTCAATGCTTCTTTTAAAGCCATGCAACTTGCTGTGATGCAACTAAATATCCAGCCTGAATTTCTTTTGATAGATGGCAATCGATTTGTAAACACTATAAATATTCCTCATCAATGTTTTGTGGAAGGCGATGGCATTTATATGTCAATAGCTGCTGCTTCGGTGCTGGCAAAAACATATCGCGATGATTTTATGCAAGACTTAGACAAAGAATACCCTGCATACGGATGGAAAAGCAACAAAGCTTATCCGACAAAAGTTCACAAAAAAGCCATTATTGAATACGGATGCTCACCTTATCATAGGATTACTTACGCTCCCTGTAGTCCAAAACTATTTTAAAAATTATCAGCACTAAGAAAATTGATAGATGTAATTTTCAATTTCTTCGTCATAGTCTTTCATAAGTTTTTCCAACAAAGGATGATTCACGTTGTATTTTATACTACCAATAAAAGAAATGGGTAATATTTTGGGTGAGGTGCCAGAAATAAATGCAGCATCATACTGATCAATATTTTTAGAATGTACAGATTCTTCAACAACATTGATGTCGGACAAATGAGCATATTTTATCACATATTTACGGGTAATACCAGGTAAAACCATCTTCTTAGGAGCTGTATATAATACATTCTCTTTGAAGAAAAACACATTTGATTTACTCCCTTCGGTAATCCAGGCGTTTTTATTTACATATAAAATTTCATAGATATCATTGTTATGAATTTCATTTTCTGATGCTTGATGTAATTTTGAATGAAGTAATTTGGCATTTGGATTTTTACGTTCAGCTTCATATAGCCTTACTTTAACTCCATTTTTGTATTGCAATTCGTTGGGATAGTTGTGCTGAATAAAAAAACATAAAAATTGCAAGGGCTGATGCTCTTTGTGTTGAAACAATAGTTTTACATTTCCATTAAAAATCTGATTTTCAATAGTTAATTGCTTAATCGAGTTAATAATTTCCGAATCACTTATTGCGATGAAAAAGCCTGCCAGGCTGGCTGAATTATGTAAGCGTAAAAGGTGATCTTCCATAAACAAAGGAATACCATCAATAACTCTGATTACTTCATATACAACAGTACCATCGTAATAACGAATCAAGTCAGCGGCATTTTTTTCCATCAATTGACTGTTACATATAAAGGTTGTATTATAGACTTCGTTTTTCATGTGTTTTGATTTTAATTTTTTTTATTTGGTCACATGCCAGACTACACACTTACCAAAAAGCAGTTGGCAAGCAAAGTAAGTTGATGATATATATATATATTTTGTTCTCCCGATACATCGGGGCATTTCAAATTATTTTAATTTAAGTAACAAATACTTTTACTTATTATAACCTAATTTAAACATAATTGTTTATTTTACAATAGAAGTTTATCCATTCCTTAAAGGAATCACAACTTTATCTTTTCGATACGACCAAAACATTAGACTTATCGCAATTAACAAAGCACCGACTGCCAGCATAAAAGTAGTAAAAAATCCAAATAACTCATAAATTATTACACCCGAAGTAGGCGCAAAAACGGCTCGCAAACCCGTTAGCGACAAATGAACTGACTGATAATCGCCAGCTTCGCTACTACGACAGAAATATGCAGAACCGATGCTCCACAGGAGTGACATTGTAGCTGCAAAGATACTCTGAAAAATCAAATAAGGTATCATTGTGTAGTATAATTTTATACCAAATATTTCAACATGCTGTGGAAAAAAGTCAGTAAGCGACAACGACAGTATAAACAAGAGTATGGATGCAAACGTAATAATGGCAAATTTTCGTGGATCAATCCTATCAATTAATTTACTAAAAAAAGGCAACAATGCAATGGCAACGATATTATAAATGTTTTTATAAAAAGCAACACTCGAGTAATTTAAATGCAGGGCTTTGTCAAAGTAAATTGTTATAACAGTTACCGAAATCATAAATGCAAAACCATAAATCATAAATCCTGCTTCAAAATGCAGATACGGTTTATTGTTTTTTAGAATATTCAGCATATTTGAAAAAGACTTTTTTACCGATTGGAGAAAACTTTCTTTAATTTGAATTAGTGAATGCTCTTCTTTAAATTCAATCATCGAAAGCAAATACACTGAAAGGACACCCATTACAGCTACAATTGGGAAAATATAGGTAAAAGCAAAATTATCTATATCCAGTAATATTCCATATAACAAAGTAACTATCAGCATAACAACCTTATTTAATGCAGTAGCATAACCGTATAGACGACCAAAATGTTCATTTCGGTAAGCATTTTTTAAGAAATAATTAATGTTAGGAAAAATAATAGGCATCCCTGCATAATACACAAAAAATATGGCTAAAAACAGTATGTGAAATATAGGTTCTGCTGCAATTCCCTGACTGGTTCTGGGGAAAAAAACAAGGAGTATCAATGGCAAGCGGGTAACTAAAGCTGTATAACGCAATAATTTTTTTTTGTCTTTCACTCTTTTCAGGATTTCGTTCAGAAAAATCAGAAAAACATATAATATTACACTAAACTGAAACAATAAGCCCAATTGATAATTATTCCCTTTCAGACTTTTGATAAAAACAAATTCATTTAATGCCAGAATACCTACGATAAAACCTTCAATTAATGAATACAAGACATGCAAACGCAATGTTTTTTTCTCTATCTCATTCAATGTTAGTTTTAAAAAGTTCATATTATGTATCATTAATAAGCTAACAAAGGTAGTAAAAGGATAAAGAATTTCCTAGATTTAGTTTCTGAAGCTGATGAAAACTGAAATTATAAAATGAAAATCTGTACATTGAAGCATGTTAGGAATCTATTTTTATGCTTAACTTTGCAAAAAATAAATACTTATGGTAGAAATTGGGAAATACACAACGCTTGAAATTGAAAAAATAATTCAACAAGGAGCTTACTTATTGACAGGAGATGAAACAGCAAGCATCTTACTGCCGACTAAGTACATTCCAGAAGGTGTTGATGTGGGAGATACAGTGAAAGTATTCATTTACCGTGATTCTGAAGACAAAATTATTGCAACCACCGAAATCCCTTTTGCCATTGTGGGTGAATGCGCCTATTTAAAAGTGAAATCACAAACAAATTTCGGTGCTTTCCTCGATTGGGGTTTGATGAAAGATTTGTTGGTTCCTTTTCGTGAGCAAAATGAAAGCATGGAAGTAGGAAAGTCATACCTCGTCAGGCTTTATTTAGACGAAAACAGCGACAGGATTGTTGCTACCCAGCATATTAATAAATTTTTACGGGACAACGAAATTACCATCCAAGCCAATGATGAGGTGGAAATCCTGATTTGTGAAGCTGTTGAGCTGGGCATTAAAGTAATTGTTAATCAGAAATACTGGGGCATGTTGTTCAAAAATCAATTATTTTGCGATGTTGAACGAGGTCAAAAATTAAGAGCCTGGGTAAAACAAGTTAGGGAAGATGGAAAAATTGACGTAAGTCTTCAACAACCTGGCTTTAAAGAAGTTTTATCAGCTGAAGAAAAGATACTGGATTTATTACAACAAAACGAGGGTTACTGCGAATTAAACGACAGCAGTAGTCCTGACGAAATATATGCAGAATTACAGATTAGCAAAAAAGTATTTAAAAAAGCCATTGGAAAGCTTTTTCGCGAAAAACGAATCATGATTGAAGACAACGGAATTCGATTGATGTAAATTTATAAGCCTTTATATTGAAAATATATTTATAATAGAACACTGATAACACAGATTATACAGATTGACACAGTTTTTTTTAATTGCAATCTAAAATCAAAGGTATGGAATTTTTACATAAAGATTTAACTGATAGAATCATAAAAGTCTTTTACCAGGTCTACAATGAATTAGGATATGGATTTTTGGAGAAAGTATATGAAAATGCAATGATGATTGAATTACAATCCAACGGATTATATTGTTTAAAACAACAAGCAATTAAAGTACATTATAAAGGAAGACTTATTGGCGATTATTTCGCAGATATCATTGTAAATGAAACTGTTATTTTAGAATTAAAAGCTGCTGAAGCAATTGTAGAAGAACATGAATTTCAACTAATAAACTATCTTAAAGCAACAAATATTGAATTAGGATTACTTTTAAATTTTGGAAAAAAACCTGAGATTCGTCGTAAAATTTTTACTAATGAAAATAAAAAACTATCATACTAAGTTTTAACTAAATTTTTTATCAGTGAAAATCTGTATAATCAGTGTCATCAGTGTTCAAAAAACTACAAAAATTAAATTACAAAACCAAATGTTAATACCATGAAAAACAAACGTTTTCTATTAATTTTCAGCCAGATTTTTATCTTCTCCACAGTTTTTGCGCAACAAATTAATTCAGAAATAACTGTCAACGAACTCAAATCTACTATTGGCTTTCTGGCTTCAGATTCTTTAAAGGGGAGAAAACCTGGGACCAAAGAAATTGCTGTGGCAGCCAGTTATATTCAGTCACAATTTAAAAAGGCCGGATTGAAAACGATTAAAAACAATGGTTTACAAAGTTTCGACATTGTTACAGGTGTTTCGTTGGGAAAAGAAAACAAATATTTTTTCAACGGACAATATGGAGAGTTAGGAAAAGACTTTACACCCCTTGCTTTTTCGAAAAATGCTTTCCTTTTCACCAAAGTTGTATTTGTAGGTTATGGTATTTCTGCAAACAAAGACAGTTTGAAATGGGACGATTACAAAGGAATTGACGTGAGTGGTAAATGGGTAATGATATTACGCGGCCATCCCGAATTAAGCAATGCAGATAGTCGCTTCAACGAATTTGCCGAACAAAGAGACAAAGCCCTCTTGGCTTCAGACAAAGGCGCAGCCGGTGTAATATTTGTTACTCCAGTCGAAATTGAAAAAACAGACGAATTGCATACTTTAAGTTATGATAAAAGTCCTTCCGTTTCCAATCTACCAGTGGTAAATATCACCCGAAAAATGGCTAACCTGATCTTGGCCAATGATACTAACAGAAGCATAGAAAAATTGGAAACAACTATCAACAAAACTAAAAAACCAAACAGCTTTCAGATTCCAGAAAAATTATTGGTAAAAACAGATATTAAAGTCAATAAACAACAGACACAAAATGTGTATGCTGTCCTCGAAGGCAATGATGCAGTTTTGAAAAACGAATACATCGTGGTGGGCGCACATTACGATCATTTAGGTTTTGGAGGAGCCGGATCCGGATCCAGAATGCCCGATACGCTTGCTGTTCATAATGGCGCCGATGATAACGCATCAGGTGTTGCCGGCTTGATTGAACTTGCTCAAAAATTAGCTTCAGAAAAGGCCAATCTCAAGCGCTCTGTAATTTTTATTGCCTTTAGTGCCGAAGAAATGGGATTGTTGGGTTCTAAATATTTTGTCAAAAATTTACCGATAAAATCCTCCCAGGTGAAAGCTATGGTGAATCTGGACATGATTGGTCGCCTGCGCCTTGAAGATCCTTATATACTTATCAGTGGAACAGGAACTTCTATTGAAAGCGAAGGCTTATTGAACGGATTGAAGAAAAATTGCAAAATTCCTTTAAAATATTCACCTGAAGGTTATGGTGCTTCCGACCATTCCTCCTTTTATGGAGAAAATATTCCCGTTTTCTTTTTAACTACCGGCGCTCATGAAGATTACCACACACCATTTGATGATGCAGATCGCATCAATTATGATGGCGAAAAACAAGTACTGGATTTTAGCTATGTATTGCTTTCCGATTTGATCAATCGCAGCAAAAACTTAAGTTTTAAAGAATCTGGGCCAAAATCTACGGCCGGCTACAAAGGCGATTTAAAAGTTACCTTAGGAATAATGCCCGATTTTGCAACCCAGGACGAAAAAGGCCTTCGAGCTGATATGGTAAGAAAAGACGGACCAGCTTCCAAAGCTGGCATGCTCAAAGGGGATGTGATTGTAGCTATCGATGGCAAGTCTGTTAAAAACGTATACGAATACATGGCCCGCCTCAAACAATTGCAAAAAGGCCAGCTGGTAAGTGTGGATGTTATGCGCAATGGAGTTAAAATAGTATTGCTGGTGCAATTGTAAATATTGATTGTATTCAAATTGCGAAAGCTGTTTTTTAAAAATCTAGGCAATCATAGTAAAAGAATGCTTTCATTAAAATTCATTTTTCCTTCTTATCTTTGCCAAAATATATTTTGCATTTAATATAATGAACATAGCAGCATTGGTTTCGGGTGGAGTGGATAGCTCGGTTTGTGTATACCAGTTAAAAGAACAAGGTTTTGATCCTACTATTTTTTACATTAAGATAGGCATGGAAGACGAACATGGCTATATTGATTGTCCTTCGGAAGAAGATATTCAGATTACATCCTATATTGCCCGTAAATATGGCTGTAAATTCGAAATTGTATCCTTACAGCAGGATTACTGGGAAAAAGTGGTAGATTATACTATACAGTCGGTAAAACGTGGCTTAACGCCCAATCCGGATATGATGTGTAATAAACTCATTAAATTTGGTAGTTTCGAAGAAAAATACGGCAATGCTTTTGATAAAATTGCAACCGGACATTATGCCAGCACAACCGAAAAAAATGATATCGTTTATCTTTCAACTGCCAAAGACAAAGTAAAAGACCAAACTTATTTCTTAGGCCAGATCAATTACCTTCAGGTATCCAAGCTGATGTTTCCGATAGGTGATTTACTCAAAAGCGAAGTAAGAAGCATTGCCAAAAAGGAAAATCTTCCGAGTGCCGACCGCAAAGATAGCCAGGGTATCTGTTTCCTGGGGAAAATCAATTACAACGATTTTATCCGTCGCTATTTAGGTGAAAAAGAAGGCAAAATTATTGAACTGGAAACCGGAAAAATTGTCGGAAAACACAAAGGATATTGGTTTCACACCATAGGTCAGCGCAAAGGACTGGGACTGAGTGGAGGTCCATGGTTTGTGATACAAAAGGACGTGGATCAAAATATTGTCTATGTTTCAAACGGCTATGACCCCGAAACCCAATATGGAAAAACAATCAACCTGGGTGCATTTGGTTTTATTTCCGGAAATCCTTGGGGTGATTTCAATGGCTTAATAGATGTAAATTTTAAAATTCGTCACACGCCTGAATTTACGAAAGGTAGTTTGGAAAAAATCGGTGATATTTACCGTATTCGCTCACAGGAAAAAATACAAGGCATTGCTGCAGGGCAGTTTGGCGTGATTTATGATGAAAAAGAAGAAATCTGTATAGGAAGTGGAGTGATTATCAGTTAATTAATTAAAAATTACGAATTAAATTCGATTCAATACATGAACCTAATTACTCAATAATCCAATAACTTAATAACCAATAACCTAATAACTAATCATGAAGAAAGAAGATTGTTTTTATCTGGGAATTATCACCAAACCATTTGGTTATAAAGGAGAGTTGGTATGCTATTTTGATGTTGACGACCCAACGTATTATGATAATCTGGATGCTGTTCTGATAGAATTGGAATCGGGATTGGTCCCTTTTTTAATTGAATCTTTGCGTTTGAACAATCACAATGCTTATATAAAATTACAGGATGTTAAAGCAGAAGATAGTTTATTGCTGCTTAAAAAAGAATTGTATTTACCCTTGCAACGACTGCCCAAGCTAAAAGGTAATAAATTTTATTTCCATGAAGTTATTGGCTTTGAAGTTATTGACAACATTAAAGGCAGCATAGGGAAAATCGAAAAAATAATGGATCATCCTGCCCAACCTATTTTGCAAATACTACACAGCAATGGCAAGGAAATTCTGATTCCTATTGCGGATGATATTGTGATGGATGTCGACCGTAAAAATAAAAAAATCAGCATAAAGGCTCCTGAAGGCCTGATAGATTTGTACTTAGAATAATGGATAAGGTATTCAGCTTCAAACAATTTGATATCGCTGACGATCGCTCAGCTATGAAAATCGGAACGGATGCTGTTTTATTGGGCGCATGGAGTAATGTTGAAAATGCAGATCGTGTGCTGGACATTGGCAGCGGATGTGGCATTATCGCATTAATGCTGGCTCAACGTTCTAATGCTTTCGTTGATGCAGTGGAAATTGACAAAAACGCTGCTGAACAATCCCAGGAAAATTTCGATTTCTCCACATGGAAAAGCAAAATGAAGATTTACAACAATAGTTTCCAGGAATTTACAAACAACAATACCTCAACTTACGACTTAATCGTCAGCAATCCACCTTTTTTTGTGGATGCACTCAAGGGTAAACACTCCAAAAGAAACCTTGCCAGACATACTGATTCACTTTCATTTGAAGCATTGATGCAAGGTATTTCCAAGCTATTAGCTTCACATGGAAAAGCCTGTGTAATTTTACCCATCCCAGAAAGTATTCATTTAAAACAATGTGGTGATGAAAATGGACTTTTTTGCAATTTTCAAACCGAAGTAATTCCTAAAAAAGGGCTGGCACCTAATCGTATATTGATGGAATTCAGCAAAGTAAAGAGTGAATTAAAGTGGAATTCACTATGCATTCTAAACGAAGATTTGTCTTATACAGATGAATTCAAGGACTTAACAAAAGAATTTTACCTTAACTTCTAGTTTTCTTTTCTTTGAATTGGATGGGATCATTAGTAAATCCGAAAGAATCTGCCTGACTGAGATTGTGAAATAAGTTATCCACTTCCAATAAAAAATCACTCAATCACCTAATCACCAAATCCTTTTACAGCATCTCCGATTTCTTTAATCAAACTTCCAGATTTTTCAATGGCATTGCCTACAACAATAATATCGGCTCCTGCCTTACAATTTTCAATGGCTTTTTCGGGTGTTTTGATGCCACCGCCGGTTATTATAGGTGAAACAGTGTTTTTGCGAACCTGTTCAATCATTTTGGCCGAAATAGGATTCATGGCACCACTGCCGGCATCCAGGTAAATTAAACGTAAGCCCAACATTTCTCCGGCCATGGCAGTACAGGCTGCTATATCAGCTTTATCGGCAGGTATAGGGATGGTATTGCTCATATAAGTTACAGTAGTTGGTTTGCCACTGTCAATCAACAGATATCCGGTTGGCAGTATTTCAAGCCCGCTTTCTTTTAAATAGCTTGCTGCAATTACATGTTTCCCGATTAACATCTCTGCATTTCTACCCGAAATCAACGAAAGCAGCAATATAGCATCAGCATGTCTGCATATTTGCAACATATTGCCAGGAAAAAGAACGATAGGAACAGGGCTGTGTTTTTTTAAGGTCAATATGCAATTTTCGAGATGATTGTTGGTAAGTAAACTACCCCCCACAAAAAAATAATCAACATGGGTAGTTTGAGCAATTTCTGCTATCCTTATAAGTTCATTCTCTGTGGGCTTGTCAGGGTCAATCAAAACAGCAAATTGCTTTTGGCCCTTGCCCCTTTTATCGTTAATTGTTTGGTAAATATTCATGGTAATGAAAATATGGACAAAGATAATTGATTTTACTTTCTTTTAACGAATAATAAAGAACTTTGCTGAATAATTATTCCCAACATAATGAATACCAATCCAATAAGTGTTGATACCACAATATTTTCACCAATAATAAAATGGATAAAAATTAATGATACAAAAGGAGAAAGAAAGATCAGCTGACTTACTTTATCTGTTCTTTTTGAATACTTTAAGGCTGATAACCAAAAAACAAACGTAATACTCATTTCAAAAATACCTATGTAAACGATAGATGGAAAAGCACTAAAACTGAATTTAGAAAAATCAGAAAACAGCAACATCAAAATACCCGAAAAGAGACAGCCAGATAAAAAGTTCAAAAACAATTTCACTACATCATCTTTCTTATCTTTTACATTATAAATCCAGAACAATGCCCAGATAATAGAGCTTCCAATAGCCAATCCATCTCCTAATGCATTGCTGAAATTAAAGTTCATTGGATTTCCTTTGGTGGAAATGATAAAAATACCCGTAAAACTTATTAAAACTGCCAATATACTTTTGAAAGTTAATGATTGTTTTAAAAGCGGAATAGCCAATAAAACAAGCATTACGGGCCAGGTGTAATTAAGTGTCATCGCTTCCTGAGCAGGAAGTATTGAATAGGCTTTAAACAAAATAGTATAATATAAAAAAGGATTCAGAAAGCCGAGCACAACCGAAAGCAAAAAGGAAGAAGTGGGCATATTTTTGATTAAAAATAATTTCTTTTGAAAAACCAATATCAGAAACAAAACCAGACTTGAAACCAGAGATGAAAAAAACAATAATTGAAGAAAGTTGCAGTTTTTTAAGGCAATTTTAAAAGCAGTCGCTACCGTTGACCAACAAATAACTGCAAGAATAGCAAATACATACGCTTTTTTTTGATTCCTCATACAAAAATTATTTTAACAGTCAAAAGTAAAAGAAATTTTACAGAATCCAATATTTAAATAATATGCTTCAAACTAAATACTGCTTTTAGCTTTGATTATTTGAACATTCGCATTATTGTTCAATGAATGATAATAGCAATGCTAACAAATTCATTATATTAATCAAATACTTGCAGATTCAATGTAGTAAAAGGAAATTCAATAAATTATAAGCTATAAACCAAAATTAAGTTTTGAGTTATCTGAATATTCATTAATTTTGCAAAAAATTTATAAAATTCAAAAAAATGACGGATTATAATTTAAAATACAAGGTTGCTGATATTAAGCTGGCTGATTGGGGACGCAAAGAAATAGAAATTGCTGAAAAAGAAATGCCGGGTTTGATGTCGCTTCGTAATAAATATGGTGCAGAAAAACCACTGAAAGGTGCCAGAATCACAGGATCACTCCACATGACCATACAAACAGCAGTGTTAATTGAATCTCTAGTTGAATTAGGTGCTGATGTTCGTTGGGCAAGTTGTAATATTTTCTCAACCCAAGATCATGCTGCGGCAGGTATTGCAGCTGCCGGCATCCCTGTTTTTGCCTGGAAAGGCGAAACCCTCGAAGATTATTGGTGGTGTACCAACCAAGCGCTTTCTTTTCCAGAAGGCAAAGGTCCTCACTTAATTGTTGACGACGGTGGTGATGCCACTTTATTAATCCACAAAGGATTTGCTGCTGAAAACGACCCAAAAACCATAGATTACACACCTTCAAACAAAGAAGAAGCCATCGTTCTGGATACGATTAAAACCTTATTGAAAGAAGATGCAAATAAATGGCATAGAGTAGTAGCCGAATTAAAAGGCGTTTCGGAAGAAACCACTACAGGTGTTCACCGTTTATACCAAATGCTGGAAAAAGGAGAATTATTGATCCCTGCTATCAATGTAAACGATTCAGTTACAAAATCAAAATTCGACAACCTTTACGGATGCCGCGAATCACTGGCTGATGGCATCAAACGTGCCACTGACGTTATGATTGCAGGTAAAGTTGTTGTTGTGTTGGGATACGGAGATGTTGGAAAAGGTTGTGCTCACTCCATGAGAAGTTATGGTGCAAGAGTGATAGTTACCGAAATTGATCCAATTTGCGCATTGCAAGCTGCTATGGAAGGCTTTGAAGTAAACACCATGGATGATGCAGTTACAGAAGGTAATATTTTTGTTACGACTACCGGAAACAAAGATGTTGTTACAGCTGAGCATATGGCCAGGATGAAAGATCAGGCGATTGTTTGTAATATCGGCCATTTCGACAACGAAATACAGGTTGATAAATTGGAAGCATGGAAAGGCATCCAAAAAATAAATATCAAACCACAGGTTGATAAATATGTATATGCTGATGGTCACGCTATCTTTATGCTGGCCGAAGGCAGATTGGTAAATTTAGGTTGTGCAACAGGACATCCTTCTTTTGTAATGAGCAATTCATTTACCAACCAGACATTGGCTCAACTCGATTTATGGAAAAACAAATTTGACGTGGGTGTTTACCGCTTATCCAAAGCATTAGACGAAGAAGTTGCCCGTTTACACCTCGAACAAATTGGTGTTAAATTAACCCGCTTAACCAAAGAACAAGCCGAATACCTGGGTATTTCAGCTGACGGTCCATACAAAGCTGAACACTACCGTTACTAAGCATATTATGTATATAAATTGAAAAAAGCCAGTTGTTGAACTGGCTTTTTTAGTTTAAATTATTTTTAGGGATGTTTCCTCATTTGCAATGATGTGCAAGGAAGTATTGTATAATAAATGAATTATTTTCACCCCTTCCTCAAACTTGATGACTCTTATTATCAAAATTAAAGTACTTAAGGCACTCCAAGTACTCAAGGAAATCCATTAATTACTGATATGCAGACTATTGCCATCATAAGAAGTTTTGTACTGCTTCAACGAAACAGTTGCAGGTCCTTGGAATGGAGAACCATCATTTAATAAAAATCTTGAATTACAGCAAGAATCTATCGTTGTGGTAAACGAAGTTTCAACCACTATCCGACATCCGTTTTTATAATCATATGGGCAAGCCCTGTCGAAAGCGACAAACTCATCCTGGCTTGCTCTGTATACGACAATTCCACTGTATCCACCAGTAATGTATTCCCAACCACCTATTGTAGTCAATTTTTGGTACAAGGTTGAATTGGGTTGTATATAAAAATTTACATAAATATAAGGGATTGTTCCAGTTTGATCTTTACTACACGAAAAAAAAGAAGAAAAGAAAAACATAAGAAATAAAAAAAAGACTATTTTTTTCATTGTTCAATAATTTCAATATGCAAAGTTATTGTTTTTGAAATCAATTCTGAATAATATTTAGCTAATTTTATTTTTTTAGTTTTTTAGGCAACCAATACACAAAAAACTTTGTCATAATTATAAATCTTTTGTTATTTTTGTAATCAAATTCAAAGGGGTACTAAAATTATAGCTTTAAACTTATTGTTAGTACTTAAAAGTCTAGTAAATATTGAAAAAAAATATTATATTTAAAACTATGGGAAAATTTAAGTTTCATCAAATAAAAATTTTATTTCCAATTATTATTGTTTTAATAACTTCATTTTCTGGTTTTGGAAATAAAAAATCTCCACCATCACCTCCGCCTCCACCTTTAAATGATGATTGTTCGGGCGCCATTTCCATAACACCCACTACAACAGGCGTATACTCAACTTACGATAATTTTAATTCTACGCCATCTATAGGCGTTCCAGCACCAGGATGTGCTAGTTATATGGGTGGTGATGTATGGTTTTCGGTAATGGTCCCTTTAAGTGGTCATCTTATCTTCGATTCAAAAGCCGGTACCATGACAAATGGTGGAATGGCAATTTATTCGGGTGGTTGTATGGGTTTAACCCTGCTTGCATGTAATGACAACAAAGGTCCGGCTGCATTATATACGGGAGATCTTGACTATTTTATGCCACAAATAGATAGAATAGGCCTGCCAGTTTATATGACAATTTATATCCGTTTTTGGGGCAGTGGTTCTAATAATTTTGGAAGTTTTCAATTATCGGTTATCTATTCACCCCCACAACCGCCTTGTACCAATCTCGGATTTGAAAATAATTATGACGGATGGTTCACAACCCTTGGGCAGCAGTATGATGGCGCAACAACAGCAGGTACACCTACTTATGTTCCTATATCATTTAATAATACTTCAGATCCAAATTTTACCATAGAAACTACAGGCACTGATATGTACGGTGGATTTCCAAAAGTCTACAGTGGAACCAAATCACTTCGTATTGGTGAAACTGCAACTTATCAAAACTATGATGGAGCTTCAGTAGAACAAAGTTTTATTGTGGGAACGAATACAAATTTTATTTATCATTATGCAGTTGTTTTACAAACTGGAGGTCATCCTTTTTATCAACAACCATTTTTCCAGATTGATTTATTTGATCAAAACGGAAGCCCGATTAGCTGTGGTATCTATTCAGTAGCATTACCAAGTAGTGTATTTATACAATCAACTGTACTTTCATCTGCCTATTATAAACCCTGGACTACCATTAGTGTGAACTTGTCTGCCTATGTTGGGCAAAGTGTTACAATACGGTTTACCGCTTCAGATTGTTCTCCGGGAGGTCATTGGGGCTATGCCTATTTAGATTGTTCATGCCAGCCATTTGATATCACTTCTGCCACAGATACCATATGTGCAGGTTTTAATGACACCCTCTATGCACCACCAGGCGCAAACAGTTATTCTTGGACGGGTGCCGGTATTATTGGTTCTACTTCTTCACAAATCTTAGTAGTTAGTCCAACTACAACAACTACCTACAATTGCAATGTTACCACACAAGGAAATACACTTTGTTCTAGTAATATAACTAAAAAAATTATCGTTGACCCTGGCTTTGTTGCATCTGCATCAAACAATAGTCCTATTTGTCCAGGAGACACCTTGTTTCTGAATTCAACCAGTCCGGCAGGAATGATATCTTATCATTGGACAGGGCCGAATGGTTTTACAGCTAATACAGCTAACGCTTTTATTCCAAATGCAACGCCTGCAATGAGCGGAACATATACTGTTACCGTTAAAAATGCACGTGGTTGTTCTTCATCTCCAACTACTGCGGTTACCCTCCATCCATTACCAACTATTGTTACTACGGATGGAACTGCTTGTATAGGTGATACTGCCACATTATCAGCAAGCGGTGGTGTAAGCTATGTATGGTCATCGGGTGCCAACACTGCAACTACTGGTGTTGCTCCTTTGCTTACTACAACTTATCGTGTAAAAGTAACGAACCAGTTTGGTTGTGTTGATTCTTCTACTGCTGTAGCGCATATAAATCCTTTGCCTACAATACAATTAACAGGAGGAACATCAATATGTATGGGTGATAATACAACATTAACAGCAAGTGGTGGTGTCAGTTATTTATGGGACAACACTGCAACAACCGCTGCAATTACGGTAAGTCCTACGAGTTTAAAAAATTACAAAGTTGTAGTAACTGACGGAAACGGATGTTCTGATTCTTCCAGTATTGCAGTTGATGTTTTCCCTTTACCAATTCCGGTAATTACACAAGAAATGGATACCATTTGCAAGGGAGCTTACGTTAGCATTACGGCTACGGGAGGAACTATATATCAATGGAGTTCGGGTGAATCTACAAATTCTATTTATGTAAAACCTATTGTTAAAACAATTTATACTGTTACAGTTAGCAACACCTATAATAATATTATATGTTCTGAAACTGCATCAACTGAAATGAATGTTAGAAATTGCAATGTAATATATATTCCTAATTCATTTTCACCATCCGGCTATAATACCATTTTTAAGCCAATTGGGGAAATTGTAATCTCAAAAACATATCAGTTTGCAATTTACAACCGTTGGGGACAATTGATTTTTGAAACCACGGATATTCATCAGGGATGGGACGGACGATATAAAGGAGAATATGTTCCTGCGGGAGCTTATATTTACTATCTGCATATTGACAATGGATATGAAGATCCATACGAAAAAATAGGTACCGTCACGGTAATCGAATAATGATATATTTCAAAATCGAAATTAATAGGATTGTCTGTATATGGCAATCCTATTTTTTTTATATTTGCAATCGGTATTATTAAAATAATTTATGATGAGTAAAAAGGTTTTGTTCTTATTCCTATGTATCTTGCCTTTATTTTTTGGTTGTAGAACAAACACGGCTTCACAACGACAGCATCAGGTTGAAACGCAAAAAGAAGAAAATGACAGACAAGCGAAGAAAATGTACGAAGAAGGCAAAGCAAAACATTTGAACAATCAAACCAAAGAAACACGAAGCAGGATGAAACTTAATAAAGAAAAATCCGAAAAGGCAAGTTATTATAAAAAAGAATGTTTTATAAAAAGATGGTTTAAACGTAAACCCAAAAGCTGTATTCCGGCCTAAGGACAGTTTCAGTTATTTGTAAATAGTGAAGTCCATTATTGCTCATCATGGAGAATTATTTTTTAATTCAGACATACTCCCAATTTGAAGTTTCGGACTAAATATGCAATAAATCAAACTAAAAGTGAAAGTAAGCATCAAACATTTACTATTTTTCTTTTTCGTATTTGGATCTGACTTTCTTTACAGCCAGTTAAACTCCACTATCAAATTTGAAAGAATTTCTTCTGAAATGGTTAAACTTGATAAAGGTTTATCACAAAATTCTGTTCAAACGATACTTCAGGACAAAGATGGATTTATGTGGTTTGGTACCTGGGATGGACTCAATAGATTTGATGGTTATGGATTTTCAATCATACGTCCTGATTATTTTAATTCCAAATCCGGTATTAGCAGTCCCAGTATCAGAGCACTGTATCAGGATAAAAACGGATTTATATGGATAGGAACTGAGATCGGATTGAATAAATATGATCCTCAAACTGGAAATTTTATACAATTCAAAAGTATGCCTTCTAACAAAAAAGCCTTATCAAGTGATTATATCAATGCGATATGCGAAGACAACAATGGCTTTTTATGGATTGCAACCAATGATGGATTAAACAAATTAAATACAAAAACAGCTGAAGTTTCCAGATATTATCTCAATCCAAGCAATGCAAACTCATTAAGCAATAATTCAATTAATCATTTATTGTTCGACAATGCTGGCATTTTATGGATAGCAACACAAAAAGGGCTCAATTATTTGAATATAAAAACCAATGTATTCTCACACTATTATTGCAATACCAACATAAAAGGCAGTATCAGCAGTGATTTTATCAATTACTTATTTGAAGACAAAAAAAACAATTTATGGGTAGGAACTAGTAATGGATTAAATCTTTTTAACAGGCAAAAGAATAACTTTATAGCTTTTACAAAGCAAGCAAGAAATCCATTTTCTATAAGTAACAATGATATCCGAACAATTATTCAGGATAAAAATGACATATTATGGTTCGGTACAATGGGTGGAGGTATAAATTACATGAACCCTGCAAATTTTAAATTTTATGCTTACACCTCCAACTCAAACGACAATACAACTATTAGCAATGATTATATCAATTCCATTTACGAAGACAAATCCGGAAATATATGGATAGGAACTGCATGGGGTGGATTAAACAAAATTGACAAACAATCTAAGAAATTCAGGCACTTCATTCACTTGAACGACAATAAAAGCATCAACAACAATTTAGTCTGGTCAATAGTAAACGATAAAAAAGGAAATATCTGGATAGCTACCAACGAAGGAGTAAACATTTACAATAAGAAATCTAATACCTTTTCATATATCAAGCATCAGGAAAATAATACGAACAGCCTGGCCAGCAATAATGTGAGAATGATAGTTATTGATAATCAACGAGAAGATATTGTATGGTTCGCGACTTTGGATGCTGGTTTAGATAAATATGATATTCAAACAAAAAAATTCAAACATTATCAATACAATCCTATTACAAAAACAGGATTATCTACCAATAGATTAATGTCAATTTATGAAGATAAATATGGCGACATCTGGGCCGGAACCGAATTTGGTGGACTTTGTATCTTGAATCCTGAAAAAGAGAAATTTACAGTATTTCAACATAATCCCGACGACCCATACTCTATCAGCAGCAATACAATTTATCCGGTATATGAAGACAAAAACGGGATTGTATGGGTGGGTACTTATCATGGTTTAAACAGATACGATAGGAATAGCAAACGGTTTTATAATTTTTATCATGACCCAAAAGATCAAAAAAGCATAAGCAGTGATATGATTTTTTCGATTTACCAGGACAAAAACGGATTTTATTGGCTGGGAACAATGGGGGGAGGTTTAAATAAATTTAATCCTGTTACCAAAGAATCAAAACACTTTACTGAAGCAAACGGTTTGCCGAACAATGTGGTTTATGCAACCATAAAAGATAGGTTTGGCGATTTTTGGTTAAGCACCAATTTTGGTTTGTCAAAATTTAATCCAACAAATGAGACTTTTGTGAATTTTGATGTTAAAGATGGAGTTCAAAGTCATGAGTTTAATTTTGGTGCTGCATTAATCGATGAGGAAGGGGAAATATTTTTTGGTGGAATGAATGGTTTGAATGCTTTTTATCCTGAAGAAATTCTAATGAATAAAAATGTACCACTCATTTGCATTACTTCGTTTAAATTATTTAATCTTGAAATTCCTATCAGTTTAAAAGATGGGGATACTATTAGATTGAATCATAATGAAAATTTCTTTTCTTTTGAATTTGCTTCATTGGATTATGTAAATTCATTCAAGAACAAATATGCCTATTATCTCGAAAATTTTGACAAAACCTGGAATTACACAACTGCAACGCACCGATTTGCTGATTATACTGCAGTAGCTCCCGGAAAATATATTTTTAAAGTAAAAGGAAGTAACAATGATGGAGTTTGGAACGAAAAAGGTATTAAAATTTACATTCAGATAAAAGCACCCTGGTACAACACCCTCCTTTTTTACCTGGCTGTACTTCTATTTATAATTATAAGTATTTGGGGATTAATGGTCTGGCGAATTAGGAAAATCCGTAAAAAACATAAAGTGGAACGACAAATGCTTGAAATTCAAAAACAATTGTTTGAATTGGAACAAAAATCCTTGCGTTTGCAAATGAACCCACATTTTTTGTTTAATTCTTTAAATTCAATACAAAGTTTTGTAATAGAGAAAGATACCGATAAAGCAATTCATTATTTATCTCGTTTTTCACAATTGATGCGATTGATTTTAGTGAATTCTCAACAAACATTTGTAGTGCTGCAACAAGAGCTAAAAGTTATTAAACTTTATCTAGATTTAGAAAGACTAAGGTTTGATGACGTTTTTAACTATATTATTGAAGTAGATCCAGATATTGAGGATGAATTTATAGCCATCCCTCCAATGATTATACAGCCATATATCGAAAATGCAATCATTCATGGATTAATCCACAAAAAACAAGATGGCAAGTTAAGTATTAAACTTAAATTAATTGACAATTATATTATCTGCACCATTGAGGATAATGGAATTGGAAGAAAAGCTGCAAAAAAATTAAAAGAGCATTCAGGAATTAAACACAATTCAAGCGGTATGCTAATTACACAAGAACGACTGGATATTTTGAATAAAAAAAACAAGAATCAACTTTCTGTAAAAATTATAGATTTAACAAATGATGAAGGTGAAGCATGCGGTACCAGAATTGAATTAATGATATTTTTTATAGAAGTATAAACTTTAAATCTGCTAAATAATTCTGTCTTCGGACTGATAAACTTTAAAAACTTCAAAACTTTACAAACTTATTACAATGATAAAAGCAATCATAATTGACGACGAAAAAAAATCAAGAGAAGTACTAATGGGATTGATTGACAGGTACTGTCCTGATGTTTTTGTACTTATTCAAGCTGACGGTTGTTTAGATGGAATTGAAAAAGTAAAAGAGTATAATCCAGATATTGTATTTCTTGATATTCAAATGCCAGATGGTAGTGGATTTAATTTTTTAGAAGCATTTGACGACTTTAAATTTGAAGTAATATTCACAACCGCTCATGACCAATATGCTATTAAAGCTATAAAATACAGCGCATTGGATTATTTATTAAAACCTATCAATCCTGATGATTTAAAAGAAGCCATTGAAAAATTTCTTCAAAAACAAGATAAAGGTCAAATCAATAAAAACATAAAAGTACTGCTTGAAAATATGAAGCTTACAGGTACAGCTTCAAAAAAAATTATTTTATCCACTTCAGAAGGAATACATATTCTGAGTACTGATGAAATTATCAGATGCGAATCGGACGATTATTATACTAAGTTTTTTTTAACCAATGGGAATCCTATTCTGATTTCTAAAACATTAAAGCAAAATGAGGCCATGTTGAGTGATTTTAATTTCATAAGACCCCATAAATCGCATCTTGTAAACATTAAGTTCATTAAAAGCTATTTAAAAGTGGATGGAGGTTACATTTTAATGACCGATGGAAGCAAAATACCTGTTTCAAGAAGGAAACGCGAAAGTATTATCAACATCCTGAGCCACTTATAAGTTTTTTAAAAAAAATTTCTATTTAGATTTTTTTTGTTAAATTTGCTCAATAAAAATTCTACTTCAGAATTGAGTGATAGGGTATATCTGATAGCTTTCAAAAAGAGAATAACCGTAAACTTTTTTTTTAATACCGTAAACTGATTTTACTTCTATTGATTCATAGAAGTATAGTATTTTTATAAAAAAATTACAGATTGTAAAAAGTTTAATAAAAAAATAATTTAAAACTGAAATAAAAGAAGTGGGTATCGATTTTTTTTATAATTTTACCCCCTTTAAAAAACGCACATTAATTCTAACATAAATTTATAGGTGTATGTTGAAAAAATTACTCTTTTCTTTAGGAATCTTGCTGTCAGTCAATCTGATGGTGTTTTCGCAATCGGGAGAACTTAAAGGTAAAATTACTGATAAGGAAACAAAAGAACCCATTGCATTTGCCAATATTATTATTGAGCAAACAGGGAAACAATTTGGTGGTGGAACTTCGGATTTTGATGGCAATTATACCATTAAACCTATTCCAGCTGGTCGTTATGATGTTAAAGCTACCTATGTTGGTTACAAACCTTTATTAATCAAAGGTGTTGTGATCAATGCAGACAAAATGACATTTAACAACATTGTGATGGAACCAAGTGCTACTACACTTGAGACCTTTACGGTTGTTGATTACAAAGTTCCTTTAATTTCGAAAGACCAAACACAATCAGGTGCTACACTCACCGCTGAAGACATTTCAAGAATGCCTGGACGTTCAGCCGAATCTGTTGCTGCTACGATGGGTGGTGTTCAATCAGTTGACGGCGCCATGGGTAGCGTAAGAGGTGCTCGTTCTGATGATGGAAGTACTGTTACTTATGTTGACGGTGTAAGAGTAAGAGGAAACGTTAATCTACCTAAATCTGCCATGGGTGAGGTAAGTATGATACTCGGTGGTATCCCTGCTAAATATGGTGAAGCAACAGGGGGTGTAATGAACATTGTAACCACTGGACCTTCCCGGGAATTTGCAGGAGGAATTGAATTTGTAACTTCTCAGTTTCTTGATAATTTCGGAAGGAACTTAGTGTCTTTCAATTTAACCGGTCCATTGTTAAAAAATAAAGACGACAAAAAATCTTCTTTATTGGGTTTCTTTTTAGCAGGAGAATTTAGTTATAATAAAGATGGAAGACCTTTTGCCAATGGAGATTATAAAGTAAACGATGCCAAAAGAATTTACCTTGAACAACATCCTTTACTCATCGAAAATGGTGTTTCGAGATACAATGCCGATTTTTTAAGAAAATCTGATTTAGAAAAAATTTATTCAAAAGAAAATGGTGCAGGCTATAGTGTTACTTTTCAAGGGAAAGTAGATGTTCGTACTACTTCTACAACCAATCTTCAATTTGGAGGTAATTTTAGTTATGACCAAGGTCTTAGCTGGAACCGTGCAAACTCATTATTAAACTCAGCAAATAACGGAGAATATTTACTTACCAACTGGAGTGTGAACGGAAAATTTACCCAACGTTTCCCTGCAGAGAAAGACAGTAAATCATTGATAAAGAATGTATATTATCAAATCCAGGCCGATTATACCAAAACCAATCAAACATTACAGGATCAAAATCATAAAGCCAACTTATTTGATTATGGTTACGTTGGTAAATTTACAACCACCAGACGTCCTTCTTTTTTAACTGGTTCTGATACTGTTGGTGGAATTATTTATGAAAATGCATTAGTGATGGCAAATGTGACCCCAATCAATGTTGCATTTGAACGTTCCGAAATAAACCCTACTTTGGCAAATTATACTTCTCAGCTATACAATTCTTTTGGAAGCATTTTCCCAAATCAACTTATACTTCAGTCGTATAACGGATTACGTAACGGAGATCTTCCTCCAAGTGTTTACGGTTTATATTCAAGAACAGGAACTGTTTACAATGGCTATAACCTTTATGACAATACCCAAATTGGATTAACAGTAAATGGATCAGCCGATATTGGTAACCATGCTTTTGAATTTGGCATTCAATATGAGCAAATTACCGAAAGAAATGTAGGCTATGCTCCTGCTGGTTTATGGGAATTGGCCAGAACATTGGCCAACAGTCACATCGATCAATTAGATTTTAACAACCCTAATCCCATTCATTTAGGTGGTTTGCAGGACACTATATATTATAATTACTTATATAATCAAGCTGCTCAATCAACCTTCGATAGAAATTTACGACAAAAATTAGGCATGCCAGTAAATGGACATACTATATATGATTGGATTGATATTGACAAATATGACCCTTCTACTTATTCAATCGATATGTTTAGCCCCGATGAATTGCTGCGAAATGGAAATTCACTGGTAAATTATTACGGATATGACTATAAAGGAAAAAAATTAACAAGCCAACCTTCATTGGATAATTTCTTCAATGCCAAAGATGAAAATGGCAAATACAAACGCGAAATCGGTGCTTTTGAACCATTGTATATGGCTGGTTATATACAGGATAAATTTGCATTTAACGATTTGATTTTTAATATTGGTTTACGTATTGACCGTTTTGATGCTAACCAAATGGTATTAAAAGATCCTTATTTATTCTATGATGCATACACTGTAAAAGATGTTCAAGGATCTAAAAACATTACCAATGGAGGTGTTCATCCTTCAAACATCGGATCGGATTATGTAGTTTATGTGGATGATTTTAAATCTACTTCTCCAAAAATTTTAGGATACAGAAGTGGTGATATTTGGTTTAATGCGACAGGAACTGTTGTAAGTGACCCTACATTAATTAGCGGAAGTTCAGGCAGACCTACTCCTTATAGAGTAGCTAAAGACCAAACTTCGGTTAATATTGATGCATTTAAAGATTACAATCCACAAACGACCTTTATGCCTCGTATTGCCTTCTCTTTCCCAATTTCTGATGAAGCTTTGTTTTTTGCTCATTATGATGTTATCACCAAAAGACCAACAGCAGGGCTAAGAT
This sequence comes from Bacteroidota bacterium, assembly GCA_037133555.1. Classification (GTDB taxonomy): domain Bacteria; phylum Bacteroidota; class Bacteroidia; order Bacteroidales; family JACABE01; genus JACABE01. Next base: position 125,249 of record JBAXNW010000001.1, read on the forward strand.
TAGATCCTATCGCTTATTTGTATATTGATAATTCAGGAACCAACACTGTTGATAATCCAAACTTGCTCCCAGAGCAAACTACCGATTATGAATTAGGTTTTCAACAGAAAATAAGCAACTCATCTTCATTAAAGTTTTCAGCTTTTTATAGAGAAATGAGAAACCAGGTTCAGGTTAAACGTTTTACTGGTGCAGATCCTAACCCAAATTACCTTTCTTATACCAATATTGACTTTGGAACTGTAAAAGGTATGACCGTTAGTTTCGATTTAAGAAGAACAGGAAATATCAGACTTACTGCCAATTACACTTTGCAATTTGCAAATGGTACCGGCTCTAATGCTGAATCTCAAAAAGCTATGGTTAGTTCAGGCCAACCTAATTTAAGAACAATGACTCCACTCACTTATGATCAACGACATTCAGTTAAAGCTTCAGTTGATTATCGTTTTGAAGGTGGCAAGAATTACAGAGGTCCAAAACGTTCGTTCAAAATAAAAGGTACCGATAAAGTAAGAACCATTCTCTTTTTAGAAAATACAGGTATTAATGTAACTTTCAATGGTAGTTCAGGTACTCCTTATACCAAACGTGATTTCAACGAAAACACTATCGTAGGACAATTGAATGGTTCACGTCTTCCTTGGCAATTTTGGATGGATGCCCAAATCAACAAAGAAATTTTGACAACCATAGGTAATAGGAAAATCAATTTTAACATCTACCTTTCTGTATTAAATGTTTTAAATACTCAAAATGTAATAGCTGTTTATGGTACAACAGGTAATCCAAACGATGATGGTTATCTGACAAATCCAAAATATCAGGCTCAGATCAATGCTTACGAAGATCCACAGTCGTATAGGGATTTACGTTCAGTTTCAGTTGATTCCCCATATAACTATTCGTTGCCACGAAGAATACGTTTAGGTGTAGAAATTAATTTTTAATATAAAAAAGAATATATAATAAATGAACTTAAATAAAGAATTTATGAAAAATATATATCGCTTAGTATTTTTGACGCTGATTAGCTTCTTATTGTGTAACAATATTTTTGCTGAAGAATTTAAAGGCGCAATCAAGCAAAGCAGCAATGTACACACAAAATCTGACAGGTGTGCTCCAGCTTCGGGTTCCACTGATTTAAATATCAATAATGTTAGAGCTCGTATCAATACTGGTGGAGATATGTGGTGGGATTTTACTGCTTCTAAGTATGAAATTCCAAGAGGGAGTAGAAAAACATCCATGTTTGCTTCTGCATTATGGATTGGTGGATTGGATATTGATGGCAACCTGAAATTAGCTGCTCAAAGGTTCAGACAAAATGGTCAGGATTATTGGACAGGTCCATTGACTACTGACGGAACTGCGGACATCAGTGCAGAAATCTGTAAAGAATATGACAGACATTACAAAATCACCAAAAAAGATGTACAATCTTTTATTGCAGAATCTAGTTATCCTAATTACGATCCTTCAAATAATCCAAATTACAAAATAATTGTAGATTGGCCTGCTCATGGAGATGTTTCAAAAGGACAATCAAGGTATTTAGCTCCATTTCGTGATTATGATGGCGATTATAATTACAATCCAGCAAATGGTGATTACCCTTATTATGATTTTACAAATTCATTGTGCCCAACCGATCCTAAAAACAAAAATCCTGATGGAACATGGAAACCACTTGATCCAACCATGGAAACCACAGCAGGTATTGTAAAAGGTGGCATCTTGGTTGACCAGGTTCTAAAAGGTGATATGACATTATGGTGGGTTTTCAACGATAAAGGTAACGACCATACCGAATCAAAAGGTGCTTCAATTGGAATGGAAATAAGAGCTCAGGCTTTTGGTTTTTCTACCAACGACGAAATTAACAATATGACCTTTTATTCTTATGAAATCGTCAACCGTTCTACCTACACTTTAACCGAAACTTATTTTAGTCAATGGGTTGACCCTGATTTAGGTTATGCCTTTGATGATTATGTTGGATGTGATGTTGAAAGAGGTTTGGGCTATTGCTACAACGGCAGAGCTACAGATGGTGCTGGACAATATTATGCCTATGAAGGCAATCCTCCTGCAGTAGGCGTTGACTTTTTCCAAGGTCCATATATGGATCCTGATGGAGTCGATAATCCAAAATTAGATCCTTCGGGGCACCCAACTGTTACCAGTATAAATGGTGTTAACTTTGGAAACGGTATTATTGATGATGAAAGATATGGGATGAGAAGGTTTGTTTATTATAACAATGATAACAATCCTGTAAATGGAGAACCCGGCAAGGCGATGGATTATTACAGATATTTAAGAGGAATCTGGAAAGATGGAAGGGATATGACCTACGGTGGTAATGGGATAACACTTGGTGCAACTAAATGTGATTTTATGTTTCCTGACAATACCGACCCCTTATTTTTAGGTACTGGTGGAATACACGTTCCCGGTGCTCTATGGACTGAACAATCTGCCAATAATGCTCCTGGTGACAGACGTTTTATGCAATCTGCTGGACCATTTACTTTAAGGCCAGGTGCTGTTAACTACGTTACAGTTGGTATTCCTTGGGCAAAAGCAGCTACCGGTGGTCCTTTTGCATCCGTACAATTATTAAGAGTTGTAGATGATAAATGCCAGGCTTTGTTCGATAACTGTTTTAAAGTATTAGATGGGCCCGATTCTCCGGATTTAGCAGTTAGAGAATTAGACAGAGAATTGATACTTTATATATCTAACAGAAAAGGCTCTAACAACGAAAAAGAAGGATACAGAGAATTAGATGTTAGGATTAACGAAAAACGAGTAATCACTACAAAAAAAGATACCATTACTTTTCAGAATGGCGACACAACTATCGTTACTAGCATTACAAAACAAGATACAATTCAGAATGACAGATATTATAAATTTGAAGGTTATCAAATTTTTCAATTAGCTGATGCTACTGTTTCTATTGCTGACATCACCAATCTTGCCAAAGCCAGATTGGTTCAACAATGCGATTTAAAGAATTTTGATGTCAATGAAAATCCTATAGGTCAACTTGTAAATTACAACAAAGACGATAATTTAGGAGGTGCATTGGTTCCTGTTGAAAAAGTAAATGGGGCAAATTTAGGTATTTCACATACTTTTAGAGTGCTGGAAGATCAATTTGCTACAGGAGATAAACGTTTGGTAAATCATAAAAAATATTATTTCATTGCACTCGCTTATGCCTATAATGAATTTAAAAAATATGACAATACCTCTACTGACGGTTTGGATGGACAAAAAGAACCCTATTTAGCGGGCAGAAAATCTGCCGCTGGTGAAATTCGCTCCATCACAGCCATCCCTCATATTACTTCTCCTGAATCCAATGGAACTCAATTAAACTCAGTTTATGGGTCAACACCTAAAATACAAAGAATTGAAGGTCAAGGTAATGGAAGTTTAATTATAGATTTAACACAAGGCAGTATTGATTTACTCATGTCGAAACAAGCAGCTCCTTACATCGTTGAAAATCCAATATATGAAAATAACCGTGGACCTATCAATGTTAAAGTAATAGATCCTTTAAATGTTAAATCAGGAGATTACACTATTAAATTTTTCCCTGGTAGTAAAACAGATTTAACAGATGCTAGGTGGAAAATTTACAATGGAGAAAATGGAAGTTTAACTTTAATTGATACATCAGAAGTTACCATTAATATCGAAAACGAACAACTTTTCACTAACTTAGGTTTATCGGTTTCTATTGCTCAAATACCAAAAATAGCCACTACTTCTGATGATGTTCTTCATAACATTGCACCTTGTGCAAATATTGTGAATGATGGCGTATTTTTAGAAGCAAGTATGACTTTTACCGACAATACGAAACAATGGCTATACGGTGTTCCTGATAATGATGCTAGTATAACAGGTTTTAACTGGATTAGATCCGGTTCAGTATCAACTGCAGTTGTTGCTGATAAATCAACCGAAGATTATTACGTTGATGCTCCAGACCTTTTACATCCAGGAAACAGATTGAGCTATTTCCTCGACAAAAAAGAACAATATGAAAATATTTTAGGAAGAACATGGGCACCTTACCGTTTGACTTCATTCTATGATAACGGACCCGCTTACAACGAAGATAGGACCAAACAAATGAGCCCATCTTTTGCTGACAACCTAATTGTAAACATTAGCAGCGTTGATGTTGTATTTACAGCTGATAAATCAAAATGGACCAGATGTCCAGTTGTTGAAATGGGTGAAGACAAAACCTTATCGGAAGGTGGTGCTAAAAAATTCGAACTCAGAAGACATGCTTCTATTAACAAAGAAGGTGTTGCAGTTGCTACGGATGATTATGCCACAGGTATGAGTTGGTTCCCTGGTTATGCAGTTAATGTTGCTACCGGTGAAAGATTGAATATTATGTTTGGTGAAGATTCTTGGTTAGGTGGATACAATGGTAAAGATATGAAATGGAATCCTGCTCCTGCTTATTACGATAATTTTGGAAATGTTGTATTCGGTGGAAAACATTTTGTTTATATTATGGGACACAATGACAATTTCGAATTGGGTGACGTGGATGAAAATTGCCCTGCTTATGATAAGGGTGTTTGGTTACACGAACATTTAAAAACAGGCTATGGTTCTAACCAAATAAAAGCAGTTTATCGCAATGCAATGTGGGTTACTTTACCCATAGCATTCCCTGGATTTAACGATCCTTCTGAAATACCAACAGATGCTAAAGTAAGAATCAGAGTTGCTAAACCTTATGCTCGCAATTATTCTACTGCAACTACAGGTGCTACTACTGTTCAAAATGCTAATTATCCAATGTATCAATTTAGTACTGGAGATTTGGCTACTCAAAAAGAAGTTAACACTATTGCTGTTTCTGCATTAGATTTAATAGGTGTAGTTCCAAATCCTTATTATGCATTTTCTAATTATGAAGAAAATCAAATTGATAACAGAGTTAGAATTATCAATCTACCACCAAAATGTACAGTTACTATTTATACTTTAACTGGCACGCTTATTAGACAATTTAATGTTGATAAACAAGGTGTTACCTCGGGTTATGGAGAAGCTCTTACTTCAATAGATTGGGATTTAAAGAATTTTGCGAACATACCTATTTCTGGTGGTATTTACATCATTCACATAAAATCTATTGGTATCGGTGAAAAAACAATTAAATGGTTTGGTGCATTACGTCCAACTGACTTAAATTCTTTTTAATCCATAATTAGATAATAAATTATATAAAAATATATAAACTAATGAGTATGAAAAAAATATATAGCTTATTAATTCCTGTGGTTTTAATAACTTTATCACTAACTTCTTTGAAAGAAGCTAAAGCTGGTAATGAAGATAGAGTTGGACAGGCAGGAGCAGGAGAATTGCTAATTAATCCATGGGCCAGAAGTTCAGGTTGGGGCGGTGTAAATACTGCTAATGCACGTGGATTGGAAGCAAGTTTTAACAATATCGCAGGTTTAGCCTTTACACAAAAGACTGAAATTATTTTCTCTCAAACCTCTTATCTTAAAGGTTCTGATATAAGTATTTCAACTTTTGGATTTTCACAAAAAGTTGGCGAAACAGGCGTTATTGGCCTAAGTATTATGGCCTTGTCTGTTGGCGAAATCCAAATAAGAACAGTTAATCAACCTGATGGTGGAATCGGTACTTTTAAACCTTCATTTATTAACATTGGTATTTCGTATGCACATACATTTTCAAATAGTATTTATGGAGGTATCAATTTTAAAATTATTTCCGAATCTATATCAAATGTAAATGCGCAAGGAGTTGCAATTGATGCAGGTATTCAATATGTTACAGGACCTACTGATAATATTAAATTTGGTATTTCTTTGAAGAATGTTGGGCCAACCTTGTCATTCTCGGGTGACGGCTTTGCATTTAGCGGTACACAAAATGGTTCAGCAAATTCTCATACCATTGAAGAACGTCAGGCAGAATTTGAATTACCTTCACTAATCAATATTGGTGGTGCTTATGATTTTAACTTCAACGAAGAAAATAGATTAACGATTGCTGCTAATTTTACATCCAATTCTTTTTCTAAAGATCAATATACCTTAGGCGCTGAATATGGATTTATGCAATACCTGATGGTAAGAGCTGGTTTTACATATGAAAAAGGCATATTGGACAAACTTACTCGTACCACAGCACTTACAGGACCTTGTGCTGGTGTAACCATTCAAGCTCCTATCAATAAAGAAAAAGGTTCAACTTTTTCAATTGATTACTCATACAGAGCTTCTGATCCATGGCAGGGTAGCCATACCATAAGTGCAAGATTTAATTTGTAATATTTTTTATTGAACGTTTTTAAAATATACAATTTATTGATATTTAAGAAGACCCTTTTTTAAAAAGGGTCTTTTCTGTTATTAAATTATGAAGGGAAAAAACCATATGTCTAATTTAGCTTATTATAACGAAGAAGGTCTTCAGAAATTAAAAGAAGATCTAAACCATTTACTTACAATTGAACGTCCAGCTGTTTCACGTATGATAGCTGAAGCGCGTGACAAAGGAGATTTATCGGAAAATGCTGAATACGATGCAGCCAAAGAAGCCCAAGGTCTATTGGAATTAAAGATTTCTAAATTAAAAGATCTTATCAGCAATGCCCGCCTTATAGATGAATCTAAATTAGATTTTTCAAAAGTGCTTTTGCTATCTGTTGTTACCATTAAAAATTTAAATAATGGAATAAGCATGAAATATACCATCGTTCCAGAAAGCGAAGCCGACTTAAAAAGTGCGAAAATTTCAGTAACCTCTCCTATTGCCAAAGGTTTGCTCGGTAAAAAAGTAGGAGAAAAAGTAGACGTTCAGGTACCGGCAGGTATAGTTCCTTTCGAAATAGTAGAGATTACTAGATTTGTTTAAACACTCTAAATTAAGAATAATTAATAATAGAATATTTCAACTTAATTAAAATTCGACCTTTCTTTGTCTATAAATTTGATTAACAAATAAATACTCAAATCATGTCAAGTATATTTACAAAAATTATAAATGGAGAAATTCCATCCTATAAAATAGCAGAAAATAATGATTTTTATGCTTTCCTTGATATTTCGCCCTTGGCAAAAGGACATACCTTGGTTATTCCAAAAAAAGAAACCGATTATATTTTCGACCTTGATGACATAGAATATAAAAACTTATTTCTGTTTGCTAAAAAAATAGCCAAAGCTATTGAGATTGTAATACCCTGCCAAAAAGTTGGATTAACAATCATAGGTCTTGAAGTAAGACATGCTCATATCCATTTGATTCCTATTAATTCTATCTATGATATGGATTTTAAGCAACCTAAACTCCAACTTGCTAAAGAAGAATTCCTATTAATTGCTGAAGCCATTTCAAATGCTTACACCAACTTATAGAAATCGAAAACTGGTTTAAATTTAATCTTTTATAGGTTTCTTAATGATCTTTTCAGGATTTTTACTTACAAAGCTCTTCCAGCCTGTAAATGAAGTATCACCTTCACCTCCTATATTGCGTTGAAAGAAATGACAAACTGCTGCTGCTAAACCATCAGTAGCATCTAAATGTGTAGGAATTTCCTTTAGGTTTAACAATTTGAGCAACATTGCTGCTACCTGCTCCTTCGAAGCACTTCCATTACCAGTAATTGATTGTTTTATTTTTTTAGGAGAATATTCAAAAATTGGTATTGAACGATACAATCCAGCAGCCATGGCAACACCCTGAGCTCTACCTAACTTAAGCATAGATTGGACATTTTTCCCAAAAAATGGGGCTTCAATGGCCAAAGCATCCGGATGATATTTTTCAATTAAATCAAGGCAAGTTTCAAAAATTTTCTTTAGTTTTATCGGCTGATCCGAAAATTTGTCTAATTTTAGAACATCCATTGTGATAAAGCTGATTTTGTTGCCATTTTGCTTAATGATGCCATATCCCATGATAGTTGTTCCAGGATCAATTCCTAATATTATTTTGTCGGTAATCAATTTTAATAAATTAAATGTTTAAAAGTACAAAGTTAAATAAAACTTATAATTTTATACTAAAGTTAATCATAATAAGTGCTTCTTTCGGTTACATCTATTATCAGTTGTTCTTTAATGAAAACTATGAAAAAGTATGGAATTTATATGCGCTAACCTATAATTGGGAGAAAACCCTTTTTATGTTATTGCTGATTCTTAGTTTAATGATACTAAACTGGAGTATTGAAGCCTATAAATGGAGATATTTAATTAAAAAAATTGAAAAAATATCTTTTATAAAGGCATTCAAAGCAGTTTTTGCCGGGTTAAGTGTAAGTGCATTTACCCCTAATAGAATAGGTGAATTTTTAGGCCGCGTTTTTATTCTTCAAAAGGCAAATCCCTGGAAAGCAATTTTTATTTCATTCCTATGCAGTATGAGTCAACTAATAATCACGCTTTTAATGGGATCTGTAAGTGTAATTATTTATATCATCGTTTTCTATTCGAAACAACATCTTATTCCTAACTCTATTTTGTATGTTGTGCTTAGCTTATTGATAATAGCTGATCTTATCATTTTGTCAGTTTTTTTTAATGTTTCTTTTATAAGCAAATGGCTTAATGTATTGATAAAACCTAAATGGAGAAGAATGAAAGCTTATTTGAAAGTATTTTCATTCTTTAAAATATATGAACTAAGAAACGTATTGGCATTTAGCTTACTGAGGTATTTTGTTTTCTCATTTCAGTTTTATTTATTGTTAAGATTCTTTGGGATTCCATTAAATATATATGAAGGAATATTTCTTATTTCTCTCGTTTATTTCGTTCTTTCGGCTATTCCAAGTATTGCTCTTGCCGAAATAGGGATACGAGGTTCAGTAGCAATGGGCGTTTTTGACTACTATTTCAATACAACCTTACATCTGAATGTAAACTATAATTTCGCGGTTGTTGCAGCATCATCTGTTTTATGGCTGGTTAATATCGCTTTACCAGCTTTTATAGGAAATTTTTATGTTGTAAAATTAAATTTCTTTAAAGTTAATAAATAAGAAGGATGAATATATTCAACATAGGATTTATAGTTATAATACTCGCTTATTCATTATTAATCCTTTCATATGCCTATTTTTTTACGAAATTAAAAAGGAATTCTCTCGATTATCAAATAGTGAATCACATCAAAGTCAGTATTATTATTGCAGCACGCAACGAAGCGCATTGTATTTTGACTTTGTTACTTTCCATTAAAAATCAAAACTATACATCAGATTCTATTGAAATTATAGTTGTGGATGATGCATCTACAGATGATACTTTTAAAACAGTCGAAAAATTTGCTGATCAATATCCAGATTTCAATTGTAAAATAATTAGAATCGAAGAAGATAGCATTAAACCTACCTATAAAAAATTTGCAATAAGTAAAGCAATCCTCCAGTCAAAAGGAGAACTAATTATTACTACGGATGCTGATTGTTGCGTTGGCCCATATTGGGTGTCGGGTATTGTAAACTATTATCAGCAAACCAAGGCTAAAATCATGGTAGGTATGGTTGCATATCAACATGATACATCTGTATTTCAGAAAATGCAACATCTGGAGTTTTTAAGCCTTATTGCTTCCGGCGCAGCAGCAGTTGAATCGGGTTTTCCGATAATGTGTAATGGTGCCAACTTAATCTATGAACGAAAAGCCTTTGATGAAGTAAATGGATTCGATAGCAACGTAGACTATGCATCTGGTGATGATGTATTTTTATTGTTGAAAATAAAAAAACATTTCGGGAAAGAAAGTGTTTTTGCTTTAAATGACAGAAATACAATTGTTTATACCGAAGCAAAAAAAACATTTCCGGAATTCCTCCATCAACGTATCAGATGGGCTTCTAAAACAAAAGGCTATAAAGACGTTGCAATACTGATGGTTGCAGGAATTATTTTCTTATTTAATGCATGCATTTTATTCACATTTGTACTTGGAATTATTCAACATGAATTTCTAAAACTTAGTCTAATCTTATTTATCATCAAACTCATCGTTGATTTTCCAATTCTTTTTGGTATCACAGGATTTGTTAATCGAAAAGACTTATTACTCTATTTTATCCCCTTACAAATCATCTATTTGCCTTACGTTTTGATAATTGGAACAATAAGTAATTTTGTAAGCTATCAGTGGAAAGGAAGGAAAATTGATAAATGAATGATGAATGATAAATAATAAATGATGAATTTTAAATTGTGTATATATTTCTTTTTTTAAATCTGTTATCCTTCTATCTTATGTATTAATTAGAAATATTATTGAAGGAAAGCTTCAGCTATCTTTAAATCAAAAGCATTGGTAATTTTGATATTCTCAGGATTTCCTTCTACCAGATGTATTTTTATTCCGGATTTTTCAAGTACAGAGGCATCATCTGTAAAGTTTTCGTCATATTTCTGCAAATAAGCTTTTTTAATCATACCCACCTCAAAACATTGAGGTGTTTGGATTATTCTAACTTGAGTTCTATCCAGCTGTTTATTTCCATTACTATCAATTATACGCAATGAATCATTAGCAGAAATAGATGGGATTGCATTTCCTTTATCCTTAGCTGCTACAAATGCTGTTTTAATAGTAGCTGTTGAAACCAAAGGACGAACAGCATCGTGAATAGCCACTATTCCTTTTTCAATCATTTCAAGTCCATTTTTAACAGAATCAAAACGGGTTTTACCTCCCGTAACAATGCATAAAGGAATAGTAAAATTAAATTTTTCTACAAGTTCATTCCATCTTATAATATGTTCCTGAGGTAAAACAATAATTATATTTAGGGTCTGATCAAAAAAATAGAATTTTTCGATAGTATGAAACAAAATTGGTTTGCCTAAAATTTCAAGAAATTGTTTTGGAATAGCCGAATTCATTCTTGTTCCCAATCCACCTGCTACAATGATGACTGATTTTTGCATATACTAAAAATAAAAAAGACTTAACCTTTTAAAGTTAAGTCTTAATTTAAAATAAAATATTTTTTAAATAATTAACATCGCATCACCGTAAGTGAGGAACTTGTATTTATTTTCAATGGCTTCTTTGTATGCTCTCATCACTAAATCGTAGCCTCCGAAAGCAGCAACCATCATCATCATCGACGAAAGCGGTTGATGAAAATTAGTAACCATTGAGTTTGCAACACTAAAGTCATAAGGAGGAAAGATAAATTTGTTGGTCCATCCATTGAAAGGTTTAACGTTACCAGATATTGCCACAGAAGATTCAATAGCTTTCATCGTTGTAGTACCCACAGCACAAACATTTTTCTTACTTTCTCTTGCTGCATTAATAATCAGACTTGCTTTTTCGGAAATAATCATTTCTTCAGAATCGGTTTTGTGTTTTGTAAGATCCTCAACATCAATAGATCTAAAATTCCCCAAGCCAGCATGAAGCGTTATGTTTGCAAAATTAACACCTTTTATTTCCAATCGTTTCATTAATTCTCTGCTGAAATGAAATCCTGCAGTAGGTGCTACTACAGCTCCTTCGTGTTTAGCATATATGGTTTGGTATCTTTCTTTGTCTGCTGGTTCAATTTCCCTTAACCTTTGCAATTCATCAGGCAAAGGTGTGTGACCCAGGTTTTTGATAGTTAGCTTGAACTCATCATAGGTTCCATCGAAAAGAAAGCGCAAGGTTCTTCCTCTGGAAGTAGTATTATCAATTACTTCAGCTACTAATGAATCGTCAGCACCAAAATACAATTTATTACCAATTCTTATCTTTCTGGCAGGATCAACCAATACATCCCATAAACGACTTTCTGCGTTAAGTTCTCTGAGCAGAAATACAGTAATTTTTGCCCCTGTTTTTTCCTTTTCACCATACAATAGTGCAGGAAATACCTTAGTATTATTTAGAATAAAAACATCCCCATCATCAAAATACTCAAGAATATCTTTAAATACTTTGTGTTCAATAGTTTGAGTTTTGCGATTGAGTATCATTAAACGAGACTCGTCTCTTTGGTCGGAGGGGCGATCAGCTATTAATTCTTTAGGTAAGCTGTACCTGAATTGTGATAACTTCATGCGTGTATGATTATTTTAATGATGATTTGTAAAGAAAAAGAGTGCAAAGATAATCAAATTTGAGCCTAAAGTCAATAGTTTTTTCAACTATTTACAAAAAGAGGCCCAAATAATTTAAATTTCGGAAGATGTTGGGGAATTACTATGTTCGGTAATAATGGATTTCAAGGTTTCAATTTCCAAAGCATCCATTAATTTAAAATTCCCAATACGAGTTCTGCATAAAGCTGAAAGGTAAGCTCCACACTGCATAGACTCTCCAATATCCCTGGCTAGGGCTCTAATATATGTACCCTTACTGCATACAATTCTAAAATGTATTTCTGGCAGTTGAATTTTAGTAATTTCAAACTCGTTGATCGTTATAGGTTTTGAAGAAATTTTTATTTCTTCACTATTTCTTGCAAATTCATAGGCCCTTTTGCCTCCGATTTTAACTGCAGAGAATATCGGAGGTATTTGATCAAAACTTCCGGTAAATTTTTGAGCCGTCTGCAATATTAAATTTTCATCAACATGTGAATAGTCGAATGTAAAATCTACTTCCTTTTCCATATCGAAAGAAGGAGTGGTTTCTCCAATTGTAAAGCAACCTGTATATTCTTTTTCCTGTGCCTGAAATTCATCAATTTTTTTTGTGAATTTACCGGTACACAACAATAACAAACCTGTAGCCAATGGATCCAGGGTTCCCGCATGTCCGATTTTGATTTTGGGCAAATCCAGCGTTTTCCTAATGAAATACCTGATGTTATTCACTACATCAAATGAAGTCCAGTCGTAGGGTTTATTGATAAGCAAAACTTCTCCTTCAGAGAAATTGAATTCGTTCATTTATTTTTATAAAATATGGAAAATAAGTAAGACTATAACAACAGCACCCATTATGATTCTATAATACCCAAAAAACTTAAATCCATATTTAGTAAGTATTGCAATAAAACCTTTAATGGCAATCATTGCAACTATAAATGCTATAACATTTCCAATGACTAAGAAATTTAAGTTATCACCCTTTAAAAATTCAGGATTCTTTTTGTGAGCATCCCAAATACTTAATACAAAAGCACCTGCTAATGTTGGAACTGCTAAAAAGAATGAAAATTCTGCTGCAAGCTTTCTGCTGAGTTTTTGTTGCATACCCCCTATTATTGTTGCAGCAGAACGACTAAATCCTGGTAAAATGATTGCAAAAAGTTGGAATAAGCCTATACTAAATGATTTTTTATAGGATACATTGTCTAAGTTTTCTTCATTGGATTTATTGAACCATTTATCAACAAACAAAAGAAGGAAACCTCCTAAAAATGTAATAATTGTCATTATCATTATATCTCCAAGTACCTTCTCAATATGTTTTTTGAGTAAAAACCCAACAATGGCTGCAGGGATAAAAGCAACAATAATTTTATAATAGAAACTGAGTTTGGTGAAATCAAGAAACTTTCGCCAGTAAAGCACTATAACCGAAAGAATAGCACCAAACTGAATACTTTCAATAAATAATTTAATAAACTCATCATTGTCTTTTATTCCCATAATTACCGAAGTAAGCTTCATATGATAAGTAGAAGAAATAGGCAAAAACTCGGTAATGCCTTCAACGATGGCAATGATAATTGTCTGAAAAATAGTCATAATAAAGATTTTAGGAAAAATGCAATTAATCTTTTGGTTTAACCATGATGGCAAAAACTTCAATCACAAAACCAATAATTAATAGAATTGGAGCAAGGGTAAGACGTTGAAAATCGAAAATTTTATCACTGAATACTTTGGGGTCTTCTGAGCCTCCACCTATCATCAAGATATATCCGAGTAATAAAAAGCCCAAACCAATCAGCAATAAACGGTAATTTTCTTTTCCGAATGCAAATTCGAGTCCACGAGCTTCAGTGATATTCACTTTAGCAGAAGATGCAACTGTGGTTTTAGAATGAACAGTATTGGGTTTATTAGGAGTTATAACTTTTTTAATATTCTGTGCCATAATGATTTTTTTACAAAAATAAATAATTTAATAATACAAATAAAGGATTTTAATACTAATTAACTTTATTGCTAAACGCTATGTATTGAATGCAAGCTAAGCACTTAATAATACAGACCATCCGTTTTCATGTTTAAATATTTGCGAACTGCTAAAAAGGTGGAAATCCATGAAAATAGGATGCCGAGTACAATGACAATCCCAAAAACAATCAGGTATAAATCAATTTCCTGTATGTTCACCAAATCAGGAAAGTTTTGCTGTGCAGCATATAAAACGCCTGCTAAAAATGCAATGGCAATCAAGGCTCCATATATACCACTTACGATTCCTTTTAATAAGAAGGGTTTCCTTATAAAATGTTGAGTAGCGCCCACCAATTGCATGGTTTTTATTAAAAAACGGTTGGAATAGACAGACAACCTTATGGTATTGTTGATTAATGCAATCGCAATAATAAGCAGCAATGAGCTAAAAGATAAAAAAACAAGACTTATTTTTTTAATATTTTCGTTCACCAGTTGTACCAATGATTTCTGATAATAAACCTCCTTAACAATATCGTTTTTAAGCATTTGTTTTTCGATAACAGCCAGACTATCGTTGTTGGCATAAGATGCATTTAAACGTACATCTATTTGAGCAGTCAAAGGATTGCTACCAAGAAAATTCACAAAATCCTCACCTAAATTTTTCGAAACATTTTTTGCTGCTTCTTCTTTGGTAATATATTCTGTTGATTTTGAGAAAGTACTGGCATCTAAAGATTTCTGGAAACGAATAACATCCGCTTCCTTAGCACTTTCTTTCATAAAAATTGAAAATCCGATGTTTTCCTTAACCTGATTCGAAATTTTTTGGGCGTGCATAATAATCAAACCCAACAAACCTAACATAAACAATACCAACGATATACTCACAACAGTGGTAATGTAAGAACTTTTAAGCCTGCGCTTATTATATTTTTCTTCTTGTTTTGACATAAGTATAAATCTCGCTGCTAAATTAATAAAAATTTAAAATAGTAACAGCAAATTATAAAGATTATTATTTTGGTTGGTATATTCAAAGTTAGAAGAATCATAAATAGTTTGCAAATTAAAAATATGCTGACAATTAGCGAAAATGGATAAAAGCAAAAAAAAATAGGACCAGACATTGAAAGTTTCACTTAGCTAATGTACATATTAGTTTTGAAAATTTCAAACATTCAAATTTTTGAATCACCAAATCATCCAATCACCAAATCGCCAAATTTTTCTTACTTTTGCAATAAATACAAATTTTACATCTTTTTACTTTTATGGATTACAATTTTAACGAGATAGAAAAAAAGTGGCAGGCCTTTTGGAAAGCAAAAAAAACATATAAAGCTGAAAACAAATCAACTAAACCAAAATATTATGTGCTGGATATGTTTCCTTATCCTTCGGGAGCAGGTTTACATGTTGGACATCCATTGGGATATATAGCTTCCGATATTTATGCTCGCTACAAACGGCACAAAGGTTTTAATGTGCTGCATCCGATGGGCTATGATGCTTACGGCCTGCCTGCTGAACAGTATGCCATTCAAACTGGCCAGCATCCAGCCATCACTACCGAAAATAATATTGCCCGTTACCGTGAGCAACTCGATAAAATCGGTTTTTCTTTCGATTGGGATAGAGAAGTAAGAACTTGCAATCCTGATTATTACAAATGGACACAATGGACTTTTATCCAATTGTTCAATCATTATTACGACCTTACAAGCAATAAAGCTGAATCTGTTTCAGATCTGATCAAAATATTTGGAAAAGAAGGTAATGCAAATGTGACAGCAAGTTGTAACGAAACTCCAGTTTTTACAGCCGAAGAATGGAAGGCAAAATCAGAAAAACAACAACAGGAAATATTGCTGAATTACCGATTGGCTTATCTTTCGGATACCATGGTGAATTGGTGTCCGAAATTAGGAACAGTCTTGGCCAACGATGAAGTAGTAGGTGGTTTATCTGTGAGAGGCGGTTATGCAGTTGAACGTAAATCAATGCGTCAATGGTCACTAAGAATATCAGCTTATGCTGACCGTTTGTTGCAAGGATTAGAAAATCTGGACTGGAGTGATTCTATTAAAGAAATCCAAAAAAACTGGATCGGAAAATCAATAGGTGCTGAAGTAAAATTTCACCTCTCCCCTACTCATTCCAAAGTGAATACGGTAAAACCTCATGGCTATTCAACGGATTCTTCCGATTGGTATGCCTTGAGAAATGATGCCCGAAGAATGCGGGAAGAACCTACAGAGGCTGAAAAAAAACTCTGGAAAGCCCTAAAAGACAATCAATTAGGTTGCAAAATCAGACGACAACAGGTGATATTTAACAATATAGCTGACTTTGTCTGTTTGTCAAAAAAGTTAATTATTCAGATTGATGACAGTCTTACTG
Organism: Bacteroidota bacterium; assembly: GCA_037133555.1. Classification (GTDB taxonomy): domain Bacteria; phylum Bacteroidota; class Bacteroidia; order Bacteroidales; family JACABE01; genus JACABE01. The sequence goes on from JBAXNW010000001.1 coordinate 141,781, forward strand.
AAACCCATCAAGAACAAGAATCAGCAAGTGTATTGGAACTGAACAAAATAGGTTTTAGTGTCATCAGATTCACCAACGAAGAGATTATTCAAAATGTTGAAGAGGTTGTAAATAAGATAAAAACTAAACTCAATGCAAGTGCTTTTGTTACAGCTGAAACGCAACCTCATCTCACTGCGAATTCTGCATCAGCTGCATTGATAGTATTCACAACCCGTCCTGATACGATTTTTGGAGTTAGTTTTATGGTAGTTTGTCCTGAACATGAAATGATTGATCAAATGACAACTGCTGAACAAAAAGACGAAGTTGTAAAATACCTGAAATGGACTAAAAACAGATCGGAGCGCGAACGTCAGGCTGAAGTTAATAATGTTACCGGTGTATTTACCGGAGCATACGCCATCAATCCACTCACAAATCAAGAAATTCCCATCTGGATATCCGATTATGTTTTGGCAGGATATGGGACCGGTGCCATTATGGCCGTTCCCGCCCACGATAGCCGCGATTTTGCCTTTGCCCGTCATTTTAAATTGCCGATTCCTCAGGTAATTCTACCCGATGGAGAAGAAGCTGAAGACACAGCCATGTGGAAGGAATCCAAAGATTCAAAGGAAGGAAGTTGTATCAATTCAGGCTTTATTACCGGTATGCGTGTGAAAGAGGGTATAAAGACCGTGATTGATTTTATTGAAGAGAAAGGTATTGGCAAACGGATGATCAATTACCGTTTGCGTGATGCAATTTTTAGCCGTCAACGCTATTGGGGTGAACCATTTCCTGTTTATTACAAAGAAGGTATGCCTTATATGCTCGATGAAACTAAACTTCCATTGGAACTGCCAGCGGTTGACAAATACTTACCTACCGAAAGCGGAGAGCCACCCTTAGCGCGTGCCGAAAACTGGCATACCGAAGAAGGCGATCCATTGGAATGCAATACCATGCCGGGTTTTGCTGGTAGCAGTGCCTATTACCTGAGGTATATGGATGCTCACAACGAAAAAGAAATTTTTTCTAAAAAAGCCAATGCCTACTGGCAAAATGTGGATTTATATATAGGAGGCGCCGAACATGCCACCGGTCATTTGATATATGCCCGATTCTGGAACAAATTTCTTTATGATATGGGTTTGTGTGTAAAAGACGAACCTTTTCAAAAACTTATCAATCAGGGGATGATTCAAGGACGTTCCAATTTTGCATACAGAATAAAAGGCACAAACCAGTTTGTATCTTCCGGATTAAAAGAAAACTACGAAACACAGGCTATTCATGTGGATGTAAATATTGTCGACAACGATGTATTGGATACAGAAAAATTTCGCCAATGGATGCCCGATTATGCCAATGCTGAATTTATTTTAGAAAACGGGAAATACCATTGCGACTGGAGCGTGGAGAAAATGTCAAAATCATTGTACAATGTGCAGAATCCAGATGATTTGGTTGTACGTTATGGTGCCGACACTTTGCGAATGTATGAGATGTTTCTGGGTCCTTTGGAACAGTCCAAACCCTGGGATATTAAAGGTATTGAAGGTGTTTTTCGCTTTATTCGGAAGTTCTGGAAATTGTATCATAATGATGAAAATATCCTTTGTGTAACCGAAGAAGCTGCAAGCCCTCAGGAATTGAAAGTGCTGCACCGTACAATTAAAAAAATACAGGATGATATCGAACGCTTTTCGTTCAATACTGCAGTAAGCAGTTTTATGATCTGTACCAATGAGTTGACTGAATTAAAATGCCATAAACGTGAAATTCTGCAACCGCTTGCTCTATTAATTTCACCTTATGCCCCTCACCTGGCTGAAGAGTTGTGGCAATTGTTGGGTAATAAAAAAAGCATATGCTTTGCTGCCTTTCCTGAACTGAATGAAAGCTTGTTGGTAGAAAATACTTTTAATTATCCTATATCTTTTAACGGCAAAACACGGTTCCAAATGGAATTTGCTGCTGATATTCCCATCGCAGAAATCGAAAAAACAGTATTGGCTCATCCCGACGCTCAAAAATGGTTGGAAGGAAAAGCTCCCAAAAAGGTAATTATTGTGCCTAAGAAAATTGTGAATATTGTGATTTAGTTCGTAAAGTTTATAAAGTGATTGAGACTTATCTCAATCACTTTTTTTTTTAGGATTAATTCAAGGTGAGTTTAAATAATAATTTTACATTTGCAGTTCTAAAATATAAATCCATTGACTGATACTGCCATCATTCCTATAATTCTAGTTATTCTTATTCTTAGCAGGATAAAACGAGTCATTAACAGATTTTTAAATTCAGGAACTATATCATTTCAAACAGCCAAGACACTTGAAGAAATAAAATATTACCCTGGCTTTATTTTAAATCATCTTATACAACAAGAAGTGATCATCGAAGCACGTGCTAATGAATATTATCTGGATGAAGAAAACCTTAAGCTGTATACAAAGAGAATAAGACTGATTTCTATTACATTACTATCATTAATACTCATCTTTCTTATAATAGGACATATCTTCTTTAGAATATAAGCAAAATTAAAATTAGCATCCATTGAATTATTTTTATACGATCCTTAGGACATCATGCTGATAAAATAATAATTACATTTGCAGCTATGATATTAAATCTGTTCCTATCTTCAATGATAGCAATTTAAATTCCTGTCTGCATGAAAAAAATTACATTTATTATTTTTCTTTCCTTTTTTATCGGAAACATAGCTGCTCAAAACAAAGCTCAACAGCTTGATTATACTAAATTTGTCAACCCATTCATAGGTACAGGTTCCCTTGACAGCCTAAGCCTTTCAGGAAGCAATTTTCCCGGAGCTTGTCTGCCATTTGGTTTGGTGCAATTAAGTCCTGATACCCGGGAATATCCCGATGATCCTTGCAGTGGTTATGACTATAAAGATCCTTCAATACTTGGTTTCAGTCATACCCATCTGAACGGTACCGGTTGCCCCGATTTGTATGATTTTCTGTTTATGCCTTACGGAGGTGAGCTGAAATGGAAAGCTGGCAGTGATGATGGCAAAATACCGGGTTTCCGTTCAAAATACAAACACGCCAACGAAAAAGCCAGCCCGGGTTATTACAGCGTTTTATTGGACGATTACAACATCAAAGCCGAAATGACAGCTACCGAACATTGTGGCATGCATCGTTACACCTTTGCCGATCAGAAACCCTATCATCTGATTATTGATCTGGACCACTCACTGGTGAGGAATAGTCCCTATCGCTTTGTGAAGATTTTATCATCTCAGGTGAGAGTTGTCGACCATAAAACCATAGAAGGCTATCGTATCATTTCAGGTTGGGCCAAGCTCAGAAAAGTTTATTTCAGGGCTGAGTTCTCGCGTCCATTCGATTCGCATGTTTTCAAAGAAGGACAGTATGAATTTGCCGATGCAACCGTTGGAAATCATGCCGAGTTGAAAATCATTATGAATTTTAATAAAGATAACGACAAACCTTTGCTGGTAAGAGTAGGTATTTCCTCTGTTTCTGCTGAAGGTGCCAGGGAAAATCTGGCAGCTGAAATGAAAGATTTTGATTTTGAAAATAGTGCGGCTTTGGCAAATAAAGCCTGGAACAATGAATTATCCTGCATTGATATTGAAGGAAGTGATAGACAAAAAACTATCTTTTATACTGGGATGTATCATCTTTTTATTCAGCCGAATAACATTGCAGATGTTTCGGGTAATTATTTAGCAACCGACAACAGCCTACAGAATGCACCCGACAAAAAACATTACAGTACTTTTTCGCTTTGGGATACCTATAGGGCTGCACATCCATTGTATACATTGCTGCAAGAAGACAGAACTGCAGGATTTATCAATTCTATGCTCCGTCAATATAAAACTTACGGATATCTTCCTATCTGGCAGTTGTGGGGAACAGATACCTATTGTATGATTGGCAACCATGCCATTCCTGTAATTGTGGATGCTTATATAAAGGGAATCAAAGGTTTCGACTATGAACTGGCTTATGAAGCTGTAAAAGCATCATCCACCAACGCTCATAAAAATGCTCCTTTCAACCTTTTGAATCAATATGGCTTCTTCCCTGAAGATTTACAGACTCAATCGGTATCTATCACACTCGAAATTGCCTACAATGATTGGTGTGTAGCTCAGATGGCCAAAAAACTTGGACACGATGCCGACTATCAGTTCTTTTTGAAACGATCAGCCAACTATAAAAACCTTTTCGATAAAAATAGCGGCTTCTTTAAAGCTAAAAACAGCGATGGTAAATGGCTGGAGGGATTTAATCCTCTCGCTTATGGGGGCAATGGAGGTTTTCCATTTACAGAAGGAAATGCATGGCAATACCTTTGGTATGTACCTCAGGATGTGCCTTCATTTATAGAATTAATGGGCGGAGATAAAAAATTCACTCAAAAACTCGATACATTTTTTACGTTGGATGCAAAACCAGAAGATGTAAACGGAAATGCTTCAGGATTTATCGGTCAATATGCACATGGAAATGAACCGAGCCATCATATCGTATATTTGTACGATTTTACCAACGAGCCATGGAAAGCGCAATATTACAGTGCAAAAATAATGAAGGAATTGTATAATGATCAACAATCAGGCTATTCGGGCAACGAAGATTGCGGGCAAATGTCGGCCTGGTATATATTCAGTGCCATGGGTTTTTATCCGGTAAATCCTGCCAATAGTGTTTATTGTTTCGGGTCTCCTCAGCTGAAAAAAGCTGAAATACGCCTTGCCAATGGAAAGAATTTTAAGATGATAGCCAATAATGCAGATGAAAAGAATATCTATATTCAGAAAATACTATTGAATGGCAAACCCTATACCAAGAATTTTATCACACACAACGATATCGTCTCGGGTGGCATAATAGAATTCACAATGGGTTCAACTCCTAATATGAAAATGAAGGATTATGAGAAACCATTACTTATAGTAAAATAAATCAGATATTTAGCTAATTGGGAATGAAAAAACTATTGATTGTTTTTTATACCTTTTAAGAGATAAAAATTCCAGAAATACCCAAAACTCGACAAAAATAATGCTCCACCAATACCAATATAAAGGATAGATAAATATTCTTTAGGTAGAGAAGAGTGTCTTAAAATAATCCCCATACTCATCATACCAATCACTACCAGGTAGGTCTGCCACGACATAAATGAAAAAACACATGATTTATCTCCTTTTTCTTTGATTCTTTTAATATTTTTATCCGCAAATTTTTTGAATTTGAATCTGGCGAAAAGCATTGCCAATATTGTTCCGCACATTACTATTAAGATAGTAAATTTCCCATCGTAATGCAACATCCAATGATATGCAAAGTTACAAAGCATTAATCCTACTGAAAACCACAATATACCGGCTAAAATTAATAAGATTGAACTATTGATACGAGGTGTAAATTTATTTAAATTCTTGTTTGATTTCAATTGTAATGGTTGTTTTTAATTATTATTGAGCAAATATAAACAGAAAATCTAATTAAAAGTTTTAGCTATTCAAACTTTAATTAATTTTGCAAACTAAATGAATCTAAAATACTTCAATAAATGAAAAGAGTAATGGTATTGACCGGTGGTGGTGATTGTCCTGGTTTAAATGCAGTCATAAGAGCCATTGTAAAGCGTGCAGATCAGGAAAAAGACTGGGAAGTCATTGGTTGTATTGAATCTTTCAATGGTGTGTTGCGTGAACCTACTGAAATTGTAGTATTGGATGATGCAAAGGTTGCCGGCATTCATGTTCAGGGAGGAACCATCATTGGTACCGTAAACAAAGGCGGTCCTTTTGCATGGCCTGTTAAAGACAATGACGGGAACTGGACAACGGTCGATCGTTCCGACGAAATGATCCGCAAGCTTTCCTATTTAGGCATAGATGCCGTTATCAATATAGGAGGCGATGGTTCTCAAAGGATTTCTCAAAAACTTTTTGAAAAAGGGCTCAACATTATAGGTGTTCCAAAAACCATTGACAATGACCTGGCTGCTACCGATTTCACTTTTGGATTCCAGACCGCAGTTCAAATTGCAACCGATGCGGTTGATAAACTAGTAACCACAGCTGCCAGCCATAACCGTGTATTTATTCTGGAAGTGATGGGTCGTGATGCAGGCTGGATTGCATCGCATGCTGCCATTGCAGGTGGGGCTGATGTTTGTCTGATTCCTGAAATCCCCTATAAACTCGAAAAGGTCATAGAAAAAATAAATTCCCGTTATTTCAAAGGCAGAGGTTTCTGCAATATTGTAGTTGCTGAAGGGGCCATGCCTTATGGAGGAAATTCTACGGGAGAGGACACCCATGAAGTGGGCAACGAACATATAAAATTAGGTGGTATTGGCGAAAAGCTAATGCATGATTTAATGAAGGCAGGCATAGAAGCAGACATCAGAACATTGGTACTGGGCCATCTTCAAAGAGGCGGTACTCCTATGGCTTATGATAGAGTGTTGGCCACAGAATTTGGCGTAAAAGCTTTTGAAATGGTGTTAGAAAAACAGTTTGGACACATGGTAGCTTACCGTCATCCTCATATCAACGCCGTTCCTTTTACCGAAGCCCTCACCCACCCTAAACTGGTCAGACCAAAAGGGGATATTGTGAGAACCGCAAAAGGGATTGGAATTGAGTTTGGCGATTAAATACATCTTAAAATTTCCCAAAAAGAGAGGCTTTTACCTCAGCCTCAACCTATACCCTGTCAGGCATTCATTCCTGTCAGGTTTTTTATTTCAGCTTCATTAGAGGTAGCAATCATAACTACAAAATCTTTGTAGAAATAACAATAAAAAAACACAGACTTATACCCTTTGTCTTAAATATTATTATTACTTTTGTTAAAAAATTCACAAGCGCTCTTTTTAAAGTTTACATACTATAAATCAGGTTTTTAAAAAATTATATTACAATGGAAAGAAAGAAAAAATTTATTACGTGTGACGGAAATCATGCTGCATCTCACATCGCCTATATGTTTAGCGAAGTTGCAGCAATTTATCCTATTACGCCATCTTCCAATATGGCCGAAAACGTAGATGAATGGGCTGCTCATGGCAGAAAAAACATTTTTGGAGATGAAGTAAGAGTAGTTGAAATGCAATCCGAAGGTGGTGCTGCTGGTGCTGTTCATGGTTCGTTACAAGCTGGAGCTTTAACTTCAACTTACACTGCATCACAGGGTTTACTCCTTATGATTCCTAATATGTATAAAATTGCAGGTGAATTATTGCCTTGCGTTTTTCATGTAAGTGCCCGTACATTGGCAGCACATGCATTGTCAATTTTTGGTGATCATTCCGATATTTATTCATGCCGTCAGACAGGTTTTGCCTTTCTTGCTACCGGTAGTGTTCAGGAAATTATGGACTTAGCGGGTGTTGCTCACTTAGCCGCCATCAAATCCAGGGTTCCTTTCTGTCATTTTTTCGATGGGTTTAGAACTTCTCACGAAATTCAAAAAATCGAAATCTTAGAAAACGAAGATTTAGCTCCATTGCTTGATTATAAAGCTTTGCAAGATTTCAGAGATCGTGCTTTAAATCCAGAACATCCTGTTATGCGTGGTACTGCTCAAAATCCTGACATTTTCTTCCAGGCTAAAGAAGCAAGCAATGCTTTCTACGAACCAATTCCTGATCTTGTAGAAAACTATATGCAAGAAATTGCCAAACTTACCGGAAGAGTTTATCATCCTTTTACTTATTATGGTGCTGCTGATGCTGAAAATATAATTGTAGCTATGGGCTCAATTACCGATACTACCAAAGAAGTAGTAGATCATTTGATGGCTAAAGGCGAAAAAGTAGGATTGATCAGTGTTCATTTGTACCGTCCATTTTCTGAAAAATATTTTTTCAACGTTTTACCAAAATCAGTTAAGAAAATAACTGTCCTTGACAGAACCAAAGAAATTGGTGCCAATGGAGACCCATTGTATTTGGATGTTGTTGAGATGTTTTATACAAAAGCCGATCAACCCATTATCGTTGGTGGTCGTTACGGATTGAGTTCAAAAGACACTACGCCTGCTCAAATGATAGCAGTTTACGAAAACATGAAACTGAAGGAATCCAAGAATCAATTTACGGTTGGTATTGTGGATGATGTAACTTTCCGTTCACTTCCTTTATTACCCGAAGTTAGTATTTCTGCAAAAGGAACTTTTGAAGCAAAATTCTACGGTTTAGGTTCTGACGGTACAGTAGGTGCCAATAAAAATTCTATTAAAATCATTGGAGATTCTACCGATAAATATGCCCAGGCATATTTTGCTTACGATTCAAAAAAATCTGGTGGCATCACTGTTTCTCACTTGCGTTTTGGCGACACACCCATTCGTTCACCCTATCTTGTAAATACACCTGACTTTGTAGCTTGCCATGTTCCTTCTTATTTAGAAAGATACGACATGCTGAAAGGATTGAAAAAAGGGGGTACTTTTCTTATCAATTGCTTATGGGATGCAGAAGAAACAAAAAAACAATTACCCAACCACGTAAAAAAATACCTGGCAGAAAATAAAATTAATTTCTACATCATTAACGCTACCGTTATTGCCGAAGAAATTGGCCTGGGTAATCGCACCAATACCATTATGCAAGCTGCTTTCTTTAAAGTTGCCGAAGTAATTCCTTATGAAAAAGCGATTGCAGAAATGAAATATGCGATTAAGAAATCTTATGGCAATAAAGGTGAAAATATTGTAACTATGAATAATGCCGCGGTTGATCGCGGTTGTGATGTTATAAAAGTTGAAGTTCCTGAAGAATGGGCCAAATTAAGTTTAACATCAGATAATGACAATAGAAATATTCCTGATTTTATTCGCAATATTGTTGAGCCTATCAATAACCTTAAAGGTGACGATTTACCTGTAAGTGCATTTTTAGGCAGAGAAGACGGAACTTTCCCCGCTGGTACAGCCGCTTACGAAAAACGTGGTATTGCAGTAAACGTTCCTGAATGGTTACCCGAAAATTGTATCCAATGCAATCAATGTGCATATGTTTGCCCTCATGCTGCAATTCGTCCTTTCCTATTAGATGAAACCGAAATGCAAAATGCACCTGCAGGTATCAAAACACTTAAAGCAATTGGAAAAGAATTAACTGGCCTTGAATTTAAAATCCAGATTACTCCATTGGATTGTACAGGTTGCAGCAATTGTTTTGATGTATGTCCTGCTAAAACAAAAGCATTGGTAATGAAACCATTGGCCAGCCAGCTTTCTGAAAATACAAATTGGGACTACCTGATAGAAAACGTATCCTATAAAACAGAACGTGCGCCTAGAGAAAAAACATTCAAAAATAGTCAGTTTGCTCAACCATTGTTCGAATTCTCAGGAGCTTGTGCTGGTTGCGGCGAAACACCTTATATCAAATTAATTACCCAATTATATGGTGAAAGAATGATGATTGCCAATGCAACCGGTTGTTCTTCTATTTACGGTGGTTCAGCTCCTTCGATGCCTTATTGCAAAAACAAAGAAGGTCAAGGTCCTGCATGGGCAAATTCATTATTCGAAGATAATGCAGAATATGGATTTGGAATGCTCACAGCAGTTAACAAATTGCGTAGCAGACTCGAACTAATTATGAAAGATGCTCAAAAATCAGATTGCTGTTCTGATGAGTTGAAAGCTTTATTCTTAGAATGGATTGCCAACAAAGAAAATGCTAATCTTTCGAAAGAAATCAGCAACAAAATACTTCCTTTGGTTCAAAATTGCGATTGCGAATGCTGCCAATCAATTTCTAAACTTAGTCAATATTTAATCAAAAAATCTGTTTGGGTATTTGGTGGCGATGGTTGGGCATACGATATAGGCTATGGTGGTTTAGATCACGTATTGGCTTCTGGTGAAGACATCAATGTGTTGGTGATGGATACTGAAGTTTACTCTAATACTGGAGGTCAATCATCAAAAGCAACACCTGTTGGAGCTGTGGCTAAATTTGCTGCTTCTGGTAAAAGAATCCGTAAAAAAGATTTAGGTGCAATGGCCATGACTTATGGATATGTTTATGTAGCCCAGGTTTCAATGGGTGCCAATCAAGGACAATATTTCAGAGCATTGAAAGAAGCCGAAGCATTCCCTGGCCCATCACTCATTATTGCATATGCTCCTTGTATCAACCATGGCTTGAAAAACGGCATGGGTAAAACACAGGAAGAAGCAAAATTAGCTGTTGACTGTGGTTACTGGCATTTGTTCCGCTACAATCCTCTTTTGGCTGATGAAGGCAAAAACCCCTTCTTACTCGATTCAAAAGAACCTGAATGGGATAAATTCCAGGATTTCTTGAACAGCGAAGTACGTTATTCTTCATTAAAGAAAACATTCCCTGCAGAAGCCAACGAACTGTTTAAAATAGCTCAGGAAAACGCAAAATGGAGATATGATGGCTACAAACGCAATGTAGCAATGGATTATTCAAAATAAATTTAATTCATCACTATAATTCAAAGAGTCGTCTCGTATCAAGCGTTACGACTCTTTTTTAATTTTATCTCAACTGAACAAATATTAATTTTTAAATCAAAGTATTATTAGATTTTTTTATAAAAACTTTAAAATAGTTTAAGCGATGGAAGAAAAATTAAACTATTTTTGTTTATTAAATAAATAATACTTTTTGAGCAGAGACGATGTATATTATTGATGAGGAATTTGAGAAAAAAGAAATATTAAAACGCTACCGCAATATCTTTACGGTCTGGCGTACAAATATAAGCAAAGAAGACAAAAAACTAATTCGCAAAGCATTTAACCTTGCAGTAAATGCTCACAAAGATATGCGTCGGCGAACAGGCGAACCTTATATTTATCATCCCCTCGAAGTTGCCTCCATTGCTGTACAGGAAATTGGCCTTGGTACAACTTCAGTTATTTGTGCTTTATTGCATGATGTTGTGGAAGATACCGAATACACTATCGCTGATATCGAAGCACTTTTTGGAAAAAAAGTTGCTCAGATTATTGATGGACTTACCAAAATCGAAGAAATATTTGATCATACCTCCCTCTCTTTACAGGCCGAAAACTTTAAAAAGATACTGCTTACCCTCTCCGACGACGTAAGGGTCATTCTCCTGAAATTAGCGGATCGCTTGCACAATATGCGAACCCTGGATGCGATGCCTAAAGACAAACAACTTAAAATAGCTTCCGAAACTATTTACTTGTATGCTCCTTTGGCCCATCGATTAGGATTACATGCCATTAAAAGCGAACTGGAAGATTTGTCGTTAAAATATACTGAACCGAATGTTTACAGTTCCATTTCTACCAAGTTGAAAGAGTCGGAAATTGAAAGAGCTCGGTTTATTGGGAAATTCATTTACCCCATCAAAAAAACATTGTCAGAAAAAGGATTTAATTTTAGCATCACTGGCAGAGCAAAATCCATTTACTCCATTCGTGGAAAAATGATAAAAAAAGAAATTCCATTTGAGGAAGTATTTGATCTTTTTGCCATTCGGATTATTATTGATACTCCCCTGGAAAACGAAAAAGCAGATTGTTGGAACGTTTATACCATCGTTACTGATTTTTACCGTCCTAATCCCGACAGACTTCGCGATTGGATATCAATTCCTAAAGGAAACGGATACGAAGCTTTGCATACAACTGTGATGAGCCATTCGGGCAAATGGGTGGAAGTACAGATACGTACCAAACGAATGGATGAAATAGCCGAAAAAGGTTATGCCGCACATTGGAAATACAAAGATGCAGATAGTGAAACGATTAAACCTGAATCTGGATTAGACGATTGGCTCAACAAAATCAAAGAAATTATTCAAAACTCAGATGCGAATGCACTTGACTTCTTAGCTGACTTTAAACTCAACCTTTTTGCTGAAGAAATTTTTGTTTTCACCCCTAAAGGTGACATGAAAACCCTCCCGGTTAATTCTACTATTTTGGATTTCGCCTACAATATTCATTCAGATATCGGCAATAACTGCATTGGAGCTAAAGTAAATCACAAATTGGTTCCTGTGAATTATCAGCTCCAAAGCGGTGATCAGGTTGAAATTATAACTTCAAGCAAACAAAAGCCTACCGACGATTGGTACGGAAATGTAGTTACAGCCAAGGCTAAACTTAAAATAAAATCTGCACTTAAAGAAGAACACAAAGTTCACTCAGAAGAAGGAAAACTTATACTCCAGAAATTATACAATCAATTGGATATCGATTTTAATAAAACTACGCTTGGTATCTTAAAAGAATTTCTAAAAATTCAAAGTACCACTCAACTTTTTTATTTAGCTTATATCAATAAAATAACTGCCAAAGAATTAAAAGTTTGTTTTCAAAATGTTGAAAAAACAAAATGGATGGACTATATCAATCCATTTGCCATTACTAAAAAAGCCATCTATCAACCCATCGTATCGCTTACCGAAGAAATCAGAAGACAAATAAAAAACAAACCCGAGACCTTAATGCTCGGAGCAAAAAATGAAAATTTAAAATATTGTATTTCTGGATGTTGCAATGCTATTCCCGGCGATGATGTTATTGGCATCATTACACCCGACGAAGGTATTCATATCCATCGCACCAATTGCGACGAAGCCATTCAGCTCATGTCGAAATATGGGAATCGTATTGTGAAGGCAAAATGGAAAGAAAACGAACTTATTACTTTTTTAACGGGTATAGAAATCAAAGGAATCGACAAAAGAGGGGTTGTAAAAGATATTTCCCGTATCATCTCCGAAGACTTGAACCTTAATATCAGATCATTTAATATACAAAGCAGCGAAGGTATTTTTGAAGGATTAATTATGATTTATGTAAGTGACACCATTCACTTGAAAGACCTGATGAAAAAATTAAAGAAAATCGAAGGCGTTCAAAAAATTATCAGAATGAGCTAATTGGATTTATTTCCAGATCATTAGACTTTTTTATCAAATTATTTATTTATATTTATTATGAATAAAAAAATTACTAATTTTATGCAATTAAAATAACAGAAAAATGAAGAAGGTAATTGATAGTACTTTTGATTTGGTAAAGAAACATTTTATAAACTATCTTGAAGAAAATAAGCATAGAAAAACACCCGAAAGAAATACAATTCTTAAAGAGATTTACGCATTTAATGGTCATTTCGATATTGAAACCTTGTATGTTAAAATGAGAAAAAGCAGGTATGCTGTTAGCAGAGCTACTTTATACAATACGATGGAATTACTGATAAACTGTAATCTTGTTACAAAACATTCGTTCAACGAAACAAGTGCTATCTACGAAAAATCATTTCATTTTAAACAACACGACCATGTTTTAATAACTGATAGCAACGAAATACTTGAATTCTGCGATCCCCGCATAGAAGAAATAAAGAAATCAGTAGAAAATTTATACAATGTAAATGTAATAGAACATTCGTTGGTGTTTTATGCAAAAAAAAAATAATAGGAAAAAATTACAGAAAATGAAGAAAGTTGATGTATTACTTGGTCTGCAATGGGGCGACGAAGGAAAAGGGAAGATTGTAGACGTCTTAACGCCTGAATATGATATTATTGCCCGATTTCAGGGCGGTCCGAATGCAGGACATACCCTTGAATTTAATGGGATAAAGCATGTTTTGCATACCATACCTTCAGGTATTTTTCATGAAAAAACCATCAATATTATTGGTAATGGTGTGTTGATTGATTTATTGATTTTTCAACGTGAAATAGACAAACTCTTGACCCGTGAAGTAGATGCTACAAAAAATCTTAAAATTTCAAAAAAAGCCCACCTCATCCTTCCTTCGCATCGCTTGTTAGATGCAGCTTATGAAAATGCCAAAGGTCTTACAAAAATAGGATCTACCCTCAAAGGTATTGGCCCTGCATATACCGACCGCACAGCAAGAAATGGTTTGAGAGTAGGCGATTTGTTGAATCCAAACTTCATGCAGAAATACAATCAGCTTAAAAATCAACACCTTGAAATCTTAAAATTTCACAAATTTGATTATGAAAATCATCAGATTGAAAATATGACTTTTGCTGAATACGAATTACAATGGCTTTCAGTTATTGAAAACATTAAGAAATTTGACCTTATCGATAGCGAATACTATATCAATCAGGCACTAAAAGATAACAAATCCATTTTAGCAGAAGGTGCACAAGGAAGTATGTTAGATGTTGACTTTGGATCTTACCCCTTTGTTACTTCTTCCAATACCATTACGGCTGGAGTATGTACTGGCTTGGGTGTTTCTCCCGATAAAATCGGGAAAGTTATAGGTATATGCAAAGCTTATTGTACCCGGGTAGGAAGTGGCCCCTTCCCTACCGAATTATTTGACAACGTTGGCGAAAAACTCAGAGCTGAAGGTCACGAATTTGGTTCTACCACAGGAAGGCCTCGCCGTTGTGGCTGGCTCGACTTGCCTGCCTTACAATACGCTATTATGCTCAATGGTGTCACCGAATTGGTTATTACTAAGATAGATGTATTAAATTCTTTTGAAACTATAAAAGTCTGTCAACAATACAATTACAATGGCAGCCTTATTGATTATCTTCCTTTTGAAAGCGATGAAGACCTTTTACAGCCTGAATATGAACAAATAAAAGGCTGGAACAGTAACATTATTCACAATTCCACGTATAATCAATTTCCTGAAAATATGAAAGCATATATTCAATATATTGAAGACATAGTGAAAGTTCCTGTTACCATCGTTTCAAATGGTCCTGATAGGACGCAAACTATTTTCAGAAGTAATTAATTTTAAATAAAAAAATTATGAGAGCTAAGATTCTTTTTTTTCTAATTCTATTGACAGCAAATGTGTTTGCGCAAAAAATTGATGAAGAACAAGTCCCTAAAGATGTTTTAATTGGCTTAGAAACTATTTATCCTGAAGTAAAAGCCAAATCATGGGAGCTGAAAGATGGAAGTTATTTTGCCAATATTAAAGTAGATGGACAATCTGGTAAAGCTGAAATTACACCTGAAGGGAAATGGATCATTTCTAAGTTCCCTGTTGGCGAAAAAGAATTACCCAGCAACATCGTAAAATATTTTTACGATAATTACTTAGGTTATAAATTGACTGTTTCTCAATACATTGAAGAACCTAATGATAATAATTATTATTATTTAAAAATTCAGAAAAAAGGCTTGAGCCAGGAAGAAAATGGAGAACTTTTCTTTGATTTATCGGGTAAGTTAACCAAAAATACTGCACCTGAAATCGTGAAAGTTACACCTGAAGTAAAAAAAGACGTAAGTTTTGAGGAAGACAAACCCGTTAAAACCAAAAAGAAAAAAGAGGAAGTAGTAGAAGAAGAAAAACCTGCCAAAACAAAAAAGAAAAAAGTTGAAGCAGACGATACTGAAGTAACAGTTGCTACACCTGAAGTTGTTGTTGCCCCTGAGCCTGAAGTTAAAGCCGAAAAACCGGCTAGAGTAAGCAAGAAAAAAGCAAAAGAAGCAGAAGAAGCAGAAGCTTCTGATAATACGGATGTACCTATCGCTGTAAAAAAATATTTTGAGAAAAAATTTCCAAGATCCGAAGAAATTGAATGGAAACAAAACGATTCTAACTTTATTGCTACTTTCTTTTTTCACGAAATGGAACAAAAAGCTGAATTTGCACCCGATGGAAAAATGGTGTCTACTACTTCTATTATGGATCCCAAAAACATCTTCAGACCTTTGGAAAACTATCTGGTTAAAAAATATGAGAAATACAAAATCGTAAAAGCCGAAAAAATAATTTACGATAGAAATTATCAGAAAAATTATCCTGAGAAAAAGCTTAAAAACTACTACTATGTTGAAATCTCTCAAAAAGTAAAACGTAGCAAAACACCTAAAATCACCAAGTTGTGGTTTGACGGAGTGGGTGGAATCGATCACATTGAAGAAGGTGATGTAGATGAAGATGCCAATTACAACAAAGAAGAAAAAACAAGCAAACACGACAGAAGCTTTGAAGATAAAGTAGGCGACAAATAAATTGCAACTACATAGATTTTTAAAACCCACTGCAATAAAGTGGGTTTTTTAATGTTTAATATGTTTAATAAAAAACTTATCAAAACAATATTCCATTTTTTACTCCTTGCCTTACCCTTGATGAGTATGGGGCAAACCAATATCACGTATGAAGCTGATTTGATGCGCTCGCACGAAATCAACAAAAATATCAGTGTACTTGTCGGGAATGTGGTATTCAATCATGAAGGGACTCGCCTATACTGCGATAGTGCCTATTTTTTCCAGATAGAAAATAAGATTGAAGCTTTCAGCAAGGTAAGAATCAAAATGAGTGATACCTTGAATATTTACGGAAATATGCTGAAATATGATGGGAATACCAAAATTGCTGAGATTTATCGGAATGTGAAATTAGTAGACAATCAGACTGTTCTGACAACTGATTATCTCAACTACGACAGAAACACCGGGATAGCCAGCTATAATACAGGTGGTAAGATTATTGATAAAGAAAATGTACTCACCAGTAAAATAGGCCATTATTTCACCAGCAAAAAGCAATTCTTCTTCAAAAAAGATGTATTACTTACCAACCCGAAATATACAATAGACTCAGACACCCTTATGTTTAACACCATAACTGAAATTGCATATTTTTATGGCCCAACCAATATTGTAAGCAAGGAAAATACCATTTACTGCGAGAACGGTTGGTACAATACTAAAACCGACAAATCACAATTTAGCAAAAATGCCTGGCTGGAGACCAAAACCCAACACCTGGATGGTGATAGTTTATATTACGATCGAAAAATCGGATTTGGAAAAGCATTCAATAATGTCACCTTAATTGATACCGTTAAAAACATTACCGTAAAGGCAAACTATATCGAAAACAGCGAGTTGTATCATAAATCGATGGCTACCGACAGTGTGCTGGCAATATTTGTCGACAATGGAGATTCTTTGTTTTTACATGCTGATTCGCTCAAAGCCAAATATGATACTGCTGATAACATCGAATTAATTATCGCTTTTCACAAAGTAAAATTTTTTAGAAGCGATATACAGGGAAGCTGCGATTCCATTTCTTTTGTGATGAGAGATTCATTGATGACGATGTATTATTCGCCCGTGCTCTGGACGGATGAAAATCAGCTGACTGCAGATACCATTATGTTGCTTACCGGAGAAAAGGAAATGAAAGAAATGTTTTTGAGAAGCAATGCCTATATTATTTCGGAGAGCGATACCAATCAATATAACCAGGTGAAAGGTAAGAATATGCAAGGTTTCTTCAATAAAAACCAATTGTATAAAATCAAGGTGAAAGGCAATTCCGAAACGATATATTATATGAAGGAAGAGAACAGCACTGAATTGCTGGGGATTAACAAAGCGGTTGCCAGTGATTTGCTCATTTTTATCAACAATAAACAAATTGAAACCATTACCTTTATAAAATCGCCTGAAGGAACCTTGTATCCGGCCAACGAATTGGCAGAACCAGATCGCTTGCTGAAAAATTTTAAATGGAGAGCTGCTCAGCAACCCAAACAAAAAATGGATGTTTTTATCTGGGAATAATCACCAAAATTTTAAAAAGGACAAGGCATTCGTTTATTTAGAAAATTGTTTTGCTAATTCCTGTTGTGCCAACAGATAATCTTCGGGTATACCAATATCGATAAAATAATTGCTGCATACATAAGCAGCAAAATAATAGTTTGATAAATAGACTTCTAAAAAATCTTTTTCAAAAGAAAATTTCAGGGAAAAATTGAATGATTGAAGCAGCTGTTTATCAAGCAAATACACACCTCCATTGATGAAACCTTGCTTCTTATATTGTTTTTCGTTAAATTGTTGGATGCGATGATTGGAAATTTCCACAGTTCCATAACGTTCAAAATCCTGCATGGGTTTAATGGCCAGTGTAAAATCTGCATTTTGTTGCTGATGAAAGGCTGTTAAATCATTCAGGTTTACATCAAAAAAAGTATCTCCATTGATAAGGTAAAACAAATCGGAATTCAGATATTGACAGGCATTCATAATACCACCACCGGTTCCCAGCGGTTCTTCTTCAATGGCATAAACCAGTTCTATATTTTTGTATTTCTTACCAAAATAATGCGCTATCACTTCGTGTTTATAACCAACCGAAAGTATAATGCGTTCAATTTGATAGCCGGATAAATAATCCAACAGATACTTTAAAAAAGGCTGACCGTTTATGTCGGCCATCGGCTT
>JBAXNW010000002.1:0-149629 GCA_037133555.1 Bacteroidota bacterium
ATACGACTCCTTTTTTTAGGTTTGTCATTTTCTATTTAACATAATATTAATTATAAGACAAATTATATTTGTTAATATATTGATTATCAACATATTAATTTTTTGAACAAATCAAATATACACTTAAAAATGAAAAAAAATAATATACAAAACTACGTCAAGCCTTACAGTAACAGTATATTCACAAAAGACAAATACTCCCACGTTTACCTTAATTCTGATTTAATCATCACGTTTTCAAGCGAAAAAGAAATTTTAATTTTTTTAAGTCATCTGCGCCGCGAAATTGATAACTTAATTTTAGTGTCAAATACTACATTAATAGACATTTATAAATATTATCGTACAGCTTGGTATTATACCAATCAAATACATTTTGATAATTTTAAACAGATTGAAGAAAATTTAAACAAAATAATAAAATACCAACATAGCCCGAATGCTAATTTTTTCATAGTTTCAAATTTAGAAGGATTGTTAAAAAATCAAATTTATTTGATTGATTTAATTTGCGAAGTTTTAAAAAAAAATAAATTGTACTTAGATTATAAAATACTTAAAAGTGCAAAAAAAAGGCTGCTAAACGAATTTAACAGCTTCTTTGATACATTGTATAAAAATAATAATATAGTGCTTAAAAAGGCTTTATTTTAAGCCAATATTTCCATAAAATAAAAATAATTAAAATTAGGAATACAGGAATAAATAAAATAAATAAAATAAAATAATTGAATATTTTTTTGTTTTTTACTTCCTTTTCTTTTACAATATCTTTTTTAACTGTATAACTCCGCCCCTTTTTCATATCCTCAATTTTTACTACCTTGTTTTCTTCCTTGCTTTCAATAAGTGTATAACTTGATATTTTTATAGGAATACGAAAATAAAAACTATCAATTTTTATGATGGTGTCTTTTTGGTAGATTGTAAAGTTTTTTTTTGTAAGTTCTTTTATTTGCTGTTGAAGTCCTGTTATTGTCGTTCTGCTGGTGTCTATATAAATACTGTCTATTTTATATACTTCTTTTGTTTTCTCTTTAAATTTCGTTGTACTACACGAAAATAAAAAGCCAGCCAATAAAAAAATAAATATCTTTTTCATATTATTGATAATATCTATTATCCTTTTTTTTGTTGCCGTCCTGAGCAACAAAAGAAAAAACAGCCGTTACAACTGTAACGCTGGTAATAATTTGAACGTCTGTAATTTTATTCAATAAATACAGCCCTAACAATGCCAGCAATACAAGCCCGCAAACGTTTGTTTTCCAATTTTTAAAAAATTTCATAATTATTTTTTTTGTATTAATAAATCAATGATTTTATCCAGCTTTTTATCAACTGATACATTAATTTCTTTTTGCGTTTCTTGGTGTGTTTCTAAGGCTGTAACGCGCGAAACTACCATTATAAGTGTAGTAATTGAAAATAAAATAATAGGTATTGCAACGCCTAATAATTGAAATTGTGTAGCTGGTTTATTTGTCATTAAGCAATTATATTTAAATTTGGTTGTTTATCA
The DNA here is from genome assembly GCA_037133555.1 of Bacteroidota bacterium. Lineage (GTDB taxonomy): Bacteria > Bacteroidota > Bacteroidia > Bacteroidales > JACABE01 > JACABE01. The sequence goes on from JBAXNW010000002.1 coordinate 1,523, forward strand.
AATCTTTGTTGTGCCATTTGATCAACATCTGTTGCCTCTAGTTCAATCGTATGGTTAGTATGTAAATTAATAAGGTCTTGTAGTCTTATTGCTTCTGCACCAATTGCTTGTCCCTTACGATCTGTAAGTGTTGAAATAAATCCATTTGTTTTATTAATTTGTTGTAGTAAATAATTAGCTACTTCAACTTTCATTTGTTCTAGTGTTAAATTTGTTTCCATTTTTTTAAGGATTAATTATTGTTACTGTATTATGTGATTTTAAATCTGTAATATCTCCATCAGATTCTAATTCGCTTGGAATTGTTAATGTGATATTTCTAGTTCGTATTGAATTAAATATTTGGTTGTTACTTGTATTTACTCCTAAATTAATACATTTAGGTATATACATACTAATCATAGAATTACAAGAAATAAAACAGCCAAATCCAATATGCTCAACTTTAGGGAAATTAAAATCTACTAATGATGTTTCATAAAATCCATAATCCCCTATTGAATGCAAATTAGGTACAATTAAAGTAGTAAGAGAATATGTATTTTGGAATGCCATTTGTCCTATTGTAATTAAACTAGCTGATTCAAAATAATGTAAATTTTGTGCGTTTAAAAATGTAATAACTTTTATCTCTGTAATACAGTTTGCAACATCAGCTATTTCTAAAATATATTGATTCATATAGAATAATTGGTCTCTTAATTTAATATCATTAGCTGTAGGGATTAAGCAAATTTTATTATCATCAGGGTAAACAACTAAATCTGAAAAAATACCTCCATTTGTGGGTAAATCAAAAAATGTATTCCAATCAGAAACATTCGTTGCATCTCCTACTAATAAATCAGCACTTGTGATACTATCAAATGTTAATTCTAACCCCTTAGCTATATCTCCTCCAGAAGAATAACATATTGTTCCTATATTAAACATAATTTTAAGCTATTAAATCACCAAATAAACTCCAAACGTCCGTTGCAGTTTTTAACAGCGTTACGCCTACCCATTGCCCGCCAATAGCTTTCAAGCCGCCTTTTGAATTAATTGTTACACCGCCGCCAGCGCCAAAAGTAACTTTTCCCGCTAAAATCTGAGAACAATCAATTTGAGTGCCAACAGGAAAAGCAACACTACTATTTAAAGGTATTTGAACATCTATGCCCGAAGCATTGGCAAAAGTTATATGCTTTCCATTATCGCTTAAAACAAGGGTATAAGAAGTACCTGTTTGGTTGTTGAACGTTGTCAGCTTGTCGCGCTTTGCTGCATCTAAGCCTGAATATAAAGTATTCGTTGCATTATCGCCTGTATTCGTGCCGCTGGTGTTGCTTACTTTGGTTTGTTCGGCGGTTGTATAATCGTTAGTACTTAGTCCTTTTCCTGTAACCTTATCAACTTTATTTCCTAAGCCTGAATAAACCGCCCCGCCGCTTACCGCGTTTACACTTCCGTTGTTAATTGCGTTATCTACCGTTACGCTTGAACCTTGCCCTTGTTTCCAAACATTGTCTGAAACATCCCAAACATATCTTACAGGATCATAACCAACGCCGAAATCTATTGCCGCCTCATCGCCAGCATTTCCAACGGCAACGGCTGCATTTAAAGCGTCTACACTTGTATAAGTCCCCCTGTAATGGTTATTAATACCAGCTAATTTATCTTTTTCAATGGTTGTATAATCGTTTGCGCTTAATCCTTTTCCTGTTATTTTATCAACCTTTAAATCTATTTTTTCATCAGTTGATAAAACAGGGTGTAAAATAGCGGGGTTAATTCCTCTTAAATATTCAATTTCATCATTACCATTTAAAATATTTGCATATTGTAACTCATTTAAAAGTATACAGTTTTCAAAATTAGGTGTACCATTATTGCTTCCTAATTGTGTAAGCGAAGGCATTCGCGCAATAGCTAACTTTGTACATCCTGAAAAAACGCCGCCAAATATTCCTAATATACTGCTTGAATTTAAAGCCCATAAATTTACACATCCTTTAAAAGCATTTTCAGAAAAATAGCTATAATTTGAAGACCCAAAAGTTTCTAAATTTAAATTATTTAAAAAACAATTTTGCGGCATTGTCATACCTCCATCACCCCAAAGCCATACGTGCGATTGAGAACCACCTGTTAATGGTGTTTCATTTCTATATTGAAAATTTGCACCTAAATAGGTATTCCATTGTTCTATGCTCCAAAAAAGTTCGGGTGATTGGTAAGCAAATATCATTACTGTAAGATTAAGCGGCTGAAGTCCAAAAGTATTTTTCTTATCTACCTTGTTGTTTAAATCTAAACTGCTTAAAATATTTTTAGTTTCAAAACTCATTTTATACCTCCTTATAAAAAGTTTTTACAATCAAAACGCTGTTGTTTGGTGTTGCGCTAAAGTTGAAATTTATCGTAAATTCCTGTTCAATAATAACATAAGGCAATTCACTAAACTCTCTTATTTTGTCCGCTGTCAAAGGTATAACGCTATTTATTAATGCTGCTGTCGTTCCTAATAATTCAAAACTTAAACAGCTTGCGCCCTCTGTGTTGATAATTGAATTCTCGTTAATGATTTCGCTTTTATAAAAAGCTGTATAAAATTTGTTCATTATTTTGATTTTTTGAAATATTTGTAAATTAAAATACTACCTATTAATATTGTTAAACCTGACAAGCCGCCAATTACTATTTTTTTTTTAACGGCATTAAATCAAAGCCCGCTTTTACATCGTCTGCAATCGCTGTAACTCCATTTTCAACAAAACTCATTGCTGCAACGATTGGTATTAAACGGCTGTCGTTTTGGCTTAAAACAATATCTTTGTTTAAACCGCTTCGGACTGCTACGCTGGAAACATAAGCCGAAGTATTATTTTCAACAGGCGGCGCCCACCTGTTTATTATTTTTGTAATCGTATTATATCCATTTGCAATGTAATTGTTTAGCAATACAAAGCCAGCCCGATAACCCCACTCTATGCTTTCGAATTGTTTAAAACTTGCATCTGTGCTGGTAATTTCGCCCAAAAAAGGCAAGCCGCTTGTTTTGCGTATGTTTAGCGGGTTTTTATTGGTTAGTCCTCTGCTCATATATTTATGAATTAAAAATTAATATTCCTAACAATGCCAATAAACCGTAATTTCTTACGCGGTTTGCTGTAATTGTAACAGGTTCAAGAGTGGATGCTTTCAGCGTAAAATTTAAAAATTGATTGGCTGTAACAACTAAAATTGTTTGTTTTTCAAGTCCAACGTAAGAAGCAGTAATATAATAAACTGCTTTATTAATGTTTAACGTAAACAATCCCGCCGCGTTGGTGGTTGTGCCTATTAATATACTACCATTGTATAAGGGCTTTCCGCTGCTGTCCGTTTCGTACACGTTTACGAATTGTAAGGGCTTGCCGCTTTCGTCCCTTACAATGCCTGTATTAGGTCCAGCAATGCCAAACATACTTTGTTGATTTGCGGCGGCTGCAAATATTGTACTTTCTTTTTTTCGGTGATCTGCTAACTTCTTGGTTAGTGCAAAAATTTCGTTGTCGTAATTTTGCATAATATGTTTAAATTGTTCTTCTGTGGCGTTGCGCTGTAATAGTTCAATTCTTTTGCTGTCCCTTAGCTTAGTAGCGTCTTTTATTGCCCGCGTTAAGTCGTTTAACTCCCTTTCGTATTGCTGTTGTAAATCGTCCTTGTAAATCGTCCTATTAATGTTCAGCGGCTTGTCTTGTTCAAATTCGCCAAACATTGTATTTTTTTGTATAATTGAATACATTTTATTCAAAAAATCAACTTGGTTGTTTATCTGTCCCGCTTGGCTTCCATAACCTCCGTTTACTAAGTATTTAAAAATTTCGTTTTCGTGGGCGGTTGTAAGCTGCATATATTGTTCTTTTGCTGTTCCTATCCAAACACAAAAAGTTAATAAAACGCTTTTACTTTGAACGTCTGACAAGTCCAACGCTGTTAATGCTGTTAAAGCGTCCCCGCTTTCGCTTAGGTAAGACAAGGCAATAATTTTGTTTGCATCTTTGCCCTCTAAGTCTTTTGCAAGTTCTTTCAATTCTTTTTTACTGCTGCCAGCTTCACGCTTGCGGCGGTAAAAGTTGGCGCGTTCTGTTTCGGTTTCTTTTGTAGATAAAGTATTACTTTCAAGTGCTATTTTTTCGGCTTCGGCTTGGCTACCTAAAAATATTTTACAAGGTATCTTTAAAAATTGTTTATCAACTTCGGCAAGTTCTTTGCAAGCCTGAAATCTGCTGTGTCCTGATAAAATAAAATATTTATCTTCTGATTTCCACAATGTAAGCGGGTCAAAATTAGCCCACGAAAAAACGCCGTTAAAATATGCCTTTTTAATTTTATTGACGCTTTCCTGTGAAAAGTCCGCTTTTCTGTTTTGAAACAAAGCTTTGATAATATGAATTTTTGAAAGTTCTATTTCATAAATACCCGCTTTATTTTCGGCGGTTGTATTGCCAGCATCCGAAACAATTAAATTGTTTTTTTGAAAATAGGCTAAGTCCGCCAGCTGTCGGCGGGGCTTGCTTCTTTTGTCAATAATTAAAACTTGTTCGGGTACTGCTAAACCTATCATATTATTTTCTTATAAAGGATTTCAATAATAAAACGCCAGCAAATGCAAAAATGCCAATTTTCGCCAAACTCATTATTTTATCTACGGTTTGTTCTCCAAAACTTTTATTTGCTTCATCTTTGCGGGCTTGGATTTCTGCGGGCGTAAGTGCGCCTTGTGCGCTTAAATTTTGAATATCAAAAGCCCCTTCATAATGTAAACACCATAATGTTTTATTGTCGCGCTTAATCATCCACCACAAGCCCGCCGCGTTGGTAACATAAGAATAAACAACGCCCACCAATTCGCCGCCTTTCACGTTCATAATTAAATTACTTGTAATACTGGGTAAGCTGCGCAAGTTAATACTTTTGCCCGCTGCCATATAAAGCGTTTTATCTATTATTTCGTCTGCGCTGTAAACTGTTGCCATTAGATTAATTTTGAATTGTTTCTTATTCCATTAATACCGCTGATTCTTTGCTTTGCAATTAATAAGCTTTGCAGTTTTTTTAATTTACTGCTTAAGCTTCCAACGCTGCCAATGCCGCGTAAATAATTACCTTGTTTAGGGTTAATTTTTTCGCTTCCGTATTTATGCCTGATATCGTCCATTGCTAAAGTTTTGTTATTGTATTTTCTAAATTCGCCCGCGTGCCAATACCACATTTTCTTTTTTCCCGCAAAAGTAAAACCCGCCGCTTTTAATTCTTCTCTAACTGGGTAAGTTGCGCCACCTATCCAAACCCACGTTCCTACGATTTCAATAGTAATGCCATTGATAAAAATAATTAGGTTTATAATATCTTTGTATAAATCACTAATATTTTGTTCGTTTTGTTTTTCTTCTTCTGTGAAACTTCCGCCGTTTAAAATTTTGGTTTGCAGGCTTTCGTATTCGTTTTGAAGTTCCTGAAATTGTTCGGTGCTTCCGCCCTTGTCGGGGTGGTAGGTTTGCGCCAATTTGTAAAACATCCGTTTTAAATCGTCCAAGTTTTTAACCTCTGACAATACAAAAAATCCCCTAATAAAAAAGTTTCTATTTAACATAATATTTATTTGTTTAGCATTGTTTTTGCCATTTCATAAAGGGATTTGTTATCTTTCGCCAAAACTGCTATTTTTTCAATCAATGCAATAATGCTTTCAATGCTTTCGCTTTCCGTCCATACGTTTAACGCATTTTGCAAGCGGTCTAAGTTTTCGGCGGTATCTGCGGGGCTGTCGTCCAAATGTATTGAAGTACCAGCAACGGCGGCAGTTTGCATTGAAGCGGGCAAAATAGCGGGTAAAATGCCGCTTAAGAAAGGGCTTATTTTTTCGGCAATGCTTGTCCAAACGTCCTGACGTTCGTCCTGTGCTGTTTTAAGTTCTTTGTTTAAAACTAAAATACTTGCTTTGTGTTCTGCTATTTCTTTTTCATTTCTTTTTATCAATTCCGAAGTTTCCCAACGTTCTCGGGCTGCATCCACTGCGCGGTTAATTTTTGCGTCTAAATCTTCGGGGCTGGTGCTTGCAATGCCTAAAATACTGCTGGAAGTTCCTGCTTGGCTTTCAATGAGAAACCATTCGCCAAACCTTGTATTTTTGCTTTTCGGATTATCCCAAAAACTAATATAATATTTGCCAGCTTCAAGTCTTTCAAGTGATTTTTGCAAGTGCGGCAAAGATTGTAAAAAAGTAAAATTTTCTTCTAAGCCTGTGCTTTCGTCTTGGCTTTTGGCGGGTTCTTTGGGTGCTGCTGCAATAAACCAATAGGGGCAGCGGTTTTCTTCCAACAGTTCAATAACATTTTTTATTCCTTTTATCATTGCAAGTAGAATTTTAATTTTAACTTTAAAAAAAAGGCTGTAACTGTAATAATTACAGCCTTTTATTTATTAACATAATTTATATTATTCGTAATATACGAACAGCGGCGCGCTGCTTGCGCTTACCGTTGCGCTGTTGCTCATATAGCTTTTTTCCCAATCAATCGCGCCCAAACCTAATTCTGTAATTTGTCCGTTGTTGTATGCTGGATTTAAAAGCCTTAGCGGCAATTTTACACATTCTTTGCCTGTGGCTAAACTTACCAATGTTAAGTATGTTTTTGCAGCGTCTGCTTCACTCATTACGGTTGCTTCTCTGCTGCTGCCTGTTAGCTGTGCGGCGTTGAATGTTGAAATAGCTGTTATTTTCTTGTCTTTCAATATTGGATTATACAAAAAATTCTTTTTGCGGTCTGTGGATGAAAAGGCAAGTTCTAAATTTTCACAATTAAATATTTTCATTTTTTTTTGTTTTTTAATGATTTTTAAAAAAACAGCCGCCAGCGGTGGCGGCTGCCCTACCTACTTACAAAAATGAAATTTTTATTTATTTGCGCTTCCGTTTTTAATCAAATAACCTGTGGCAAAGAAAACCAATTTATAAGAAATCGTTCCGCCTGGTGTTAAAGCTGTTCCTGTGAATTTTGGAAACTCTACACTTAACGTTGCATCGTCTGCGCCGTCTAAGTTAATAAGCGCGCCTAATTCATACATTACTTCCTTGATGTTGATTTGTGAAAGTGCTACGGCTGTTTCTATTGAAGCTATGCCCGCTTTTTGCTGAGTCGATGGAACGTTTCTGAAAAAGATATTTGGGAACGCTTCCAATTCAACGCGGTTTGAAATTTTCAAACTTGTCGAACCTGAATAAATATGTTCTAATACTACTGCGTCTGCTGCTGTATTTCCTGTAAAAACAAGGGGATTCGGATAAGATTGTAAAACTTCTTTTCCAATGGTTGCGCTGTCCTGTGCTGACAATAAAACGGCAATTTCTGACATTATAAAACGGTCGTTTCTGTCTAATTTGCGCTCGGTGGCTGCTTCTGTTCCTGTTCTGTTGAAACGAAAATCATATTTATTGGTGGTTGAATTTAAAACTGCTTCAACTCTTAAATAACTGGGTGCTGGTGCTGATCCTGTGTTTTCTTTTTTTGCAAGGTTGAAAATTGCTCTTTGTCTTGCTGCGTATCCTGTTTGCATTTTTTTGTTTTTTTTAATTTTTAATTTTAAAATGTTTATTTATTGTATTGAAATTGAATTAATAAGTTTCATTCATTTCGTTTTCTTCGCCCATTATGCGGCTGTCTGTCATATAATCGCCAAAGATACCCGTAACAGCTTTAGGTGCTGTCAAGGTGCTGATAAGATTCATTGCACCGACTGCAATAATACCATTGCCAACGCTGGTAATTAATTCACTTTTTTTGCCTAACATCTCAGGAATAACTGCGCCCGCAACTATCTGAATAGCTGAAACAATTTTATTATCCATTGTCGCTGGTAAAAATTTAACTGCTGCATTTGCTGCAACTGCGCCCGCGCCTAAGCCCGCAACGTTTAAACCGATTTTTTTAATATCAAATTTTTTCATTGATTTTTGTTTTTTTGTTTTTAAAAATTACTTTTTGCGAAGTCCTTCAAGCTTTTTTCTTTTTGCTTCAACTTCTTTTCTTTTTTGGTCAATTTCTTTTTTCTTGCGAAGTTTCACTTCTGCTTTTTTAATTGCGCTGTCCAATTTTCGCGCTTGGCTGTTTAGCCCTGTGATTGCACTTTTTGCCATAATGAAATTAATTAATTAAATTGTTTTACTTATTGAATTACTATTCAATTTCTTGCGAGTTTAAAATGATGTGCATTGCGGCACGTTTTACAACTTCTATATTATTTTCTGAAAGTCTGCTTTTTTTACAGTTTACAACTGTTAAAGGCATTGATATATTTGTTTTACTTTCGTCTGTGTAAATAAAAAACTTTTCGGGTATTAGGTTTGTACTCATATTTTAATATTTTAAGATAAAATTTTAAAAGCCAATAAAGCAACGCCGCCGTAAGTTAATAATTTGCTGTTGTCTGCTGCTGCTGGTGGTAGAATAACGCCGCCGTTGCCTTTTCCTGTTCCGCCCTGTTGTGTGGTTTGCAAAATGTTTACAACGCTTCGCCCCTTGCTGACTAAGTAAGCCAGCGCGCTATTTGATGACATTCCGCCGCCTATTAATATATTGTAAATTGCTAAGGTTGTTTCTCCCTTATTTATTAGTGCGTCTGCTTGTGTTAATATGCTGGTGTTTTGCGTGGTTGTATTGGTTGTTTTTGTATTGCTTAATGATAAATCTTTACTTGCTGGCGTTGGCATTTTAACAAACCCAATAGGATAATTTTGCCCTGCTTGCATATTTGTTCCAAACTCATAATTCATTATTCGCATAGCGGCGTTTGTTTTATTGGCTTTGTAGCCTTTTACTTCCAATACGTTAATAATTTCATGAAATTTGTAACTAAAAAAATCTCGGTCGTTTACGCCGTATGAATTGTTTCCAACTGTTCGTAAACCTAAATCTGTTAAACTATTTATATATTGTACATGCCAATTTGCAAGTAAAGTTTGAACAGCCCCAACGCCGCCGCCAATTTTAAAAACTACCCATTCATAAGACAATGCCCCGAAACCTTGCGCCAAATTATCAAAAATAGCATTGTTAAAATCTTTTGTTACAGCAACTGCACCCACAAAATCATTACTTGCGGCTGTTGTTATTCCGCTGTCATCTGTTTTTAAATTATCAGTGAATAAGTTTAATTTTGGCGTTGCTGCTGTTGCGTTGGCTTGTATGTATTCCGCTGCATTTAACAAGGATTGCGCAAATAAAGCATTACCGATATTTTTTAATAAAATATCTTTTTGGGTTTTTTCCTCATCGCTTAGGTTCGTTCCGTTTAAGAGTGCAATAGCGTTTGCATCCCCTGTTAAAATCATACCTCCGCTACCTGTTGGTATTGTTGCATTTATCATAGGCTTCAACTGTCCTAATTGATTTTGTATAACCCAAGCACCTACTCCGCCTGTATAAATACTGCCAATATCCCACAAACTTATTCCTATGTTATCTTTAACCCAAACATTTACTTTATTAAGTGCCTTTTTGAACCATCCGAAAAGGCTTGCAATTTCTGCACTGTTTAAAAATCTATCATTTGCATCCTTTAAAAGTCTTTCAACTTCTGTTTTGGTTAATTCTATTCTTAACTGTCTGCCTGAAATTCTTATATTTGATTTTTCACTACTTGCCAATGCTAAAATTGCAAGGTCTTGAAATTCATCAAAATTTACAATAGCTGTTTCAATTTTATTGCTTTTTGCGGGTGTTGCACCTACTCCAGCCATATAGCTAATTTTTGTCATGTCGTAATCTTTTTTAAAATTAAATTGTTTTTCTGTGTTAAATTCATTCATTACAGCATCACAAACTATTGAATTATTGGCTATAACATAAACGTGTGTAAATTCTTTTTGGTCGCTGCTGTAAGAAGCAAACCTATATTTATAAGGTATTTTTAAGGCTTTCAAAATTGAAGCGTAAAAAATTGAAAAGCTTTTGCAGTCCCCTGTTTTGTCTTTCCAAAGTTTGGCGGGGCTTTTTATAAATTGTTGCCCGCTGGGGTCTATCTTATAAGTAATGTTCTTTTTTATAAACTCCCAAATGTTTTTACAGGTTTTTAAGTCATTTAAGCCCTTTAAGCTTTGCGCTAACTCTAAAACATTGCTTTTGTCCTTTGCATCGGCGTACAAAATTGCGTTCACTATATCGCTTGTATTGCCGTTCAAATTCAATGTTTGTTTTATTCCTATCGGTGCGCTTATCATATCAATTTTTTATTTTCGTTGAATTTATAAACCTGTTCAAAATTGAGCGGCAAAACATTGTTATTGGCTGTAATTTTTCCCTGTATGCTGATAATTGCGCTGGTGGGTGTTCCGCTGCTGATGGCTGTAATTTCCTGAAAAAGTTCGGGGGCTGTGCTTAGGTTGTTTATTTTAACCTGTAAATTAAGCGGACTTTCTGTATTCGGTTGGATGGTTTGATTTGCTGTATAATTAATATAGCCTATCAAATTATTATTATAATAAACATTTGCATTGATAGCGTTAAAAGTAACGGCGGCGGCTTCTTTGTTATACAGGCTAAAATCTATCTTTAAAACGCTTGTAAAAATGTCAAAAATTTCAAAACGTATTCCTTTTATAAAAGGCTGTAAATTTAACGCTGTGTATGCCGTTTTTGCGTAATTATATAAATAATACACTACCCCCGCCGCCGCAACTAAAAATAAAGGTTTTTTAAAAAAGCTTGTTTTTCTCATTATATAAAAAAATTATTCTGTACAAAAGTACAACAACAAAACAATGTTTTTATAAGTGCTTTTCTTTTGTTTTTCTTTTTTGTACTTTTTGATACTGCAAAAAAAACTTTAAAATAAGTAAGTGAAAAGTAAAGAAATTGTATAGCTTTTTTATATCAGTTTAAAGTTAGTCATTTGCTCAATGATATAGGCTTCATTTTGCGCGTGAAATTCTGCATAATTGCGTATAGTAACGCTGTTACATTTAAAGATATTTTTAATTCTTTTAAGCCTTGTTATTGCGGTTGGTTTGCTGCAACATTCCAAAACCTGAATATCTTTATACTTTAAAAAAATTCTATGCGGGTGTATCATAATTGAATAATTTAGAATACAAAGTTACAAATATAATTTATTAGCAAAACAATATTTTTATAAATTTATTTTTTTTTAAAAAAATATTATTCAAAAACTGTGTTACTTGGTTACTTTGTTACTTGTTTTTAGTATTGTTACTTTCTTTTATTATTTTGTTACTTTCTTACTTTATAGCATTTATAAGGCTTTTAATACTAATCAAGTAACTAAGTAACCAAGTAACTAATTTATTGATATACTTTTTTTAAAAATACGTTTTTTGTTTAGTGTTTTATTATCAAGTAATTACGTTTTTTTAATATTCTTACTTGTATTAAAATCAAGTAACATTCTTTAAATTAATGTTACTTGCTTAGTATTTGCGGGGGTTTGCTGTGTATATTTAACATAATACTTTTATAAATTGCATAAAAAAAGCCTATAAAATGAATTATAGGCTTTTTAAAAATCAAAAAATTATACTTAAATTTAATTATGAAAGTATAAAAGTTCGCGGTTCATCTTAGCAAAACGATTAATAAAATACAATGTTTCTGATAAATGCCTGAAACATTCTTCTTTTACTTCTGCTTCGTCGCTGCTTAGATTAATAATTAATTCTGTTGTTTCTTGCAATGAAGTGATATTTTGAATAATATCATCAAAATTAAACTCAATTAGTTTTGCTTTAATTTCATCGGCTGTGATGTCATTTAAATTTGTTCTCATATTATTAAACTTTATTAAAAAGAGAAACACTTTACACATAAGAACCCCGCCAGAGGTTTGCCATTGCTGGCGTGAAAAGTGTTCTCTATTTTATTAAGTTCTGTAATCGTCTGGCGGATTCTTACACCGCAAAAATAACAAATAATATGCCAATAAACTTAATCTTTTAAAAAATTTTTAAATTTGAATGATAGACCAACTTCAAAAAAATTATAATTATTTGTAACTAAATTAAAATCAATATAAAAATCAGTATTAAAATTATTAAAGTGTCCTATATTTATACCAGCTTTAGCGCCTATACCAACATTAAAACGTTTATAGTAATCAATAAAACATATACTTCCTTCAATAAAAAATTTAATATATCTTTTACTTGAATAAAAACGCCCTCCAATATTAAAGTAAACTAAATCTTTATTAAAATAAGTTAATTCTCTAATAAAACTTTGATTTATACTATCATTAAAAATTTCATACTTTAAATTAAATCCTTGTTTTTCTAATTTATTATCAAAATTGTAATTATCTATTAATGAAAATCCTATAAATTCTTTTAGATTTTTTTTTACTTTTAAGGTGTCCTGACTGCTTGCCGTTATAGCTATAAAAGTGAAGCATAAAATTAAAATTTGTTTTTTCATTTTGTTTTAATTTATAAAGTTAATTATTATTTCTCTAAGTGTCTTTTTTGTTCTGAATTGAAGTAAGCCGCAATTTGTGCAAAATCTGCGCCCTGTGTCGTTCCCTGTGCTTCGGTGTGTAAAAGTAGACATATATTTGAAATTATGCCCAAATATAAAACATTCTAATTTTTTTAATTTTTTCATAATTTAATTTTATTGATTAATAACTTATTGATAATTCATAATATTTGTTTTTGTCTTTTCCCTCTAAATATTTAATATTTATCTTGCCGCCTGTTTTGGCTGCTTGTATCTTTAAATATTTATAATTAAAACACTTTAATAAATTGCTTCTAAGTAACTGTTTCATAAATTTTTATTTTAATAGGGTACGTCTGAAATAATTTTATAATCTGATAAAAAGCCCTCTATTGTACTATCATTTAAAGTAACGTAATAGCCTTTTAGTTGAAAGCCTTTTTCTTTAAAAGTCTTTTGCATAATTTCAAAATCTAACTTTCTTAAAGCCCGCCCAACTGCATTAATATTAAATTTGTTGCTGTGTTCGGTTATTTTGCTTAAAACTTTAACAAAATCATTTGTTTGTAAAAAATAATTGTTTTCCTGTTCGGCGTTGCTGGGTGTAAAGTATTTTTGTAGCAATTCCATTTCTGCGGGCAAACTCATAAAATTATCGTTTCTTTTTTCGTTTAGCTTTATTTCTTCAACTGTAAGCTGATAATTATAATTTTTGCCAGCTTTATTTTCAGTTAATAGCCTGTAAGCTTGCGCCCACACTTTATTTATATCAATTTTTTTTGAATAATCAAAATTGATGTTTACAATTTTAAAAGCCAGCCATCGAACGTTCCCTGTTAAATCGGTTAAAAATTTCGCTTCGTTGGTGCTTCCCCAAAAATTCGCCCGCCTTTTAATTGTTACCGCGCGGCGTTCATACGGCAAACGTACCTTTACAATATCTTTAGACATATAGGTTTTTAGCTGGTTTATTTCGGCTTTTTGTAAGGTGCTCAATTCGTCCAAATTAATTATCATATTTTCTGCTAAAGCTATAAAGCCATCTTTATCAAGGGTTAATTCTTCGGTGTAATAGTCCAAAAGCTTTGGTGGTGCTAAAAATCTAATAAATGAAGTCTTTCCCATATTCTGATTTTTTGCGCCCTCTCCTACCAATATAAAAGACTGCTTATTAAAGTTATAACCCAAACTGCAAGCTATTGAACGAACAAGTGCTTTTTTAAACATCAAATTAAAAAACTCTCTTTCTGTTTCATCTGCCAGCGTAATAAAGCCCGCCAACGCTTCTATGTGGTCTGTTGTGTCTGTTGTGTCCAAATTTTCAAAATATTCCTGAAAAGGATTAAAAGCGGGTGTAAAATCGCTTTTTAATGTTTCAATTAATTCTTGTATTTTTATTTTAAAATGATTTTTGCGCAAGTGTCGTAAAATATTGAATTCGTTCATTTCTTCAAATTCGTTTGCGTCCTTTGCTTTACATTCAAAACGATTTGAAATTATATTATTTCTCATATCGTAATTTTTTAAAATAAACTTTTCCAATAAGTCTACACTTGGGGCGTTCTGCTGCTTTTCTTCTGTATCGTTTATTTTTGTTTTTTCTGCTTTTAACGCTTCTAAAAATAATTTTTCTTTTATTCCAGCATGTTTTGCTATGGTTGCAATATAATAAGCTTGCAGCGGTGTTTCAAGTCCTGAAATGCTTTCAATGATAGGGTAAATCTTTTTATGTTTTTCGGTGCTGCTCATTTCATTTGTAAATGTATCAAGCAATGTTTTTAATAGTTTATCTTCCATTTTCCGCCCTCCGTTGTTGTGCCGCTTGCAATGCTGCTAAATATTCTTTTATGAAGCTTCCAGCGTGGTATAAATTTTTTGTTAGGCTTTTTTCTCTTTCGTTGTCTGCTTGCATACCTTGCAAATATTTTGCTCTTCCCTGTTCTACTCTCATATTCTGAAATTCTATAAGGCTATTTTCTAAAACATTTAAAAATTGTCTTATAATAAAAATTTCGTTTGTTTTAATATGAATAAATGAAGCTTTTGCGTTGGGCTTTTTCTTGTAGCTGTCAAGCTGTATCTGCATATTTTCAACTAAGTTGATAATATTTTGCTGGTGTTCGGGTAATATTTCCTTATACATATTATTTTTATTATTAATTAATCAATAATAAAAATTATTTTTCCAGCTATTAAATTAAGCTTATCAAAGTAAATTAAAGGTATTGGCGTTATTCCTTTGCGCCAATTAAAAAGAATTGTAGAATTAATATAACATTCGTTAATAATACGCCCTCTAATAATCGGGTATTCTTTAACTGTTAAAGAATTAAGCCAATTATTAAAAATATCATTAAATTTCTCATTTTGTTGCATAATATTGTATTTTTGTAGGTTAATAATAAAATTGTTTTATTGTTGTAAAATTATAATGCTGCAATATTACAAATTAATTATTATAATTCCATTGGAAATATAATAAAAGTTATTAACAATTAAATGTTCATACTATGAAAACCCTATTATTATTAGAGAAAACTGATAAAATTTTAAAGAAAAAAGAATTAGGTAGAAAAGATTTAGCCGATGAAATGAATTGCAGCGTTCAAAATTTAGAAACTGTTTTACGTGGTGGAAATCCTAAATTAACATTCTGCGTTAAATTATCAGAATATCTTGAAATTGATTTATTTGAGTTATTTGAAATTGAGAAAAAAAGTTTTGAACCTGAAACTATTAATATTATTGATAATAATATTAATTCTAATGAAGTTATAAAAAGATTGGATATTATAATTGAATTACTTAAAAACAATAAATTACAATAGATTTATAATATAACTATTGTTTTTATAATATTTTGATGTTAAAGTATTGATATTGTGAAATATAAATATTGTCATAATATTAATTATAGGACATATAGTAAAATTTCAAAACCCTGATATTGAATAGTATATTAGCCTTGAAAAGTCAATAGCTAAATTTAAATCAATTTTAGATTAATAAAAAAAAAGCTTTTAGATATATAGAAACTAAAAGCCTAAAAAAAAAAATTAAAAAAAAAATAAAAAATGAAATTATAAAAATTCAACACTATAATCTTTGTGTACAATAATATTTGCTGTTATTTTCAAATCACTTACCATTTTATGTTCTTGTAATAAAACCTGCATACGGTATTCATTTTGTGGTTCTTTACCTCTTAGTAACTGGGCTTTTTTTGTATCATGAAATGTAAGGTCAATAAAAATCCTTAGATCAATATCTTTCGTTTTAATAGCATACAAGCCATCTATAATCAGCATATCTACTCCATCAAAATTGGTAATCAGTGTATCAACCTGCTCGGTAACCAAATCAACACAAGGCATATTAGATTGGTTGTTATTTTTAAAGTCATTGATATTGCGATAGATTGTATCCCAATCGTATTCAGTATACCCTACTACTTTATCAATTCCATTATTCTGACGAAATTCAGTTCTTTCCAAAGGAAGTACTTTATAGTAATTATCGATATGGATAGGTTTGGCAATGATGTCATGTTTTCTTAAGCCTTTTGCAATCACGTGAGCCAGTTCTGTTTTTCCGGTTCCTGATTCACCGGATATGCCAACAATGAATTTAGCTTTCTTTCTTTTCAGAATTTCTTGGATAATTTCTTCTCCTGCAATTCTGTGTTTTTCTTCAATTAATAAAATATCTCCTAACATAATTTTTGTTTTTTTTCTACTAAGTAATGAAATCAATACGCTTTATATCCAATACTTTGTAAGTTTTGATTTATTTAAATGACTAAAAATTGATTCTAAATCTCATTTTACAATTTAATTACTTGCCAATTCTGAGTAGCAATAGTTAGTTTTTTATTATTCACAATTACATCAACAGTTTTTAATTCTGATTCAATGCGAATTTTTATTTCATGTGCTTGCATTTCACAAAAATAAGTAGCATTTTTAAAATTAAAATTAAAACTGAGTTTTTTCCAGAATTTTGGCAAATCAGGTTTTACATGAACAATTTCGCCTTTCAGATCAATTCCTCCATAAGTTGATAAAGTTATCCAAACAGTTCCTGCCATAACGCCTGTATGAATTCCCTCTGCAGTAGTCCCGCCCTGTATGTCGGAATAATCACTGGTTAGAGCATCGGTAAACATTTCCCAGCCAATGTCTTTGAGATGAATCAGATTTGCCAGGTAAGCATGAACAACCCGGCTTAAAGTTGACCCATGAGAGGTTCTTGCCAGGTAATATTCCATATTTTTTGATACATAATTTTCAGGCAAAGTGTAGCCTAGTTGTTGTATCATAGATGTAACTTCATCAGGATTCAGGTTGTAAAAAAGCATCAATGTATCAGCTTGTTTTGCTACTTTGAAGGCATCTGGTGTTAAATTTTCTGCTTTTAAGATTCTATCCATACGGTAGATATTTCCGTATTTTTTCTTATAGACTTCCCAATCCAGTTCCTTTAAATCGAAATAACCATCATATTGAGCAATAATTCCCTCGTTGGATATTTGCAAATTCATTTTTCTTGCAATATCCATCCAATGATCCATCTCGGTTTGGGCAAAATTACAGGTTCTGAATAATTTGTTTTTTTGATCAGTTTGCAATGTATTGAGATAAACAGCTGTTTTATTGAACATCCAGATTGTCATTAGATTGCTATAAGCATTGTCGCGCAATCCATCTTCTTTTGCATCAGGATATTTTTCGTGAAATTCATCCGGCCCCATCACTTTTTCAATAGAATATCTTTGCGTTTTTTCATTAAAGCTGGCTTTGCTTTCCCATAACCTACAAATTTCAATCAGCATTTCGCCACCATAAGCAAGCATAAATTCCTCATCCTTATTGATATGATGATATTGCAGGATATTATATGCAATGGCGAGCGAAACATGGCGTTGCAATGAGCTGCTATCTTCGCCCCATTTACCGTTTGCTGGATTAAGATGGTATTTCTGGGTTTCTTCCTTACCTGAACTTCCACTCTGCCATGGAAACATTGCACCTTTGAATCCAAATTCTTTTGCATATTTTCTGGCTTCATCCAGTCTACGATAACGGTACATTAAAATTGACTTTGCAATTTCTTTAAAATGAATAAAATAGACTGGTAAAACAAACATCTCATCCCAAAAAATATGACCACGGTAAGCTTCTCCGTTTAATCCCCTGGCTGGAATACTAACATCAAGTTGTTCATTATGTGGTGAATTTGTTGTCATTAAATGATATAAATGCAAGCGTATCATCTTTTGCGACAATCGATCTCCTTCAATCTGAATATCAATTTTACTCCATAATTTACGCCATTCTATTGCAGATTCAACAATGATTTGATCAAAATCAAGTATTTTCGATAATTTATCATACCCAAACTTTTCAGCAAGCTTTAAATCTGTTTCATTCCATTGTTTTATTACAGTAATTTTCTCAAGTAAAAGTGAATCATTTTGTTGTAAATGAAATGAAAATTCTGTACTTGCAACAGCTTTAGAAGTTTTGTTTACATAGTTAGCATTAACCTCATTTTCATTTAAATAAACTGATAGTTTTGAATTTACACTAATTAATATATTAGATTGAGTAGTTTTGGCTGCTACAAACATAAAATTATTTTCACTTTTTTCTGCAAGACTTTCAAGATGAAGCTGGTTTAAATCGTTATAACGGGCAACGCCAGCATTCAGATGATTGGCTGTAAGACTTGCTTTTACAGTAATTTTTCCTGAATAGTTTAAGGGTTCAATTTTGTATTCGATAGCAGCAAGATTTTCGTCTTTCATACTGGCAAAACGAAAAGAAATAACTTTGGTAATCTTGTTCAGTTTATCCTTAACAATCATCTCCCTACGAAGCAATCCTGATTTAAAATCAAGGTTTCTTTTAATAGATATAATTTTAACAGCGTTCACATCCAGGTATTCGCCATCATCAATTTTAAAGCTAATGGGTAAAAAATTTGTTGCATTGACAAAGTCTTCATTTTCAATATCTTTTGCAGAAACTTTGGAAACCAAGGTATTGTATAATCCAGCCATGTAAGTGCCTGGATAATTTACAGCATTGGCTGAAGTTTCTTCCATGGCTCCTCTGCATCCAAAATAACCGTTGCCAACTGTGAGCAAAGATTCTCTGGATCTTTCTTTTGCCGTATCATAATCATAATAAGTCAATGACCAATTGTCTTCATCATAATCCTTATTAAACCATTTGACGATACCTTCAAACCCGATTTCCTCAATGTCTTCAACTACAATATCAGCACCATTTGCAAGCAATTCTTGTGTATTTCCTTCACGGGCTAATCCTAAGACCAAACCGAAATTTCCTTTTTTCCCGGCTTGAACACCTGAAATTGCATCTTCAACAATGACAGTTCTATCATAGGAAACACCTAAATTATCAGCTGCTGTTGTAAATATATCAGGTTCAGGTTTTCCTTTTAATCCTATTTCAGCTGAGACTTCCCCATCTACTCTGGTTTCGAAAAGTTCAATCAGTTTTGCAGCAGTTAATACAACTTTGCAGTTTTTTGAAGACGAGGCAACACCAACTCTTATCCCTTTTTCAATGAGCTCATGTATCAGCTTAACCGTTGAGGGATAAGCTTCGACCCCATCTTTTTCAAGAATTTCGTTAAAGTAAAAGTTTTTACGATTACCTAAACTACAGACGGTTTCCAATTGAGGCTCGTCATCAGGACTTCCAAATGGAATATTGATATTTCTTGATACTAAAAAAGATTGAACACCCTGATATCTTGGTTTGCCATCGACAAAGGGCAGATAGTCATTTTCATGGGTAAATTCCTTAAAAATTTCTTGGTGTTTTACTTCTCTTTCTCTAAGATAAGCATCAAACATGGCTTTCCATGCATGACTGTGAACCAATGCTGTTTTAGTAATGACTCCATCCAGGTCAAATATCACAGCATCAAAAGGGTATTTGTTTTGCATAAACTAATCGTTTAAATAATTTTTAGCCAATAACTGGCAAAAGCATCTATGAAAAGTGAATTATTTCCAGGCCCGATTTCAATCAATTGTCCTAAAAGATCTTTTTTATTCTTCAATTTTGAAGTGTCGAACAGAAATTGTTTTTTCTCATCTGAGAGATTATGTATTATCAACAATTTTTCATCCTTGTAGTTTCGTTCAAATTGCAGCATTGAATCAATTTCTATGTTTTTTTCGTCAAAAGCTTTGATCCAATGAAGGTCTCCCCTACCAAAAGTTTTGTGTTCAGACCTTGTCTTGATTTGAGTTTTAAGGGCTTTATAAACGATAGCTTCATAAGATTTATCATCTTTCAGCTCAATTTCCAACTGCGTCCAGTTTATCCGTCCTCTCACCAGAAACCTTGTATCATCTTTGCCAGCCAATTTAATGGTTTCTTTATAATAATTTTCATCGTTGAGTTTACCAAATTCATCGCCATAATAGATAATTGGAGTTCCAGGCAAAGTAAGCATTACAGAAAAAGCCAAGGCAATTTTACTTGGATTTCTATCCATCAATTCAGATAATCTGGCTGAGATCCCCTGCCCTAGCCTAAAATCCCATTCAGGTTTTTTACAATAGTTTTCATGAATATACTTTCGGTCTTGCTCTGATACATAAGTTAATTCAAGACTCAATTCATCGTGGCACCTTAAAAAGGTAAACCATTGGCTATTAGACGGTATTTCGGGTGTTATACTTTTATCCAAAACCTGAATAATCGGATCTTTGCTTGCAGAACCCAAAGCTTTATAAATCTGAGGCATCAGGGGAAAATGATAGCCAGCATGGCATTCGTCGCCATTACCGAAGTATTTAACGACTTCTTTTGGCTGCTGACAGGCTTCTGCTAACAACAAGGTATTGGGTTGAACAAAATCTAAAATAGTTCTAAAAATCTTAACGATGGTATGCGTCTGTGGTAAATTTTCACATGTGGTTCCTTCTTCTTTCCATAGATAAGGAATAGCATCTGCACGGAAACCATTTACCCCTTTTTGAAGCCAAAATAAAAAAATTCTGGCCATTTCAATCAATACCATTGGATTACGGTAATTTAAATCGGGTTGAAAATCGAAAAAACGATGAAAAAAATATTCAGTACCCTGTTTTTTCCAGTTACTTTCTTCAATTCCATAAAAGATAATGCGGGCATCTTTATATTTTTCGCTATTTTTATTCCAGATATAATAATCCCTGTAAGGATTGTCTTTAGATTTGACAGCTTCCTGAAACCAAAAATGTTCTTCGGAGGTATGATTGATGGCAATATCAAAAATCACTTTGATATTCTTTTCTTTTGCTTTATCAAGAAATATTTCAAAACAATCTTTTCCATTCAGCATCGTATCGCCAATAATATCAGAACGGATTTTCCGATAATTCTTGATATCAAAACCAGCATCGCGCATTGGAGAATCCAATACAGGTAATAGCCATAAACAACTTACTCCCAATTCTGATAAGTAATCGAGCTTATCCATCAATCCATTAAAATCGGTATTGAACAAATCGACGTATAAAGAGTAAATAGTAACATCCTTGTACCACTCTTCATCCTGAGCAGCAATGTTGTTATTCTGTTTAAAGTTTTGTATTTCTTTTAAAAAAGCTTCAAATAATGCTGATTTTCCATCATCATAAAGTTGAACCCAGAGATTAAATAAATTGTCTTTAAATTGATGCATAAAAAATTAAATAGATTAAATCCTTTTTACTTCTTTAATCGATACAAACAATGAACTGATGGCACCCAATAACATTAATACACCAGCCATTAATATGGAATTAAGTGGATCATTATTCAGAAAATGTTTTAAAATCAATCCACCGAAAACACCATTGATAATTTGAGGGATGGTGATTGACATATTAAAAAGCCCCATAAACATTCCCATTTGCCTGGGCGGAATAGAGCTAGCCAACATAGCATAAGGCATTGCCAGTATACTTCCCCAGGCAACACCGATTCCAATCATTGGTAAAATCAACAATTGAGAATTAGGTATGATTGCAAACGAGAGAAATGAAAACCCGCCAATGGCCAAAGCCAAAGCATGTGTTTTTTTTCTACCAATTTTTGCAGCAATCATTGGCAAACTAAGTGCTATAATGGCAGATACCAGGTTATAAATTCCGAATAAAATACCTACCCAATTACTAGCCTCCCTAAAAGCCGGAGAATTAGGATCTGTTGTTCCATAAAATGTTTTTGCTACTGCAGGTGTAGTAAAAACCCACATCGAAAATAAAGCAAACCATGAAAAAAACTGCACTATTAGCAACTGAATCATGGGTTTAGGTATGCTGAATTTTGTTTTCTCTTTTACAGTTTTATCTTCTTCTTCATAAAATTCAGGAGGATATTCTTTAGTCCTCACTACTGTCCAAATTATAGAAGATAGCAAAACAGCAGCTCCTATATAAAATGAGAAATATACATTTGGAGCAACTAATCCTGCATGTAAAGGTTCTTTTGAAATACAAAACCAATTTCCTAAAATGTAAGGCAACCATGATCCAACAACAGCTCCTATCCCAATCAACAAGGTTTGCATCGAAAATCCTGTAGCATGTTGTTCTTCTGGAAGTTTATCAGCAACTAAAGCCCTGAATGGTTCCATTGAAATATTAATAGAAGCATCCATTATCATCAACATTCCTCCTCCGATAAGCATTGGTGAAATAAAATTGGCAAGATGAGGTGCATTGGGCATAAGAATTAAGGCAGTGGCTGTGAGAAAAGCACCTACAAGAAAATAAGGCCTTCTTCTCCCAAATCGATTCCATGTTTTATCGCTAAAATAACCAACAATGGGTTGAACAATCATTCCTGTTAATGGTGCAACTAACCAAAACCAGGGCAATTCATCCACTTTTGCTCCAAACGTTTGTAAAATAGCGGAAGCATTTGCATTTTGCAAGGCAAATCCAAATTGTATTCCCAGAAATCCGAAACTCATATTCCAGATTTGCCAAAAACTCATACGTGATTTAGTCTTCATAAGCAGTTTTATATCAATTATTTATTAAATTTTTTAATATATGATTAATTTCTTTGTCTCAGTAAAATCGCCTTGTTTCACTTCACAAAAATACAAACCCTTTGCAAAAGAAAAGTTGAAATCTTTTTTGGTAAAAAGTTTATCATTTGCAATTACATAAGTATTGCTAACTATTTTTCTGCCACGGATGTCGTAAAAACTTATCTGTACCTGATTTACCGTTCTATCTTTGTAATTCAGGAAAATATTCAAATTATCTGCAGAAGGATTTGGAAAAACTTCAAATAAACCAGCCCCCATGGGTTTACTAATCTTAAAAGGAGGTTTTACTAAATTTGGAATTGCTAATTTCTTATTAGTCAAAACATGATATTCCCCAGGCAAAAGACTGATTGTTTTAGCATTACCTGAAACAGTAATATTATCTCCTGTAAAATAGTCATACCAAAGTCCATTTCCAGGAAAATTAACTATCATTTCATTTTTAACAACATCAAAATTACCGAATACAACTGCATTCATACTATTATTTTTGAACATGATTTGCTTTAACAATGTAGAAGCATCTATTGTAAAATCATTGGTTTGAAAACAATCTGAATTTTCTTTTTTTAATTTTGTAATGGCAGCATACACTTGATAAAGATTTCGCCGGTTAATGTTTTGATAATATTCCCATTTTATAGGTTTTTCACCAGTTCTGCCATTAAAGTCAATATTAATATCATACCCAAGTTCGCCAAATTGCCACATCATTTTTGGTCCCGGAATTGTAAGAAAGAAACAAGCGTTCATCTCCATTCTTGAAAGTGCAGTTTCTTCTGTTTTAATATCATAATATGCATCTGAATTTCCCCATTGCAAACATTTATACATCAGTCTTTCTTCATCATGACTTTCCATATAGCCTACTATACTAGAAGAGTCCCACCCTCTGTTTAAATAAGAAATCCATGAAAAATCTGATGCATTTTGATATCCCATGGCAGCTTGAGCATAATTGTAATTTAAATTGCCCCATAGCATCATTCCTTTTGATGACAATACAGTTTCTTCATCGTTATCAGCAAAATGTTCAAGTATAACATAAGCAGCTGGATTTACCGACCAGATGGTATCTGCATATTTTGAAAGTATACCGATTCTACCTGCATCATAATGCGCAAATGCAGAAGTATTTCCCAATGTATAGTTTTGAGTAAACCCTTTGGATAAATCAAATCTGAATCCATCAACTTTAAATTCGTTCAGCCAAAATTTTAAAACATGGTTGATATATTTTTGAGTTGCTGAAGATTCATGGTTAAAGTCAAAACCTACATTATAATCGTGTCGAGGCGTTGTATTATAAAATGGACTTGTAATAGAAGGCCGGTTATTTTGCGAATCCCAGTATAGCATCACATAAGGTGAAGTCCCGAATGAGTGATTATAAACGACATCGAGAATAACAGCAATTCCTCTTCCATGGCAGCTATCTATCAATGCTTTCAATGCATCTCTTGGTCCATAATATTTATCAACAGCACAATAATAATTAGGGTTATACCCCCAGCTATTGTTCCCTTCAAATTCATTTACAGGCATAAGTTCAATGGCATTAATTCCAATGCTTTGCAAATAATTTAAAGAGTCGATAACAGCATTAAATGTGTGTTTCGAAGTAAAGTCTCTTACTAAAAGTTCGTAAATAATTAATTTTTGTTTAGGAAGCATATTAAAAACCGTATTCGTCCAAACATATCCATTTTGAGCAGTTTGCAATACACTAGCAATTCCCTTAGCTTTTAAAGGATAGCTCAGCATATTTGGGTAGGTTAATGGTGAAATATAGGAATCGTTCCATGGATCGCTCACTTTTTCTGAATAAGGATCGCCAATTCTTATTTTACCATCAACCAAATATTGAAAAATATATTCTTTTCCAGGGATAAGATTGTTGATAGTTAACCAGAAGTTTTGTCCAAAAGGAGTTTTCTTCATCTGAAATGAAGTGTCTAAATCCCAATTATTAAAATCACCTATTGCCATCACATTATTTTTATCAGGGGCAAACAAAGATAAAATTACAGTGGTCGAATTAATATAGTTTATTCCATCGATAATTCCTGAAGGTAAGGATTCTACAACATTAGGTTTCATAATAAAATAATTAAAAGTATCACTGATGCTTGTATTTAAACTATAAGCAATTGCTTTAATCAAATTATTTCCATGATTGTTTGCTATAATAGAATATGTGACACTGTCATTCGTTGTTGATATTAATTTAATATTGTTTTGAAAGAGAACAATAGAATCAGCATGATCGCTAAAAGCGTTGACACGGATTGTATCACCGGGCATGACTATCAATAATCCACCATTAGGTTTTTCCAAAAACAAGTTTAAACCTAGTCCGTAAACTGATGCAAAAATATCACTCCCATCCGAAGCTTTACCTTCATAATAACTGCCAGCATTGGATGCTGTTTCACTTCTAAAAACAAAGGCAAGTTTTTTAATGACTTCTCCTGAAGGTACTCCATAAAAACTTCGTATCGAAGGTGATATTTTAAGTTGATAAATAGATGGTGAGATTTTAGTAAGTTTAGTATCAGTAGTGTTCTGCCCCCAGCTTGTTTTGACGTATTTCCAGTCGCTGTTGGATGTACTCAGATTAGTAATTACTCCTGTATGAGCATAAATATCACCAGTATAATTTACAAGCCCAGCATTACCAAGCTGAATATCGAAAACTATAGTAACAGAATCATTATCATGTATAAATACAGGATTTGTTGTTATCTGAGCTGATAAAAAAGCAGATGATGTAAAAAAAATAGTAAGTAACAGACAAAAAGAATAAAGTAAAGTGTTTTTTTTCACAGTCAGTAGGATTTTAAATAATTGATTAATAATACCAACACTTTTTTGGTAATAAAGTTAGGTTTATATTGCAAATGTATTAAAAAAAAGGATAGCATTATTTTTAATACGAATAATTTGATATTATTTTGATAAAAACTTTTATTTTTAAAAAAAATAATTATATTTGCAAAACAATTGAAGTTAAATGATGTTTCAAGTAATTATCAATTACTAATTAAACCAAACTAATTATGAGAATAACTTTATACAATTTTCGAAAATTTGGGATTTTATTTTTATTTTTTATCCTTTCAAGTGGCTTATCGGCGCAAAATATTAATGTAGAAGGCGTTGTCACAGACAATAGCGATGGAAGTACTATGGTCGGAGTTAGTATTTTAATTAAAGGTACTCAAAAAGCAACCGTTACCGACATTAATGGAAAATACAAAATTGAATCACCTTTAGGAGGTATTTTGGTATTTTCTTTTGTTGGATATAAAACCAATGAAGTTATAGCAAATAAATCTGTTATTAATGTTTCGCTATACCCTTCTGTTAAAATGCTTGAAGAAGTTATCGCAATAGGTTATTCTACTCAGAAAAAGACGGATAAAACAGGAGCTGTAAGCAATATCAAAGCAAGCGAGCTAAATGGAGGTTCATTAACCGACCCTATACAAGCATTACAAGGGAAAGCAGCTGGTGTTATGGTTAGTAAAAAAGGTGGCGACCCTAATGCAGGGTTTTCTGTCAGAATCAGAGGTGCATCTGGTTATCTTGCTTCAACAGAACCACTTTATGTAATTGACGGTATCCCAGGAGCTGATCCTACTTTGGTATCTAATGAAGATATAGAATCTTACAATATATTAAAAGATGCTGCCTCCACTGCTATTTATGGTTCTAGAGGTTCGAATGGTGTCATTATCATAACCACAAAAAAAGGCAGAAACCTAGGCGGTAAAAATTCAGATATGAATATAAGCCAGATTAATTTCAGCTCTCAACTTTCAATTGAAAATATTGCCAAAAAGCTTAGCTTATTATCTGCAACTGAGATGAGAGCTTTTGCTCAAAAACTCAGTCAAACTACTGGACGTCCAGTAGATAGTATATTTGTTGATGGAGGCGCAAATACAGATTGGCAGAACGCTATATACCGGACAGGCATTTCAAAAAGCAATAATTTAAGTTTTTCAGGAGGTAATACCAAAAGCTTTTATTACGTATCACTTACCAATTCAAACTGGACTGGCGTAATGAAAGGTACTGATAAAGAAAGGAATATTGCACGTATTAATTTAAACCATAGTGCAATAGATGATAGGTTAACTTTTGCACTCAACCTTACCAGTGCTTTTGAAAATAATAGTTACGAAAACTATGGTGGCTGGGGTAATGAAGATATTATCTATCAGGCTATAACAAGAAACCCAACAGATCCTATTTACAAAGCAGACGGCACCTTCGACAAAACATCCAGGGTATTTAACTATATAAATCCTGTTTCAATTATTGACAATGTTGAGAACAAAAGAGATTTACAAAACTTTCAGGGAAATTTAAGAACAGATTTCAAAATACTTGAAGGTCTTTCAGCAAGTTTAAATCTTGGATATATGAATAATGTACAGAAGTTCAGTTATTTCAGACCAAGTGGATTGTACTTACCTGATTTAGGTGCAGGCGAAAAAAGAGAAGAAAATAATACACAAAAAATAATCGAGTTTACAACTTCATACGAAAAAATCTTTAACAAAATTCACACAATTAACTTACTTGGTGGTTACACCTGGCAAGAAAATGAAAACTTCGGATTCTTTGCTAAAGGTGTAGATGCTCAATCCGATCATATTGGCTCTAGCAATTTAGCTATTTTCAACCAAGTTAATTATGGTGACATTGGTTCTTGGCGAGCTAAATCTAATCTAATTGGATTTTTCGGAAGAGCTCAATACAATCTAAATCAAAAATATTATCTTTCTGCATCCTTACGCAGAGATGGTTCATCCAGATTTGGTTCTAATAATAAATGGGGGATGTTTCCAACATTTGCCCTAGGCTGGAGTATGGAAAAAGAAAGTTTTTTAAAAGATATTCAATGGCTCAACCAACTTAAGTTAAGACTCAGCTATGGTATTTCCGGTAACCAAGAAATAGGAGATTACCACAGTGTTGTAGTTTGGACCCCTACTGGCAAAGCTACGAATCCAGAAACCGGTAAAGAAGTAATTACATTTGGACCTGCATGGAATGCAAATCCTGATTTAAAATGGGAACAAACTGCTGAATTAAACATTGGATTGGATTTTGCTGTTTTTGATAGTAAAATAAGCGGGAGTTTAGAAGTTTACAAAAAGAATACAACTGATTTGCTCGGTGAATACAGTGTTCCTGTTCCACCAAATTTAGCATCAACAACCTTTGCAAATTCCGGCGAACTTGAAAATAAAGGAATTGAATTGTTTCTTCAAGCTTACCCAATTTCAAAAAAGAATGTTGTATGGAAAACAAGTTTTAATATATCTCATAATCAAACAACTATTATCAGTTTAGGAAAGTATTTTAACTCCGTAGACGGTGTTAGAAAAGAAGGCTATATTTCAGGCAGAGGTTTGGTCGGGGAAGAGTATTATTTGATCGGAATGATGGAAGGACAACCCTTTGGAGCATTTTACCTCCCAACCTATGTTACGCTTAAAGATGGAAAATTTATCTACAAATCCAAAACTGGTGGTTTTACCGAAAACTTAAGTGAAGCGCAAAGAAGTATTGTTGGAAACGCAACTCCTGATCTTGAAATTGGATGGTCAAATTCAATTACATTCTTTAAAAATTGGAACTTGGATTTTTCATTCAGAGCGATGATTGGAAATCATGTGTACAATGCTACTCAAATGTTTTTAGACAACCCAGGTAATCTCCCTGATTTAAATGCTAATTCAGCAGCAATTGATTGGTATAATAAAGGAAGAACATCCGGAGCAAGTATTGCAGATTTTTATGTTGAAAATGCATCATTCTTAAGGCTTGATTACGTTTCGATTAGCTATGATTTTAAATTTAATAAAACAAACATACTTAAAAAATTAAATGTTTTTGCTTCATCCAATAATTTATTTACGATTACAGGTTATTCAGGCATAGATCCTGAAACAACTATTAGTGGTCTCAGTTTTGGTATTGATCAATACAATGTTTATCCCAAAACAAGAACATTCACTTTTGGAATTAAAGGAACTTTTTAAACGGAATTATTATTACTAAAACTCTCAAAAGAGATATTAATAAAAAATTTCTTAATTGAAAATTTTATGATAATTTAAAATAATGACATATGAAAAAAATTAGTTTATTATCAATTTTTATACTTATCATCATAGCTTCTTGCACAAAATTAGATGAAGTCGTCTATGATAAAATACCTGGAAATATTTATCCTGAAAATCAGAATCAGATTGCAAATTTAAGCGTACAGTGCTACGCTAAAATCAGACCCTTTATTGATGATGAAGGATGGTGGTTTTTAGCCCAGGAACTTTCATCGGATGAGTTATGCGGTCCTACCAGAGGTTCCGATTGGTATGATGGGGGGAAATGGGTGAATATGTACAAACATACTTGGAGTAATGATGATGAAGGTGTAAACAGAATGTGGGGAGTATTTTGGTCAGCTATAACTTCATGCAATATTACAATAGACATGATGAAAGATTTACCTCAAAACGAAAATGTTAAAATAAAAGTAAAAGAAGTGGAAGTTCTGAGATCCTTTTACTATTATCTTTTGATAGATAATTATGGTGATGCTCCTTATTTAACCACTTCAAAAAATACTCCTGAAAAGCCATTCAAAATCTCAAGAAAAGCTATATATGACAGCCTTGTTAACACTGTTACCAGCGGCTTACCTTATCTTAAACCTATCAATAATAAATACATGGTTACCCGTTATACAGGCTTTGCTTTATTGGCTAAACTATATCTGAATGCCGAAGTCTATAATGGAACAGCCAATTGGGCCAAGGCAGAACAATATTGCGACAGTGTAATAGCAGGTCCTTTTACTTTAGAATCTGATATTTCTGCACCTTTTAAAGTGAATAATCAACTCTCCTCCGAGATCATTTTCAGCATACCTTTTGATGAAGATAATTTTCAAGGATTTAGATTACACATGCGAACGCTGCATTATCAACATAATTTAAAATACGATATGCCAGTTGGACCATGGAATGGATTTTGTATTACGCCTCAACATTTCGACACTTATGAAACCGCAGATTTGAGACGTATAGGTTATAATATTTTCGGCTTACAAAAAGATTCAAAAGGAGCTGTTATTTTAGATGCACTAACACAACTTCCCTTAAATATTGATCCTCATGTTCCTGCACTTACTATGACTGCTGCATCCCAAACACCTTTTGAAATTAGATGTACGGGTGCTCGTGTTGGAAAATATGAAATCAAACTAGGTACTAAAGAGAATTTAAGCAATGACTTTCCTATTTTTAGGTTAACAGACTTTTATTTAATGAAAGCCGAAGCAAGAATCAGACAAAGCGGAAATGGTGACCAATGGATTAATCCTATCAGACTTAGAGCTGGTGTTAGTTCATGGGTCGGAGCTACTCTGGTCCAATTATTAGCAGAAAGAGGAAGAGAGCTCTATTGTGAAGGACACCGCCGACAGGATTTAATCCGCTTTGGAGAATTTGAAAATGCTTGGTGGGAAAAACCGGCAACTACTTCAGAAAGACGCTTATTTCCAATTCCTAAATGGGCAACAGATGCAAATCCTAATTTATTACAATAAAACGGATTCGTTTAACAAATCAATTATATTATTAATTTAAATTAAAACAATTATGAACAAATTTAGAAAAATGTTAAAATTAGCAGGTCTGGCATTACTTGTATTAGTATCTATGTCTGCATGTAAAAAAGATTCTACAACAACACCAGACCCAACGGTAATTCTTGATGGACTTTATATTACCGGTGCTGTAACACCTGTAGGTTCTACATTGGTTCCTTCAGGAATGATGAAAGTTGCAAAAAACGAAGTTACTCAAGCTGACAGAGCTACACTTTATGAATTGTATATTCCTTTAAAAGCAGGTACTACAGGATTCAGTATTGTTAAAGTTGCTGGTGCTGTTCAGACTACTTATGGTCCAACTACTACCTGGGGCGAAATTGCTCAAGGAACAACTGATGAACCTAAAATACCTTTTCAAAGAGGTGTAATTGCTGCTAATTCTACAAAATTTACAGTTCCAAGCGATGGAATGTATCATGTAGCAATTGATCTTGCTTTGATGAAAGCTGTTATTGTGCCAGTACATTGGGGTGTAATAGGCGCAGCAACTCCCGGTGGATGGTCAAGCAGTACTGCATTAACAAATCCTGCATTCAGCCAAACTGCTATGACATGGACGCTCACCAATATGAAATTCCAGAAAGGTGAATGGAAATTCCGTTATTCAGATGGTTGGAAAGTTGAATTAGATACTGTTACAGTTGTTGGCACAGGTTTAAAAGGTGTAAAAGTTAACACTAACTTTGGGGGTGCTGTAAATGCTTTGGTTTCTGGTGGAGCTAACATTGTAAATACACTCCCTGGTTTTTACACTATGTCAATGGCTTATACACTTGGAACAGGCTTTCATGCTACAACTGTTAAAACAGGCGATATTCCATTAATTAATTATTCTACCTATCAAATGGGAATCATTGGAAATGCATACTACAAATCCGATGGAGTTACTGTTGCTGCATGGGATGAAAATTTCGGTACTTCTTTACCAGTAGTTACGAATGTTTCTACATATACATGGACTTATACATTAAACATGATTGCAGGTGAATTTAAATTCAGACAAGGTACTGATTGGGCAGGTAAATCAATTGGTTATAGCGATGTAACCATGGCTGGACCAGCAGCAGCAAATTTCTCAAATAATGGTGGTAATTTTAAACTTACTATTGTTGGTAATTACACTTTAGTTTTAAAAATTGATGCTGCAACTGAAGTCTATACAGTTACTGCTACAAAAAATTAAAACAATTGTAATTTAGATTTACTTCTTAAAACCATTTATATTAATTTCAAAAAGGCTATCCAATATGAAGGATAGCCTTTTTAATAAGATACTTATTTTAAAAAATCAATAGATGAAGAAATTATATTTGCTTATTATATTCCAATTCCTTTTTTTTACATTTTTTGGCAATGCACAAACTATCATTCAGCGGGTTGAACCTTCTAACTGGTGGACTGGAATGGCAGATAACAAACTCCAATTGCTAATATACGGAGAAGGAATCTCCTCATATCAAGCCAGTATAAAAGATACAAATTTAAGAATCATCGCGCAAAACAAACTCGAAAGCCCCAATTATTTATTCATTGATTTGAAAATCAACGCATCAACACCTCCTGGAAAATTTGAAATAAAATTTTCTTTGAACAAGAAATTTAAAACCTCTTTTTTTTATGAATTAAAACAAAGGGAAGAAGGCTCTGCCAATAGATTGGGTTTCAACAATACTGATGCAATTTATTTGTTGATGCCTGATCGATTTTCAAACGGAAACCCCAAAAATGACAATATTACAGGCATGCCAGATATATTTAACCGTAATGATCCTGACGCAAGACACGGAGGTGATATTTCCGGTATCATTCATCATCTCGATTATTTAAAAGATTTAGGGACTACGGCAATCTGGATAAGCCCAGTTCTTGAAAACAATATGAAAAAATATTCTTATCATGGCTATGCCACTACCGATTTTTATAAAGTAGATGCACATTTCGGAAGCAACGAAGAATATAGAAATCTTATTTATGAATGCCATCAAAAAGGATTAAAGGTCATCATGGATATGATATTTAACCATTGTGGTATAGAGCATTGGTGGATAAAAGATTTGCCCTCCCAGGACTGGATTCATCAGTTTTCCAAATTTACCAGATCTAATTACAGAAGCGAAACCTTGATGGATCCCTATGCTTCAACCATCGACAAAACCCTTATGTCAGATGGTTGGTTTGATACGTCCATGCCCGATTTAAACCAAAAAAATCCAAACCTTGCAACCTATCTCATTCAAAACAGTATCTGGTGGATAGAATATTCAGGGATTAATGGCATCCGAATGGATACTTATCCATATTCCGATCAGAACTTTATGTCGAAATGGATGGAATCTATCAATAGGGAATATCCAAACTTTAATGTAGTAGGTGAAACCTGGTTACAACGCGAGTCCCATACAGCCTGGTTTCAATCAGGAGCTTACTCAAATTTAAAAAAGACTTCTAACCTAAAATGTGTTACTGATTTCCCCATGCAGTCGGCTTTATGTTCTGCATTTAACGAAAATGATGGCTGGAGTGAAGGATTAGCTCGATTTTATTATGTTCTTGCTCAGGATTTTTTGTATCCAAACCCGCAAAATATAGTTATTTTTGCAGATAATCATGATGTAACCAGGTATTTTTCATCCATCAATCAGGATTTTGAAAAATGGAAAATGGCGATGGCATTTCTAACAACATGCCGTGGAATACCTATGATTTATTACGGTACTGAAATATTAATGGCAGGCAGAAAAGATCAGGGGGATGGAAAAATAAGAGAAGATTTTCCTGGCGGATGGATAGAAGATCATCAAAATGCATTTACTAAAGAAGGAAGAACAGCAATTCAAAATCAAGCTTTTGATTATTTACAACTTTTATTAAAATTCCGTAAAAAACACCCTGCATTACAAAACGGAAAACTCATGCATTATTTCCCAACAGATGGAACATATGTTTATTTCAGGTATAATGAAAATGAAAACATTATGATAGTGATGAACAATAACAACAAAGCTATTACTTTAGACTTAGAACGATTTCAGGAATCCCTTAAAAATGCTAAAACAGCCATAGATATTATAAGTCAAAAAGAAATTAACATTACAAAATCACTTTCTATCAATAAAAAATCGGTATTAATTCTTGATATAAAATAAAAAAAAACAAAATGAAAAAGCTATCTTTTCCTTTATGGGTTTTAACTATGTTTCTAATATTTTCCTTTACAGTTGACAAGCCTAAACTGAATGCTGAACAAAAAGGAAAACTCATTTCAATCCTTAGTCTCGAATATGGTAAAACATGTATTTATTTATCCGACTTTGTTTCTGACTGCCAAAGTATTGACTCTGTTACTGTTGAGAATAAGATTTGTAAATTAAATCCTGATAAAAAAAGCTTTGATTTTACAGCTTCAAAATCCAGTAAGCCTATCATTGAATTAAAGATTTGGAAAAAGAGCCTTGCAACTTCCGTACTGCTTAAGAAATCATCAAAAATCGCCCTTAAATATCAATTTAATCCCAAGGGAGTAAAGTATTCAAAAGTAGAATTATCGGGTGAATTTAATGGTTGGACTGCTTCAAAAACGGAATTGAGCTTATTAGATGGAATATGGCAAACGCAATTAATTCTTAACCCAGGCGAATACCAATATCTTTTGGTTATTGATGGAAAAAATCAGCTTGACCCATTCAATGCTAATAAAATAAGTAATAATATGGGTGGTTTTAATTCTGTTTTAACTATTGGAAAAGAGAATTTTAAAGAAGTCCCTCAATTGTCAACGTTCCGTTTTTCGGAAGATCAGATTCAAATAGGAGTTGTAAATACTATTGAAGAAGTTTTTATCCTATGGCAAAACTTTCGATTAAAAAAAACGGAATACAAACTTACAAATGGAATATTATTTATTAAAATTCCTTCCATAGCCAATGATTTTGAAAAATCATATCTCAGGGTTTATGCCTGTAATAAAACCAGTATTTCAAATGATATTTTAATTCCTTTATCAAAGGGAAAAATCATTCAGTCAACAGTTCAAATTGATCGTAACGATCAATATTCCAACATTTTGTACAATGTATTTGTTGACAGGTTTTATAATGGTGACAAATCCAACGATCGTCCTGTAAAAGACAGTTTGATTTTACCAAGAGCTAATTACCTTGGGGGCGATATTAAAGGCGTAGAAAAAAAAATAACAGATAATTATTTTAATGATTTAGGTGTAAATACATTATGGCTCTCCCCCATTGTTAAAAATCCGGAAACGGCTTTTGGTGAATGGAAAAAACCTTATTCAAAATTCTCAGCTTACCATGGATATTGGCCCATATCTTTTACTGAAATTGACAATCGTTTTGGGAATAGTTCTTTATTCAAAGAAATGATTTCGAGTGCTCATTCTCATCAGCTCAATACATTGCTGGATTTTGTTGCCCATCATGTCCACAAAGATCATGCTGTTTACAAGGCTCATCCTGATTGGACAACCAGTCTTTATTTACCGGATGGTTCATTAAACACCGAAAAATGGGACGAATACAGATTGACTACTTGGTTTGATGTTTTTTTGCCAACGCTTGATCTGGCCAAAACAGAAGTTGCTGAAATGCTTTCTGATTCAGCTTTATGGTGGGTCAAAGAATACAATCTTGATGGTTTCAGACATGATGCGACCAAACATGTTCCACTTAATTTCTGGAGAACCTTAACGAATAAATTAAAAAATGAAGTTGAACTTAAAGAAAATCGACCTATTTATCAGGTTGGTGAAACCTACGGAAGTGTTGAATTGATAGCAAGTTATTTAGGCAGTGGAATGCTTGATGGACAGTTTGATTTTAACGTTTACGATGCAGCTTTGGGCGCATTTGCCCGTGGTGATGATTTTAAAATGTTGAAATATCGTCTCAGCGAAAGTTTGACGAATTATGGATTTCATAACAAAATGTGTTACATCACCGGAAATCAGGACAGAGGCCGTTTTATTTCCTATGCTGGTGGCTCATTAAAATTTGAAGAAAATGCAAAAGAAGCGGGATGGACAAGAGATATTGAAGTTGGGGATACTTCAGCTTACCATAAGCTGGAAATGTTGATGGCATTCAATATGACCATACCTGGCTTACCAGTAATTTATTATGGTGATGAATTCGGTATGCCTGGCGGTAACGATCCTGATTCTAGAAGAATGATGCGTTTTGGAAGTGATTTGAACTATTTAGAAAAAAGAACGCTGCAAACAACGCAACAACTTACAAAACTCCGCAGATCAAATATGGCTTTTTTGTATGGTGATTTCGAATGGCTCGAAAACACTAAGCATTTGATGGTTTATTCCCGTAAATATTTTTCAAATATAGCCATCATTTTATTTAATAATTCAGACAAACCACTAACTTATAAAATACTCAATAAAAATCTGATTAATTCAAAACATTTTAAACCAAATTTTGGCAATAAAATCATTTATTCTAATAATTTTGCAGAAGTAATATTAGCACCAATGTCGTTTGAGATTTTGATTCAGAAATAAAAAAAGCTTATACTATTGATAGATAAAAAAACGCTAAATAATATTGAACTATATATCGGCTTTATAAGATTTACAAACATATAATAATGAAAAAACTAAATACATTCACCTCAGTATTAATGCTTGCAATGATAATTACAAGCATTCAAACAATCAATGCACAAAATGCTATGAATGCAAAATCACAAAATAACAACAAAGTAATTCATCCAGAATGGAGTAAAAAATCGAATATTTATGAAGTGAATATTCGCCAATTTACAAAGGAAGGTACTTTCAAAGCCTTTGAGAAACATATTGAACGTTTACACAAAATGGGTGTAGATATTCTTTGGCTGATGCCTATCAATCCAATCGGTGTTAAAAACCGTAAAGGCAGTTTGGGATCTTATTATTCAATCAGCGATTATACCAAAGTTAATCCTGAATTTGGAACATTGGACGATTTGAAAAGCCTTGTAATAAAAGCACATTCTTTTGGTATGCATGTTATTATCGATTGGGTTGCCAACCATTCTGCCTGGGACAATCCATGGGCTAAAGAACATCCCGAATGGTACAAACAAGATAGCCTTGGAAAGTTTATCGCTCCCTTTGACTGGACTGATGTAATTGCGCTTAACTATAAAAATATGGATTTGCGTCAAGCGATGATAAATGCCATGCAATACTGGATAAAAGAAGCTAATATTGATGGATTTAGATGCGATGTTGCTGAAATGGTTACTGTTGATTTTTGGAACCAGGCCAGAGCTGAACTCGATAAAACAAAAGCAGTTTTTATGCTTGCTGAAGCAGAAGTCCCCATACATCATAAAAAAGCTTTTGATATGTCTTACTCCTGGGATTTGCATCACATAATGAACAAAATAGCTCAGGGGAAACTGGGAGTGCATGACATTGACAAATACTTGCTTAAACAGGATAGTTTATTCACTTCAGATGCTTATAGAATGATTTTTATCGACAATCACGATGAGAATTCATGGAATGGTACGGTTGAAAAAAGAATGGGAATTGCAGCTCCGGCTTTTGCTGTTTTAACAGCTACATTACCTGGAATGATATTATTGTACAACGGTCAGGAAGCTGGCTTAAACAAAAGCCTTGCTTTCTTCGAAAAAGATGAAATCAACTGGGGGAATTATCCTTTGGAAGCTTTTTACACCTCTCTTTTAAAACTAAAGACAACGAATCAAGCTTTATGGAATGGTAACTTTGGGGGTAAATATTCAAAAATGCTCAGTGACAAAACCAATACCATATTCGCTTTCAGTAGAAAAAAAGACAAAAATACAATAATCGTGATAGCCAATCTGAGCAAGAAAGCTGTTGAAACAGTTGTCGATTTTAAAGGATTAGAAGGTAATTATTCAGAATGGTTTACTTCTGAAAAAATACTACTGAAAGGGAAAATAAAAATTCAGCTAAAAGCTTGGGATTATAAAGTCTTTGTAAGATAATTAAAAGAATGAATAAAAAAGCCTTTAATTTATCTTTATTACTGGCTTTTTTTTTGTTTAGTTTTGCACATATACTATTAACATTTTTTCGTTCAAAAATAAATAAATTTCTGCTTTTTTAATAATATTCTAGTTGTACTTTTGCATTAAATATTCCAACCATGTTTAGAAAAACTTTGTTTTTTTTTAATAATAAATACATAATCACTTCTTTGGTTTTTATTGTATGGATGGTAGCTATCGATAAA
Source organism: Bacteroidota bacterium (assembly GCA_037133555.1). GTDB lineage: Bacteria > Bacteroidota > Bacteroidia > Bacteroidales > JACABE01 > JACABE01. Next base: position 39,004 of record JBAXNW010000002.1, read on the forward strand.
AATAATATGATAGCTCAATACAAATTAAGAAAAGAACTTTCAGATTTGCGATTTAAGAAAGCATACTATATTAAAGAAATTGAAAAAGACCGTAAAGCAACATATGAGTTGAATACTAACATGAAAACACTAGAAAAATTTGCCCGCGAAAAGTATTTACTTAAAAGAGACAATGAAGATATATTCTTGATTGTCAAAGAGTAAATTACACCTTTTTGGTTTTTGTATGATTCTGATTATATTGGATCAACATCAATCAACATTCTTATCTGTGAATATTTTTTAGTTTGCATAAAATGCTCTACAATATTTCTTAATTGATCTTTTGCTTGAACAAGACTGGCTTCCTTCTCAATTTTTATCAATATATCTTTCAAATACATATTTTTAACTCTTGAAACTATTGGGAATTCAGGTCCTAACACACGTTTTCCAAATATTTTCCGGAGTTCAGTTGAAAATTCTGTAGCAGCTTTATTTAAAATATCTGCATCTTTATGCTTTAATGTTATTTTAATCAAACGGTAAAATGGCGGATACCTAAAGTTTTTTCGTTCGCTGATCTGACTGTTAAACATAGCCCGATAATCTGTGTTGATTACATTTTTTATAACTTCGTGTTTAGGTTGATACGTTTGAATAATTACTTTACCCCTCTCCCCTTTTCTTCCTGCACGTCCGCTTACCTGTGCCATGAGCTGGAAGCTTCTTTCAAAAGATCTAAAATCGGGATAACTGATCATATTATCTGCATTTAAGACGCCTACAATACTCACATTATCGAAATCCAGGCCCTTGGTAACCATTTGAGTTCCTACTAAAATATCGATTTTACGATCTTCAAAATCAGATATAATTCTACGGTAAGCATTTTTGGAACGGGTAGTATCTAAATCCATGCGTTCAATACTTGCTTTTGGAAAAATTACAGCTAAATCTTCTTCAATTTTTTCTGTACCGAAACCTTTCATCATCATACCAGTACTTCCGCATTCAGGGCATTTTTCAGGAATATGTGTTGAATATCCACAATAATGGCAACGTAACTGATTCTGATATTTATGATAAATAAGTGTAACATCACAGTTTTTGCATTCCGGCATATAATGACAGCTATCACATTCAATCCTTAATGAAAACCCTCTTCGATTCTGGAATAAAATTACTTGTTGTTTTTTTGCCAATGCTGCTTCAATATGATTGATCAATACTGAAGAAAAATGCGAATGCATTGTTTTTTGACGGGTTTCTATTTTTAAATCAGCAATAATTATCTCGGGCAACTCCATACCTCCATATCTTTCGTTGATTTCAACCAATTGATATTTCCGCGTTAATGTATTGAAATAAGTTTCAATAGCTGGCGTTGCAGATCCTAATACCGTTTTGGCTCCATGCATTGCAGCAAGATAAATGGCAGCATCACGGGCGTTGTATCGTGGTGCAGGGTCGTATTGTTTATAAGAACTGTCGTGTTCTTCATCTACTATAATTAATCCCAAATTATCGAAAGGTAGAAACAAAGCCGAACGAGCACCCAATATGACATTATAATTTTCATTATCAATGCCCTGAGATGCTAAAATCACTTTTCCCCAAACTTCGACTCTTTGATTTTCGCTGTATTTAGAATGATAAACCCCTGCTTTATTTCCGAAAAATTTTTGCAAACGATTAATTATTTGAGCAGTCAACGCTATTTCTGGCAATAAATACAAAACTTGTTTGCCCTGTTGAATAACTTCGTCTATTAATTTAATGTAAATTTCAGTTTTCCCGCTTGAAGTTACTCCATGTAATAAAACTACCGATTTCTGCTCAAAACCTTGTTTAATTGAATCAAAAGCAAGCTGTTGTTCATCGCTCAACACAATATCGCCCACTGTACTATAAGCATCAGAACCTTCGAGTCGGCTTTGCTCTTTTTCAAAAATTTCAAATATTCCTTTTTGTTGCAGCGATTTAATTTGAGCATCCGAAAAATCTGGATTTTTTAATAATTCAGACTTCTTTATTTCATTGTCAAAAGTCTGAAAAAAGCCAGTTAGCTGCAAAAATGATTGTAAAACTTGTAGTTGACGAAAAGCTTTTTTCTCCAATTTGTCGAAGATATCCATAAGCGCCTTTTCATTTGCATAGGGTTCATTAAGGCGTACATAGGTTTCAATTTTAGGTTTGTACTTTTCTGCAATTTCTTCATCGGTAATAATAACTGCCTTTTCTATCAGTGTTTTAATCAAAGGAATGGTTTTCTGCAAGCCTGTAATTTCAGTGACTTCACTAACAGTAAGTGATTCTCTGGAAACCAGGGCTTCTGCCACCAACATTTCATATTCGTTGAACTGAGAAAAATCTCCATCAAAATCAGGATTAATTAATATACGTGTTTCACTGGCCAGTTTAAAGGCAGCAGGCAAAGCTGCATTCATTACTTCACCAATGGCACACATGTAATAATCAGCTATCCACTCCCATAACAAAAACTGCTTTTCATTCACGATGGCTTCACTGTCAAGCACTGAGAGTATATATTTGACAGCATAAGCAAGGGGCGGTTTTTCGTGAATCCGTCTAACCAGGGCTGTATAAACCTTTTTTTTACCAAACTGAATTACAACCCGCTGCCCAGGTTTTAGCATTTCATTCATTTCAAAAGGAATACGATAGGTAAAATAGCCCTTCAATGGAAGCGGTAACAATACATCGGCAAAAAGAGTTATTCGTTCCATTTGGCTTGCTTGGTTTGCTTGGTTATTGGTTAATGGTTAATGGGTTAATGATTATTGGTTATTGCAATTAGCGAGGCAAAATATTTTTAGCATAGGTTTTAAGAATTTGAATAGAATAGAGTTATCCAACTGTCCCCCTAATAACCCAATAACACAATAACTTAATAACTTAATTTAATACTTTTTACTCCTCAACGACTTCATCAATATTCAATTCAATTTGATTTAATGATACTTCGGAAATATTTTTTGTGTTTTTAGCCCCCAATTGTCTTAATTTTTCAACCCTTCCAATTAAATTTCCACTTCCGCTATGCAGTTTTTTATTTGCTTCCTGATAGGTTTTTTGAACCGTATCCAATTGATTGCCTAGTCTTTTTAAATCATCTACCAGACTTACAAATTTATCGTACAACTTCCCTCCTTCTGTAGCAATCTCAATAGCATTCTGAGTTTGTTTTTCTCTTTTCCAGATTGATTCTACTGTTTTAAGAGTTGCCAGCAAAGTTGAAGGGCTTACGATAACGACCCTTTTATCCCAGGCAAAATTAAAGAGTTCAATATCCTGTTGAATGGCTATGCTGAAGGAAGATTCTATGGGTAAAAACATCAGTACAAAATCAGGGGTATTAAAAGCTGTTGAGGAAGCATAACTCTTTTCACTCAATCCTTTAACATGTGCTTTCAAGGATTCAATATGAAGCTTGCTGAACTTTTCCTTATCTTCTGCAGCTTCTGCGTTTACATATTGTTCATAGGCAATCAGCGAAACTTTTGAATCGATGATAATATGTTTATTATCCGGTAATTTAATTACAACATCCGGACGTAAAATTTCATTGTGATCGTTGCGGGCCGTAAATTGTGTTTCGTACTCCTCTCCTTTTATCAGACCTGAGCGTTCCAGTATCCTTTCAAGCACCATTTCGCCCCAGTTTCCTTGTTTTTTATTATCGCCTTTCAAAGCTTTGGTAAGGTTATTGGCTTCTTCGCTGATTTTACTGTTGAGTTCATACAATTTCTTCACTTCTTCACGCAGGCTGGTATTGTCTCTCACACCTTGTACGTGAGTTTCCTGCACCTTTTGCTCAAACGACTGAATTTTCTCTTTCAAAGGATTGAGAATATCAGAAATATTCTTTTGGTTGGTTGTCGTAAATTCCTGAGAATTCTGCTTCAGTATCTTATGGGCAATATTTTCAAATTCTGTTGTAAATTTTTTCTGAATTTCTTCTAATTCTGCTTTTTGGGTATTCAATTTTTCCTGTAAATTACGGTATTCAGTTTCTGCTTTGGTGATGCGATTTCCCAACAAATCAGATTTTTGTTGCTCTTCGCTCAATTGAGCTTTTACATTGTCTTTTTCTTTCTCAATATAAGCAATCGTATTTTGCATATTTTGAAATAACATTTCTTTTTCGGCTTTTATAACCATAAGCTGCTGCTCAGTTTCCGCATTTTTTTGCAGAAGTAGTTCAGCATTTTTATGAGATTTCTGAGTAGACACAATATAACCGATGATAAATCCAAGTACTAAAGCTATGGAAGCCAATATATATTCCATGAAATTCAAGTTTATTTTTCTTTTACAAATCTAATGATTATTTAGGTACAAAGTTACAAAAGCGAAAAGAAAGTTTCTATAAACAAAGTGGTTTGAATATATTTGCAATTAAGCATTTCCTACCTGCTTACGTAGTTTTTTAATCCAGAATTTCGACTTATCTTCGTATTTTTGCACTTCATTTAAAATAAATTTGTTGACTGAATTATTCGAAAACCTGAAAGATTGTAAGCTTTGCCCACGCAACTGTAATGCAGACCGTTATTCGGACAAACTGGGTTATTGCGGAAGTGATGCAGGCTATCATATTTCATCAATTGTATTACACAAAGGTGAAGAGCCTGTAATTAGTGGAGAAAATGGAATTTGCAATGTCTTTTTCAGCCGTTGCAACCTACAATGTATTTATTGCCAGAACCTTCAGATTAGTTGTAATCAAGGAGTTGTTATTTCAAGAGCATATTCACTCGAAGAAGTAATAGCTGAAATTATTGCTATTTTAGAGCTTCACCAGATAAATACGGTAGGATTTGTTTCCCCTTCTCATTATGTACCCCATGTAATTGAGATAATTGAAAGCTTACGTTTAAATGGACGAAATCCTATTACAGTTTACAATACAAATGCTTACGAAAAAGCATCAACGATTCGCCTTTTGGAAAGCTATATTTCTGTTTACTTGCCTGATTTTAAATATTTAGACCATGAATTGGCAAAGGAATTGTCTGATGCAAGCAATTATCCAGATAAAGCTATTTTAGCAATAAAAGAGATGTATCGACAAAAAGGGAGTACATTGATTAAAAATGACGAAGGCCTTGCCGAATCAGGTTTAATCATCCGTCATTTGGTGTTACCCGACCAAATTGAAAATAGTCTGAAAGTATTGCGTTTTATTGCCGAGGAATTATCTCCTGATATTTCGTTATCATTAATGGCACAATATTACCCCTTAGAAAAACTAAAACACCATCCTTTTTTAAATAGAAAATTAACTGTTTCTGAATACGAAGTAGTTGTAAAAGAAGCGGAAAAACTAGGTTTTCACCGTGGTTGGATACAAGAATTAGAAAGCACCGAAACTTACCTCCCTGATTTTAAGAAAAATGAACCGTTTAGTTAAGAAAAACTATTCTGCAATTTTTCTTTCTATATATAATTATTCCAAGCTATTTTGAATAAAGCTTTGAAAAAATTATTGGTCCATCCGATTATAATTCCATTGATTGATATACTTCCCCCATTTCGCTTCAATCTTTTTAAAGGTAGTTTCACTGAACTCATATGTGAAGTTCTTGTATTTTTCCTCATGTTCCAATTGAGCTTTTAATTCATCAGATGCTGAATCAAATCCTTCAAGCTTGAGTTTAAGATATATCTTTTGCATTGTATTGAATGAATCCGCTTTCAAATCTTCGTACGAAATTTCAATGAGGTTAGCTTCTGGAATTAATTTTTTATCTTCTTCATATCTATCCATAAGATATACAAAATGACCAAAAACAATTTCATCAAGCTCATCTTCTGTAATTTTTTGAACACTGTAATATTTAAGAATGGCTTGCTTCCACATATTTTTAATAGAATAATACATATGGTATGGGTTTCTGTATATAAACACAAATTTTGCTTGTGGGAAGATTTCTAGCAGTAAGTATATCCTTTCTGTATTTGGTGGACTTTTCAGAAGAAGTTTCTTTCCACTATTTTTGAAAGCAATAAACTTAATAGTATTTATATATTCCTTTTTCCATCCCTCAGTATATTCATGATTTAGTAACTGGGGTGATGCGTTTAACCATTCACGCCAGCGATTTGGGAAAATAAGGCCCCAATACGCAGAATAGACCGACACTTTATTCATCAGGAAATCATCTTCTTCGGTAGGTTCTGAAAGCAATACAATACTGTTGTGAAAGAAGGGATTTTTAATTTGGAACCTATTTATCAGAAATTGAAAAACTATTTGTAATTTTTTCCCGAAAAGCAGACAACTATTAGCAAATAAGGCATCATAATTTGTCAAGTAAGCAAATTGTTGATCGCTGGCCAATAATTTATGCAAATAGGTAGTGCCACTTCTGTAATGACCGAGAATAAAAACAGCATCCTTTGAAATTTTGGTTTTTTTTATTTTCTGATTAAAAATTAGAAATTGCATAAAGCTAAAGGGAATAGAAATAAAAATCTGCAGATAAAAAAATAGCAATTTAATGATTCCTTTAAAAGATATACCTCCTCCATAATACAGTCTTCTGGCTGATTCGACAAGAGGAGTATTAATCAAAGGGGAATGTATGCTCATTTTGTAAAAATTCAAATCAATTGATTAACAATATATTACATTATCATATCTAAAGTTTTAATTTCCATCATTTATACCAATCTTGAAAATCTTGCATTTGAGTTCGGAAAATCCACGCCCATTGAAAAAGTAACAAATGCAAAAATTATGATAGCATACCAAACAGATGGCCAATTGAACCCGGAATGAATTTCTATAACTTCTACTTTGATAGTAGTCATCAGAATGCCAACAAATATTGAAACAATTGCAACCCATTGATAAAGTCTAAGTTTTTTAAATACAGGTGTTTGTACTTCACCCCGAAATGCTTCTTCTACGAAACGACCAAGTCCGGTTAAGATGAGGTACATCCCAAACAAAAAAGAGCCCGGAAAATGATGAATCCATAAAGAAAATAATACGATACCAATTATAAAAAGCCATAAAACAGAGTACAGTTGTGTTGGGTGAATCAACTCTCCTTTTAGGCCTGAAATATTACTTACCCTACTTCGTGGATGAAAAAATCGGATACCTATTTCTGAATTATTTGTCTGACAGCCATGACAGCAACCATTTACAAGACATCTTAATCGGCCAATTGCCTGTCCCCAAGGCATACTAACTGAAATAACACCTAAAACAACCCATACATTAAGTCCCATTAAAAAAACGACTATACTGCCAAAAAAAACGCCTACTACAGAGCCATAGTATCCAAAAGGTCTTTTCAGTTTTTCAGAACCTTCAATAATCTGAGCCCAAAGTGCAGCAGAAATAGTAAGCAAAAAACCGCCAATAAGTAATGCAAGAGTGTATTCACTCCCTGCTAAAAACCCAGCTATCAGAATTACAAAAGCAGATCCTAAGCCAGCATAAAATCCATGATTAATAATCCTGATGTCCCCAATTATCCATTCTTTCCATGAATTAGCAAGTTTCTCTGAAAAGTTTTTCAAGAAACTCCAGATACTTAAATAATAGGAGGAAAATAGAAATATAATAATTGAAAGAATAATATGCTGGATTGCTGAACGTGAATTTGAGAACTGGAACACAATCAGTATTAAAGCAAAGATAGAAAAAAGTAAAGCCATAGGTTTAGATTGACTGTAGATTGACTTTAAAGAGATGAAAATCAAAAAAATAGGGACAGTTAATATTGAAGAAGATTGTAACAGATGGTATTGAGAAATTATTTCGGGAAATAATAGTACAAGAAAAAGATAAAAAAACAATGAAAGCATAGAAGAAATTACCCAAATTCTGAGATCAACTTTTCGTTTAAGAAATAAAGGTATAATTAATAAATAAATAAGACTAAATATTGTCAGAAAAAACGAATCAAATTTTAAACTTAGCTGAAAAGAATCTTCAATTTTAGGTGATAAATTTCCATCTAAAAATACAATCACAAAATTAGTTATTATTAAAATAGGAATAATTAAAGACAAGGAAGAAAACCTATCTATGAAACTAGAGAAATCATTTATATTTTCCGGAATATCAAAAAAACTTAATAATTTTTTATCTGGGAAACGCTTTTCTAAATCATGTTTTTCATAACCATAGACCAAAGCAATCATTGCGAGTATCGTTATTGGTGAAACCAGCCAGAGTCCGCTTGCAGAGCCTTTATAAATAAAAAAGCCAATCAAAAGAAAAGCAAAACCCCAATAAATTGGATGCCGAAAAAGTCGGTAAGGTCCTTTGCTAACAAAATATGCTGGAGGATATGCATTCATGGGTAGTCCTTTTCCAAATTGTTTTAAAACAAGCATAGCCCATGCCATTAGTATAGTCCCGACGATTATCAGAATACCTCCAAAAATATTTGATTGCAGAGCCGGATATGTAATTAAGTATTCTGTATTGAATGCCCAATACCATAATCCAATTGGTATTAGAATTAGAAAAGTAACAGAATACATTAATTTGCCAAATATTTGTGATTTTTTTTTCATGTGTTATTAATTTAAATTATTTAATTGTCACATGGAATTACTCACATGATTAATTAATTTTAAATTTGTTCGTGAACTTCGTTTCGCCATATAATATCATTCTCGATTTGTTTGAATATTATTCTTATGGCTATTTCATTTCTTTATATGCATTTTGTTATAAAAAATAAGTAAAGAGAGAATCAAGAAAAAGGAACCATATAAAATACTGTAAAACCTTGCATTAACAGCTGAATAATCAGTAAATGCTGAAATAATGGCAGATTGTGATGGGAAATAAGCAGGTAGATATCGAATTATTATATTATTTTGTGCATCTGCATAATACATAGGATTTTGAAGCCAACCTGAATCTATATTTGCCAGCAATACTATTAAAAATACGCCTTCCAGTTTCCCTTTAATGAGGCTTCCAATGGCCAATCCATAACAACCATAAACGAAACCAATTAAAATAAGTCCGAAAATATACATTATTAAATGCTTTACTGAAAAGAACAGATTAATAAGTGAGCCTATATATATGGCAATAAAAAGTATGATAAGAAGAAGGCAAAGCAAATTAGCAAAAAGAAGTTCCAATGGATGATATCCACATATAACAAGCCTTTTGTTAGCATCATTATTTATTTGAATGAGGTTTAACGCAAGAAATGAAACCAAAAAACCGGTTGAAGTAACAGAAAAAAAGATCAATGAAATTTGCTTTTGACTTTCTTCAATAAAAACCTTTTCATCCAATGATGCGAGCCTGAAGAAAATATGCTTTACAGAGGCTGTCAATTCAACGACACTTAGAAAAACTAGCGGCATGATTACCAGCAATAGGATTACAACTCTGCGTCTGAACAACATTCGCAAAATCATGAACAAACTTGTTGTAGTTCTTTTTATACTCATAAAAACCCTCCTGATTCGAGGTTAAATATTGTATCAAATCGATTCTTTTCAGTAATTAGATGGCTAACAACCAGAATAGAGCAACCCTCCTTCCTGAGCTGATGTGTTAATTCCCAGAATTTCAAGAAAGTATCCCAGTCAAATCCACTGTATGGTTCATCAAGTATCAATAAGTCAGGCTTATGCAAAAGTGCAATGGCAAGGTTTAATTTTTGTTGTGTTCCTCCACTTAAATTACTAATTTTTATTTTCGAATACTTTTTAAAATTAAAATAATTCATCAGATATTCACTTTGTCTGTAAGACGCTGTTTTATCAATTTTGTAAGCAGCTGAGAAGTACTCGAAATGCTCTTCTACTGTGAGTTGAGTGAAGAGTATTGCTTCCTGTGGACAATACCCAAGCCTGCATTCAAGACTTATTTTTCCATCATCAGGTTTTAATTCGCCTACAATGATTTTCAGTAAAGTCGACTTCCCTGCACCATTTTCTCCAACAATACCATATAAGCCTCCTGTATGCATTTCAAAGGAAACATTTTTAAGGACATTATTTCGCCCATAAGATTTTGCAATATTATCTACCTTCAGAACCATCATTACTGCGTTTTTAAAATTTCACGAGTTCATGAATTGCATAAGCGGTATTTATTGTTTTGGAATCTATCTTTAGCATGCCTTTGCTAAGCCATTTAAATTCGTCAGCCATTAAAAATTTCATGGGTATTAATTTATTGATTCCTGGAATATAACGGATAAATTTTTCAGCAAGCGAAACTATTTTTTTTTCTGATTCAAGTACAACTTCCCTATTGAGATCTAAAACCATATTTTTTTCAGGGATATTGATTTGATTATCTTCAACTATACATGTATTTAAACGTTCTCCGTTTAACCAAACCCATTGTTGCAGCACTTTTTCTCTCAACTCTATCCACACTAGCTTGTTATCATTGGATATAAATCGGCCCCACCGTAATTCCTCCATTGGAATTTTCCACGGAGGTATTGTTAGGGTTAATTTTTCAACATAGCCGATTCCTTCCAGTAACTTTTCTTTTATACACAAACTAACTTTAGAGGCAGGCTGATAACACGTCCATTCCACGTAACCTTCGCCAGTTTCGAAAATACGGGTCTGAAGTGTTTCAGCCATTGACACCCATCTTCCCGATATACCTAATTTTAAATCGCTCCATTTAACAATATCTGCAATTACGCAAGGCATTTGAACATTACGGATGCTGGATTTCAGGCTTACGCCAGCGATTGGATCGTAGGCCAGCCAACTGCTATAATTTATTGACCATCCATACCATGTCAATTTTGCAGCATAGAAAATCATAGCCTCTCCTTTATCACTCGTAAAATCAAGAAACCACTTACTTAGGTGGAAATTTTCACCAGATGCTTTCATCTTTCCTCTTTTAATTGAGCTATGTAAACTAAAAACAGATTCAGTTTTCTGATATACTTCAGAAACGCCCCCCATCAATTTATAACTAAAGACAGAATACTTTACAAAAGATTCTAATTTTAACCAATTTAAATTAAAATCAAATAATACCCTATAATGAAAATAGCAGATAGAAAAAAAAGATTTATTATTTTAATGTAAAAATACAATATAATTTAGCTAAAAGCGAATATGTGTTAAATTTAAATAAATTTTAAACGTTTCCATTCAAATTGCATTTAATAAACAACTCAATTTTTTTTCAGTTTGCATCAGCTATTTTTAAACAAATAATAGGATTAACTTCAGAAAAAATATCATCACTTCCGTAATTAGTTCAACCACTCAATCACAACTATGCAATTCAATACATAAATAATTATTTTAATATTTAGGAAATAGATTTTGTATCTTTGAGATAAGAATTAGAATTAATTAGATAATATTATGAAATCAAAACTAATTATACCTAGCGAATTAAGATTTGCAATTACAGTAAAATGCAACGGTACTTGCAGACACTGCTACAACCATTCAGGAAAAGATCTAGATCGCTTATCTTCAGATGATTTTATCAATATATTAAAAGAAGTATATGCATTGAATCCAAACCTTGACAGGATTGTATTAACTGGGGGCGAGCCAATGATTGAAAAAGATAAGGTAATAAAAATAACACAATTTGCCAAATCATTGGGAATTAATGTCAGGTTGGTAACTAGAGGATGGGAATTAAACAAGGAAAACTGTAATGAATTAAAAGAAGCTGGCGTAACACGAATCCAGATCGGTCTTGATTCATCTGGAGAACATGCATATATTGACGATACAAACCATCAATGGGACACATTCCACAGTTGGTTGCGGAGAGATGAAATGGGGTTCAGTAAGACAACAAATGCCATTAAAACAGCAATCGCTTCAGGACTGGATGTTTCTGTCAGGTATTCATTGTGCCGTTCGAATTATAAAGATGTGGTCAAAACATATCTTTTTGTTTCATCGTTGGGCGTTGCAAAATTTAAATTCAGAGTGCTGTTTCCTGATGGAAGGGCAAAACTAAGTCTGATTCATGAGCTTATTTCAGGTGAAGAAATGGCAGATGCACAATATGGTTTAATACAAGCTTCAAAAGGAAACAAAACAGTAGTTGAAATTACACAACCTTGTTTTTTCAGCTTACCAAATCGAATAAATTTATCTGACGAAAAACCACATTATAATGTTTATAAGGAATCCTGTTCTTGCGGTGAGGTCGCAGCTTACATTGATGCCAAAGGAGATGTTAAATATTGCCTTTTTGATGAAAAGATACTAGGAAATGTTTCTGTACAACCATTTTTAACGGTATGGAATTCAGCTAACGCAACACAATCAAGAGAACTACGTTGTCCAATAGATAAGTCAGGTAGCAACTGCTCTTCATTTATTTTATTATATGCTCAATTCGATGACTATTCAGCTTTCATGAAAACATACATAAAAAGTGTAAATGAAAAAAATGCAATATAGAAGTAAACTGAATTATTTAGCCTTTACCCTTATTCTACTGTCAGGGGTATTTATGGGATTCATTTTTTTAGTCCCGTTTTTAACTGTTTCATTTGCAATGAAAAGCATGCTTATAACAATATGTATCATCATTTGTGAACTAACTTGGTGGCTTGGAGTTGCCATTCTTGGCAAACAACTGATTAAAAAGTATAAAAGAAAGCTGAACCCTTTAAATTGGTATTTATGGATAAAAAATAAGGTCAGAAATATTAATTAATGCTAAAAGCTATTCTTAAAAGCTTATAAAAACCATTAAAAGATTTGTCATTTGCGAATACGTAAAAAATCATAATTTATTCTAATTCAATAACTTAATTTAATTAATATTGTTATATAATTTTAATAATAATTTGTTTTAGAATATGTATCTTTACATTTTAAATCTTTAAAATATAAAGGGTTCTTTATTTTTGATTTTAAAAAGTAAATAATCCATCGAACCCTATTAGAAGATACTGTTAAATTTAAAAATTCACAAAAATGAAAACAAGAATCTTAATGTCGTTATTATTTCTATTAATGCTTGTAGAAATAATTCCATTACAAGCTCAAAACGATACTGAATTTAAGCATGCACTGGGTGTTGCAGCAGGATTTACAACTGGTTATGGTTTGTCCTATCGGTATCTTCCGACTAAATTTGGGGCACAAGCAACTTTCGCACCATATGTGGATAATGAACGTGAAATATTTAGCATTGGTATCACTTTTCTTTATACGATTGTTAAGGCAGAAAATTTGAATTTATATTTATACCAGGGCAATCAATATTACTATAATAAGAAAAAATTAAGTAAGCCAGTTGAAGTAAATAAATATTTTAACAATGGCATAGGGATTGGAATTGAGTTTACTTTTCAAAAGCGGTTTGGATTTAATATTATGGGTGGTTATGCTGGTTATGAGGATTTTAACAAAATAAATTTCACTGGAGAAACCGCTTTATTTTTTAAGTTTTAAAAAAAATGCTTATTTAAATTTATAAAAAACACTAAGCAATCAATAGTAAACCAAGCATACTACAAAAGCCTAACAAATAACCACTATAAACTTCAACCGATCGGTGAGCGTTCAGTGCCAATCGGGAATAGCCTACTAAACCACTAATAAAAATCAAAATCAAAATTGTTCCAAGCATTTCTATCCCGAAACGACAGGATATTCCAAAAATAATGCCGGTTAAAGCCCCAATTGCCAATGTATGCATGCTGATTTTAAATTTAAAATTAACAAAGAAGGCTAAAATTATTATCAATGTGGATGCCAGCATTATAAGAAGATAGATAGTAGGAATATTCGCATTTTTCAACATAAACCAGGTTCCGTAATAAAAGATGATGGTAAAAAGAAATGGGATGCTTCTTTCTTCACGTTTTTCTAAATAAATTGAACTAATGAGTTTTTTTCGAAGCAGAATGTAAGTTAGCGTAGCAGGCAATACGAATGTTGAAACAAAAACAAAAAAAAGTATCATCATTTTTCCCTCAAAAGTTAGAATTGAAGCAAAAAACGTCTGCATGTTGAACAAAATACTAAAAGTATAAATTGGCATCAGTAAAGGGTGAAAAACAAAGGATATAATCCGGGCAATTTTATTTTCCATTTACAAAATTTCCTTTCTTAACCTGGCCACTCTAATATCCATACCTTCACGATATTTAGCTACCGTACGACGAGCAATGTTAAAACCTTTTTTGTTTAATATTTCAGTAAGCTCATCATCATTCAGAGGCGATGTTTTATCTTCATTGTCAATACATTCTTTTAATATACTTTTAATTTCGGTAGTTGAAATACCCTCACCAGAATCATTAATCATTGATTTAGAAAAGAAATCTCTAAGCAGAAAAGTACCAAAATGAGTTTCTGCATATTTACTATTTGCAACTCTTGAAATGGTTGAAATATCAAGACCTACCACATCCGAAACATCTTTAAGTTTCATAGGTCTGAGTTTTGAAACATTACCATCGAGAAAATATTCATGCTGATAATTCATGATTGCACTCATGGTCACATACAAAGTATTTTGACGTTGTTTGATGGCTTCAATAAACCAACGTGCTGAATCAATTTTTTGTTTGATGAACATCGCTGCATCTTTTTGTTGTTCAGTTTTTTGATTGCTTACAGCATAACCTTGAAGTAATTCAGCATAGGTCTGATTTACTCTAAGTTCAGGTGTATTACGATTATTCAGTGAAAGTTCCAACACTCCATTGCTATTGTTAATGATAAAATCAGGAATAACATATTGATTTAATTTTGAAGATCCGCCAACAGAATTACCAGGTTTAGGATTTAGTTTTAATATTTCATCAATTGCCGATTTCATTTCTTCCTCTGAAATATTGAATTTCTCAATAATCTTATCAAAATGTTTTTTAGCAAACCGATCAAACTGAACATTTAAAATTTTATAAGCCAATTGCACAGAAGCAGTTTGTTCATCCTTACGTTGCAATTGCAACAATAAACATTCCTGCAAACTTCGGGCTCCAACTCCAGCAGGATCAAGTTCCTGAATAATGTCAAGAACTGCCGTTATTTCAGCTACTGTAATCTCTAAATTTTGAGAAAAGGCGAAATCATCCACCATGGCTTTGATATCTCTCATTAAATAACCAGAATCATCTAAGTTACCAATAAGGGTTAATCCAATATTATATTGTTTTTCGTCAAGACCAAGCATCAATAATTGGTCGATTAATGTTTCCTGAAATGAAGCTTCTGAGGCAAAGGGAATTTCTTTTCGTTCTTCATCTGCAGATTTATTGTTAGCTTTAAGTTTGTAGGAATCTACATCATCTTCATCCAAATAATCGTTAAAATCAAAATCTGTAGTATCGCGTGAATTATCGTCAGAAATTTCATTTTCATATTCATCATTATTATCTGAGCTTTCACCTTCACTGCTATCAGACATATCCTCCAATACAGGATTTTCTTCCAATTCCTGCTTTATTCGCTGTTCAAGTGCAACGGTAGGCACTTGCAATAACTTCATCAGCAATATCTGCTGAGGCGAAAGTTTTTGCTGTAGTTTTTGCTGTAATCGTTGACTTAACATTGGTTAATAATTATTAGTAAATGAGTTATTGGTTATTTCATAGGTTGTATTCGTATTACGCTTTAATCACAAACCATCAGAGTTGAATGTTACTGAAGAAGTAATTGATTTAAAATTCTGCATTCATAGGTGTTCGTGGAAATGGTATTACATCTCTTATATTAGACATCCCAGTAACAAACAAAATCAATCTTTCAAAACCTAAGCCAAATCCACTGTGAGGAGCTGTTCCAAACTTTCGGGTGTCGAGATACCACCAAACATCTTTTTCTGGTATACCCATTTCGGCAATGCGTTGTTGAAGTTTTTCAAGATTTTCTTCACGTTGAGATCCACCAATAATTTCACCTATTTTTGGAAACAAAACATCCATTGCACGAACAGTTTTCCCATCCTCATTTTGTTTCATATAAAATGCTTTGATATCTTTAGGATAATCAGTTAATATGACAGGTTTCTGAAAATGCTTTTCAACCAAAAAGCGTTCATGTTCCGATTGTAGATCAACTCCCCATGAAACAGGAAACTCAAAGGATTGTCCTGATTTTAATAATATTTCGATAGCATCAGTATAAGCCAAACGCTCAAAGCTATTGTTTACAACAAAATTCAATCTTTCGATGAGTTCCTTGTCGTACATGTTATTGAGAAATTCAAGATCATCAGTACAGTTTTCCAAGGCATAACTTACAAGTGATTTTATAAAATCTTCAGCAAGATCCATGTTTTCTTTAATTTCATTGAAAGCTACCTCAGGTTCATTCATCCAGAATTCAGCCAAGTGACGGGGTGTATTTGAATTTTCGGCTCTGAAAGTAGGTCCGAAAGTATAAACTTTACTCAAAGCCATTGCAGCCAATTCTGCTTCAAGTTGTCCTGAAACCGTTAGATTCGTTTCTTTTCCAAAAAAATCTTCAGCATAATTCACTTTTCCATCATCCGTTAAAGGAGGATTTTTAGGATCTAAAGTTGTTACGCGAAACATGGCACCGGCTCCTTCAGCATCTGAACCTGTAATAATGGGTGTATGAATGTAAAAGAATCCATTATCATTATAATATTTATGAATTGCAAATGACATTGCATGGCGAATACGAAGAATGGCACCAAAAGTATTGGTTCGGGGTCTTAAATGCGCAATTTCTCTTAAAAATTCCAAGGAATGCCCTTTCTTTTGCAAAGGATAGGATTCTGCATCAGCAGTACCATAAACAAAAATTTCATTAGCCTGAATTTCAACACTTTGACCTTGTCCCATCGATTCAACCAATTTACCGTTGACAGATATACAAGCTCCGGTAGTGATAAGTTTGATAAGTTCTTCGTCGAAATTTGCAAGGTCAACAACTATTTGAATACTATGTATAATAGAACCATCGTTCAAAGCAATAAAAGCTATGTTTTTATTTCCACGTTTGGTTCTAACCCAGCCTTTTACATTTACGATTGTTCCTGATTTTTCTTTTTGAGCAGATTTTAGTAAGTCTTTAATGATACTTCTTTTTACTGTTTCCATTTTAAATTTCTAGAAATAATTAATAAAATTCTATACAATATTAAACATTTAACTAATTGGTTTTATTTAAATTAAGCTTTTTAAAAATGACAAGGCCTTGTTAAAAGTTTAAGTTTGTAAAATTATTAAAAATCTGTACATAAACTTTAATTAATTTTGCCAAAACAACATATGAGTAAAAATTTCGACATATTACCTCTTCATCATTGGGTTGCTTCGGGCAACGAAACGCTGATTATTGCAGGCCCCTGTAGTGCTGAAAGCGAAGAACAACTTTTGCAAACTGCAATTGAAATAGCCAAAATACCTGCAGTAAAAATTTTCAGGGCTGGTATCTGGAAACCACGTACTCGCCCTGATGGATTTGAAGGTGTTGGAGAAATTGGTTTAGAATGGTTAAAGCAAGTTAAAGAAACTACTGGGTTACTAACTACTGTAGAAGTTGCTACGCCCCATCATATCGAAGCTTGCTTACGTAATGGGATAGATGTTTTATGGTTAGGAGCCCGAACTGTTGGCAATCCCTTTTCTATGCAGGAAATTGCCGAAGCTTTAAAAGGCATTGATATTCCTATAATGATAAAAAACCCATTGAATCCTGATTTAAAACTTTGGCTGGGTGCCATTGAACGAATTCATCAGGTTGGAATTAAAAAAATTGCCGCTATCCATAGGGGTTTTTACACTTATAATTCTCAGCCTTATCGCAATGCTCCATTATGGGAAATTCCGATAGAATTAAAACGCATTTTACCTGACTTACCAATCATTTCCGATCCAAGCCATATAGCAGGAAACAGAATTCTATTGAGCTCAATAGCACAAAAAGCAATGGACCTAGAAATGCAAGGCTTAATGATTGAAGTGCATCCTCATCCTGAGAAAGCACTTACTGATGCAAAACAACAAATTACAGCTGAAGCACTTGGCAAATTATTATCTGAATTAATTTTCCGAAAAGAAAAAGGAAGCAGCGAATTCGAAGATAAATTATACAGTCTTCGTTCAATGATAGACAGTACGGATGATGAATTGATACAAATTTTGGCTAAACGTATGGATTTAGTTTCTCAGATTGGCGAATATAAAAAAGACAACAATATCACGATATTACAAATTAAACGCTGGAACGAAATAATCTGCAAGCGTTTGAGTAAGGCCAAAGAATTTGGTTTACATACAAATTTTATAAAAAAATTACTGGAAATCCTCCATGAAGAATCTATCCAAATTCAAACTGATATTTTAAATAAAAATAAAGAAGAGCATAAATAAATACATTTATTTAATCATGCAAAAAGACAATTTCCTTGAAGTTACATATTAGGGTCTTGTTATCAATTGTTTTTAGAATTAATTGACCATATTCAGTAATATTAATAATCTTAGCAGTTATTTCGGCGTTCTGCCAAATGTACTTTTTGTAAATATTATAATATAACAAATTGTTTAAATAATCATTATTATTTGACTCAATATCATTGTTATATAATTTTAATATTCTTGATTCTAAAGCATTCAATAACTCCAATAACATAAGCCTTGTATCCTGTTCTTTTCCGGAAATTAAGCAAAGAGATGTCGGATTGGGAATATTTGATGAAAATTTGATTTGATTAAGATTGAGTCCAATTCCAACGATGGATGTTTGTAATTCAGCACCTAATACTTCATTTTCTATTAAAATTCCCGCTATTTTCAATTTAGCAATATATATATCATTGGGCCACTTAATTTTGAGCTTGTTTTTATCTATCTTTGATGCTAAAAAATCAATGATACCAAGTGAAATAGCTTTATTTAAGAGAAATTGCATCGATGGTTCAATCATTTTTGGATGCAATATAATGCTAAAAGTGAGATTTTGCCCATCTTCGCTTTCCCATCTATTCCCTTTCTGACCTTTTCCATTGGTTTGGGAAATTCCCCAAATAATAATACCTTCATCTGTTTTATTATTCTTTAGAAAATCTACTGCAAACTCATTGGTAGAAGTAACTTTAGCCAGTTGGATTATCTTATCTTCCGAAAAAAATTTATCGAACATAATATTGCTTTCATTTGTTTGTAAAAATAATAAAATATTCACAAAAATAGTAGTGAATTTAATCGCTAAAAAAACGTAATTTTGCATGCTATAATTAAAAATTAATGGCTAAAAAGAAAATCAACTCAACTTCGGCTATGTTAGCCGATATTATCGTAAAAGGAATACAGGAAAAAAAAGGAAAAGAAATTACCATAATGAATCTTTCGAATGTTCATAATAGTATGTTTGACTACTTTATTATATGCGAGGGTAATTCTCGCACTCAAACCGAAGCAATCGCAGATTCTGTTCAAGAAGAAGTAAGAAAAGCAATCGGAGCTCATCCACGTTTCAAAGAAGGCTTTATCAATTCAGAATGGATTTTACTTGATTATTTTGATATTGTAGTACATATATTCCAGAAAGAAACCCGCGCATTTTACCAATTAGAAAAACTTTGGGCGGATGCAGATATACAAATCATCGAAGATATCGATTAACAAGCTATTGAAAAAATAAAATAAATGGAAAACGATAAAGATAAACAAGAAAAAAATACTTCTTCAGACAAAAAAGGATTATTTAATATGCCGAAAAAACCAAAATTCAGTTTTTATTGGATATATGGGATACTCGCTGTAGTTTTTATAGCCTTACAATTTAACAATAGCAGTTCATTCAAAGAAGAAGACAAAATTGTAAGTTGGAGTCAACTTTCAAAAATATTCATTAAAAATGATATTGAAAAAATTGTAATCGTAAACAAAGAAACTGCCGAAATATATATAAAGAACGAAAGTGTTGCTAAAGATACAACTTACAAAAACATTAAACCAGAAGGATTTAGCAGTACTTTTAAAGGCAAAACTTTTTACATCTACAAATTTGTCACCTTGGATGGTTTCCAAAAAGACATAGCCAACCTTCAGAATAAGATAATATCTCAGGATACTATTGGGAAAACTGAAGTTGAAAAGCAACTCATATTAAACAGAGATCCTGTTGCTATTACTCCAGAGAACCGTAGAGACTGGGGAAGTGAAATATTTGGATTTATTTGGCCTTTTCTAATTCTAATTGTGATTTGGATAGTATTTATGCGAATGATGGGCAAAGGAAGTGGCGGAGGTCAGATATTTAACATTGGCAAATCAAAAGCACAACTGTTCGATAAAGATACAAGTGTAACTATTAATTTCCAAGATGTTGCCGGCTTAGAAGAAGCTAAAACCGAAATTATTGAAATCGTTGACTTTCTGAAAAGTCCTACAAAATATACTGAATTGGGTGGAAAAATTCCTAAAGGAGCTTTATTGGTAGGTCCTCCAGGAACTGGGAAAACGCTTTTAGCGAAGGCCGTTGCAGGTGAAGCGAAAGTTCCATTTTTCTCAATTTCAGGTTCTGATTTTGTTGAAATGTTTGTAGGTGTTGGAGCTTCAAGGGTGAGAGATTTATTTAAACAAGCCAAAGAGAAAGCTCCTTGTATTATTTTTATTGATGAAATTGATGCAATTGGTAGAGCAAGAGGCAAAAATGCAATGACTGGAGGAAATGACGAAAGAGAAAATACACTCAATCAATTACTTACCGAAATGGATGGATTTGCAACCAATGCTGGGGTTATAATTTTAGCTGCTACTAATCGTGCTGATATTTTAGATAAAGCGTTGATGCGTGCCGGTAGATTTGATCGTCAAATTTATGTTGAGCTACCTGATTTAGAGGAAAGAAAAGCAATATTTATTGTTCACATGCGCAATTTAAAAAATGACCCTGATCTAAATGTAGAATTTCTTGCAAAACAAACGCCAGGTTTCTCTGGTGCTGATATTGCCAATGTTTGCAATGAATCGGCATTAATAGCTGCACGTAAAGGCAAAAAAATAATCGAAAAACAAGACTTCCTGGATGCAATTGACCGGATAGTAGGTGGATTGGAAAAACGTAACAAAATCATATCGCTGGACGAAAAGAAAGTAATTGCCTACCACGAAGCGGGACATGCATCAATCAGTTGGTTGCTCGAACATGCACATCCTTTGGTCAAAGTAACAATAGTACCTAGAGGAAAAGCATTGGGTGCCGCCTGGTACCTTCCTGAAGAACGTCAAATAACCACTACAGAACAAATGCTGGATGAAATTACGGCTGCTTTAGGTGGACGTGCAGCTGAACAGGTAACCTTTGGAAAAATCTCTACAGGAGCTTTAAATGATCTGGAAAAAGTAACCAAACAAGCCTATGCTATGGTTGTGTATTTTGGATTAAATGATAAAATTGGAAACATCAGTTATTACGACTCTTCGGGTCAACAGGAATATGCCTTTTCAAAACCTTATAGCGAAAAAACTGCCGAATTAATTGACCAGGAAATTCACCTCTTAATTGAAACTGCTTATCAACGAGCGATTAAATTACTACAAGATAATAAAGAAAAATTAAATGGTCTTGCTTCTGTTTTGATTGAAAAAGAAGTAATTTTCAGGGAAGACTTGGAGCTAATTTTTGGAAAAAGACCTTTTGAAAAAGATATAGAAGTTGATTTGATGTTTCAGGGATTTAAGGATAACAGTTCTACAACAGCAATAGCAACAGAAATGCCTAAAGAGCTTACTGAAAAAAATACTGATGATACTTTGGATAAGGTCTAGTGTGTAAATATTAGATACATTTCTAAAAAAAGCTAATGAAGCTATACGAATAACTATAACCCTTTAATGAAAAAAAAAGTGTTTAAAAACTAACAGCATGAAAGAAAGCACATCAAAAGAGAGAGTACTTAAACAAATAAGAGATGCATTGATTGACAAATCTGACAATCCTTTTCAAGATATTGATTTCGAATCATCTGTTTATAATGACTTTACCGAATCTTTAGATATTACTTTTGCTGAAGCATTTAATGCAGTTTCAGGAAACTTTGTTTATTGTGATAACGAAAGTGATTTTGTTTCAAATTTTAATCAGATTGCTAAGAATTGCAATTGGAGCAATCTATATTGTATTGATAATGATTTGAATGCTTTCTTAAAAGATGCCAAGCCAACAATTTCAAGTGCAGAAAAAGATTTTTTAAATCAAAAAGTTGGTATCACTAAGTGCGAATTTTTAATTGCTCGTTTGGGAACTATCATGGTTTCATCTAAACAAATGTCAGGGCGACGAATGAATGTTTATCCTGAAATTCATGTTGTGGTTGCATATGCTTCACAATTGGTGGATGATTTAAAACAGGCATTAAAATTGATCAGACTAAAATATGACAACATCCCCTCAATGATTTCATTGATAACAGGCCCCAGCAGAACCGCAGATATCGAAAAGACATTGGTAATGGGAGCACACGGCCCAAAGGAACTTTATGTTTTTTTAATTGATGACAGCATTTAATCTATACAGCTATATATGGATGAAAAATGGGTACTTATATACACTTCTTCACAACTATATAAAATTGAATTGATAAGTGGCATGTTGTTTGAAAATGATATTGAATCTTTTATCATTAACAAACAAGATTCAGCTTACTTAATAGGTGAAATAGAATTACATGTCAATATTGATGATATTTTAAAAGCGAAACAACTCATTTCAAAATTTAATCAGAGTGAATAATTTTATCACAAGAACTATTACAGGTTCTCTTTTTGTAATCTTAATAATAGCTTCTATCCTACTCAGCCATTATTTCTTTTCAATTGTTTTTTTACTATTCTCAATACTGGGAATCGCTGAATTTTATTCAATTACTGCTAAAGAGGAAATTAAACCACAGCGTTTAATAGGAATTATTATTTCAGTTTTGCTCTTTTGTATTTCAGCTATTGTCTCGATAAGCAATGCGCATTTCAAATTACTCTTTTTAATCATCCCCTTATTTTTCATTCCTTTTATAATAGAACTTTTTAGAAATAAACCCAATTCAATTTCTAATATTGCTACAACTTTGCTGGGTATCTTTTATGTAGTTCTTCCTTTGTCTTTGCTCAATTTTATTCCTAATATATCTTTTGAATCGGGAATTTACAACAAGGGTATTTTATTGGGCTATTTTATATTAATCTGGACCAATGATACATTTGCTTATTTAGTAGGAGTTAAAATTGGAAAAACCAGATTATTTGAAAGAATTTCACCAAAAAAATCATGGGAAGGAAGTATCGGAGGTTTAATTTTTAGTATGTTGGCTGCCTATTTACTTTCACTTTTCTTTTCTGAATTAACAGGTATTATGTGGATAGGTATGGCTATCATTATTGTCGTATCAGGTACTTTGGGCGATTTAACTGAATCTATGTTCAAAAGAAATTTAAACATCAAAGATTCAGGAACTATTTTACCAGGACACGGAGGTATACTAGACAGATTAGACGCCTTGTTTATCTCTGCGCCTTTTGTGTTCTTTTATTTGACATTCATTAATTACTTAGCCCATTAGCTATATTGTTTCAACAGGCATTCAAAGAAGTGTAATAATCATTCATTAAGCATTACTTTTCATTATTAACAATAAAAAATATTTAAATGAAAATTCATAAAGAAGGTTTTAGAATTTTAGCAGTAACAATTACATTGTTTATAGCAATACTATTAGCAGAACACATATATTTGAAAGAATATCCCATTATATTCCAACTTTCGATTATTATATTTACTGTAATGTATATTCTTGTAATCAGGTTTTTCAGGGTACCCATTTTCAAAATTGAAACCAATGAAAACCAAATTCTTTGTCCAGCCAACGGTAAGGTCGTTGTAATCGAAGAAGTAGAAGAAACTGAATATTTTAAAGACAGAAGATTGCAAATATCGGTATTTATGTCGCCCAATGATGTACATGTTAACAGATATTCTATGAGTGGCATTGTAAAATACAGCAAATACCATCCTGGTAAGTTTTTAGTAGCCTGGCATCCCAAATCTTCCACCGAAAATGAAAGAACAACTATTGTAGTTGAAAACGAAAATGGAATAAAAATATTAACACGCCAGATAGCCGGTTTTGTTGCCCGTAGAATCGTTTGCTACTCCAAACAAGGTGATATTGCCAAACAAGGTGAGGAACTTGGTTTTATTAAATTCGGTTCAAGGGTTGATTTACTATTACCCTTTGATGTTAAAGTAAATGTAAACATCAATCAAAAAGTGATAGGTGGAAAGACCGTGATTGCTAGTTTTAAATAATTTCAAAGACTAACAGTTCAAAATCAGGTTTAAAAGTTCAAATAAAAATTATGCTGTAAGGCTAAAATGCATTTTTCACTTTTAGTGTCATTAGCTTCAAAACATAAAAAAAGCTGCCTCGAAAGAAGCAGCTTTTTAATTTTATATTAGCAAACTATTAAAGAATACCTTGATCTAACATTGCATTGGCTACTTTTAAGAAACCTGCAATATTTGCACCTTTTACATAATTTACATATCCGTCAGCTTGTTTTCCGTGTTTTACGCAAGCAGCATGGATATTTACCATAATGCTATGTAATTTTTCGTCAACTTCCTGAGCAGACCAATTGTATTTTAATGAATTCTGTGACATTTCTAAACCTGAAGTAGCAACACCACCTGCGTTAACTGCTTTTCCAGGTCCGAATAACACTTTATTTTCCAAGAAAACTTCAACAGCTTCAGGAGTTGAAGGCATATTAGCACCTTCAGCAACGCAGATACAACCGTTTTTAACAAGAATTAAAGCATCTTCTTTGCTTACTTCGTTTTGAGTAGCACAAGGTAAAGCTACATCACATTTAACTTCCCATGGACGTTTTCCTTGGTGGAATTGTGCGTTAGGAAATTCATAAGAATATGGCTTAACGATATCTTGGTTAGAAGCTCTTAATTCAAGTAAATAATCAATTTTAGCTCCTGAAATACCATCTGGATCATAAATATAACCATCAGGTCCAGAAATAGTAACAACTTTACCACCTAATTCAGTAACCTTAATGGCTGCACCCCAGCATACATTACCAAAACCTGATAAACATACTGTTTTGCCTTTGAATGATTCACCTTTTGTGGCTAACATTTCTTTTGCAAAATATACTGCACCAAAACCAGTAGCTTCTGGACGAACCAAACTTCCACCCCAATTGATACCTTTACCTGTAAGAACACCAACGTGTTCCTTGGTTAATTTTTTATACATACCAAACATGAAACCGATTTCACGTCCACCAACACCGATATCACCAGCAGGAACATCCGTTTCTGGTCCTATCATTCTCCATAATTCTAACATGAATGATTGGCAAAAACGCATTACTTCATTGTTTGATTTTCCTTTAGGATCAAAATTTGAACCACCTTTTCCACCACCCATAGGCAAAGTAGTCAAACTATTTTTAAAAATTTGTTCGAAACCTAAAAATTTCAAAATACTTAAGTTAACACTAGGGTGAAAACGCAAACCACCTTTGTAAGGTCCTATTGCATTGTTGAACTGTACTCTGTAACCTAAGTTAACCTGTACTTTACCATTATCATCAACCCAAGGCACTTTAAATGCTAAAAGTCTGTCTGGTTCAACCAATCTGTCGATAATACCAGCTGCTTCGAATTGTGGATTTTCGTTGACCACTTCTTCTAATGATTCTAAAACTTCGCGAACTGCTTGTAGATATTCTACTTCACCTGGGTGTTTTTTCTCCAGGTCGTTCATTATTTTCTCTAAGTTCATTTTTAAATGTTTAATTGTTTAAATGTTTATATACAAAAACTTGTTTAAGAAATAACAGTGTTAATTAAATAACAATGCAAAATTACATTTAATTAATTGACTAAAAAAAAAATTACCCAATTATTTTTCAAAATTATGAAAAATAATTTAAGTGAAACACTTAATTTTAAAAAAAATTAGTTGAATTATTCATTTGAGTCAGAAAATGATTGTTTTAGAACAATCCCTTTATTTTTCTTTCCATCAATTTTAATGATGAGTGGATTTGAAAATCTCAAATGACGGATAAATTCATCTTCATAATAGGGTTCAATACTTGATAAATAATCAATATCGTAAAATCCATCATTGATAAATGGATTAATCGTAAAATATCCGACCCTGAAAGAAGTAAGATTTTGAAAAAAGTGTGTTCCCTGGCTAGGATCTATTCTGTAATTTTTAAGTCCGGATTCAACAATAAGTCTAGCTGCAGAAATTTGCGGCCATTTTACAGGTATTCCTAGCCAAGGGTCACTGGAACCCCATCGACCAGGTCCAACCAAAATATATTGTTTTTCTTCTTTCAGGAACAGATCGTTCAACTTTCCAATATCTTTGACAATTGCTTCACTTTTGGATGGATCAAATGACTCGGGCTTTACATATACAATATCGTAAACGTCCTCAATAATCCCATTTCCTAATGCAGAATTGCAAATAATCAAAGCCTTTTCTTTATCAATCTCGCTTAAATCTTCTTTTAAGGTTTGATCATTGTCAACAATTGGACGAATTTGCAATAAATTAAATATTTTAGGTTGATTATCCGGCACATCCAAATCAACGGCAAATTCAATTTCAACAGGTTTATTCATTTCCCGTTGTGCTACTTCTAGTATATCTTTTAAAATTTTAGCAAGAGGAAATGAATTATGATTTAATATGTTAGAAAAAGTTATTAGTTTTTTCCCATCATGGTATATCCCATCTCTTAACATATTGCTTTCAAAATCAAAAGTTGAAGCAATCATTTTAATTGAATTATCCTTTTCTGCCTCATTTATTGAAAGTTTCAATATATTAACACCATCATCAACGCAGGGTTTAAAACTTTCTTTGTTCATATCCAAAGCATAAAAGTGTCTTTGAGTTTCTCTCAAAGCCATATCAACTGATGATAATTGAAGTATTTTTTGAGGATATTGGGGCGAAAACCTTAATGTATTTCCTCCGTCAACAATATATTTACCTAAACCTAAAGCTATGTTTACAATTCCATCTTCAGGTTTTTCGGGTGCAATGGGGTAAAAATTAATAGAACGAGCCACACCTGAAATAGTTGGATAAAATCGATTTCCATAAAGTTGTCCACAAACTTCTTGCAAAACAATACCCATTTTCTCTTCATCAATTACATTCTTTGTTGCTGTCATATAAGCTTTACTATCCTTAAAATACACAGATGCATACACGCTTTTTATTGCAATGCTTAATTTCTCAATCATTGTACGCTCATCATGTAAATTAGGTATCATATACGTAGAATAAATTCCTGCAAACGGCTGATAATGTGAATCTTCTAACAGACTTGATGAACGTATCGCTATAGGTTTTTTGACAACTGAAATAAATGCATATAAGTCTTCGTGAATACGGAAAGGCAAACGAGCACTGACAAAACTTTGAAGAATATCATCGTTACTTTTTTCGGATAAAGCAATTTTAAATAAATTATTGTCTTCCATAAACTCATCAAAAACATCTGTACCTAATACTACGGTTCTGGGAATGGTTACAATTACATCATCATATTTATCCACCATTCTGTTTCGTTTTACCAGGGTATCTATAAAAGCCAAGCCACGAGCTTTTCCACCAATAGAACCACTTCCTATACGAGTAAAAATAAGATATTCATCAAATTTATCACGATAAAAATCAGCAATTACTCCCCTACCCTTATTACTTCGGTATCGAGCTATTGCATCAAAAATATAACGTCTTATTTCGTCTAAATCATTAAAATCTTCAAATCTTAGAATCTTAAGCATTTCTGCAATTGAAAAAAAGGCCCTGGCATTTAACCATTTAGAAAAATGATTATTGCTTAAATGATAATAAAACGAATCATCAGGAATATCAAAAATTTTATCTTGTAGATTTTTCAAGTCACTCACTCTTAAAACTTCAACTTTTGTTTCAGGGTTTTTAAAAACGAAATCACCGAATGAAAAATTATTTAAAATAAAATCTTTTAATTCATGTGAATAAGTTTTTGAATTTTTATCTAAAAACCCGACCTTAAGCTCTTTAGCTTTAAAGCTATTTTCAGAATCAGATGATTGGAGCAAAAAAGGCAAATCTTTGTCATCATTTCTTACTAATTCACAAAAACGGATTCCAGCGTTTTTGTTCATTACACCATAGGTTTTAAAACTTATATCTGAAATAACACCTAACAAATTGTTTTTGTATTTTTCGTAGAAATCGATGGCTTGTTCATAATTGGTTGCTAATAAAATCTTAGGCCGCCCACGCATACGTAACATTTTTTGATGTTCGTTCAGCCCTTCAGTCATAAATTTTAGCGATTGTTTAAAAATCAATTTATATAAATTAGGCAAATAACTTGAATACAACCTTACAGAATCTTCAACCAATAATAAACATTGAACGCCAACTTCATGTGAATCAAATTCAACATTCATATCATCTTCTATCAGCTTTATTATAGCCAACATAATATCAGCATTGCCCAACCAGCTAAAAACGTAATCAATAGATGTTGTATCACCAGAATCTAATTTAAGTGAAACTTCTCGTGAAAAAGGTGTGAGAACAACAATAGGTTTATATGGATATTTTATTTTTATTTGTTTTGCGAAATCAAAAACATCCACATCACCTAAATCTAACATAGTAATTATCAAATCAATCTGATCTTCAATTAATACTTTAAATGCTTGTTCTGCTGAAGAGACCTGAATAAAATGCGGTGGATACCTTAAGTTTAAAGATACATATTCATTAAAAATTTGTTCCTCAATTCTTCCATCTCCTTCTAAAACAAATGCATCATATTTGCTACATATTAACAATACTTTGTTGATGCGTTTAGTCATTAAATTGTCAAAAGGAGTCTCTGTAAAATAAAACTTTTTGATATCCTTTACTTTCTTTTCTTTCTGCATTATTGGTTATTAGGCTATTGGTAATTTAGTTATTAGGTTATTGAGTTATTAGGTTATTGAGTTATTGAGTTATTGAGTTATTGAGTTATTGAGTTATTAGGTTATTGAGAATAAAATAATTAAAAAAATTAGGAATATGTAAATATCACAATTTAAAATTTCAAAATTCAAAGTTTACTGATCACTGATTTTAGTAGTTATAACAGCCATACGTTTTTTGCCATCCATTTTCACATCAAGCGGTTCTTTAAATCTTATATGTCTAAAAAAAATGGTCTGATTAATTATCTTCTCATTTTTTAATTTATCCCAGTTGATATAACTTTCATTCAATTCCTGTTGTACCGAAAAATAGCCAACATTCAATGAAGTAACATTATGAAAGAAATGCGAACCTGAAGAAGCATCCAACGGAAAATCCTCCAAACTGGTTTCTACAATAACTTTAGCATTGGAAATCTGGGTCCAGTTTACCGGAATTCCAATCCATTTATCCCGGGTCCCCCATCGTCCGGGGCCAATTAAAATATATTTCCTGTTTTCTTTAATCATTAATAAATTAAGCTTTTCAATTTCTAAAGCCATTTCATCGGTTTTTGATTTATCGAAAATACTAATATCTACATAAATTACATCGGTAATGTCATTTATCAGTCCATTTCCCATTCCTTTATCAGAAAACAAAATTACATCGTTTTTGTTAATTTTCGATTCATCAATAGAATAATCTTCTGCATTTCCTATTAATGGTTTGATTTGCAGAAGATAAAAAGATGCTCTACCCTTTTCATCTTTTTTTAAATCGATTGCAAATTCAATTTCAACGGGAGATCCCAAAGCTTCTTTCACTACATCCAATACCAATTCAATTGTTTCTGAAAGCGGTATATAATTATATTTCAATATATTTGCAAAATTAATAATCCTAGGACCCGGAAAACTCAAACCGGGTACAATTCTATTATTATCAATATCGTAAACAGAAGCACAATGTCTTAAAGTTCCATGTTTTTCAGCAACATCAATATCTAATTTAATTAAACCAGCCTCCTCACCTTCCAATAAATTTAGAGGATGCTGTTTTAAATCAATGGCATAAAAATTAACTTGCGAACCCTTGTATTGATCTTTTGGTGAATTAATTTCAATGCCTGCATATTTAGGAGCAAAACGATAAGCTTTTTCTCCTTCAACAACATAAGTTCCCAAACCAACTGCAATTACAGCAAAACCTTCTTCGGGTTTCATATGCGAAAAAGGATAAAAGTTATAGGATTGTGCAACACCACTAAGATGAGGATAATACACTTCATCGTATATGTTTCCAACAACTTCTTGTATAACAATAGCCATTTTTTCTTCTTCAATTTTATAATTAATCGCTTCAACATACCCACGTGCAATTTTTGAAAAAACAGAAGCGTAAACTAATTTAATAGCTTCTACTACCTGAAGCAGTCGTTCTTCCAAGTCAGGATGATTATTAGGAATTAAATAGGTTTCAAAAATTCCAGCAAAAGGTTGCATCATAGAATCTTCAAACAAACCTGATGAGCGAATTGCCAATGGTTTAACAAGTTTTTTCAATAACAGCCTTAGCTTTCTCAGCAAGCTATCAGTTAATTTTGATTCAAGAAAGGTTTTACGAATTATTGTATAATCTCTTTCTGAATTTACAAAATCATATAATTTATTTCTTTCAATGAAATAATCAAATTCATCGGTGCCAATTATGGATGTAATCGGAGTTCTAATATTAATATCAGGAAGCATTTGCGAAAAATCATAATTATAAATTAAAGTATTAATAAATGCCAAACCCCTACCCTTTCCTCCCAAAGAGCCGGAAGCCATTGAGACAATATTACTTTCATCAATAACATCTGTTTCTTCAAAACTAATTACTTTCCCTTTATTTTTCTCATTCCGATGGTTTTGAATTGCATTTAGCAAGTAATTTCTTAATTCCCCTGCATTTTTAAAATCAGTAGTCTTTAATGGGTTAATCCTTTTCGCGATAGAAATTTCGCCCCTTGCCATCAACCACAATGAAAAATGATTACGCTTTCCATGATAAATTAATGATTCGTCAGGTATTGTTTTTAAATGTTTTTCAAATTCTTTCAGTGAACTTGCAATTGCAATATCTCTACCCGATGCATCTTTATAAATAAAGTTTCCAAAACCCAAATAATGACTGATGAAACTTTTAATATCCTGAGATAAAGTATCTGAATTCTTGTCAATAAAAGTTACTTTTAGTTCGTATGCCAATTTTGCATTTTCCGGATCAGATGATTGAATAATAGTAGGCAAATCTTTGGCATTGCTTCTAATATATTTTACTAAATCATAGCCTGCATTTTCGTCCAACAAATTGTTTCTGAAGAACTTCATATCCGTAATTAAACACAATAAATAATCCCGGTATTTATGAAAAATATCAATGGCTTCTTCATATGATTTTACCAAAAGAATTTTAGGTCTTGCTCTTAATCTTAAAACCTTGTACAACTCATCATTGCTCACATCTTCAATTAATTGCTTGGTTTGTTCTAACACACTAGAATATAACATTGGCAGATAACGAGAATAATATTTTGCAGAATCCTCCACTAATAAAATTACATTTACCAAACCTATTTTTGTATCATTTTCTACATTTACCTTATCCTCAAGATATTTTACCATTGCAAAGAAAACGCGTGAATCTCCATTCCACACAAATATTTTATCGACAAGTTTAACAACTTCAATGTCTTTTTCGTAAAGAGCTATATCGCTATTATTGTTTAACAACATAAAAATAGGAATATAGGGAAAATTGCATTTAATACTTTTACTTATCTCAATAGGTACATTTTTATCAACACCTAGCATTATGATTACGAAATCATAATGCTTTTCATTTAACTCAGATAATGCTTCCTCATAAGACGAAACGCCTGTAACCCTGGGTATTGAAGTAAGATTTAGCTGATAATATTCGCCCAAAATATGTTCCGAAAACCTACCTTCTTTCTCAATGTTATAAGCATCATATAGATTTGCAATTAAAAGGATTTCATTTACTTTGAATGGCATTAAATCGTGAAAAATAT
This sequence comes from Bacteroidota bacterium, assembly GCA_037133555.1. GTDB lineage: Bacteria > Bacteroidota > Bacteroidia > Bacteroidales > JACABE01 > JACABE01. The sequence continues at coordinate 71,025 of JBAXNW010000002.1, forward strand.
CTCTGTCGTAGTTTTGTTTGTTTAAGAATTTATGTAATAATTGTCGGCTCGGAATTTTTTGATTATCATCAATGGTTTCAACATACTCTTTCTCGGAATTTTTTAAAATAGATTTTGCTTTTAAACTATTCAGATAATTAACAATTATTGTAGAAAGATTATCAATTAAATGTCGTTCCTCTTTTAAGAAAGGGCCTTCGTCAATGTCATTAAAACTCTTTAAATAAAATACTTCGATAGATCCTTTCAGTTGATCAATGGTCTCGAAATTTTGCTTTTGCATCCAAGGTGTTTCAACAAAATCAGGTGTTTTAAACTCATTTTTATTAAAAACAACTCTTGCTACTGTAAATTCTGGATATTGCCATGCTTTAGGCAACAACATACATATTTGTTGCAAGGTTTCTTCAATGGATTTTCCTTCTTTTAGAATTTTTGTTGTCTGATTAATTGCAGCTAATTCTTTTAAACGTTCTTTATTCTCAAAGATTAATTTCTCAAGTTTATCTCCTGTTGATGTTTCTGGAATGGCAGCAGCTTGGTGATAGTTCTTTTCCTCAGTTATCTTCCTTTTATCGCTGAATGCATTAAAGTCAAAGCTTATTCGTTTAAGTTTATAAAGTGCAGCACCCTCTTTTTCAAGAACAGGAGTAAATACTCCGTTAATAAATAAATCGTTACTGTCTTTTTTAACAAAATGCATTTCAACTTGCTGCACGCTTCCATTGCGCAATTGCTCCCACATTAATCTGAATTTATCAGATTTATAGACTGAGTTTTCAAGTAAAAAACTTAAATGATTCCCCTTTATTTCATTTAAACTATAGCCAAGTAAATTACATAGGTCAGCATTCACTTTTTCGATGATGCCATCAAGATTAAATTCGATTAATGCCATAATGAGTATTTTGGTTTAAAATTAAAACAAAACCAGCTTAATTATTGAGTTTTTTTATATTATATTTCAAAATTAAGTAAATTACTTAATTTGATATTTATTTTTAAGTATTATACTTAAATAAATTTACGATAAACACGTAATTTATTAAAAATCAATACATTTTTTATTTTAAAACATTTTTTTTTTATAACATTGTAGCTGTATTCAAACTATTTTTATTAACTAAAATAATATATAAAATGAACACTGCATTAACACAAAAATTAGATCAGTTTATGGCAAAAGTTATTGCCAAAAACCCAAGCGAAGTCGAATTTCATCAAGCTGTAAGAGAGGTTGTTGAAACACTACTTCCTTTTATCGAAGAAAATCCTAAGTACAATGGAATTCTTGATAGAATGGTAGAACCTGAGAGAGTTATTATCTTTAGAGTCCCTTGGATGGATGATAAAGGAAATTTTCAAATCAACAGAGGGTTCAGAATTGAGATGAACAGTGCAATTGGACCATACAAAGGTGGTTTACGTTTTCATCCAACTGTAAATCTTGGAATCCTGAAATTTTTAGCTTTTGAACAAGTGTTAAAAAACAGTTTAACTACCCTCCCAATGGGTGGTGGAAAAGGTGGTTCTGATTTCGATCCTAAGGGAAAATCTGACAACGAAGTAATGAAATTTACCCAAAGTTTTATGCTTGAACTACAAAGACATATCGGGCCTGATACGGATGTTCCTGCTGGGGATATTGGTGTTGGTGGTCGTGAAATAGGTTTTATGTTTGGTCAATACAAAAGAATAAGAAATGAATTTACAGGTGTACTTACTGGAAAAGGTTTAGAATGGGGAGGTAGTTTGATACGTCCTGAAGCAACTGGTTATGGCCAGGTTTATTTTGCAAACGAAATGTTGTCAACAAAAGGTGATGGTTTTAAAGGGAAAATTGTAGTAGTTTCAGGTTCAGGAAACGTAGCCCAATATGCAACTCAAAAAGCAACAGAATTAGGTGGAAAAGTTGTAACTATGTCCGATTCTAATGGATATATTTACGATGCTGCTGGTATTACTGCTGAGAAATTAGCCTTTTTAATGGATTTAAAAAATGTTAAACGTGGTCGTATTTCGGAATACGCTAAAAAATACAACTGCGAATATGTTGAAGGAAAAACTCCTTGGGGTGTTAAATGTGATATTGCTTTACCAAGTGCTACACAAAATGAATTGAATGGTGAAGATGCCAAAATATTGATTGCAAATGGATGTAAGTGTGTTTCTGAAGGAGCCAATATGCCTTCTACCCCAGAAGCTGCAGAATATTTTGTAGAAAAGAAAATATTGTATGGCCCAGGTAAAGCTGCAAATGCTGGTGGCGTTGCTACTTCTGGCTTGGAAATGTCTCAAAACTCAATGCGGTTAAGCTGGACAAGAGAAAGAGTTGATCAGGAACTTCACAATATTATGATTAACATTCACAAAACTTGTGTAAAATATGGTAAAGAAGCTGATGGAACAATCAATTATGTTAAAGGTGCTAACATTGGTGGATTTGTAAAAGTTGCAGATGCAATGATGGCGCAAGGACTTGTTTAATTCGTTTTTTTAATTAATTCAACTCAATTTTATAAAGAGGCATGACCATTCGGTTTTGCCTCTTTATATTTTAAATAAGATATATTTAAATCAGATTTAGAAAAACAAAAAAATTAAGTTAATGCTTATATAATATTCTTATTTTTACAGAATATTTTAAAGCAATGATTGATTTTCCTAATTGTAAAATAAATTTAGGTTTATATATTGAAAATAAGCGACCTGATGGTTTTCATAACATAAAAACAATATTTTATCCTATTGACTTATCCGATGTATTAGAAATTATTGAATCTGATTCTACTGAGTTCTCAATTACAATGAGTGGGATACCATTAAATACTTCAAACCAATCAAATTTATGTGTTAAAGCTTATGAATTGCTGAAAAATGATTTCAATTTGCCAGCCGTTAAAATGCACTTACACAAAAATATACCTCATGGAGCAGGACTTGGTGGTGGTTCTTCTGATGCAGCATTTACTATTAAATTATTAAACAAAACATTCAATCTAAGTTTATCCATTTCTCAAATGCATGAATATGCAGCTAAATTAGGTAGCGATTGTCCTTTTTTTATAGAAAACAGAACAGTAATAGCCAATGAGAAAGGGGATATTTTTAATCCTATTCAAATTTCATTAGAAAGCTATTATATTCTTATAGTTAAACCTGATGTGTATGTTAGTACACCTGAAGCATACCAATGGATTAAGCCCAGAAATGCTCAGGTTGATATTGAAACTATTATAAAAAACCCAATTGAAACATGGAAAGACCTGCTTTTTAACGATTTTGAAAAGAGTGTTTTTAGCAAATATCCAATTATCGCTTCAATCAAAGATATTTTTTATAAAAATGGAGCTATTTATGCAGCAATGAGTGGTAGCGGTGCTGCAGTTTTTGGTATATTTTACGACACTCCTCCCACCCTGCCCTTACCTGATCATTGTTTCGCTTGGGGATATAAAGTTGGAAAAGACAGCATTTAATCAGTTTTATCGCTTTGATGATATTTTCTCATTTTTATTTAAATGCAACTTCAGCGGGAGATGCACTTATAAAATCAAATAATTTAAGAATATCTTGCCCTGATATACTGAATACAAAATCAGATTTACCATTTGGAAGCATAGGATAATAGGCAAAATTTAACTGAAATGTTTGAAAAACCAGGTTGTCATTCCTAATTCTCAAACCTGCTCCTACACCCAAAAAATATTTTTCATTGAGTATAAAGTGTTGGCTTAAACCTAAAACACCTACATCCCAAAACCCATACAATGCTACTTTAAAACCATAAAAATTTATAGGTGTAAAAGCCACTGTTTCAATCTTAAGTGATAATTTCTGAGTCCCTATCATCAACGGGCTTTGCATTATTCTTTCAGTTTCATCTAAAGAAATAAATTCACCGTCGAAGCGATTGATACCAATTACATAGTTTAGATTAAAGAAATTACGAAATTTGTATTTATTGTGATAGTATAAATTACTAAAAGAATTTACCGAAAGCCTGAGTACGCTTTGTTCTAATTTTAATCCATTTTTATACCCGCCAAAACCAATCTGGGTATACAAATAACCAAATTTGTCAATTATAGTAGCAGTTGAGAACTGCCATCCATAATAAAACCGATTGCGAAATTCTCTATTTTCGGGACCTGTAGTAAACTCAAGCAAATAACCGTAAGGTATATCTTCTGTAATTCCAAAAGCATAAATTAAATTCCCTTTGTAGTAATTGCGCTTTGATAAAGCGATTTTTGTAAGGTACAAATCTGATTGATGATAAATTTTATTCACGCCCGGTCCAACTTCAGGTCTAATTATAAAATGAGTCCTATAATAACGAGCCGAAAAAATAAGTCTTAAAGCATTTAGCTTGTTTCCTTCTTTACTCAACGAAATTGACCTTCCTAACCAGACATCAGTTTTCGTAAAGCTTAAGGCTTGGTTGAATAAGTTTTGTTCTGAAGTAATTATTTTAACTTTTTCGTTGTTTCTAGACCATGAGAGTCCACCTGCATATTTTGATTTAGTTGTCAGGAAACTTCGTTCAATATAAATCCCAAATTTTTCGGTATCGTACATCGATTGATAAAAAACACCAGAATTAATAAAACTTTGTTTTATATTATTTAATTTATATTCTCCTTTATAACCATAATGTTGCGAAGAATCTTTATCGTAAAACAGTTTATTGTTTAATTCATTCCCAAAACCAATAAAGTTCAAATCGTACAATTCCATACTACCAGCTCTGCTTCCTAAATCAGGTTTTATTCCTATTGAAAACAAATCGCGTGTAACTATTAATAGATCAACCGAATCTGATTTAACTTTAGTTGCAAATATCTTAGCTTCATAAATAAAAGGGAGGTTTCGTAAAATACGTTCATTTTCAGCCAGCAGGTAAGAATTTAGTTTTTCCCCTTTCTTTATCAATAAATTACCTTTGATTACTTTTTCAAATGTAACAATGTGAATATCATTCGCTGCTTTGGCCAACCAGGATTCTGATTGCATAGAAGTATCCACAACGGAAGTGCCGAATGCTTCCAGTCTTTTAATCGTAATATTTCTTATTTTTCTTCCATTGTATGGTTTGTATTCATCTTCACTTAAAGAAGTTTTATCTTTATTAAATAATGTATCTTTTCTATCATGGGTAATCAATAAATCATAAAGTTCTTTTGTAATAGGGTTTCTAGCTGATTTAGTTTTTAAAGAATCGTAAAAGAGATTTGTTTCAACACTGGGATCATTTTTTATTTCATATTGAATATTTTTAGGCAAAACAACAATCGTATCTTTATAAGCTGTAATTGATTTATTTCCAATCACTATCACACTACCCTTGTACAATGCAATGCTATCTGATTTGTTTCTCACTGCATTTTGTTGAGCTTTTAATGAATTTGATTTCATTAAAAAACTAAAACATATTATAAGTACAATTAATATTTTATTCAACAATTTCGATTTTAAAATCATTTGAGCAAATATAAAAATAGATATCAATTAACTTTTCATCCTTCGATTGAGAATCTATTGAGATTTATTGGTAATTTCTATCGCCGAAAATAGAACTGCCTATTCGTAACATCGTACTACCTTCTGCTATTGCTATTTGATAATCACCGGACATACCCATTGAAATTTCTTTAAAATAATCCTTATCATAAAAGCAATTGTTTTTTAGTTTTTGAAAATACGAAAACAACTGTGCAAACTCCTGGTGAATAAGCAAGTTGTTGCTGGTATAGGTAGCCATACCCATAACACCAATAATTCTTACATTCTGCATTTCAGCAAATTCTTTAGAATTGAGAAAATCTAATGATTCATTTAAGTCAAATCCAAACTTGCTTTCTTCAGTTGCTATATAAAACTGAAGAAGACAATCAATGATTCTATTATTTTTCTTGGCTTCTTTGTTGATAACAGCTAATAATTTTGCACTGTCGACACTATGAATAAGATGAATAAATGGGGCAATAAATTTCACTTTATTGGTCTGTAAATGACCAATAAAATGCCAATAAATATCTTTTGGTAAAAGCTGGTGTTTCTCAGCTAATTCGCTCGCTTTATTTTCTCCAAAAATTCGTTGGCCAACATGATATGCTTCTAAAATATCTTGAATTGGTCTTGTTTTAGAAACTGCAACTAAAACAACATTTTCAGGAATAGTATTAATAAATTCTTTGAGATTTTGTTTTATGCTCATTTTTTACTTTTTTTTCAATTTGTATCTATTTAACAAAAGAGATATCTCTGCTAGTTTATATTTTTTTTACTCTTTTTAATGTTAACAAGTTCATTGGGTTAGAACCCAAGCCTTGAATATTATTTTGCACAAAGCGCAATACCTGATCGTAATACAAAACAACAACAGCTGCTTCATTCATAATTATCTGATCCATCTGATTATAGTAATTATAACGTAAAGAATCATTAATTTCATTTTGAGCTTTTTTATAAAGTAAATCAAAATGAGGATTGCTGAAATGGGTATAGTTTGGTCCCATTGGACAGAAATTACCTGAATAAAACAATGACAAATAGTTTTCAGCATCAGGATAATCAGCTATCCACGATCCCCTAAAAAAAGAGACCTTTGATTTAGCAATCATTTCACGAAGTGTAGCAGGTGGATTGACATCTATCTTTATCTTTAAACCTATTTCAATTAATTGATTTTGAATATATTTACACAAGTCTAAATAAGAAGCAGTTGTTGACAAAGTAATTTCACCCAGTTTTTCACCATTAGGGAAGCCTGCATCAGCTAATAATTTTCTGGATTTATCCGGTTGATAATCGTAGCCTTTAATTTTCGAGGTATCAAAACCTGGCAAACCTTTGGGAATAAAACCATACAATGCAGGAGTCCCAATATTGTTTCTTAAATAGCGCATCATTTTCACCCTATCGAAACCGTAATTAATAGCTTGTCTCACTGCTAAATATTTAAGTGGATTGTTTTTAATATCGTTTGGACTATCCATCAAAAATGCAAGGTATTCGGTATTCAGATAAGGTTGTGAAATCAGTTGAAATTTATTTTCATATTTAGGGTTTAACTTTCCATTTACAGTAAGTAATTCATCTTTGTAACTGACATCAATACCACTCATAAAATCAATATTTCCTTTTATAAATTCCAGGAATACAGATTGTTTATCAATAATAAAAGTGATAGCAATGGCATCTAAATAGGGTAATCTATTTAGTTTATCATATTCAAAATAATTCTCATTTTTCACTAAGACCAATTTCACGCCTTCTTTCCAGCGTTTTAACTGAAAAGGACCAGTTCCGACTGGATTTTTACGAAAGTCTTTCCCGTAAAATTCTATGGCTTCTTTTGGAACAACAGAACAATACTGCATACTTAGCAAACCTAAAAAAGGTGGAAATGATTGATTTAAAACAATTTCTAAAACAGAGTCATTTAGGGCCGTGAATGCAAATTTTCCATCTAGTTTTTTAACGTAATTAAAAATCCAGGCACCAGGTGAGGCTATTTTTTCATCAACAATCCTATTGAAACTATAAACAAAGTCGGAAGCTTTCACATTTCGAGCCTTATCTTTTAAAGCTATATTTTTATGAAAAAACACATCTTTTTTAAGGGTAAAAGTATATGTTTTACCATCTTCAGAAATCACCCATTTAGAGGCTATACATGGCTGTATTTTGAGTTGCTCATCCAATTGCACCAAACCATTATATAATTGGTTACAGGCCCATATATTCGACTGGTCTTTTGTAAAAGCAGGATCAAGAGAAGTAATACCTGCTGATTCGTTGTATCTGAATACAAATTTACCTTCGTTTTTATAATCAGTCCTAAAACAGGAAGAAAACAATAGAGAACACAGAATAATTAAGTAATATCTTTGCATAGGTTTATAATAGAATTCAAAATTACGTAATTTTAATTTTAATTTGAATAAAAAAAGCTGTCTTAATGAATAAAACAGCTTTTTTATTATTTTTAAATCTATCGTTTAATTTCCATAAATTCTTTTTACATTCCTCGTATTCATTGAAGCAAGCAAGGCTGCAGGGTCTTTAAAACGGCTGGTAAGCATCATGGCTGCAATAATATAAGGTTTAAATCCAGCTTCTTTATAGGTTTCAATTCTATATTTTTCAAAAACATCTTTTGCTACTTCACCTTCAGCACAAGAAATACCAGTAATATCAGCAGGTAAACAGTGCATATACAAAGCTTCCCCATTTTTAGTCAATTTCATTTTTTCAGCATCACATTCCCAGTTTTTAAATTTAGCATTGTTGGTCAGACATTCTTTTTCAAGGTCTTTCAAGCCTATTTTATCATCAGCATAGAGTAATTTAGTACGATTCTGCATTACGGAATAGGGTGCCCAGCTTTTAGGGTAAACGATATCAGCATTTCTAAAAGCTTCTTCCATTGAATTTACGATTTTAAAACTACCACCACTTAATTTTGCATTTTTGTCAGCAACAGCAATAACTTCAGGAATCAATGAATAACCTTCGGGATAGGCAAGCTCAACCTCCATACCATAGCGGGTCATCAAACCTATAATACCTTGAGGTACAGATAATGGCTTCCCATAACTGGGAGAATATGCCCAGGACATTGCGATTTTTTTACCTTTCAGATTTTCCAAGGATCCAAAATAAGTTTTCAAATGCAATAAATCGGACATACTTTGAGTTGGATGATCGATATCACATTGCAAATTAACTACTGCTGGTCGCTGAGGCAATACACCTTCATTAAAGCCGTCTTCTAAGGAATTTGCTACTTCTTTCATATAAGTATGTCCTGCACCCAAATACATATCGTCGCGAATACCTATGATTTCAGTTAAAAATGAAATCATATTTGAAGTTTCCCTAACTGTCTCTCCATGTGCAATTTGCGACTTTCCTTCGTCCAAATCCTGAACCGTTAAACCTAACATATTTGCAGCAGATGCAAAAGAAAATCGAGTACGGGTTGAATTATCTCTAAATTGAGAAACGGCTAATCCTGTTTCGAAACATTTAGTAGAAATATTATCCTTATTTAGGTTTTTTAAAGCTTCGGCAACGTGCATCAGCATTTCAAGTTCTGCCGATGATTTCTCCCAGCTTAATAAAAAATCTTTACCATACAATGAGGCTTGGCTTTGTTTGATAACTTCTATATTTCTTTTAAAATTATCCATATTTGAAATTTTAGTATATAAAAATTTTGCTTAACTTTGATTGTATCGTTAAAAAATACAATCAAAGTTAAGCAAAATAAAATGTGTAAACGATTTTCTTATTGATTTAGCATTACAGGCATTACCAACATTAATATTTCCTCGTTTTTATTATCATTATCAACAGGAACCAGAATACCTGCTCTATTAGGCTGAGACATCTCAATCGTAATCATTTCGCTATCGAGATTGCTTAACATTTCTTGAAGGAATTTAGAATTGAAACCAATTTCCATGGCTTCACCGTTATAACTGCATGCTAATCTTTCTCTGGCTTCATTTGAATAATCAATATCTTCAGCAGAAATAAATAATTCCTGGCCACTAATTTTCAATCGCACCTGGTGAGTAGATTGATTGGCAAATATAGCAACACGACGAATTGAGTTAAGAAAAGAAATCCTGTCAATAATTAATTTATTTGGATTTTCTTTTGGGATAACAGCTTCGTAATTAGGATATTTACCATCTATCAACCGGCAAACTAATTCAATATTATCGAAAGTAAAAAAAGCATTTCGCTGGTTATACTCAATTTTAACTGGAATATCTTTATTGGTAAGTGTATTTTTTAATTGGTTTAACGGCTTTTTAGGAAGAATAAAAGAAGCGGAATTCTCAGCTTTAACGTCAGTTCTTCTATATCTTGCCAATTTATGAGCATCGGTTGCAACAAAAGTAATATCATCGGGTGTTAATTCACAAAATACGCCTAACATTACCGGACGTAATTCGTCATTTCCAGAAGCAAATAATGTTTTAGCAATAGCGGATGCAATTATGTCAGAATTAATTTCAACAACAGTAGCATCTTCTAATACAGGAATTTGCGGGAATTCATCACCACTTTGTCCACTTAATTTATATTTACCTTCACCTGCTGAAATTTCAATACCGTTCGTTTTTGTATCAATACTAAAAACCAATGGAATATCTGGGAAGGTTTTTAAAGATTCTAATAATTTTTTAGCAGGAATAGCAATTGAACCCTCTTCAGCATCTCCAAGTGTTTCGTTATCCAAAGGAATATTTACAGTCATAGTAGTCTCTAAATCAGAAGCAGTTACTACTAGTTTTCCTTCTGTTAACTTAAACAAAAAGTTTTCGAGTATAGGTAAGGTAGCATTTGAACTTAATACACCACTTATGGTTTGTAAATTCTTCAATAACAATGGGCTTTGTACTATAAATCTCATGTTTTTACAATTTTCTATTAATATTTATGCAAATGTAAATTAAAAAATAATTTAAATTGAAATTAAATTGATTATTCTTTTGATTTTTTATCAACATCTATTTTAAAATAAGATGAAGGTTGAAAGATTGAATTATAGGTAAAGTATTGTAAAAACACAAAATCCTTGTCATCATTTATCAATCCATAAAAGCGATCTCTATCAATAAGCAAAGGTTGATTTGTAACATCATCTAAAGAACCAAAAGCTGCTGGTTTTATAAAAGCTTTAAGAACTGTAGTTTTATCTGCAATATTTGTAAGGGTGACTATAGCCATAGGTTTATGTGAAACAATAGAATCTATATCACTCTTTTTTAAATCATTGAGAAATGCCTCTAATCCGAGATTGGCAAATGAGTTCATAAAGTTAAGTACTTTTGAAGTATCAAAACCATTCATTATTTTATTGGAAAACAGTAATTTAATTTCAAAGTCCCTATTAAAGCGAGAAATTTCAAAAGAAGATTCAGGCGCTGAAGGATATTCTATCTTAACTGTTTTAATATCACCTATTTTTGAATCAAATACAATTCGTTTACGCCAATCAAATTCTAAGGCTGAATAACGGGGCGTTAAAAAACCTCTAAAACCAGGGACGTAAACAATGAATGGCTCGTCAGAACCTTCAAGCAACATAAAAGTACCTTGATTATCCTGGGTTTCATCGCCCACATAATAAACTTTGGTACATTTTTCATGTGGGAAAAGCCGTATTTTATTAAATAAATCAATACGATAAACCATCTGATAAATTTCAACCTTTACACTTTTTGCAGCAAGCCATTTAATAATTGTGTTTCTTCCAGCTTTAGAAACAGGTTCTTTGACATGTAACTTCGAAATAGTTTCTAATAAAATTTCCATTCCATCAATCCGGGCAGGATATTTATCATTAACTTCCCATTTCTTTTCATCTAAACGCTTAATTGTTACACTATTATTATTTTTATCACTCATAAAAATTTTAGTAATAGCACTTACGTCTTCAACAGCAAAATCCGCTTTTATGGTCGTTTTTGAACTTTTCAAAATTAAGATGAATGCTATTACAGCAAGTATAATGGTAAATAATAAAATATATTTGTTCTTTAACATTTTTGAGAATTAAGTATGTGTTAATTTATGTTTTAGGTTAAAGGGTATAAGGTTTAATAACTTATTTAGTATAACGACGTTTGCGTAAAAATGTAATGATCATGCCAAAAAGAATAATTACAACAACTGGCAAAACTAAATTAATGAGTTGCCATTGTATTTTCGAATTTTCTATTTTGGTTTTATCTAACATTCTTAACTTTAGTTCACGTGAACGTACGGTAATCAAACCAGAATCATCACAAAGAAAGTTCATACAATTGAGAATAAATTCCTTATTTCCAAACATTTGTCTAGTGTACTGATCGTAACCCAAAGGTAATGGGAAGCCTTTAGAATAATGAAACTGGTTTTTAATCATATCTCCGTCAGAAACAACAATCATAGCTGTAGGTTTGCTTTTTTCGAGGAAACCAATTTTTTCACTTTTAGCTATATCAGTTGTAATTCTATTTGTAAAATTTGACTCAAATGCTCCTTCCAAAAGCACTGCCAATGATTGAAATGGTTTATTGTAAAGACGTTCTTCAGGTTCCTTTTTCAATATTCCTAAATCAATAATTACTGGTGTATTTACAAGCCGTGAATATTTTGAGGAAGTCAGTAAGATTGTTTTTTTTATGCCATTATCAATTGTATCAATGCTACTTACAAATTCGGTTTTTATAGCATTTAAATTTTTTACGATTGGATGATTAGCTGTAGGCGTAATGGTTGGGAAATAATACCAAGGCAAAAAGCTTGTTTGTGGCTGGTTACCAACTTTTCCGGTAACAATCGGAATGGGTAGTGCCGAAATATCCATTATTAAATTTGTATTTAACCGAACACCATAACGGAAGAGCTGATCAGATAAGTTGACTTCATTGGCAATTCCAACGGTTTGATTTGTAGCTTTTAAACTATCCATACTGGCTAACACAGGGTCAATTAACCAAAGTACTTTTCCTCCGTACATTATATATTGGTCAATTATAAATTTATCCTTTTCACTAAACGCTGAATCGGGTTTAGCTATAATAATAGCCCTGTAAATATTTGATATTTTTGTTGCCGCAGAATCTGAAATTTCTCTTTTTGTAAGTTTATTAATTTGCTCATCAATTCTAATACGTTCCACTTCATAGTATTCAGAAAGAGCATTCGTAATATCAAACATTTCATTGATATTCAATTCTCCATGTCCTTCGATTATGGCAATTTTAGGTTTTGCTCTAACGCTTAATTTACGAATAACATTTGAAATATTGTATTCCAATGCCTGAATCGAGTTATTTAAAACATTCTCAGACTCAAGACCCATCTGATTAACAAGCAATTGTAATGGGAGTGTCATTGTTTTATAAGTAACTTCTGCTCCGGGAAAAATTATTTGTTGAGCAGAACCTCCTTTTTGTTTGATTTGTAAATTTGTAGGTTGGATTCCTTTTTCAACCAACAACTTATACATGTCATTTCTTTGTTTTTTGTCAACAATAGCATTTGGATTGATAAACTCATACTGAATATTACTATTGTATGCTCTGAATTCATCCAGCATTTCTTTTGTAGAATTACTCAGTCGTTTAAAGCCTGCCGGAAAATCGCCATCTAAGTATATTTTAAAATAAACGATATCATCTAATTTTTTCAAGAGGGTTTTAGTGGCAGGTGAAAGTGAATATCTTTTTTCAGCTGTTAAATCAAAACGGGTATAAACAAAACTGCCTATAATGTTTAATAGAACAATAATTATCACTCCATAAAGAATTTGAATAATATTATTGCGTTTTATATTTGTTTTTCTTTTTTCCATAACATTATTGTTCACAACGGGTTACCATTTACGACTTTGAAGCGAAAGTTTTGTTAATAATAAAAATAAGCTAATAATACTAAAGTAATAAATCATATCTCTGGTATCTATCACGCCTCTACTGATGGATGAGTAATGATGGCTAACTCCCAATGACTTAATAAACAAATCATATTTTCCAAACCATTCTAGAGAATAAATTAGCTCAAACCCAATATATATAGTTCCGCATAAAAAAACCGAAATAATAAAAGATACAATCTGATTATCTGTTATAGAAGAGCTGAATAAACCTATAGCAGCAAATGATGCACCTAATAATAATAATCCAATGTATGAGCCCCAGGTCCCACCCATATCGATATTTCCAACTGGTAAACCCAAATGATAAACAGAATAGAAATAAATAAAAGTAGGAAGTAATGAAAAAGCAATCAAAACTATGCTTGCAAAAAACTTAGCAAGAATAATTTGCAAATCTGTTAAGGGTTTGGTAAGTAATATTTCTATCGTTCCACTTTTTTTTTCATCAGCAAAAGACCGCATGGTAATCGCTGGAATAAGAAATAAAAAGACAAAAGGAGCAATCATAAACAAGCCATCCAGACCAGCAAATCCATAATCGAGTATATTTGAATCAGTTGGGAGTACCCATAAGAACAAACCATTGATTATCAAAAAAACAATAATTACAATAAACCCGATCAAGGAATTTAAAAAATTACTTACTTCCTTTTTAAATAATGTAAACATAATGGGAATGAATTAAAATAATGGCTGGCGAAATTAAGATTTTTCAACGAATAATGAAGTATCTTAACAATAATTAAGATACAGTATCTCACTAAATAAGTATCATTTAAATAAACCTGACCTTAATAACATCCGCATAACTGAGTCCTAGCAAACTCTTGGCTTTATCATTATTCAGTGCAATTTCCAACATCCCGTTTGAAGCAAATAAAGCAAGTAATTCGCCTTCAGGAACATCGTTGTATGATTTGCTTAACTTATTCACTATATTTTTTCTAACTTCAATACGGAAAGCTCTTCCTTTCTGAATACTTCTAAAATCAACTTCAGATATATTGGTAACAATATTTTCATAGCTATCAACATATACGACATTCCCTGAAATTGAGTTTTCATTTTTGATGGATAACAATGAATTTTTAACGTTAAGCTGATTTTTAACGCTTCCTAAATCTTCTAATTTTCCACCTTTTGCTATATAACAAGCAGCTTTAACAAAAACATCTTTAGTGGAAAATGTAAAATAATCAGAATCCTGAGTAATCTCTAATTCAACTATCCTTTCTGGCATTTTCTCAAAAATCAATGAAAAAACACCATTATCGGCGCCAATAAAATAATGACCATCAGCATATATGCCAATATGAGGAGTGTCAATTGATGCCACAGTATTAAGTCCGATAATATGAATACTTCCTTTTGGGAAATATGGATACGCATTTTTTACAATGAATGCTGCCTGAGCTATATCATAATGAGGTATTAAATGCGAAATATCAACAATATTCACATCAGATAGTTGGAAAAAAATAGAAGCTTTAACTACAGCAAGATAATGATCCTTTAATCCCCAATCGCTTGTAAGTGTAATTATTGACATTTTCTTAATTTGAAATTTGCTCCAAAATTAATAATTTATATCCAATTGAAATGTTTTTTTAATAATTTTGAAATTTATAATTATTTATTTATTAATCAGAATGAGCGAAAAAATTATCACATTAGAATCTATTAATCCTGTTGATATACTTGGAATTAACAATAAAAACTTTGAATTATTGAAGCATTTTTTCACTAAAATTAAAATTATTTCAAGAGGTGAAGAAATAAAAATAATAGGTGAAGAAGAAGAAATTTTAATTTTTGAGAAAAAATTTCATTTAATTCTTACCCATTTCGAAAAATTTGGGAAGATAAACGAAAACGACATTATGGAAATAATGGAAAACGGAGATTTTTTCATAAACAAAGAAGAAAACAATGATATATTGGTACATGGTCGAAATGGTTTAATAATTAAAGCAAGGACACCTAATCAAATTAAAATGGTAGAAGCTTGCAATGAAAATGATTTGGTTTTTGCCATAGGTCCTGCAGGTACCGGAAAAACTTATACAGCAGTTGCATTAGCCGTCAGGGCATTAAAAAACAAAGAAGTTAAACGAATCGTATTAACCAGACCAGCTGTAGAAGCAGGCGAAAACCTCGGTTTTTTGCCCGGTGATTTGAGAGATAAATTAGACCCCTATTTACAACCCTTATACGATGCACTTCGCGATATGATTCCAACTCAAAAACTTTTATCCTATTGGGAAGATGGAATAATAGAAATTGCACCTTTAGCTTTTATGCGTGGAAGAACCCTTGACCATGCATTTGTTATTCTCGATGAAGCCCAAAATGCTACCGAAGGTCAGATAAAGATGTTTTTAACAAGAATGGGGAAATCGGCAAAATTTATAGTTACTGGCGATATTACACAAATAGATTTACCTCGTAATCAAGCATCTGGATTGATACAAGCCAGTAAAATATTACAAAATATAAATGGATTATCTTTCGTTTTTTTAGATGGCCGCGATATTATTCGTCATAAGTTGGTTACAAAAATCATCAATGCTTATGATGGAAATAATAATCTCAGCTCATTTTAATTTTTTTAAATAAAAAAACACATTTACTTTTTTTTTGTTATATTTTTACAAATAAAAAAGGAAGTATAATCAATTTTTAAATTTTATGAGAAAAATAATTGTATTATCTATATTTGTTTTTCTTAGTCTTCATATTCAAGTTTCAGGTCAAGACATAAAAGAAAATCGCTTGTTAGATAATTGGTCGTTAAACATTAATGGAGGAGCCAGTCTGTTCTGGGGAGATATTAGACAATATAAATTATACCCTGTTACCAACTTTGAAAGCGAATGGAATGCTTCTTTTGGGATTATCCTTAGCAAACAAATCAATTCAATTTTCGAAATAAGAGGAGAATTTATCAAAGGAAATCTATCAGGAACCAAAAGGTCTTCAAATATTTACTTTAATTCGGAATTCAATGAATATATTATAAATGCAACACTTAATTTCAACAGACTTTTTTCTAGTCATCAATCTGATAATAAGTTAAATATATACGGTATCGGTGGAATTGGATTTGTTGATTACAGATCTGTCAAAAAAGAGCTAGGTAGCAATCTATACCTCGAAAGTAGAGGATATTCAGCGAATGGAAGTATAAAAGAAAAAATGACAACAGAAGCTGCTATTCCCTTTGGTTTAGGAGCTAAGTATAAAATTGCCTCAAATTTTGAAATTAATTTCGAAAGCATTTGGACTGTAGTCAATTCTGATGATATCGACTTAAGCAAAGGTGGTTTTGATTATGATATCTTATCCCACACCTCCTTAGGTTTAACGTATAAATTTAGTCACATTCAAAAGAAAAAGCAAATTATTTTCAAAGAACATGATGATATTGTTGAAGTAAAAAAGGAAAAAGTAATTGTTGAAAAACAAGAAGAAACAAAAAAAACAGTTGAATTAATAACTGAAGAACCTAAAGTAGTTGTAGTAAAAACTAAATTACTTAATTATGAATTTAAGGTTCAGGTGTTTGCTTCAAACTTTAAGTCAAATAATTCTTTTATCAAGAAGTATAATATTACAGAAGCTGTTCGAGAAGATTATAATGGCGTTTTATACAGATATTCAGTTGGTTCATTTAAAACATACAAAGAAGCCAAAGAAAAAGCTATTCAATTGATAAATGAGAATAAAATAATTGGTGCTTTTGTCGTTGGAATAAAAGATGGGAAACGTTTGGATTCTTTTAAAGAACTTCTTACGGACGATGAAAAAACAATCTTAAAAATAGCACCAGGGAGTCAACAAAAATAATTTGCAATAAATTGATTTTCTTAATTTATTTTTGATTTTAATTTGGCCGGCTTCCTTAAAACTCAATCACCAATTTTAGGTTCAATTGCCTTGGTGTTAAATAATTAGGTACAGCATACTGTCGATTATTAATATCGCTTATCCAAATATAGGATATCGTATTACTTATTTGTAATAAGTTAAAAACTTCTATGCTTAGCCAAATCGTCTCTAAGTTTCTGAAGATATTTTTGGAAGAAAGTTTGGCTGTTTTGCTTTTTAGTAAATAGGAAGACCCAATATCTACTCTTCGATACGCAGGCATTCGAAGTATTTGATTGTATCTATCTGAATGAGGAGGTCCAAAAGGCAAACTGGAACCAAAAACCAAATTTAAATGCATTTTAATATTTGGGTTCCGAGGCAAATAATCCTGAAAAAATAAATTAAAAACAATTCTCTGATCGGTTGGACGAGGAATAAAACCAGGTTCTACCTTGTTTCCATAAATATCTATATAACTGTCATTATCAATATTTTCCTGGGTTTGCATGATCGATAAGCTTGCCCATGATTCAATACCTTTTACAAATTCTCCATTTAGCCTAAAATCAATACCTGTTGCATATCCATGTGCTTCATTTTTAGCAGCATATCTAATCCTCACATTATCAACTTCATAGGGGATTAAATTATTTAGGTATTTATAATATACTTCTGAAATAAATTTGAAAGGACGATTCCAAATTGTTATATTCCAATCCATCCCGCCCACAAAATGAAAAGATTGTTGAGACTTAATATTTTTATTCAAATTACCTGCCTGGTCTCTTAATTCTCTGTAAAAAGGGGACTGATAATACAATCCGGCAGAGAACCTTAATAGGATATCTTTTTCCCATCTGGGTCTATATGAAAAAGTAGCTCTTGGGCTGACCAATAATTCTTTATTCAAATCCCAATAGCTAAAACGTATGCCTGCAGTTAACGACAAGCGATTACTATCACCATCAATGGTCCAAGTGTCTTGAAGAAAACCAGAGATGCGGTTGGATGATAAATTATTATTGGCTTTGTATACATTTTGTAATTCAGGGGAATAATGAGGAGGATTAGGATTTCCGATAGAATCAGGATGATAGGGTAATGAAAAATCTGAAGAATCTATAAGTTTCCATTCATTTAATTTATCAATAATTTGCTCATGTTGATATTTGGCACCCCATTGTAAAAAATGATAGTTTTTTTCTACAGAACCCCTATTTTCAAAATTAAAAACATTAGAATTCAAATAATTACGAGCATGATCTATATAAGTTCCAACACCAAGATTAAAAGCTTCTTGAGCAAAATTTGATTTTCCAAAATCTGCTTCTAATTGCGACAACCAATATTGCCCCTGAATATCAAAAGTTTCGTCTTCATAGGATTGAAAAGCTGAGATTGTATTTTTAATATTAATCGTATTATCAGGTTTATAGGTCAAAGATAAAGCACCAAAGAATGTTTCAAATTTATCCACTTCCTGACCATCAAAATAAATTTTTAATCGTAAAGCCTGGTTAATAGTACCAAAATCAGTTTCTCGATTTTGAGGTACAACGTTGTATATATTTCTCGCATAGTTACCTAAAAATGAAAGCTCTAACTTCTCATTTAAATCGTAGGTTAATAATGTTTGAGCATCTGTAAAAGAAGGGCGAAACTCACCTTTTGTCTGCATTGAATTTAAAAGATATTGATTGGATTTTTGCCTCAAGCCAATCAAATAACTAAAGCGGGAATTCAAGGCAGTTCCTTCTAAATGAAGATTAGCGCCTAATAAACTCATAGAAGCGCTTCCTGCAAAAATTGTTGGTCTTTTGTATTTAATATCCAAGACTGAAGACATTTTGTCACCGTAACGTGCATCAAATCCTCCGGCTGAGAATAGAATAGAAGATACCATATCTGAATTAACGAAACTCAAGCCTTCTTGCTGGCCGGAACGCACCAATAAAGGACGATATATTTCAATGTCGTTCACATATACTAAGTTTTCGTCGTAATTGCCACCTCTCACATTGTATTGAGAGCTTAATTCGTTATTGGAGCTTACTCCTGGCATTGTTTTGATTAATGATTCCACGCCACCTGAAACACTAGGTATTTGAGTTACGTTTTTGGGATCGAGACGCGTAAAATTTGTAGTCCTAACAACTTTATCCTGTATAACAAATTCAGGTAATTGGGTAGTAATTTCTTTTAATTTGAAATTGATTTCTTTTGTTTCACCAGGAATTAAAAAAACTTTGATTTTTTGAGATTCAAAACCTGTAAATGAAGCAATAAGAATTAACTCAATTTTTGCAGGGATAATTAATGAATATTTTCCGTAGGGAGTGGTTGAAGTCCCTATTGGATTTGAAATATTAAAAACACCAACCGTAGCATACTCAAGCGAATTATTTCTCTCATCTGACACTCTACCAATAATTTTAGCTTTTTCCTGAGCTGAAACAGTTCCAAGAAAAGAAGTGGAAAATAAACAGAAAATGAATAGAATCGTATTTTTTTTATTTATCAATGTGATAGGCTTTTTATAATAATTCATCTTTCTAATCCTTCTTTTTAAAATCACCATTTTGCCACGCTTTAACAAATTGAGCCCAGGCAAAAGGATTTAAAAGATTATTAGGAGGTAATTGACCGGCATAGTATAATTTATTGGTTTGTTCTTCGATATAATTTCTATAATTCATACTTCCATCCATTTTATAAGATCTTATCATAATTTTCAGATCTTCTAGCGCCAAATTTTTAATTGCGATATCATAATCATCAGAAGGAACTTTTAAAGCAATAAAAGCTTGTTTAAATTGCTCGCGCGAGGGCCATGCATATATAATTGTTTCTGCTAACATAATCGTATCTCTTGTAAGAGATTGTATAAAAGAATATCTATCTTTTGACAAAGTATCAGGAATTACAAAATAAGCTTTCCTGTATCCAATTGCAGAAAAAACTATTTTATCTCCTTCGAGAGCCGCAAAAGAGAAAAATCCATTAAAATCAGCAGTAGTCCCTCTATTAAATCCCTTTATTGAAATATTAGCAAAAGGAATAGGTTTTAAACTATCAGAAGTTACTACAACCCCTGAGAATTGAATTGGTAAATTTATTTTCTGCTGCGCATACGAATCACTGATTATCAATAACAAAACAACTATCATAATAATATCAGCAATTCTTCTCATTTACACGCAAAGATAAAATTTTATTTCAGAATTTCTAAACGATAAAAACACTTTTTTATTTTCAGCTATCACTTATTTCTTATTTCAAATTTACGTTTATAGCGTAATTGCTTGATAGAGGATTAAAGATTGAGAATGAGAATCGATAGATTGTTCTTAAATTACTGACATTTTATCATAAAAAAAGCTGTCTTAGAACATTTTGTTATCAGACAGCTAATTAAAAAAATAAATCTTTTTATTCAATATAATCTTTCTTTTTTTTAAGTTTAAATTTATTCTCTGTACCGTTTAGCAATCTAAGAATATTCTTTTTGTGTGTAAAAGGAATAAAAACAGCAATTAAAATTGAAAATATGATTAAAGAAGGATAATGGACTTTAAATAAAAATGCACAAATAAAAGGGAATGCAACAGCAGTGGTGATAGAAGAAAGTGATACATAACCTGATGCAATTAAAACAAAAAAGAAAACACCTACTAACATAAAAAATGAAGAGGGATACAATGCAATTATAACGCCCACAAGTGTTGCTACACCTTTCCCCCCTTTAAAGCCAACATAGATTGGGAAAATATGACCGACAACAGCTACCAATGCAAGTAAAAGTTTTAGATTAACAACTTGTTCGGGAATATAAAAGTCAGGAGCAAAGAAATTTCCTAAAAAAACAGCCAACCATCCTTTAAAAACATCTAAAAACAAAACGACTAATCCTTGTTTTGCGCCTAAAACTCTAATGGTGTTAGTAGCACCTGCATTACCACTTCCTTGGGTTCGTACATCAACACCAAAAAAAACTCTTCCAATCCAAACTGATGTGGCGATAGAACCAATTAAATAAGCAGTAATTACACCAATAATAACACTATATGTAATCATTAAATAATGGTTAAAAATGAATTGCAAAGTTACGCTTTAAAAACAGACAAAATTTATATTTTATATTTATTTACCAACACAGAATTTATATAAGATTGTTTAGTAATAACTTATACGAATATTTTAATTTATAAAAAATGTTAAATAACTGAAACTCAAATATTTTCCAGAATATAATGCAATTCACTAACAATCATAGCAGTAGCTCCCCAAACTTTGTTATTATTAAAATTATAACAAGGAGCTTTAATTTTTTTATTCCCTGCTCCTATAAATTCATTTTCACTAATACTTTCGGAAGCCAAAATTTCATTTATGTTAACTTCAATGATTTTTTTAACTTCCTTATTATTAAGTATAAACGAAGGGGCTACTGGCATATACGCTACTACTGGTAAAACTAAAAAATTACTATGTGAAATAAATAATTCTGACAAATGACCTAATACTTCCACTGATGAAATATCAATGCCAACTTCTTCATTTGCTTCTCTAAGGGCAGTTTGAATTAAAGTAATATCTTCCTTTTCAAACTTACCACCCGGAAAAGCAATTTGGCCACTATGTACTCCATCATAATCCTGACGTTGAATAAAAACTGTATACAAATCATTTTCTTTTGGGTACAACAATATCAGCACACCACTTTGTTTAGTGGAAGCATTTATTGTATAATCCAAAGGAGACAATAATCTCACTAAAGGCATCATCCTTTGATGGGCCTTTTTGGAAGGCAAATCCTTTGCCAATTCCAATTTTAAATCTGTTATAAACTTGTTAATAAACATGTTGATAAAAATAACAAAATAAAATCAAAAAAGTCGCAAATTCAAAAAAATATTAATAATTTTGTCATTTATTATTAACTTAAAATCAAAAAAATGAAAAACCTTATTAAATTAGGATTAGTATTATTAGTAGTTGTTTCAATGGGTGCTTGTAAAAGTGGTGGAAAACCAGAAACTGTTGCAAAAGAATTTTTAACTGCTCTTAACAAAATGGATTATGACAAAGCTAAAACTTTTGGAACCGAAGAAACCGGCAAAATGGTTGATATGATGAAATCTTTTTCAGCAATGGGAGGTGATGAAGCTAAAATGGCAGAAGCCAAGAAAAAAACTGAAAAAGCTGAAATTGAAATTTTAAAAACTGAGATGACAAATGACACCGTTGCAGTATGTCAGTATAAAGTAAGCGGTATTGAAGGTCAAGACCCAAAAGAAGACAAAATTGACCTCGTAAAAAGAGGTGATAAATGGTTAGTAAACTGGAAAAAAGAAGGAATGGGTGGAGAACCAACTGCACAGCCTGCTGATTCTACTGCAGTTGATACAACCACCGTTGTAGCTAAATAATTTAAATTTACATAAATAATTACATTGAAAAAAATCATTCTTATTTCTTTGCTAATTATTGTAATATTTTGTTTGTTCCTGTTTGCGTATAATTTTCATACCGAACAGGAACATTCTTTTTCTAGATATGAACTTTCAAAAAATGAATTGAGTTTATTGCATAATGGTGACATTATCCTTAGGCATGGTTATGGAATGGCAAGTGATATTATTGTAAATACATTAAATGAAAAATACGACATTTCTCATTGTGCAATTATTTGCAAAGAAAGCAATCAAATAAATGTTATTCATAGCGTTTCTCAATCGCTTTCTGATTTTGACGGTGTACAAACTCAATCAATCAATAGATTTATCAAAGATAGTAAAGAAAATTCTGTCATTGTAGTTAGATATAAAAACCCAACACATACTGATAACAAGCTTATTACTGAAAGAGCGAAATATTATCTTTCAAAAAAAATTCCATTTGACAATGATTTCAATATTAAAGATTCAACTCATATGTTTTGTACTGAATTAATCTGGAGAACAATTAAAGATGAATATGGGGTTGATCTATTTAAAAATCAACTGAATGATGAAAATAAAAAGAATCAGTATAAATTTCATACGTTATGGGATACAACTCAATTTGAAATAATACTGAACCATCAATTAAGGAAACAAAAGAAACAATCTTAAGATTATCCTTATTTTCTGATGTTTAAACTAATAATTTAAGTAATGGTAAAAGAAAAAAACAGAATCTCCGACAAAACTGATGAAGTATTAAGTAATATTAAGGAAATCATCTTATTTAATGATGATTTTAATACTTTCGATTTTGTAATTGACACTTTGATTGAACTTTGCGAGCATGAGCCAGAACAAGCAGAACAATGTGCCATGATAGTGCATTATAAAGGGAAATGTTCTGTTATGTCAGGTGCTTATACTGAATTAAAACCTATTTGCATTGAAATGTCAAACAGAAATCTTACTGTTGAAATAAAATAGATAAATACTTAGAATTAGCAAATTTAAACTAAAATATTGTCAACTTATTCATTAACAAATCGATAGACCTTCTATGAGTGAAAGTTTATTTACAATATCTATTGTAGGTCTTTTTGCTGGTTTCCTTTTTTCGATGCCAATTGCAGGGCCTATAAGTATCTTAATTACTTCTAACGCACTGAAAGGCAAAATGAGATATTGTGTTTTAGCTACTGTTGGAGCTTCTTTTGCCGATTTTATATATGTATTTATTGCAGTTTTTGGTTTAACAAAACTTTATTCACTTTACAAACCTATCATTCCCTATATATTATTAATTGGAACTGTTTTTTTACTTTATATCGGATTCAAAATTGCTAGAACCAAACTCAATCTGGAATATATTGAGAAGACAACTGAAATTTTAAAAAATAATAAAAAAGAAAGAGGTGGATTTTGGACTGGCTTTATGCTTAATTTTCTTAACCCTACCCTATTTATTGGTTGGTTGACATCTTCTTTTTTTGTAATTTCAATGGTCTCATCATTGGGTTTTAACACAGGTGGCTTAGACAGCATGATTGATCAAAATGTACAGCAAATCAACAGCATCGAAGGAAATACGATAGATACTCAAAAAACAATTGCCTATTTCCAAATAGATACTCTTAAAAATGCCTTACAGCAAAAAGATCACAAAAAAGAGAATGCCAAATTACCTAATTACTTCCCTTTATTAATAAGTATTTTTTATGCTTTTTTTTTAGCTATAGGAAGTATTATATGGTTTTACAATTTAGCTTATTTCCTGGTAAAATTCAGATACAGACTTAATATAAATATAATGAATCGTATTATTCAAAGCTTAGGGTTTGCACTTTGTTTTTTTGGTATATTTTTAGGCTATTTGGCTATAAGAATTTTGATATGATACAATTAATAATGAATATGAAAACGATTTGAATAATTATAATTAAAATAATTAATAAAAGTATATATTTTTTTCATTCTAAAATATTAATTATCATATCTTTATGAAAAAACAACTCTAATCGACTTCATTAATACATTTAGTGATTTTTATTATTTCATTTTACTAAATTGATATGTTTATCTTAAACGCAATTTTAAGTAAAATAAGACGTTATAAAACTATGCAGAAATTAATCTTAGCTATCTTAGTATTTTTTACTTTATCGTTTGGGCTGCGTTCGCAAAACACAAATATCATTGGCAACGTTTCTGGTGCCGAAGGATTAAAAATTAGATTAATTACAACTTCCGATTATATTTCTGAACTTACAACTAAAATGGATGAAACTACCATCGATTCATTGGGAAATTTCAAACTCAAAACATCCATTAATGAAAGTATTTTTGCTCAAATTCAAATTGATAATTATAAAGGTGAAATTTATCTTGAACCTGGCAGAAACTATAACATCCGAATTCTTGCTTTGAATTTTAAAGAAGATGAAAAGGAAAGTCCTTTTTTAAACAGAAAAAGGCTAGAAATTGAATTTAAAATTAAAGATAGCATTGAATTAAATGAGCAAATCAGAAAATTTAATGTCTTATACAACGATTTTATAATTGAAAATTTTAAAGCGCTTAACAGTTATCATAACAGAGCAAAAATTGATTCTTTTCAGCAAAATTCAGCTAGCTTATTTTCAAGTTCAAAAAATTCATTTTTAAACAATTACATAAAATACAAAATTGCTGGAATGGAACAAATGGGTCGTACGAAGAGCATTCCAAAACTTTATTCAGCTTTCATCAAAAATCAGCCGATTTTATATAACAATGTGGAATACATGTATTTCTTTAATCAGTTTTATGGGAATTTTTTCTTAAGCGGTCGCCATCAATTAAGTTCTGAGAATTTAAGCCAATTTATTAAAGAAAAAAATTATGCTGGCCTTCTTGATTCATTGGGTAGAGATAGTTTGGTGAAAAATGAAGTAGTAAGAGAGCTGGTCTTTTTAATGGGTTTAAAAGAAATGTTTTATTCAAAAGTTTACAATAACGAAAATATTATCAGCACACTTACTGCATATTCACGTAAAACAAAATTCAAAGAGAACAAGTTCATTGCTTCTAATTTGATTCTTTTGTTTAACTCACAACAAACCGGCAACAAAGCACCTGATTTCAAACTAAAAACGATTAATAACGAACCCTATTCGTTGTCTACTTTTAAAGGGAAATATACTTATATTGGATTCTTTACTACTTGGTGTGCTGGTTGTATGGCTGAAAATGATGCTATGTTTATTTTAAAAAAGAAATATGGTGATAAAATTAATTTTGTTTCGATATCAGCCGATAAACAAGTTTTAAATCTTTATTATTACCTTGAAAAACATAAATACGATTGGATTTTCCTACATTACGGAAACAATATTGAAATTCTCGAAAAATTTGGTATTCTCACTTATCCTGTTTTTGTTTTGATGGATCCCAATGGAATAGTAATCAATAATCCTGCTCTAAAACCAAGTGAAAATATTGAAGATGAATTTAATAGCTTGTTAAATAAAATGAATACAAAACCTTAAAGTTAATTCCTATTTTGAGTAGAAGAAGATTCTTCTATTTATTCTCTTCATTTCAAATAGCTGAAAGAAATCAAAATAATACTTTTTACAAAAAGCAGAATATTTAGATCTTTACGATTTTCTTGGTAAGTACTTTATTGCCAAAAATAAATCTGAGATAATAAATTCCAGGAGTCAAACTATAAGTAAGAGCGCTGATTTCAGTTTTATGCATACCTGCTGACTGGGTCTGAGTGCTTAATACTTTGCCGCTATGTTTACCTGAAATATCAAATAAATCGATAGAAACAGCTAGTTCTTTAGCCAGAAAATAGCTAAAACTGAATTTTTCAGTAAACGGATTCGGGAAAAGAATAACTGAAACATCTGATTGGTCATATCCTTGTGCATCATTTAAACCTAAAAGAGAAGGATTGTCAATTTGCTGAATATTGTAAACAGAGGCTGAACGTTTAGTAATCGGAATCATTCCACCTGTCTGGGTTTCTGAGATATTTATATTCATCAGAGGGTAACGGTAACCAGGAGCATACCATAAGTAATGAACAATGCTTAATTCGGAACTACTGCACATATTGTTTTCTATCCATTTTTTAGTAGTTTTAACCCTAAGTGCATTTTTAATCATCAATCCTGGAAGCATCAAAGTACCGAAAGCATCTGCTTCAACTGTATAATCGCCCATAAAATTATTCATTTGGCTGCCATTGATAACTGTATATCCTGAATAAGTATCAGCAATCTGATCTCCAAATGAAAAGGGATACTTCATTTTTTGAATGGGATTAGTATAATACATAGCAATGGTTTTATCATGATTCAGATAGCCCTTTTCTTCAAATCCGTTTTCTGTAAAATTAAAAAAGAATTCATTTCCATTTTCATTAAGAACAAGGTTGTACTCACTAAAACCATTCTTGCTTTTTGAAACGTTTTCGCTTATAGAAGCCGAAATATTCGTTCCGGTAAATTGAATTTTTGAAAAATCCCATACCAGGTTTACACCTGAATTTCCTGGATCAACAAACTGAATTTCGCGAAACGAAGTGGAAGTTGTAGCTTTCAGTGCATTGTTTTTATAGGTCAAAGCAGATTGTGAGAACAAACTCACTATGGATAAGGTAAATATAAATGTAAGTCCAATTTTAGTCATATAATTTTATTTTTAGCAAATATAGTTGTATTTTTCATATCTGTATTTTTATTATCATTTATTAACAAAAAAATTAGCTAGAATACTTAGGTTTAAAGTAAAATCAATTAAAAATCCGCTCAGTTTTTCCGAAATAAATCTAAAAATCAATCAAAAAGATATCGAACTTTAGTAATTATAAAAATATCAGGTTTTAAAATAGCTGAAAATCAATCCACTGATCGAAGGATAAGTGTTTTCCATTTTTTCAGGAATTTCTTCTTGCTTAAGCCAAACTGCTTTTGTAATATTTTCTTTCGATTGTGGCTGAAGTTCTTTACTACTCATAGTTTTCATTAAAAACCAATAACAATGTTTTATGATTTTTTTATTCTTTTCTGTATAAATATGGTAAGTGTCAGGTAGCTTTTTTACTATATCTAAGCTGTCAATTCCCGTTTCTTCTTCAATTTCACGTTTTGCACAGGCTTGTATCGTTTCACCTTTATCTAATTTACCTTTTGGCAAATCCCACTTCTCAAGTCGTAAAATAAAAAGATATTCATCTTTTGAATTGTAAACTAAGCCACCTCCAGCCTTGATTTCGACATACTGAGATTTGAAATAAGAAAATACTTCTGTTAAATTTTCAGGGCAATAGATATACAAATTCCGCGTTATTTTTTGCGCTGTGAATTCATCAATTTCAGCCAACAAAGCACGCTTTGACTGATACTGATACATTTCAACATCTTCGTTATCAAATAAATGAGTGTTAAAACTTTTTACAAAATGTATTGATTGATTATTTACAAAAACTTTGTACATTTGCAGTATGAAATTTAATGAAGAAATAGCGTTAAAAACCGCAGAATTTTTATTGCAAATTAAAGCAATAAAATTGAATAATGCACATCCTTTTACATGGGCATCTGGACGAAAATCGCCAATCTATTGTGACAATAGGGTTACATTATCTTATCCTGTTGTCAGAACCTTTATCCGTCAACAGTTTGTAGAAATCATCAATGAACAATTTGGAACGGTTGAATTGATAGCAGGGGTTGCTACCGGTGGTATTGCACAAGGAGTATTGGTAGCTCAGGATCTGGGTTTATCTTTTGCTTATGTTAGGTCTGAAGAAAAAAAACATGGCTTAACTAACCAAATTGAAGGTGTCGTTCATTCCGGTCAATCGGTAGTGGTAGTTGAAGATCTTGTTTCAACCGGGAAAAGCAGTTTAAATGTTGTAAGATCATTACAAGATGCAGGCTGTAATATTAAAGGAATGCTCGCAATTTTCACTTACGATTTAAAAATTGCCGAAGATAGTTTTAAAACTGCTCATATCCCCTTGCTAACTTTAACAGATTATAATACACTGATAAAAGTGGCAGTAGAGCAAAATTACATCAAAGATAATGAGATAATATCACTCAATGAATGGAGAGAAAATCCTGAATTGTGGTCAGATAACAAAATTAAAGAAGGTTTCTAAATTTACACTTATTTTTGATGAAGAAAATTGAAAGCGAAAAACTGATAATACATAATTCTCAAGAAAAAATATATTTATTTTTGAGTAATTTTAATAATTTCGGCAAACTCATGCCCGAACAAATCATTAACTGGCAATCTACGGAAACTACTTGTTCTTTTACCATAAAAGGTATGACAGACTTAAGTATGCAGATCAAAGAAAAAATGCCTTCTCACACGATTTTAATTACATCTTATGGAAAAACACCCTTTGATTTTGAATTAAAATGCTCATTTGAAGCCTTGGATGGTAATAAAACAACCTCTCAACTGATATTTTTTGCCGATTTAAACCCTATGCTTGTTATTATGGCAAGCAAACCCTTAGAAAATTTTGTTAATATGCTGAATTCCAAATTAAAAGAAAAAGCTGAAGAAGCTGATTTTTAAATAGTATCCGCACAAAAAAACCTCAATTTTTACAAGAAAATTGAGGTTTTTTTATTTTACGGGCAATTCTTATTTGAAATCTCAGCCTATTTAGAAATGATAATATAAACCTAATAGTAAATCTATACCAGATCCATTAGTATTGTATAATGCATCTCCTTCCTTAGGCCATCTATTAATTCCGCCAGACAAATAGGTATATTTAACATAATAATACTTCAGCCCATAATTCAAGGACCATTTTGTTGAAAAATTCATTTCAAAATTTACGGATGCATGAAAACCAGAGGCTAAATTATAATTCCAGGTTTCATTAAAACCTTTTTGAATTTTATAACCACCAACTGATAATTGTGGCAAGCAGTAAAAATCATAGCCACCACCAATTTTCAAACGCTTGGTTTCACCATCACCTATCGGAATAATATAAGAAGGTGTTATAGAAATACTACCTCTACGAAAAACAGTTGTAGCATTACTTAGATAGGGCATCAGAATACTGAATTGATAATTAATATCAATTGCTAAGTCAAAATGTTTCGAAATTTCACATCCATATTTTATTCCAATACCATATCCTCCAGCAAAGCTTATTTTTGAATAAGCACTGTCAGTAGTTAAGAACATAGGAAAACTGTTAAATCCCAATCCCGTTGAGAGATTTATGCCAATACGATTATGTGGACGAAATAACGAAAGTTGACCTTTTGCTTGTAGCTGAAGGTTTCTTGTAAGAATACGTGAAACAGCCATAGAGCTATCTACCCATATAAGTTCTTGAATTGGAGACCAGAACCCTCTATTAATAGACAAACGTAAATAATAAGTTCTTCCTCCAAGAACGTTTATTTTCATACTTGTATTCTCAATTTTATCAACAATAACTTTATATTCACCAGGTTTACAATCAAATGCGAAATACGAGTTGTTTCTGAGTTTAACTATCATGGAGTCATTTGCAAATATTTTGTAAGCATTTGCTGATGCGTAAAAATTATTTTCACGATAAATGATAATTTTAGAAGAAATGGAGTCATTTGCAGCAAAACAACTGTATATAAATCCAAAAATAAATAAAAATAAAAAGAAGTGTTTTTTCATTGCTAGATATTTCTTTAAAAGTCCAATTTATTTCAAAATTACAATTTTATTTTATTTGTTTTCAAATTTTGCAAAAAAAATGATTAATCTAAATCAGAAAACATTCTAAGTATTTACATTTCTATTATTAAGATTAAATACTTTCTCAAAATTGTCCTCAATTTGTTGATTGAGTGTGTCTGAATTTATTGCAAGCAAGGCTCCTGCCCTTTCATAAACAGCTTCAATTGAAATATCACTGTCATCCGTTTCTAGAAATATTTTCTCTAAGGGTGTAATTTTAATAGCTTGTGCTGCATTTGAATTTGCTTCCAATAAAGCTTTCCCATATGAAAGATAGAATCCGGCTTTTATCAATTGATCTGCTATTTTTAGATTATTGTTGAAGCCATGAACAATACAGGCTTGCTTGAGATTTGCTTTCTTACACATTGCCATTAATTCGTTAAATGCTTTCACGCAATGAATAATCAATGGTTTATCGAATTTTTCGGCCCAATGTAAATGTTTGCTAAAAACTACTTTTTGCATATCCTGCTTTGCAACAGTAGACCAGTCGAGGCCACATTCACCAATTGCAATTACATCATCCTGAGCAATTACAGCTTCAAAGGCATTAAAATCGTTGTTCCATAAGAGCGGTTGGAGGTACCATGGGTGCATTCCTACCGAAAAAAGAAGTCCTTTATCCTTAGGAAAATCATTAATTGTTAATACGTTAAAAATCTTTTGTCCTTGAATAGGACGTTTTATATGAGAATGAATATCTATCATAATTAATGGGATATTGGTAAAAAATTAAATGGGTCTAGCCCTTTGTAATCAAATTCTTTATTCTGTTGGTTTTGCTTTTTCCGGTTCTGGAATTGATTCTTCTCCATTAGCTCCAGCTAAAGCCATTCGCTTAATAAAGTCATTACGCTTACGTTCGGTTGAAAGGTAATATGAATAGGGTGGCAAACCATTTTCTGCTTCTAAACGGCGTTTATCAGGTTTTTCTTTGGTTATATAATCATTAAAATCTTTGACTGATGAATAAGCTTGCATCAAATTGTTGCTGTAGTTGAAGAAATACCATTCCGATTCATCTAACTCAAAATACAAGGTAAAAATATCTCCACTCCTCTTTTTAATAATTTGGAAATATCCTTTAACATATTTATTCACTTGCGTTTTCCCAATATTTCCAACTCCGATTTCGCCCATAGAAATAAAAGATTTAGAAATCGAATCGTATCTTAATTTTACATCTGTTAATAGTATTGTGTAATCAAGCTTATCAGGAACTTTCCGCAATACACCATACATATTAATTTCATTTACAACTTTCTCAGCATCCTTTTCGCCTAGGATTTCTGTGAAGGCCTTTTTAATTTTTACATTGGTTGAATTTTCAATCCCATTCAGTGAATTATTGGTATACATGCTTTGTCCCATTAATTTCATTGCATCAGCTTGAAAAAAGAAATTTAAAGGCATTACAAGGTCAAAAGTTGCTTCATTACTTTTCATATTATTGGTGACATTCCCAAACGAATTCATTTCAACCCGTCCCAGCTTGGTACCCATATTAATATTCCCTTCACCGGATGTTACACAACTATTGACATCCATCACAAGCAAATTCCCTAAAGTATCCGGATTTAATAATTTATTTTTGGAAGCAATTCTGTATTCTTTTTTATCTTTAAAATATTGAATAAAACCATTGGCTGAAACCACAGCAGTATCACTATAAAAGCGTTTAGGAGAGGCGAAAGAAGTATAAATTTGACCTGAGTTTGAATATAAAATTGCAGCAGCCAATCGTCTTCCAGAAATATCTTTAGGGTCGCTATTTATTGGAATCATCACTTCTTTTGGATTAATTTCAGCATTGAACTTTAACCATGCAAAATTTTCATCTCCACAACTATGATGAATCTTGCTTCCACCTATAAAATTCAGAAACATATTTGCTGATTTCAAAACCACATTCCCTGTAAAACTAAAAGCAGGACTTAAAGCAAAATCAGCAGAATCCGTAACAAATCCTGTAGCATAAGTTTGCCTGTTACTATCTACAGCTATTTTACTGAAAAAAATCTGGTGTTTACTTTCATTTTCATCTATATAATCATAATTCCCGCTGCCAATGAATGATCTTTTACCATGAATACTAACTGATGATTGATAAAAATTATGATATTTTGTGGCTGTATCTGCTAAAATAATAGCATTGGACAAGGGTTGAATTTCGGCCTGACGCAAAATCACGATTTTACCTTTATCGGGAGCAATAGCCGCATCAGCAACTCTTATAAGTTTAACATCTTCAGCCGTCAGAATATAATCTTTCATATTAAAAACTGCTCTTGTTGATCTGAATCGCAACGAATCCTGAGCTGGATGCGTTGAAACAAAATCTGAACCTGGTAAATCAGCCGTCAAAAGTTCTTTGAGAGATAACAAATCAATGCCTTCGATACCTGATTTCTTGGTGTTTTTCAGTGCAATTTCGTCCCTATCCATTGACCATTCCAGAAAGTCCATATAACATTGATATCTGTTTATTGGAAAGTTAACTTTTGAAACCTCACCATTTGATTTAAATTCCCCATTTCGTTTTTTAAAATCAATATGTGATCTGTAATTTTCTGTATTAAAAGCAAGATCCGTTAAATCAAAGCTTCTTAAACGAAAATTAGCAGTATCGGCATCAAAAGAAAATTGCTTAAATTGATACATATTAGATTCTATTTCAGCTTTTTCGAAAACCATCTTTCCTTTTCCAGTTAGGCCTTGAGGTGTTAAAACCAGACTCCCAGCTAAACTAGATTCATGATTATACATGATAAAAGCACTATCCAACTGATTAATAATTAATGAATCTTTGTATGGATTCCAATGTTCTTTTACATTGGTTGAAGTCAATTGAGGGTACTCCATTAATGCGGCTTGCTCTTTAATATCAAAACTTTGAGCAATTGCATTCATTGAATCAGGCAGGAAAATAAAATTATCAGATTTTGAAGTTGAAGTTAAATATTCCAATTTCCCATGTCCTCTAAAACCCTGGTTGCTTAAATCGATTTTGTTAAAATACTTGCCTTTACCACCATAGATTGCCTGACCTTCAGAAGTTGTCGATTTAATAAATCCTAAAGAATAATCAGGTTGTACTTTTAGTGGTTCATTTATTTCGGAAAAAATATCAGCTGATGTAAGGCTACCATTGAAATTGATGCTATCTGTTGGAATCCTAAGCAAATTTTCAATTTTAAATGGTTTTACCCGATAAAAAAACTTATCTTTTAAATAAACTCCATTTTGAATTGAAGGTTTGTTATAATAAACGTAAGATTCTTCTCTACTCGTAAATAAAGGGTATTGAGGATAAGATTTAAGTCCGGATTTATTGCTTGGATAATCTACCAACAGATCTCCTTTTAAATTCTCAATTACAGTGTTTAATTTCACAAGCGGACGTTCTCCTTTATCGTCAGTTGTAAAAGCCAATACTCTTACACTCATTGAATCGATGAGGGGTAAGTTTAATTTAAAGTCATCGTATATAAATGAGCATCCTTTCGCAAAATAATCGAAGTGACCAGCATGAATCCGCCCTGAAAACAAAAAGTCCCGGTTCTTTTTAACCAAAACTTCCTGATTGCTAGGATAAATAAAAACATTTTGAGAATCACTCAGCAATATGATTGGAATTCCTTTTATTTTCAAATCAAAATTCAACAGACTTAAAGAAGCATTCACATCATTATCAACAGTGGAATGAAACTGAAGCACATCGTAATCTGTCTTTTTATTTAAAGCTTTGATATATTCATTTACTTTATCCTTTACATATACCATTTCATCATTTGAATCATATATCAAAAAACCCATATTTGCTAAATGAATGAGCATGGCTTTCACTTGTTCTGGTTCAATTTTCATTTGTTTGGAAAGGTCTTCAACAGATATAATCTGGGTCCCATAAGTGTCAACATATTTTTTAATCCAATACAAGGGATTAATTTCATCAATTCCCTGAAGCTTAGAAAAACGTGTTTCAGAATAGTAGTTAAACGATTCAAAAGAAGCCCTGCTGGTTCTTCCTGGAGAACGAATCATGCTGAAATCAATTTTAGACTGGTCAATCTTCCAATACATAGCTTCAAAATACATATCCAGTTTATGATACGTATTAAAAAAAGGACTCTCTGAAATATCATTCATTCCACGTATCAACGTTAATTCTTTGGTATCATTTAAATATTTCATTTCCAGACTAGGATGATAAATTGAGTCGCCTTTCCAATAAATAGCAACCGCAGCAAAATTTGAAGAAATTTTATTTTTAAAAATTGTGAATGATTTTGAAGATACCGTAACGAAGGCTTTGTTATCTTTTTTAAATATCAAGTATGCATCTTGAAATCGATCTCCTGAGCCCAATACTTTGGTGCCATTCATTGCGAAACCACCTTCATAATCAATATTCTGAAAAATATTTTTAATACTTAAGCGTTTATCATAAGAATTGAACCTTGGGTAAGATGCTTTATCTTCGGTTACATCTGCCATTACTTTTTCCTGAAGCGTGCCGGCTAGAAATTCAGAAAAATAAGCTGGGTAATAAAATTTAACTGAATCTGCTGCATATTTTGAGAATCTCATATCGACCTCATAATTGGATATTTGAGCATATACTTCTTCTGAGCCAAAACCTGCTCTTTCCCAACTGACTTTTCCGCCTTCACCATACCATTTCTTTTCAATAGGGTAATAAACCCCTTTGGTATTCAATATGACAGAACTATCATTATTTGCCTGACAGATTAAGTCCAAAGCAGGGAAAATTATTTTTATAGCAGTATCGTTCTCAAAATAAAAATCATTGTTGGATGCATACCATTTTAATGATTTAGAAGTGTACAAATAATTGTTATTCAACAAATCACTTGTATTTTCCAAAAAATTCACTAAATATCTGGTTTTTTTAAAATCAAGTAAGCCAGTTACTCCCTTTATCCAAGCATTGTAACTTTTTTCGTTTTGATTAGTTTTTTTAAATTCAATTAAACAAGAAAAAAAGCTATAAAATTGAGGAAAGGCTCTCATTTTGGCTTTCAACATTAAGTTTGAAATGGAGAGCAATTGTATTTTTTGAGTTTCATTAAATGAGCCTGAATTCCATAATTGTCCAAAATTCAGCAGCATTGCTTCAGCAGCGGCTTTCTGATCTTTATCAGCATTTTTATCTTCTTTAAACAAAGTGCTGATCTCATCCAAAAAAAAGTTTTTGTCTTTTGAAAAGCTCTTAGTATTCTGAGAAAAAGAATGTTGAAATGGAAAAATAAGTGCTAATGCTAATACTAAGAAAAAACGTTTTACAAACATTTTGATTAATTTAATTTTAGAAATCTTACCGCTACCCAATTATTATTTGAAATATGCCGATCAAAAGTTAATCCAAATTTAGTGCATTCCTGCTGAATTACAGGGATATCCTGTTCGTAAAAACCACTCATTAATAATGTGCCTAATGTATTCAAGGAAGCGACATAAGTAGAAATATCGTTCAGCAATATATTACGGTTGATGTTGGCAATTATTACATCAAAATGCATGTCATGCAATAAAGAAGCATCTCCAAGCAATACTTTGATATCTGATTCATTATTCTTAACAATGTTTTCAAGAGAATTATTGTATGCCCATTCATCATTATCAATTGCAACAATATCTTTAGCACCACGTTTAGCTGCCAGTATAGCCAATACGCTGGTTCCACAACCCATATCCAATACAGTTTTGTTTTGCAAATTCTCTTCCAGCAACATTTCTATCATATTTGAAGTGGTCTCATGATGAGCTGTACCAAATGACATTTTGGGTTCGATAACTAAATCATATTCCAAGTCTTTATTTTCAGGATGAAAAGGTGCACGAATCCCACATCTGTTTTTTATTACAACAGCATCATAATTTGTTTCCCAAACTTCGTTCCAGTTTTTGTCTTCCATTATTTGAAAAGTATAGGAAAACAAGCCTTTATTTTCTTTAATGATTTGCATTTCATTTATAAGTTGTTCATTGAAAATCGACTGTGGAATATAAGCCAACATGCCCTCTTCTGTATCAACAAAACTTTCGAAACCCAATTCGCCCAATTCTACCATAACGATTTCCATTAATGGGCTTGCTGGATTCATTTTAATATTTAATTCTATGTAGATCATTTTTTTAATTTAAAAAGAGTCAATAATTTTTAAAAAATCTGCAGCTTTTAAGCAAGCACCTCCAATTAGGCCACCATCAACATCTGCATTGGCAAATAATTCCTTTGCATTTTCGGGATTACAACTACCTCCATATAAAATGCTGGTATTCTTTGCAATTTCTTTACCATATTTTTCTGAAATCAATGAACGAATATAAGCGTGCATTTCCTGAGCTTGAAGAGGACTGGCTGTTTTGCCGGTTCCAATAGCCCAAACAGGTTCATAGGCAATAATAATCTTTGCAAAATCCAAAGGATCAAGTTCAAAGAGTGCATTTTCCAGTTGTTGCTTTATAACTTCAAAATAATTTCCGTTTTCACGTTCGGGCAATAATTCACCACAACAAAAAATTGGCAGAATATCATTTTTAAGCAATAATTCAGCTTTTTGAGTAAGTTCTTCATTCGTTTCATTAAAATATTTACGGCGTTCCGAATGTCCTATAATACAATATTCAATACCCATTGAATGCAACATCTTTGCGGATATTTCACCTGTATATGCTCCATTATCAAAATTACTTACATTTTGTGCACCCACTGAATAATCACTTTCCTGAGCATAATCAGTAATCATTTCCATAAAAGTAAAAGGAGGACAAAGTACAACATTCACATTTTTTTGATTGGCTTCTTCCAAGCCCTCCATTATTTCGTTGATTAATTCATCTGCTTCCTGAAAAGTTTTATTCATTTTCCAGTTTCCTGCTACTATTTTTCTTCTCATAATATTTATTTATAAAGGATTGAATTATTTAATTAAAAATTCAAATAAGCTATTAAATATTAAGCAAATAAGTTTTAAAATTTTTAATTAAGTCAGTCTGATTCTCGGATCTAAAATTCCATATAAAACATCTACAAAGATATTGATAATTACCAATATTATTGAGATAAAAAGCAAAACTCCCATAACAACAGGGAAATCGTATTTTTCGAGTGCATCCACAATTACAACTCCCACTCCTTTCCAGTCGAACACATATTCAACAAATACAGCACCAGCCATTAAAGATGCCAACCAACCCGAAACAGCAGTGATTACAGGATTCATTGCATTTTTTAGTGCATGACGAGTAATAATATGGTAAGATGATAAACCTTTGGCTTTGGCTGTACGAATATAATCCTGGGAAAGCACATCAAGCATCGAACTTCTCGTTAATTCTACAATTACAGCCAATGGGCGAATCCCCAACGTAAAAGCTGGTAGTATCAGGTTCTTTAAATCAAGGTATTCTCCATTACCCAAATCATCCACTGTATACATACTGCCAAACATGCTTAATCCAGTATAAGCAGATAAAACATAGGCAAATAACCAAGCAATGAGTATGGCTGCGAAAAATGATGGCAAAGACATTCCGAAAGCTGATAATATCAAAGAAATTCTGTCGAAAAACCCATCTTTCTTAATTGCTGCTAAAACGCCAACAGAAACACCAGTTATGAATGCGAAAAGCATTGCAATGCCAGCCAACAATGCTGTTTTGGGAAATGCTTCGAAAATAATTTCCGTTACCATGCGCTTGCTTTGATAAGAACGACGCATATAAGGAGTTTTAAGTACAAGCGCATAATCTCCTATTGGGATCAATTTTACAGCTGAGATGTATTTTAAAGGGTCTAAGTACCAATAATTGTGTTCATCATTGATATTGTGAATAGAGAGAATTGACAAATCGTTTAAATAGTTGAAATATTGAGTGGATAAAGATTTATCTCTGCCTAAATCTTTATTAATTGCTTCAACAGAATTAATATCAGCACGTTGCCCTAACATCATTCTTGCAGGGTCTCCAGGCAAAACGTTGAACAATATAAAAACAAGCGTAATTACACCCAATAAAACCAAAAAGCCATAAAAAAGTCTTTTAACAATAAATTGGAACATCGAGTTAGTTTGCTTATTTTAAATTATAAACTGAATGCAGCGTGCATAATAACATCTGTTTCTGTATTCTTGAGCAGGCAAAGTTAATCAATTTTTTATTTTTATGCATTCAGAATTTATCTGGATAAAAGCCAGTTCAAATAATAATAATATTTTTAAGTATAATAGATCTCAATGCAATGTATCACGAAATTAACATACTTTAATTTGCAATAAACCTTCCTACTAAGGCTTTCCATGAAATCCATATTGTCTTACCTTGCACAAGTTGTAATTTTTCTACAGATTTACGTGTAATTGTTACATGAAATATTTCACCACAATCTACAATAATATCAACACCTATTACAGTGGGTATTATATCCATTATTACTCCTTTAATGCAATTGCTGGCACTGGATGTTTGTTCTTCAAGTGCAATAATAATTTCATCAGAAGGTATTATAACAAAACCTTCCCCATGCTGTAAATCAGACAATATTTCTATCTTCATACCTGAAGCTAAAATGGCTTTATTATTTTCATTTTCTGACGAAGTTTGAAGAATTGCAGGAAAGAAGTTTTTAATACCAATGAATCTTGCAATAAAGGGGTTATTGGGAGCATGAAAAATTTCATCGCAGGATCCACAACTGATCAGATTTCCTTGATTTATGACAGCAATTCGGTTTCCCAAGGCCAAGGCTTCTTCAAAATCGTGAGTAACATGTAGAATGGTTATTCCTTTACGGTTAAGTTTTCGTAAAAGGTTACGCAATTGATCTTTCAATTGAATATCAATGGAAACCAAAGGTTCATCAAGTAAAAGCAATAGGGGCTCAGCAGCTAATGCACGAGCCAAGGCTAGTCTTTGAAGTTCACCACCCGATAAACCCTGGGGCTTACGATTTAGTAAATGAGTTATTTCAATTTCTTCAGCCAATGTTGCAATTCGTTTTTTTATTTCATATTTCGAATAGTTTTTGGCTTTCAAAGCGTAAGCAATGTTATTGGCTACCGTTAAATGGGGAAATATTGCATAATCCTGAAATACCATACTGAATCCTCTATCCTGAATTGCTTGTCGGGTAATATCTTTGCCTTTAAAATATATTGATCCAGTGTCAACTTTCTCCATACCAGCAATTAATTCAAGTATCACCGATTTTCCAGCACCCGATTCGCCCAATAATACGAAATAGTCACCTTCTTCAACGGTAAAGCTAATATTTAATAGCGAAAAGTCTCCAAACTGTTTAGAAATATCCTTTATTTCAAGCATTTTTTTTCCTTCCTGAGATGTATTTAAGTAAAATAAAAAAAATGAGGCAAACCATTATAAATACGATCGCAACAGGCTGAGCATATTTTAATCCAAAGGAACCAAAACGTTCAAAAATCAAGACAGGAGTTACCATAGGGTGATAGGCAATAATAACGATGGCACCAAATTCGCTTAAACCTCGAGCAAACATCATTACCAGACCCGAAAAAATACTACGTCCAGCCAAAGGTACTGAAATGGTAAAAAAAACCCTTGCTGGCGAAGCACCTAAACTCATGGCTGTTTTTTCGAGTCTTATTGGAACCGACAAAAAACCATCTCTGGCAGCGTTTACTAAAAAAGGGACACTTACAAATGCCATTGCGGCACCTATTCCGAGCGGGTTTCCAATAAAATCAATTCCTAAAGAGGATGCGAACTTTCCGACTACTGAATTTCTGGATAAAAAACCTAACAAAGCTATACCTGCCGCTGAATGAGGGATCACAATCGGTAAATCAATAATTCCAAGTACCAAATTTTTAAAATAGAAATCCTTACGTGCTAATAAATAGGCTAATGGGATGGCCGCAATTGCCATAAACATTGTTGCAAATAGCGATGTCAGCAATGTCAATCTAATACTTTTCAGCACTTCTTCGTCTTGAATGGTAGCAAACAAATCGGGTGCTGTTGTGGAAATTATCATTCCTACTAATGGAGCAATGATGAATAATAACAACAAACCACCCGCTATCATCAATAAAAGTCTGAAAGTATTATTCATGTATCTTTAGTTTTTCGAATGGCAAATAGCTTAATTAATCATTATTGTAAAATATATTTATGTCTGGATGATGTTAGGCAAAATTATAAAAAAACTAACAGTAAATTATTTATCAATAAAATATTGATTTTATGAAACGATATTGTACTGCTAGCTATGAGTTCTAAATTAAAGCAAAGATAGTCTATTGAGAAGAATTGGCAGACAACTCTTACTTTATGTTATCCAATTTAATTACATGATAATAAGACGAATATCAATATTATTTATCAAAAATAATATTATTTAAAAAAGTATTGTAAGAAATGAAATTATCAGAGAATTCATAAATTTAAATTTTTAAAGTAACGTACAAATGAATTCATTTAAACTGTAATTTATTTTTCTAAAAAAAATTGTATTTCTATTTTTTTTTCTATCTTAGCACTAATAAAAATAACGTAGTATGCGAATAGAAAGAATCAAGAAACATCAGGAAAATCAGTTAAATGAGCAGGTTGACCTTAGTTTAATAGACCCATTAATTGCCAAATACAATGGCAAAAAAGGAAATCTGATACCTATATTACAGGGCACTCAACAAACTTTCGGTTATATCCCAACAGCTGCTTTCGAAAAAATAGCGAAAGAAACAGGTTTAAAGATAAGTGATATGTATGGAGTTGCTACATTTTATGCACAATTTCGTTTAAACCCAGTTGGTAAAAACATTATAAAAGTCTGTCACGGTACAGCTTGCCATGTTCAAAATTCAAATGCAATTACTGAAGCCATACAGGAAGCCTTGGAAGTTTTAGATGGAGCTACTACAGAGGATGGCTTATTTACATTGGAATCGGTTGCATGCCTGGGTTGTTGTTCGCTTGCACCTGTTATGATGATAGGTGATAATACTTATGCAAAACTAACAGGTAAGGAAGCTGTTGCCATTATAAAAAAAATAAAAGCAGAGGAGTGCAATTAAAGAAAGTACTTTGAGTACTTAAAGTACTTAAAGTTCATAGAGTGCTGATAAACTTTGAATTATTAAATTAGAATTTAAATTATCAAATAAAGAAAAGCGACAGGATGATTTTTTAGAAATAAATATTTTCTTAATGTCTTTTTTTCCTTGAGTCAA
Source organism: Bacteroidota bacterium (assembly GCA_037133555.1). Lineage (GTDB taxonomy): Bacteria > Bacteroidota > Bacteroidia > Bacteroidales > JACABE01 > JACABE01. The sequence goes on from JBAXNW010000002.1 coordinate 112,781, forward strand.
AAAAACAATCGTTTATGGAAAAGATAAAAGTAATAGTTGGACTGGGTAGTTGTGGAGTTGCTGCCGGAGCTCAAAAAACCTATCAAAAAATACAATCGCTGATGTTAGAAGAAAAATTGGATTTCGAGCTCAGAAAAACCAGTTGTATAGGTATGTGCTTCCGTGAACCTCTGGTTGAAATTATTGACCAAAGCGGTTCCTATATTTATGGCAACGTAGACGAAAACCGAGCCATTGAAATCATTGGAGAACATATTGTAAAACAACAACCCATAAAAGAATATGTAGTTAAAACAGATGTTTTTCCAACTGAAGATAATAAATTTTTTGAAGCACAGGTAAGAATAGCCCTTCGGCATTGTGGTATGATTGACCCTGAATCCATAGAAGACTATGAAGCACAGATGGGCTATGCTGCCATTCGAAAAATTGCCAACGAAAAAATCACTTATGAAGCCCTGATTCAATCCATCCTCGATTCAGGTATTCGAGGCAGAGGTGGTGGTGGATTTTCAACTGGTATGAAATGGAGATTTGCCCGCAACAATCAATCTGAAGAGAAATACATTATCTGTAATGCTGACGAAGGAGATCCTGGTGCATTTATGGATCGTTCTTTGCTTGAAGGAGACCCACATGCAGTTCTTGAAGGTATGATTATAGGTGCTTATGCCATAGGTGCTACCGAAGGGGTCATCTATTGTCGAGCAGAATATCCTTTGGCTATAAAACGATTGGAAATTGCCATCAATCAGGCCAGAACAAAAGCTTATTTGGGTAAAGATATTCTAGGTATAAAAGATTTCAATTTTGACATTCATATCAAAGAAGGTGCTGGCGCTTTTGTTTGTGGTGAAGAAACGGCATTAATTGCCTCTATTGAAGGAGAAAGAGGTATGCCACGTAAACGCCCACCCTTCCCAGCAGAATCTGGTTTGTGGCGTAAACCAACCAATATCAACAATGTAGAAACTTTTGCGAATATCCCTTGGATTGTTTGCAATGGTGCTGGTGAATATTCTAAATACGGAACCGAAAAAAGCAAAGGAACCAAGGTTTTTGCACTGGCAGGAAAAATCAATCATTCGGGTTTGGTTGAAGTTCCTATGGGGATTACTATTCGTGATATCATTTTTAAATTAGGTGGAGGTATCCCCAATGGAAAAAAATTCAAAGCAGTTCAGTTGGGGGGACCTTCAGGAGGTTGTATTCCTGAATTTCTTGCTGATACTATTGTTGATTACGATTCAGTAAATGCTACCGGTGCCATAATGGGTTCAGGTGGTATGGTTGTAATGGATGAAACAACTTGCATGGTGGATATCGCCAAGTTTTTCCTCAATTTTACACAAGAAGAATCTTGCGGGAAATGCACATTCTGCCGTATCGGCACAAAACGAATGCTGGAAATTCTTAATCGAATTACCGAAGGTAAAGGAGAAGAAAGCGACATCGCTAAATTAGAAGAACTGGCATTTCAAATTAAAGATAATTCTTTGTGTGGATTAGGACAAACTGCTCCTAATCCGGTTTTAACAACCTTGAAATATTTCCGTGATGAATATGAAGCCCATATTTTTGCAAAAAAATGCCCTGCAAAAGCTTGCAAAGCATTGCTGACCTATGAAATCATTCAAGATAAATGTACAGGCTGTACAATTTGTGCAGTAAAATGCCCCGTAAAAGCCATCACAGGCGAACGCAAGCAAGTGCATTTTATCCATCAGGAAAGTTGCATCAAATGCGGGGATTGTTTTTCAAGATGTAAATTCGATGCCATTAGTCTGCTGTGATCAGTAAACAGTAAATAGTGAACAATACAAATTGAAAGTGTAAAATGGCAAATAATTATGGGACTTTTTACTATAAATATAAAAAAGCATAAATCTTTATAACTAAAGACTAATAACCTAATAACCAATAACAAATAACTCATAACCTATGAGCAACAGCGTAAATATCGTATTAAACGGTGAAATAATCAGAGCTTATTCCGATGAAAGTATATTGGATGTAGCCAACAGAAATAACATCCAGATTCCTACCTTGTGTAATGACCCACGCATTGAACCCTATACATCCTGCTATGTATGTGTCGTAGAAGTTGAAGGGATGAAAGGCTTACAACCTTCTTGCTCAACCAAAGTCAGGGAAGGAATGGTGATTACCACCGATAATGATAAGGTTAAGAAGGCCCGTAAAGCTGCACTTGATTTGCTTTTAAGCAATCATTATGCCGATTGTTCAGCGCCTTGTAAACAAACCTGCCCTGCCGGTGTAGATGTGCAAGGTTATATTTCATTCATTGAAAAGGGACTTTATAACGATGCCATTGCTCTGATAAAAGAAGTGAATCCGCTACCTGCTATTTGCGGCAGGGTTTGCGTTCGACCATGCGAAGTTGCTTGTCGCCGGAATTTGCTGGATGATGGAGCTGCAGTAGGTATTGATTACCTTAAACGTTTTGCTGCCGACAAAGATCTGGAATCCATTACCCAATTTGTTCCTAAAATAAAACCATCTACCAAGAAAAAAATCGCAGTTATCGGTGCTGGCCCCGGGGGATTATCAGCTGCCTATTTTCTTCAGATTGAAGGACATCAGGCTGATATTTACGAAGCTGCTCCCAAGGCGGGCGGCTGGCTGAGATATGGAATCCCAGAGTACCGATTACCCAACGACCTGCTTCAGAGCGAAGTGGATAATATCACAGAAATTGGCGTGAACATTTTTTATCACAAAACCTTAGGTGGAAATATTAGTTACGAAACCCTAAAAGCCAAATATGATGCAGTTGTATTGACGATTGGTTCTCAAAAAGGAACCACTGTTGGCTGCGAAGGCGATGATGCTATAAATGTATTTTCGGGAATTGATTTTTTGAAAAAGATGGAAGTTACCGGACAAAAATACAATTTCGCAGGAAAAACAGTTGCTGTTGTTGGAGGTGGAAATACAGCCATGGATTGTTGCAGAACTTCAATCCGTTGTGGGGCAAAGAAAGTTTATATTATCTATCGTAGGACTGAAAATGAAATGCCAGCAAATCCAATTGAAATCCATGAATCAAAACTAGAGGGTGTTGAATACTTATTTTTATGCAACCCTACCCGCATTCAAAAAGACAAAGAAGGTAAACTCAAAACCATGACCTGTATTAAAATGGAATTGGGTGATGCAGATGCTTCCGGACGAAGAAGACCAGTACCGGTAGAAGGTTCTGAATTTGAGCTGAAATTAGATTATGTTTTGGCTGCTATTGGTCAGAAAACAGAAGTAAATTTCCTGGAAGATATCAATAACTATGCAAAGGATGGAGAATTAAAACTTACGAAATGGGGCGATCTGGATTGTAATAAAAACACATTGCAAACCGGAGTTCAATCAATATTTGCTGCTGGAGATGGTGTTACTGGTCCAGCTACACTTATTCAGGCAATTGCTCAAGCAAAAATCGCTGCACTTTCCTGCCATCAATTCATCATGGGGTTACCTATCGAACCGTTAAAAAAAGAATTTTTAAGTAAAAAAGATAATTTTAAACCTCAAATTAAAGAAGATTATCATGGTCGGTATCCCGGACAATTGCGAGAGGAAATGCCTACTTTAAATCCCAAAAACCGCTTTAATTTTAACGAAGTTGAATTGGGCTACAAAAACGAAGAAGTTGCTAAACATGAAGCCAACCGTTGTCTGGAATGTGGTTGTACCGAATACTTTAACTGCGACTTAAAGAAATATGCTACTGAATACAATGCAGATCAAATGCATTTTGAAGGGGAGTTTTCTGAACATCAGCTTAGTTTTGATCATCCTTTTATTGAAATTGACAACAATAAATGTATTTTATGTTCAAGATGTGTTCGTATTTGCAAAGAAGTGGTTGGTGCCAATGCACTAGGCCTGGTTGAACGTGGCTTTAAAACCTATGTTGCACCGAGTATGGGAAATAAATTACAGGATACAGCTTGCGAAAGTTGCGGTATGTGCATTTCCACCTGTCCTACCGGAGCAATCACCGAAAATTTCAAATTTAAACCAGGGCCCTTGATAGCAGACAGTTTTGAGACCATCTGCAATTACTGTTCGGTTGGTTGTAGTTTAACAATTCATCACAAAACAGGTTTTGTCATGAAGGTTACTGGTGCCAATGGTATAGTTAATACGGATGGGAATATCTGTAAATATGCCAAATTCGGTTATCAATACTTGAACGATAAAAAAAGAATTACTAAACCATTATTAAAAACAGAAGGTATTTTTGAAGAAATCAGTTTTAAACAGGCCTATGATTATATCATTCAGAAAATAAGAAGTGTAGAAGCCGATGAAAATGCTTTCTATGCTGGTGCCCGCTTAACCAACGAAGAAATCTATCTGATACAAAAATTGGCAAGAGCTGGTGCAAAAACCAATAATATCGGCAGTATGCATTATATTAAAAGAGGTGCTCATCTAATCAATACTTCTTTTGACAACACTCCTTTTAGTCAAATCAAAGATGCCAGCAAAATATATTTGTTTGGAGCAGAGATCAACAAGGATAATCCTGTAGTTGGTTACATGGTAAACAATACCCGTTTCACAAAAAAGATTGAGGTTGAAGTATTAACTACCCTTTCTAATAACTCAATGACTCAAAAAGTGGATAAAGTTATTCAAGTAAGCTCTTATTACAATTTTATCAAAGCTGTCAACTATTATCTGGTGAAAAATAAGCTTTACAATGCAATGTTTATAAATGATAACTGTTCAGATTTTGAGTCGTATAAAGAAAATTTACTCAAAGAAAATTTCGAGGAAATTGTAAAATCAACAGGCCTAAAGCTTGAAGAAATTGCGGCAGCTGCCAATGATTACAATACCCAAATGAATGCCATCATTTTCTTTTCTGAAAAAGAAATTTCTGCTCCAGCTTCTACAGAATTATACAATTTAACCATGATTACAGGGAAGTTGGGCAAAACTTCAAATGGATTGATCGCTTTAAAAACTAAGAATAACTCACAAGGCCTTTTTGATATGGGCGCTTATCCAAAATTTGGAGTAGGATATCAGGAAGTTGACAATAAAGCTTTTATAAAGAAAATGGAAAAAGCCTGGGGCGTAAGCAATTTATCAACTGTATATACAAGTGAACAAGAAAAACTGTTAAGAGAAGGAAAGATTAAAAATGTCTTTATCTTTGGTGAAGATCCTATAGGTTGTGCTATTGATAAAGAAAATTTACTTCAAGTTGCTTCAAAGGGAGGTTTTGGTGTCGTTCAGGATTACTTTATGACAGAAACTGCTCAACTGGCTGATCTTGTTCTTCCTGCTTCTATGCCTTTTGAAATTGGAGGACACTTTACCAATACTCAACGATATATACAAAAGGTAAACCAAACCATGCCTTCACCTTTTACAGATACTTCCTATATTCAGTTATTTACATTATTGAAAAAATTGGGGGTTCAAACCGGAACTGATGTGAATGATGTAATGATGGAAGCAATTTCATTATTACCGGATTTTGAAAATGATGAAGATAGAGGAAAGTATCGTTTTATAGAAACAGCTGATAATAATTACCAGGCTCTTTTCTATCATGCATGCGACAATGTCGTAAAGTATTTCGATGATACATTTGAAGAATATAACTGTAAATAAACTCAAGTATTAATAGCTTGAATTACTATGTTGTTTAAGACCTCATAAATAGTTATAAGTAATTGAAAATAAATTATAAAGACAATAAAAAAAATAGCGATGAAAGAATTTGAAAATATAAATGACATTTTAGACTTTGCCATCAACGAAGAGCAGGTTGCTGTGGATTTGTATACAAAACTGTCAGAAAATGCCTCCACTCTAGAAGTAAAAGAAATCTTTGTGGATTTTGCTAAGGAAGAAATCAATCATAAAGCAAGACTTTTGTTAATTAAAGAAAATGGTATTTTTGACTTAAAACCTGAAGCTGTGATTGATCTAAAAATTGGAGATTATATTGTGAATGTAATTCCTTCCGATAAAATGACCTATGCAGATGCTTTAGTATATGCTATGAAAAAAGAAAAAGCTGCCTTCAAACTTTATACAAAGCTTGCAGAAAGAGCTCCCAATGCTGATTTAAAAAACATTTTTCTTACCCTGGCAATTGAAGAATCGAAACATAAATTACGTTTTGAAATCGAATACGACGAATTTGTCCTAAGGGAAAACTAAACCAAAAGATGAAACTCAAATTAATATTTTCTGCGAAGCCCCTCCTACTCGTATTTCTCTTTATGCTCTATTCTCTATTGAATATAGGATATTCGCAGAACCTTAGTTTTGAGGAATTATTAAGTTTACAAAAAGAAAGTGAAATTGGAATTGAAGCATTCTTATTAAGAAACGCTTGGTTGAAAGATGAGAAAACCAAAAACAAATGGATTTATAAAAACCTTCAAAAAGCCGATACCATTGAAGCAATTTTTACTTTACAAAACAAAAACTGCAAAAAGAACATTATCAATTACATAACAACTGATTCGACAGTTCTCAACAAATTAAAAATTGAACTTTTAAAATTTAAACATAAGAAAAACAGGATTGATTTTACTGGAAGTTCAATAGAAGATTTTTTATTTAAAAATCTTATTATAAGATTTTATGAAATCAGTCAAAACACTCAAATACCCTTTTATGCAGTTTGGTTTTTTTCATCGAAAGATGCATGGTATTTTAGGAATCTAAATAATTTTTGTTTCCCGAAAACAATTTACAATACCGAAAATAAAAATTTACCTCATTCTGATATAAATCAATTTCCAGTTATGCATTTAGACTCAGAACCTGAATTTCCGGGTGGTGAGAAAAGCAGAATAAAATATCTTAGAGCCAATGTTAGCTATCCTATTTCTGCAAATGCATTAGAAATACAAGGAACTGTATATGTAAGTTTTATGATTGAAATAGACGGAAGTATCAGTAATATTAAAGTATTACAAGGAATTGGTGGAGGTTGTGATGAGGAAGCAATCAGAATCATTAAAAATATGCCACGATGGAAGCCTGCTTTTTATAAAGGGAATGAAGTTGAAGTTCAATTAGTTATGCCATTGAAATTTATATTAGATGACTAATTATTTGATAATCAAGCTATTATATCAGAAATTTTTAAAGCAATTAAGTAATTTTGGTTTAAAATGAGTGAAATACAATTCATTATACATTAAAGCGTATATTAAGAATATCTCCGTCACAGATGACATAGCTTTTACCTTCAACGGCCAATTTTCCGGCTTCCTTTATCTTAGCTTCTGATGCATATTTAATCATATCTTCATATTTAATAACTTCGGCACGGATAAATCCTCTTTCCAAATCACTATGGATAGCACCAGCTGCCTGAGGAGCCGTCATCCCTTTACGAATAGTCCAGGCACGGTTTTCTTTTCCTCCAACAGTAAAAAATGAAATAAGGTTAAGCAATCGATAAGCAGAACGGATTAGTTTATTTACACCGGGTTCACTTAAGCCATAATCCTGCAAAAAAGCCAAACGGTCTTCTTCTGTATCCAAGGCTGCTATATCAGCTTCTAAAGCACCAGCAATTACTAATACTTCTGCTTTTTCATCTTTAACTGCTTCTTTGAATTTTTCTACATAAGCATTGCCTGAAGTTGCAGAAGCTTCATCAACATTGCATACATACATCATGGGTTTATCAGTCAATAAATACATATCGTTCACCCATTTTTTATCATCTTCCGAGATATCTAAAGTGCGAACGTTTTGAAAATTTTCCAGATGATCTTTATATCTTGTCAGAACAGTAATACCATGTTTAGCATCTTTGTCACCAGCTTTAACAAGTTTTTCGGTACGTTGAATTTTGCGTTCAATAAGTTCTAAATCTTTCACCTGTAATTCAAGATCAATTATTTCCTTATCTCTGACAGGATTCACTGAACCTTCCACATGTGGCAAATTCACATCATCAAAACAACGTAAAACATGGATTATCGCATCAGTTTGGCGGATATCAGCAAGAAAAGCATTTCCAACACCTTCTCCCTGATTAGAACCTTTGGCTAATCCTGGAATATCAACAATATCAATAGTTACAGGAATTACTTTTTCGGCTTTGATAATTTTATCTAATTCCAGCAGGCGCATATCAGGAACAGTGGCAATGCCCATGTTCGATTTATTTGTACTATATGCAAAGGAGGTAGTTTCTGCTTTGGTATTTGAAATACAATTGAATAAAGTTGTTTTACCGATATTTGTCAATCCGATAATGCCACATTTTAAAGCCATAAAATCTATTTTTTAGACTGCAAAGGTAAGAAAACTTTGGGAAGTTCAAAACCCAAAGCTAAAGTTGAACAGAAGGAAATATCAAACCATTTTCTATAAAACTTTGTTTTAGCAAAGTATAAAGTTCATTTGGCTTTTTATTTTCAATTGCATAGGTAAATTTTGCCTGTTGATAAAAATACTCTCTTTTATTCAATTGAGAAGTAACATAAATGTTTAATTCATCAGGACTAAGGTTCTTTAATAATGGGCGTTGCTTTTTGGTGTGTAAAAGACGATCAATAATCGAATTGGGATGTAATTTCAAGTAAACTGATATACCCTGAGAATTAATAAATTGCATATTATTATAAAAACAAGGGGTTCCACCACCAGTAGAAATAACGACATCATCTCGCAAGCAGCTTTCTATTAAAATTTTCTGTTCTAATTCTCTGAACTTCGCTTCTCCAAATAGCTCAAAGAAGTTAGTAATCGTCATTTTGTATCTACTTTCAAAGGCCTCATCGATGTCAATAAAATCCAGATTCATTTTTCTGGAAAGCTGCTTCCCAATTGTGGATTTTCCACTCGACATAAAACCTATGAGAAAAATTCGCATGCTTACAAATTAAGTTATTGAATAATTGAGCTATAAGTTAGTTTACAAATTCGTAATTCATTAGCAGCTATTTTTTCCACTTATTGTGTAATTTCTTTTTCTTCTTGTTTGTAAGACCTGAATTATGGGTTCTGTCGTTGTCGCCTTTTGATTTTTCCCATAATCCATTGCTATTATGTTTATTGAAATCAAAATTAAATTTATAAACAAATCCAAAAGACATAAATCCATAACCTTCAAGTTTCGAATCCGTTGACTTATAAGAATCTAAATAATCGGTACTAACATAATGCAAGGAAGATTCAAAATTAAATAACCATTTTTTATTTAATTGATAAGCGATTCCTAATCCTAATTTAGCAACCTTTTCGGTACTCAGTTTTATTGCCACACCTTTATCATCAAACCCTCTGGCATATTGAAAATCATTGGTCAAAGCATCTCTCCTGATCGAATTATAGCTAAACAAACCTAACCCTCCAAATGCATAATACTTCATTTTTTTTGATTCGGGTCTATTAAAAAAGAAATCAATGTATTGGAAGGTAAGATCCATTTCCATTGAATAAATGGATCCATTGAAATACATATTTGTTTTTTCGTTGCTTCCCGATATTTTACCATAAGCAAGATGACCCCTTAGCCCAAAAAATCTGGAAAGATCTTTGCTTAAGTGAGTACTTATCATTACGTTTTTATCGGTATAGTAAAATCCACTTAATGGAGTATTGTTCCATATCCTTCCTTTGTCGTCAGAGACATCTCCATAAAAGTAATTTAAGCCAATATTAGCACCTATACCCCAGCCATCTGAAAATGAGAATGTATTTTGTGCTTTTAGTAATGGTTTTGAAAAGAATACAAATAAAAAAATGAGTATTATAAGAGGGTGTTTAGTGAGCATTCTCAATTGTTTTGAAATTTTGTACAAATTTAATGCTTTTCTCTATTAAAAAGACCTTGATTATGAATTATTTCAAAATTAATATCTTATTTAAGGTCTGATGGTTTTGAAAAATTTAGGTTAGTGACAAATTCTGTATCGGTTAATGTGGACAGAAAAGCTTTTAATTGCTGCTTTTCTAAAAAAGTAAGCTGTACACCTCCATTCAATGCCTGGTGCATCAATGGATTAGTATAAGGAGACAATATTATCCCTTCACTGTAGAAATCCAATACCTGATCAATTGTTTGAAACCTGCCATCATGCATATAAGGTGCAGTTAATAAAATATTTCTTAAGCTGGGTGCTTTGTAGGCACCTTTGTCTGAATTGTTTTGTGTTACAGAAAATCTATCATTAGGATCTAAAAAAACGCTATCTCTTCCATTGTTGTAAAATAAATTTGTAGTAAACATTGGATTGCCACTGCCACCATGACAATGAAAACAATCGGCACCATTTTCTGTTGAAAATAAAACATAACCCTGAAGTTCGGCTGTGGTCAGATTGGTTTCACCCCTTAAATACTTATCAAATTTACTATTACTCGAAATTAAAGTCCTGACAAACTGAGCAATTGCTTTACTAATACGATTATACGTTACTTCTTCGCTGCCAAAAGCAGCCTTAAACATAGGTGGATACATAGCAACAGATGATATACAATGAACCGTTTTTTCAATATTGCCATTTATTTCATTAGGAGCTGTGATGGCCATCCAAACAATAGATTCAATGTTTTTGAAATGAAATTCTGGTAAAGCAGGAACATTGTATGCTGCATTTCCTAATTGAGTATTGTTTTTGTTTACTATTCCATTCCATAAATAGCCGGTATTGTTAAAGACAAGATTTACCATGGGCAACATATAATGAGGTGTTGGAATGCCAGTTAATCCAAATGTTTTACCATTCGGGAATTTAGGATTATCCATACCCACTTCAAATCCATTGGCTTGAACATGGCAAGTAGCACAACACATCATTGAATCTGATTGCGTTCTGCCTGAGAGTCTTCCATCGTAAAACAAATATCTTCCTAATTTTACACCTTCCACCGTCATAGGATTATCAATAGGAATATTCAATATTGTAGGGAAAAATCGAGGAATTATTATCGAATAAGGAGTCGGATGATCAGTAACAGTAATAGGTTCGCTATTGTCTTTGGAACAAGCTCCAATTACAAAAAACAGCATGTAAAATATAAATTTCAAATATCGGTTTCTCAAAATTAGAATAAGTTATTGGTTATTGGCTATTGAGTTATTGATTTATTGATTATTGGTTGAAAAGATATTACATTTATCATTCAACATTCATCACTTAATTAAAGCTTCATACATAATCTCCACAGGGTGCATTGCTTCTCTTCCAGTACCATCTTTTATCTGGCAACGACAACTTGTACCAAGTGCAGCAATAAGAATTTCCTCAGCAGTTTCTTTGACAGCAGGAAACAAAACCAGGTCTCCTATTTTCATAGATAGTTCATAATGCTCTTTTTCATATCCAAATGAGCCAGCCATCCCACAACAACCTGATGGAATTTCCTCAACTGAATAGTTTTCAGGAAAAGCCAACATTTTTTTAGTTGGCGAAGTTGAAGCAATGGATTTTTGCTGACAATGCCCGTGAAGTTTAATTTGTTTAAATTCATTCTGAAAGCTTTCTTTCGTAATTTTACCTTTTTCAACTTCTCTCATAAAGAACTCATCAAAGAGCAATGCATTCTTTGCAATTAATTGTGCCTCTGGCAACAAATCATTACCTACTAAATCAATATATTCTTCCCTAAAACTGAGTATTGCAGAAGGTTCAATCCCAATAAGGGGCAATTCATCGGTAATAATATCTTTCAGATAAATAATATTCTGCCTTGCAATTTTCTTGGCTGATCTAAGTAATCCTTTCGAAAGAAATGTCCTACCGCTCTCAATATGCTTGGGAATAATCGCTTCATAGCCTAATTTTTCCAACAAAAGTATAGCTTTAATCCCAATTTCCGATTCATTGTAATTGGTAAATTCATCGGCAAACAAATAAACTTTACCATTGGGATAATGAGCTGATAATTTATTAGTTTCTGCCCATTTCCGGAGTGTGATTTTTGACAATAAAGGAATAGATCGATTTGGAGAAAATCCTAATATTGCTTTTGCAACAGCAGAAGTAATTGCATTGCTCATTAAAAAATTAGTAAGTGGTGTAAATAAGGACCCAAATGCATTAATTCTTGAAATATAGGCAATAGCCCTGGTTCTCAATGGAATTCCATTAGCATCATAATAATGTTGTAAAAATTCAGCTTTAAGTTTTGCAATATCCACACTCGATGGGCATTCTGATTTGCATGCTTTACACGATAAACATAAATCAAAAACATTGTAAATTTCAGGATGATCAAATGGATTTTTTTTATCTGATTGAGTTAAAAACTCTCGTAAAATATTTGCTCTGGCACGAGTAGTAGAACTTTCATCGTGGCTGGCCATAAAACTAGGACACATCGTACCACCGATGATTGCCGTTTTACGACAATCGCCTGATCCATTGCATTTTTCTGCTGCACGCAATATCCCCTGATCTTTAGAAAAATCAAAAATAGTTTCTATTTCCCTTATTTTCTTTCCAGTTTCGTAACGAAGAAAAGTATTCATGCTTGGGGTATCTACAATTTTTGACGGATTAAAGATATGTTGAGGATCCCAGCATTCTTTTATTTCCTGGATGATTTTATAATTTTTTTCACCTATCATTAAAGAAATAAACTCTCCTCTTAGCCTGCCATCACCATGTTCTCCGCTCAGTGAACCTTGGTATTTTTTTACAAGCTGAGCAGTTTCTAATGCAACAGTATGAAATAATTCTACATCTTTAGGGTTCTTCAGGTTAAGCACAGGTCTTAAATGCAATTCACCTGTGGCTATATGAGCATAAAACACACAATTTAAATTGTATTTATCCAGTATCAGTTGAAATTCGTCAATATAATCAGGCAATAAATCAGGATTAACAGCAGTATCCTCTATAACCGGAACAGGTTTTGCATCTCCTGGAATATTTGACAATACGCCTAATCCGGCTTTTCTTAAATTCCAAACTTTGCTAATATCTTCATCCAGAATAATGGGAAAATGGTAGCCAAAGCCTGAAGCTCTCATTTCTTTTTCAAGATTTGCTGCTGCATTAAACAGTGCGTCTTTTGATTCCAATGCAAATTCAACAATGAGCATTGCTTTTGGATTACCCTGGATAAAGAAACGGTTTTTCCGTTGAGAAATATTATCCTTTGTACAATTCATAATAATATCATCCATCAGCTCGATAGCTACCGGATGATGTTTTAATGCAATAATGTTGCCTTTCAGGGCATCTTTCAGGCTGTCGCAGTGAATGCAAACAAGCGCAACCTCCTTAGGTGGTAATGGAAGTAAATTCAGCGTTATTTCAGTAGAGAATGCCAGTGTCCCTTCAGAACCTGCAAGAAGTTTCGAAAAATTAAATGCCTTACCCTCTTTCGAAAATGGTTGCATATCCATCAATAAATCAATGGCGTAACCAGTATTCCGACGTTCTAAAGATTTAGCGGGATATTGCGCAATAATTTCAGCCTGATTTTCTTTATTGCTTAAAACTTCGTTGATTTGCTGATAAATTTTATTTTCTAATGTATCTCCAATTAATTTTTCTTCAAATTCTTTTTTATTCAAGGGTTTGAAAAGTGCTTCAGATCCATCACTCAATAAAGTGTTGATTGCAAGTGTATGTTCACGGGTACTTCCATAAACCAAAGAATGAGCCCCGCATGAATTATTGCCAACCATACCACCAATCATACAGCGATTGGAAGTTGAAGTTTCTGGACCAAAAAACAAATTTTTTGTAGCTAAAATTTTATTAAGTTCATCCAGCACAACACCTGGTTCAACCTTTACCCATTGCTCAGCTACATTAATTTCGAGTATGCGGCACATATATTTAGATACGTCTACAACAATAACATTTCCAACCACCTGACCAGCAAGGGAAGTGCCAGCAGTTCGGGGTATAAGTGCTGTTTTATATTGATTTGAAAATTGAATGAGTAAGCGAATATCTTCCTTGTCTATAGGACGTAGCACAGCCAGCGGTATTTCACGATATGCTGAAGCATCGGTTGCATAAAGTAAACGCATGGTGTCATCAATATAAATATCACCTTTAAATTGAGGTTTTAAAGCTTGTAATGCAAGATGTATTTGTATTGTATTCATTATAATGAGATAAAACTTTTAATTTTGAGCATTTGCTTATTTTCAATGCTATTAAAATGCAAATATAAAGTATAATCTCAAAAAAAAAATTAATTTTGTTGATGATAGTTGATGTAAATAAAAAAAGAGGCATTATACCTCTTTTTTTATTTACATTCTCAAATAACTAATTTAATTCTCTGATTTAAATTAAAACATATCTGCAAGTTTCGATTCAATTGTATCAATTTTTTGATCATCTAACTTAAATATTGCTTTAGATAAATTTGAATATATTTCTTTTGCATTTGCCTCTTTAGACAGAAAGTATTTCACAGATACTTCAAAGCCATTGTCATTAAAAAAAATGCGATTTTTGTCTTTATCTTTTATAAAAAATTTGTCATTATTTTCAATCGACTCGGAAATATATTTTTTAAGCAAAACTTTTGAAATAGAATGAGCATCTGTTTTATTGACTTCAGTAAACGAATACTCCCCTGCAATAAACACTTCATTTGCAAATACATAAACAGATTTTAGTTTTGTATTTTGAATATATTCCTGATAACCAATTACTTTTACTTTATACTCTTCAAAAACAAATGCATTGAAACAAAAAGGTAAACCAATTGTATTTATTAATTCATTTGAATTCAATGATAAAGGTGTATTCCCAAAAGTAATCGTTTCTGATGTCTCAAATTCTTTAAAATTACTATTCTTTTTAAGAAAGATTTGAATATAGGCGGAAAATTCTTCAGAAATGCAACGTGTAAAAGGACTTCTAAAACTATGTTTTCTAAACAAGTCGACATACTGAAAACTATATTCGCCGTAAAATAATTTAGTAAAAAACATTTTTAGTTTAAACATACTTTATATTTATTTCGAAAAGTTTCTATTTGCAAAAATAATTTAAAATTTATAATATCCTAATTCTTTTACATCAAAACTATTGATAAAACTTACTTTTTGAGTATTTTCTGTTTTGCCTAAACGAATGAATATTTCAGCAGATTTTTTGAATCTATCGTTACGATTTGCATCAAAGAGCAATAAGTATCCAATAATTATATTACCAGCCATTTCAACCAATCGACGAGCATGAAAATCATACAATTCAGTACTTTCAGCAGCATTTACTTTTTCAATGGTTTTTGCAAATTGATCAGTCATTTTCACCAATGAATGTTGTAAATATCCAAATTCAGGTTTTATGGCAACTTGTTCGTTTTCACGCAAAATTTTCAAATACATACCATTGCTTACACCACGTATAGCAGCTACAACCTGTAATTGAGATGTTCCTTCATAAATAGTTGTTATGCGGGCATCTCTGTAAATACGTTCAATAGGGAAATCCTTCATAAAACCAGTACCACCATGAACCTGAAGTGAATCATAGGCAATCTGATTGCAATATTCGCTTGAAAATAATTTCAATAAAGGAGTGTAAACATCCGCAATTTTTTGATTGAGTTTAAAATCTGTCCTTTCTTCGGGTGATAAAGTTCTTTCTTCGGCAAGGAAACTGTATGATTTATAAATATCTACATATCTGCAGGTTTCATACAATAATGTACGAATGGCATCTGTTTTAGCTTTCATATTAGTAAGCATTTCATATACCGCAGGATATTCAATAATTGCTTTTCCAAACTGTTCTCTTTCATGCGCATATTTCAGGGCTTCACGGTAAGCAGCTTCAGCAATTCCAACAGATTGGGCCCCAACACCTAAACGTGCAGAGTTCATCAGTGACATTACATATTTAATCAAACCCATTTTGCGGTCACCTACCAATTTTGCGGGTGCATTGGTAAAAACCAGTTCGCAGGTTGGAGAACCTTTAATCCCCAACTTATTTTCGATACGACGAACAATCATTGCATTCTCTCTTCTGTCGTAAACAAATAACGATAAACCACGGGCATCGGAAGTTCCTGCTTCGGAACGTGCCAAAACCAAGGAAACATCAGCATCACCATTGGTAATAAATCTTTTTACACCATTTAATTTCCAGGTACCGGCTTTTTCATCAAAAGTGGCTTTTAACTGAACAGCTTGTAAATCAGACCCTGCATCAGGTTCCGTTAAATCCATAGCTGCAGTAGCTCCTTCACGGTTGAAGCGAGGTAAAAATTCCTGTTTTATTTCTTCTGAACCAAACTCATGAATAGTTTCAGCACAATCTTGTAAACCCCAGATATTTGCAAAACCAGCATCTGCACGAGCCACTAATTCAGCAGACATAACGTAAGGTACGAATGAGAAATTCAAGCCACCATATTTACGGGGCAATGAAATGCCAACTACGCCAGCTTGAACCATTGCATCATAATTTTGCTGAGTCCCTCTGGCATATTTAACCTGATTATTTTCTAATACAGGACCATCATGATCAACAGATTCAGCATTTTCAGCAATAATATCTCCTGCAATTTCACCGATAATTTCAAGTACCTTGTTGTAATTATCCATGGTATCTTCAAAATCGACAGGAGCGTAATCGTATTTATCTTTATCAGCAAAATTACTTTCTTTCAAGCCTACCATTTTTTCCATCAAAGGATGTGTAAGATGAAATTTTAAGTCTTCATTATCTGTATAAAAATTTGCCATTATTATTTCTTTTTTATTTAGAATTTTCTTTATAATATTTTATCATTTTGGGCAAGATATCACCCACATTGCCAATAATCGTATAATCGGCAATTTTATTAATAGGCGCATTAGGATCGTTGTTGATAGAAATAATTTTAACACTTTGATCCATACCTGCACGGTGCTGAACTGCACCTGAAATACCACAGGCTATGTATAATTTAGGACGAACAGTAATCCCTGTTTGTCCGATCTGACGAGCATGATCAACCAGGCCTGCATCCACGGCAGCTCTTGATGCACCAACTTCTCCTCCAATTGCATCAGCAAGCTGGTACAATAAATCGAAATTTTCTTTGCTTCCAACACCATAACCTCCTGCAACAATAATCTGAGCACCTTTGATATTTATTTTCTGGCTTTCAATATGTCTTTCAATTATTTGGACTAAAAAATCATTTGCATTTAAAGATTTTTCGATATTGATCTTTTTTAATTTCCCCTTAAAATTTTGAGCAAAAATTTCCTGTTTCATCACACCTTCTCTCACTGTTGCCATTTGTGGGCGTGTGTCAGGATTGATAATGGTTGCAATAATGTTGCCACCAAAAGCAGGACGAATTTGGTACAAAAGATTTTTATAAACTTTCTGGGTTTTATTTTCTGTATGATCTCCAATTTCGAGACTTGTGCAATCAGCGGTTAAACCGCATCGTAATGCTGAAGCTACTCTGGGAGCTAGATCTCGACCTACTGAAGTAGCACCAAATAAAGCAATTTCAGGTTGTTCTTCTTTAAAAAGACTAACAACAATCGATGCATGAGGCAGAGTTGTATAAGGAAATAAACGAGCTTCCTGAGCCAAATGAATAACATCCACACCATATGGGTATAATTGATTTTCAATATTTTGAATCTGATCTCCAATAACTACGGCTTCGAGTTTTATACCAAGGTCATTCGCCAGTTTTCGTCCTTTAGATAATAGTTCAAGACTTACATCGGCTATCAACCCATCTTCATTCACTTCACAATAAACAAAAATATTATTCATCTATATATATTTAATTAAATTTTATCTATAAATTAGCTATTAACCAATGATATGGAGAGCCAATAATTCTTGTATTAAACCTTCAATATCTTTATCGGTATCTGTTAAAAGGATAGTTTCTTTTTGTTGTAATACAACGTTTTCAATCTTTTTAACTTTTGTTGGAGAGCCAGATAATCCGAGCATTTCTACATCAGCATCCAAATCAGCAACTGTCCATTCTTCTAACTGAAGATAGGGTCGTTTGTTGTACAACTCGGTATAATCTCTAGTTTCTTCTTGTAATTCAGTTACAGTGCGTGCATGTTTGTGTTTCATCAGCAATTTGGCATTGCGAGGGCGACATTCAGGTGCAGAACTATGAACAGTTAAGAGAGCAGGATAGGAAGTTTTTACAACTTCAATACCTCTTTCAAGCCTTCTTTTAATAGTTATATGAGTTTCATCAACAGCTACAACTTCTTCAGCATAGGTAATTTGTGGAATGCCTAATTTTTCTGCAGTTTGAGGGCCAACTTGTGCAGTATCTCCATCTATAGCCTGACGACCAGAAATCACCAAATGGTAAGGAGCTAATTTTTTAACAGCCAATGAAATAGCATAAGAAGTAGCCAATGTATCAGAGCCTGCAAATTTTCTATCTGTAATCAAATAGCCACCATCAGCTCCACGATAAATAGATTCACGGATAATCTCTGCTGCTCTTGGAGGCCCCATGGTTAATATTATTACTTCAGCACCTTTAATTTTACTTTTGATGTGAAGTGCCATTTCCAACGCATTCAAATCTTCGGGGTTGTAAATAGCAGGTAATGCAGCACGGTTAACAGTTCCGTCAGCCTTCATGGCATCTTTCCCTACGTTTCTGGTATCAGGAACCTGCTTAGCTAAGACTACAATTCTAAAACTCATATCTTGTTTGGTTTGTTTTTTCAGTATAAAGTTTGCAAATTTATACATTTCTAATAATAATAGCAAATTTTGTAATACATTGACCAATTATTTATTTATTTTTCGGTTTCAGCATATCATTTCAAAGTTAAAAAAAAAATTGGATTGTTTAATTTATGCTGGCTTAGCATAAAAGGAAAACACATCAAATAAATTATTATTTTTGCAAATATGATTTAGCTGATTTTTAGGATACCTCTGAAGTGTTTAAATTATAAAATTCATTCATTTATTGAAATTCATTAATTACTCCAGATAATACAAAGCATCTTAACTTGACAATAATAATACCCATGGAATTTCAACTTACATCAGATTTTAAACCAACAGGTGATCAGCCCGAAGCCATCAAGCAATTGGTTGAAGGAATTCAGCGTGGAGACAAAGCTCAAACCTTGCTGGGAGTTACCGGTTCTGGCAAAACTTTTACGGTAGCTAACATTATTCAACAGGTTCAAAAACCGACACTTATACTTAGCCATAATAAGACACTGGCTGCTCAGTTGTTTAACGAATTTAAACAATTTTTTCCGGATAATGCGGTGGAATATTTCGTCTCCTATTACGATTATTATCAACCCGAAGCTTTTATTCCATCCACCAATACCTATATCGAAAAAGACCTTTCCATCAACGAAGAAATTGAGAAGTTCAGACTGAGCACTTCTTCGGCATTGCTTTCTGCAAGAAAAGATGTAATCGTTGTTGCATCGGTTTCTTGTATATACGGCATAGGAAATCCCGACGATTTTTACAACAATATCATCGAAATCAAAAAAGGAGATATCATCAATCGGAATAAATTACTACTGGCATTCGTAGGAAGTTTGTATTCCAGAACAGAAGCCGATTTTAGCCGTGGCAATTTCAGGGTAAAAGGAGATACCGTAGAGATTTATCCTGCTTATTTAGACATTGGCTATCGAATGATTTTCTGGGGCGACGACATCGAAAGTATTGAATCTTTTGATGTTATCAATGGATTTACAATTGAAATATTAGATGAAATCAAGATTTTTCCGGCCAATATTTTTGTGACTTCTCCAGAGAAAGTAAAGAAAGCCATCTATGCCATACAGGATGATCTGGTGAAGCAAATGGATTTTTTAAAAGAAGCTGGAAAGATGCTTGAAGCCAAACGATTGGAAGACAGGGTTACCTACGATCTTGAAATGCTAAGGGAATTAGGATATTGTTCAGGTATTGAGAATTATTCAAGGTATTTTGACGGCAGAGAAGCCGGCTCCCGCCCTTTCTGTCTGATTGATTATTTTCCCGATGATTTTCTACTAGTGATTGACGAAAGCCATGCGACCATCCCTCAGGTAAGGGCCATGTACGGTGGCGACCGTTCGCGCAAGCAAAATCTGGTTGAATATGGTTTCCGCCTTCCATCGGCCATGGACAACCGACCCTTGAAGTTTGATGAATTTGAAGCGATGGTTAAGCAATGTGTCTTTGTAAGCGCAACTCCAGCTGATTATGAATTGCAACTATCGGACGGAGTTGTTGTAGAACAATTGATTCGACCGACCGGTTTACTCGATCCAATCATTGAAGTCAGGCCCAGTTTAAACCAGGTGGATGATTTACTGGATGAAATTGAAATCGTTACAAACCGAAATGAAAGAACCCTTGTAACGACATTGACCAAAAGAATGGCCGAAGAATTATCGAAATACATGACCAATATCGGCATTAAATGCCGATACATCCATTCGGATGTGGTTACGCTGGAAAGAATTGAAATTTTAAAAGACTTAAGAGCAGGAAGTTTCGACGTATTGATTGGCGTTAACCTTTTAAGAGAAGGATTGGATTTACCTGAAGTATCTCTGGTTGCAATTTTAGACGCTGATAAAGAAGGCTTTTTACGTTCCGAACGGTCACTGACACAAACCTCCGGTCGTGCTGCCCGTAATGTTAACAGCAAAGTAATTATGTATGCGGATAAAATTACAAATTCCATGCAGATGACCATTGATTCCACCAATCGTAAACGGGAAAAACAAATCAAATACAACACAGAAAATAATATTACACCTACTACCATTATCCGATCAACAGATTCCGTTTTCGGACTATCAAAAGCTGGCATCACAAAAGAACCCCGACCTTATATTGAAAATGACATCAATAGTGTTGCTGCTGAACCTGTACTGAAATACATGAGTAAGGAACAATTGCAGAAGAGCCTACAGTCATTGAAACTGGAGATGAACAAAGCTGTGAAACAACTTGACTTTATTCAGGCAGCCGAAATAAGAGATGAAATGTTTGAACTTCAAAAACTGATTGAATTAAAAAGTCTAAAGGCGTATTAATCGTCAGTTGATGATTTAAGCATCGTTACTATTTATAATCATATTCTAATTCCTATATTTTTTTTATATTGACATACTTCAAAATATTGTATTTTTGTTTTTTAGATAATTACTCATTTCAATCAAATTTTATTATGAATTCAAAAAAGAAACTATTCGCCTTCATACTTCTTTATTTAACTACAACTTTTTTTGTCTTTTCCCAAAAACCTGAGAAAAGAGATAAAGCTATTTATACCGAAAAGAAAGCCGGATATTACCAAAATGTATTGCTAAAAACCATTGAAACAGAAGACAGAGATAAATCTGCAATCCAGGATGCTTCTACTGTGTTTAGTGTTGATTTTTCGGGTACTACTTTCCCTACCGACACTTCTTTCTATACAAAATACTGGCATAACAACCCCTTGAATCAAGGCTTAACAGGTACCTGCTGGTGTTTTGCCGGCACTTCCTTTGTAGAATCGGAAGTTGAAAGAACGACTAAGCGAAAAATCAAGTTGTCTGAAATGTATACTGTATATTGGGAGTATGTTGAACGCTCACGATATTTTGTTGAAAAACGGGGTGATATGTATTTCAGCGAAGGCTCTGAATCTAACGCAGTATTGCGGATGATGCAAAAACATGGTGCGCTTCCCTCCTATGCATATAATGGTAAATTGCCAGGAAAAACAGTTCATAACCATGTAAAAATGGTACAGGAAATGACAGCCTATTTAACTTCGGTAAAAGAAAACAATCAGTGGAACGAAGAAGTTGTAGTTGCAAATATTAAAAGTATCTTAAATTTTTATATGGGTGAACCTCCCACTGCTTTTAGTTTTGAAGAAAAAACAATTACACCGCTTAATTTTTTCAATGACATTTTGCATTTTAATGTAGGAAATTACTTTAGTTTTATGTCAACAAAAAAAATAGCTTACAATCAGAAAGGCTTATTAGACGAAGCCGATAACTGGTGGAAATCAAAAGATTATTACAATTTGTCATTAAACGACTACATGAAATTGATAGTGAAAGCTATTACCAAAGGCTATACTATTGCATTATGCGGGGATGTTTCAGAATCGGGTTACAACAGTCAAAACCAGGTAGCTATTATTCCAAGTTTTGATATCCCATCAGAATTTATCAACGAAGATGCCCGTCAGTTGCGTTTAGAAAACAAAACCACAACCGACGATCATTGTATACATATTGTAGGTTATCAAATTAAAGATGGGAAATATTGGTTTTTAATAAAAGACTCAGGAAGTGGTGCCAATGATGGAAATACCAAAGGTTATCGCTTTTATCACGAAGATTACATCAAACTCAAAATGATGAATGTTTTGCTTCACAAAGATGTTGCAAAAGAGTTTTTGGATAAAATCATTAAATAATTACACTTTTGACCGATAAGTCAATAAGGGCTAAAGCCCTTGAATAAGTTTTATTATTTGCCCCAGCCTTAAGGCTGGGGCTATTGAACAAAAGGATTAGCATAGGCTTTAGCCCAATACTAAATAATTAAATTGGACAGTAAAAAAATATTGAATGAATGAGATTACAATAAATAAACGTAAAATAATCAACGATCCTGTTCATGGGTTTATTGGATTACCAAATGATCTGATTTTTGATATTATTGAGCATCCCTATTTTCAGCGATTACGCAGAATAAAACAATTGGGACTTACCCATCTCGTTTATCCAGGAGCTATCCATTCACGCTTCAGCCATGCCTTGGGAAGTATGCATCTGATGCTGGAAGCTATCGATGTATTAAGACAAAAAGGACAAAGCATTACAGAAGAAGAATCAACTGCAGCTGCTATTGCCATATTGCTGCATGATATCGGACATGGTCCTTTTTCGCATGCCTTGGAACATTCTATCGTAGACAGTATGAGCCACGAAGCACTTTCTGAAATTTTCATGAATCGACTGAATAATACATTTAATGGTGAGTTAAAAATGGCGTTGGATATTTTCAAAGGCAATTATTCCAAAAAGTTTCTCCATCAATTGGTTTCAGGTCAGTTAGATGTTGACAGATTAGATTATTTAACCCGCGACAGTTTCTTTACGGGTGTTTCCGAAGGGATTATAGGAACGGAACGCATCATTAAAATGTTGAATGTCTGGGATGGTGAGTTGGTTGTTGAGATTAAAGGCATTTATTCTATTGAAAAGTTTTTAGTTGCACGACGATTGATGTATTGGCAGGTATATCTTCATAAAACAGTACTTTCGGCTGAACAATTGATGATAAAAATACTGAAGCGTGCCAAGCAATTAGCACAATCAAATGTTGATGTTTTTGCAACACCAGCCTTGAGTATTTTTTTGAAAAACAATTATCAAAAACATGATTTTGTTGAAAATGAATCTCTTATCGAAGCATTTTCGCAATTGGATGATTTTGATATTTTTACATCTATCAAAGTATGGCAACTCCATGAGGATAAAATTTTATCTGAATTATCTAAATCTCTAGTAAACAGAAAACTCTATCAGATAGAATTACAAAACAAAGCGTTCGATAAAATTAAAATCGCTGAGCTTAAAAAAAGAATCGGCAAATATTATTCTATCAGTGAAGAAGATACTGATTATTTTGTTTTTACAACAGAAGTAGTAAACAATGCTTACAATTTAAATCATGAAAATATAAATATCTTGTTGAAAAACAATGTTGTAAAGGATATTACCGAAGCATCAGATCAGTTGAATGCCGCTTTCCTAGATAAAATTGTAAAGAAACAACTGCTCTGTTATCCAAAAGAAAGATATCTTCAATAAAATTATATTCAATTTAAGAAAATATTAAATACTTATTTATCCTATTTTCAAATAAATAGACCTCTTATTATTTGTATTTAAACAAAGAATTTAGTTTTGAAGATAAAATATGCTAAAATGTTTAGAATAAGTCTTATTTTTGCAAATTAGAAATAGATATATCAAATCATAAATATTCTCATTAATGAAATTTACGGTTCAACAAATAGCCGATACTTTAAACGGTATTGTAGAAGGAAATCCTAATA
Source organism: Bacteroidota bacterium (assembly GCA_037133555.1). Taxonomy (GTDB): domain Bacteria; phylum Bacteroidota; class Bacteroidia; order Bacteroidales; family JACABE01; genus JACABE01. The sequence goes on from JBAXNW010000002.1 coordinate 136,817, forward strand.
TTACAGTTGATAAATTATCGAAAATTGAAGAAGGCAGCGAAGGGAGTTTATCTTTTTTGGCAAACAAATTATATACACCTTACATATATTCTACATTAGCTTCAGCTGTTATCGTTAACAAAGATTTTGTTCCTGAACAGCCAATTTCTGTTACATTAATAAGAGTAGAAGATGCATATAGTGCATTTGCTAAGCTTCTCGATTTTTACAATCAGGTAAAATTAAATAAAACTGGTATCTCTCAAATGGCTTTCATCTCTCCTACTGCTACTACTGGAGAAAATAATTATATTGGGGAATTCGCTTTTCTTGGAGAAAATGTGAAATTGGGTAAGAATACAAAAATATATCCTCAGGTATATCTGGGAGATAATACCGTAATTGGAGATAATACTACCTTGTTTGCAGGCGTTAAAATATACTCAGATACAATTATTGGAAGCAATTGTATTATCCACGCTGGCGTTGTGTTGGGTGCTGACGGCTTCGGATTTGCGCCTCAAGCGGATAACATTTACAATAAAGTTGCTCAAATTGGAAATGTTATCATTGAAGACAATGTTGAAATCGGAGCAAATACAAGTATCGACAGAGCTACATTGGGTTCAACCATTATTAAAAAAGGTGTAAAGTTAGATAATCAGATACAGATTGGGCACAACGTTGTTATAGGTGAAAATACAGTAATCGTTTCTCAAACCGGAATTGCAGGCTCAACAAAAATTGGCAAAAACTGTATGATAGCAGGACAAGTTGGTATCGTTGGACATATCACCATAGCCGACAATGTTAAAATTGGCGCACAATCAGGGATTAATTCTTCTATTAAGAAAGAAGGAGCTGCTTTATTGGGTTCTCCGGCATTTAGTGTTAATGATTATCGTAAAACATATGTACACTTCCGCAATCTTTCCAAATTAGTTGCCCGTATTGAAGAACTTGAGAAGAAACTAAAAGAAAAAGAATAAATCTCCCCGATTTATTTTCAATTTCCAGCTTGTCTTTCATAAGTCTATTTATAATAAAATTTCAGTTTTATTTTGAAATATGTTAATTAAAGCTATCCAAGCGAAGGGATATGAAAACAAAAGCGTCTATAGTTGAGGATGTAAATTATTCAACTTTCTTCAAATACAATAAAAGAGTTGGATATTTCACCCCCTTTCAAAAACAATAAATACATTTGCAATATTTTTTAATTACAAATACAGTTAAATTTAAAATCTGACACTGGAATTATTTAAATAAAGTATTTATTTTTAATAATTTACAATTACACAGACTAAATTTTATAACATTTTTATTGAATTTTATAACATTATGCTTTTTAAATATCGCTAATATTGCAAAGTCAAATTTTAACATTACACTTACAATCATAAACAATTCGTTTTTCAATTCATTATGCAGAAACTAAAAACGTTGTTCCCTCATTATATCAACAGTTTGCTGAATAGTTATTCACAGATTTTCTTTTCTAAAAACGTAATTTTTGCCTGTTTATTGATAATTGTTACTTTTTTTGACTTTTATGCTGGTTTGAGCGGGGTTATTGCAGTAACTGTTTCTAATACTGCAGCCTATATTATTGGATTCAACCGTCAAAATATTAGTTCCGGTTATTATGGTTTCAATAGTTTGTTGGTAGCATTAGGAATGGGCGTTTATTATGAGCCTAATTTGCATTTTTTTGTAATCTTATTTTTTGCAGCCCTGCTTACATTATTTATTACGGTTTCATTAGAAGGAGTTATTGGTAAATATGGATTACCCTATTTAAGTATTTCTTTTTTATTGGTTATTTGGATGGCAACCATTGCAAGTAAAGGATATAAATCCTTAGAAATTAGCGAAAGAGGTATCTATTCGATGAATGAAATGTATCGTTTGGGTGGGTTTAAATTATTGAGTGTATTTGAATGGTTTAATAATTTGGATTTACCCGATTATGTTATTTTATATTTTCGTTCGTTAGGAGCTATCTTTTTTCAATATCATTTGGTGGCAGGCTTATTGGTTGCATTGGGATTACTCATCTATTCGAGGATTTCATTTATGTTATCCATATTTGGATTCGGTTGTGCTTATATCTTTTATCAAATATTCGGTGGCAACATTACTGATCTGAGTTATGGATATATTGGATTTAACTTCATCCTCACAGCCATTGCCATTGGCGGATTTTTTATCGTTTCATCAAAATATTCCTTTTTATGGGTATTATTGATGGTTCCTGTTATTTCAATCATACTTTCGAGTACCAATGTTATCTTTTCGATGTTTCAGCTATCAATCTATTCATTACCTTTTAATTTTGTAGTACTTCTTTTTTTATATGTTCTTAAATTCAGAGAGCGTTTCTATTTAAAGCCAGAAGTAGTTGTAATTCAGCAATTTTCACCAGAAAAAAACCTATATACTCAAAAGAACAATTTAGGCAGATTTCGTAATTCCTACATTATTCCTATTTCGTTGCCTTTTTGGGGAGAATGGAAGGTTACCCAGGCTCACAATGGAAAAATAACCCACAAAGCTGAATGGAAACACGCATGGGATTTTGAAATTGAAGACGATAAAAACAATTTGTTTACTGAAACAGGATTAAATTGTTTAGATTATTATTGTTACAATAAACCGATTATTGCACCTGCAGCAGGATGGGTGGAATTAATTCATGATAATATAGATGATAATAGCATTGGAGAGGTAAATACCGACGAAAATTGGGGAAATACTATCATTATCCGCCATACCGATTTATTATTCAGCAAGATCTGTCACATCAAAAAAGAAAGTTTCAAGGTAAAAGTCGGTGATTATGTAAAAAAAGGAGATCATATTGCGAGTAGCGGGAATTCTGGAAGATCGCCTCAACCTCATATTCATTTCCAATTACAAGCAACTCCTCATATTGGTTCCAAAACACTGGATTATCCTTTGGGTCATTATATTATACATAAAAATGGAAATTACATTTTGCAATCCTATAAAAAGCCCGAAGAGAACGATACTATATTAAATATTGAAAAAAATCAGTCTTTATACAAAGCTTACCATTTTATTCCAGGTCAACGCATTGTATTTAATGTACAAAAAGAAAAAAGTCTTAAAGAAAAAAAATTCATATGGGAAGTTCAAGTAGATATTAATAATCAATCCTTGATTTATTGTGAGAATACGGGTGCCAGAGCTTATTTTTACAATGATGGGAGCTTCCATTATTTTACACATTACGAAGGGAGTAAAACTACTTTATTGTATTATTTTTATCTTGCTAACTTCAAAGTAATGAATGGATTTTACAAAGATTTAATGATTGAAGATAATTATCCTTTGCACATTACTGCCAATTCACCCATATTAATTTTTCAGGATTTTATTGCACCCTTCTATATTTTTATAAAATCAAAATTCCAAATGAGTTATCTATCCAAAAAAGATGACTTTAGCAATAGTGATATTGAATTAGAATCGAAAACTACCATTAAGATTGGCAAATTTATCACCAAAGAATTAAAATTTAATATTTCGATAAGAGATAATTGCATTGACAAAATGGTAGCAATACAGGGCGAAAAGAGCTTTGTAGCTCAAAGAATGATGAAAGATAAGGAATAAATTTAAAATTATGTTTATAAAAACCGCGAAAATAACAATTGCAATCCTCTTAATACTTTTTGGGTTTGGCAGTTATGCACAAACCGAAACTGATAATATTGAACAAAAAACCATGGAATTGTTTCAGAACAAGCAATACAAAAGGCTCATTTTTGTTGGAGAAGAAGCTATTTCAAATAAAACAGATTATTTTTTTCTGCGCTTTCGTATAGGTGTTGCCTATTACGAATTAGAAAATTACCGTATGGCAGCATATCATCTTGAAAAAGCCTTGGTTTATAATTCAGACGATGCTACTGAATTGGAATATTTATATTATAGTTATTTATTCTCAGGTCGTACTTCTGATGCTAATTATCTTACTTACAGAATGACCGATGACTTAAAAGAGAAAATTGCTTATAAAACCAAATTTTTAAATACTATTAATTTCGAAACGGGTGCTTCCTTAAGTAATAATATTCCCAAAAATGCTGGTATAGATCTAGATGGTACTTCTAATATATATGGCGAAAATGATTTGAATAACAATATTTTATATGGACATCTCGGCTTTAAACATGACCTCCTCCCCTTCTTGAGTATTTATCATGGATTTAGCCATATTTCGATTGAAAAACGCAAAATAATACGCAGTCAGGATAGAGACACTCTATCAAATTATACGCTTACACAAAATGAATATTACATCAATGGTGATATTCAACTTAAAAACGGGATCAAACTTACACCTGCCTTTCATTTCATGAACGTAGCATCAAAGGGAATAAAATTTGACAGTACTCAATTCCCGCCCATTGCAGATGAAACTTTAAACATCAACAATTATGTAGTTTCAATAAGCCTTGCTAAAGAGTATAAAAAACTTTCGTTCAATTTTTCGGCTACTTATTCTAATTTGAATTATGCAAAGCAAATACAGGCAGGAATAGGTCTTACTTACTATCCTTATGGAAATCTTAATTTATACAGTACTACAAATTTGGTTTATTTTAATCAAAAAACACCGGGCTGGTTAACTCAAGGTAGTAATAAAGAAAATCGAATTATTTTTGATCAAACAATAGGGTTTAAAGTAAATACTAATCTTTGGACAGAGGCTTCTTTTACTTTAGGAAATCTGGCAAACTATAATGAAAAAAATGCGTTTATAGTTTATAATATTGCAGATAAAATCAATTTTAAAACTGGAATTTCATTTATTTATACATTGTCTTCAAAAATAGAATTATCTTTGAGATATCAATTTTTAAGTCGTGAAAGTAATTATATTACATATCAAAATCTAACTACAATTAATACAAATACAACAAATTATCAAAACAATACCCTAATAGGAGGAATCAAATGGAAATTTTAAGAAAAACAATTTTAACAGCTTTAATCACATTATTTATTGCGAATTTTAGCTTTAGTCAAAACTACAAGGAAATACAAACTGCTTTTGCGGCAAGCCAGCTTTCAGAATCTAAAGCTGAATATCCAAAGGCCATTGATGCGTTAAAGAAAGTTTATGATGAAAAATCTTACGAAATCAATTTGCGTTTGGGTTGGCTAACCTATTTATCTGGTTTATTTACTGAATCAACCGCTTATTATCAAAAAGCGATAACACTTTTACCCTTATCAATTGAAGCTAAATTGGGCTATGTTAACCCTTCAGCAGCGCTTGGTAACTGGGAGCAAGTTAAAACTCAATATGTAGAAATTTTAAAAATCGACCCCAAAAATTACACAGCCAATTACAGAATGGGATTAATTTTCTACGGTAAGAAAAATTATATGACGGCAGTAAAATACTATGAATTATTAAACAATCTCTACCCTTTTGATTATGATGCTATGATTATGTATGCATGGTGTGATTATTTTCTTCAAAAAACACGTGAAGCCAAGGTATTATTTAATAAAACCCTAATGAACAAGCCGAACGATGCTTCTGCAATGGAAGGTTTGAGCCTTATTAAATAATAAAAAATTTGCAAAAACAAGACTTACTGAAATTAAAGAAACCCTGTATATGATCTATATGCAGGGTTTTTAATTATCACAGAAGGTAAAACAAAAATTGAATAGTCTAAGATTGATTGATTGCAGAATTTTGAATTTAAATTTAATCTTAGCATTTATAATCAAAACCTTAGATTTGAATGATTATAACAATACATCATCAAATCGCACTTTCAAAAAATCACCAAATAATATTACTTATTTTCAAACAAATGCTTAATTTTGTTTATTTAAAAGCTGATACAGATGCGTAGCGAAAAAGATTTTTTAGGGATGAAGGATTTACCCATTGATGCCCTTTATGGCATACAATCTTTAAGGGCTCAGGAAAACTTTCCCGATACCAGTCGTTTCGACAAAACCTGGTTTCAGGCAGTAGGCGAAGTAAAATGGGCTTGTTATCTTAGCTGTAAAAGCTTTCAGCAAGCATTATTGACAAAGTATCCTACTCATGATATTCCTTTTCAATTGCTTTCCGATGAAATACTTGAAGCACTCATTTTTGCTGCCATTGAAGTAGCTGAAGGTAAGCATTTCGATAATTTTATCGTACCTGCCATTCAAGGTGGTGCAGGTACCAGCATCAATATGAATGTAAATGAGATCATTGCCAATCTTGCTTTAAAGAAACTTGGCCAACCTATTGGCACCTACAGCCTGATTGATCCTATCGAACATGCCAATATTTATCAGTCAACCAATGATGTTATTCCCACCGCACTAAAAGTGGCTGTTATGCATCTGCTTTCTGATTTAGAAAAAAACATCAATTGTTTGCGTGCAAAAGTAGAAGAAACAGAATCGAAAAGCCGTAACGATTTACGGATAGCCTATACACAAATGCAGCAAGCTGTTCCTTCATCCTACAGCAAACTGTTCAGCACATATAGTGAGGCTCTTTCCCGCGATTGGTGGAGAGTTTCTAAATGTTTCGAAAGAATCAAAGTAGTAAACCTAGGCGGAAGTGCAGTTGGTACAGGAATTGGTGTTCCCCTTTATTTTATCATGGAAGTAGTTGGTCAATTGCAAAAAATCACTAATTTGCCAGTTACCCGATCAGAAAACCTGGCTGATGCTACCAATAACTTAGATAGCTTGGTAGAAGTGCATGCCACTTTAAAAGCTCATGCAGTTAATCTTGAGAAAATCTGTTCCGATATTCGTTTGCTGGCTGCTGATATTTCTGTAAACAATGAACTCAGCATCCCTCAGAAACAAATTGGCAGCAGCATCATGCCTGGAAAAGTCAATCCTGTAATTATTGAATTTGTCATCAGCGTTGCTCAGAAAGTTTATGCCAATGATATACTGATTACGGCATTGTCAGCCAGAGGATGTCTGGATCTGAATGCTTACCTTCCGGTAATTGGTCATGCAATGCTCGAAAGTATTCATTTACTGATTGCTGCAGACCAAACCATTACCGATAATATTTTTGATGGTTTAAAAATTCATTCAGCAACAGCTCAGCAACATCTTTATAAAAGTCCTGCAATTACTACTGCTTTATCTGTCTACATTGGCTATCACAAAGCCGCTGAATTGGCAAAATTGATGAAATCAGACAAAATTGATATTTTTGAGGCTAACCAACGTTTAGGTTTCATTGACAATGATAGACTGAGGCAAATACTAAAACAAGAAAACCTTCTTAAAACAGGCTTTTCGATGAATGATATTATGAGTACGTAGAGTTTGAAGTACATAGAGTACTTGGATTACATAGAGTGATATAAGTTATTGGAGTTTATAAATAAAATAGTTTGAATAGGAATAATCCAATGAGTAAAGGTAAAGATGCGAAACCACATATAGGTATTTTTGGAAGACGTAACAACGGTAAAAGTTCACTAATCAATGCTTTGACAGGTCAGGAAATTGCTATTGTATCTGAAATTGCAGGAACCACTACCGATCCCGTAAAAAAATCGATGGAAATAAACGGACTTGGGCCTGTTATATTGATCGATACTGCAGGTATTGACGATGAAGGTGAATTAGGGCAAAAGCGCATCGCAAAGTCGAATGAAGTGCTTAAAACGGTTGATTTAGCAATATTGCTTATTACTGCCAATACTTTTGGTGAAGAAGAATGCAATCTTATTGCATTATTCAAAGAATACGCCATTCCATTTTTTGTGGTCCATAATAAATCAGATATACTTTGCTTAAACATTGAACTTAAAGCTAAACTATTACATGATTATAACGTAAGGGCAATTGATTTCAGTGCATTACACCCACACAACCTTGATCAGATAATTACGGCCCTTCAAGAATTAATGCCCGAAACAGCCTATCGTTCACAATCATTGATTGGTGATTTGATCAACTATGGAGATACAGTTTTATTGATTACCCCCATTGATATTGAAGCCCCCGAAGGCAGACTGATATTGCCACAGGTGCAACTCATTAGAGATGTATTGGACAACGATGGTGTTGCCATTGTTTGCAAGGAAAGAGAAATAGATACTTATATCCAAACCATGTTTCCAAGACCGAAACTGGTTGTATGCGACAGTCAGGTTTTTCTGAAAGCAGATGCATCTGTTCCCAAAGACATTCCCTTGACAAGCTTCAGCATCCTATTAGCACGCAAAAAAGGAGATTTTGGCAATTACATGAACGGTACACCCAAACTGGCTCAACTTAAAGATGGAGACCGGGTTTTGATACTCGAATCCTGCACCCATCATGTTTCCTGCGACGACATCGGAAGAATGAAAATCCCACGTTGGTTGAACAATTTTTCTGGAAAAAAACTTGAATATGAAGTAGTGAGTGGATTCAATAAATTAACGTTAGATATTCATGAATTTGCCATCGTAATACAATGTGGAGGTTGTGTGCTGACACGGAAACAAGTCATCAACCGACTGAAACCTGCAATAGATGCAGGCATTCCGGTCACAAATTATGGTATGGCCATTGCCTTTGTTCACGGTATTTACAACAGAGCCATTGCTCCTTTTGTAAAAGCTGAGCAAAATGCCATTGATTACCTTTAGGACAGTGAATAAGACTTTGGGATTGAAAGACTAAGGGACTGAGAGTCTGAGAGACAAAGAGACGAAGAGACTAAGGGAGCGAGAGAGCGAATAAGCGAAAATGCGAGAAATAGATTTCCTTTTGTCATACTGATGAAGGAAGCATCTCTTTATAAATTACGAATTAGGAATTACGAATTATGAATTGTTTAATAACTTAATAACCAATATCCATTAACCAATAACTAAATGAATATCAAAGAAGAAACATTTTGTGGGAGTAAAATAGATTTCCCCATCATCATCAATTTTAAGGTAATTACCAATAATACCTTTCCTGATAATGTTAACTGTACGCATATCGGTATTGCCATAGAAGATGCTGGTTTACATTATGATGTAATAAGTGTTATTGAAAGTAAAAAGAAAAACTACTTTAGCTATACAGTTATGTTAAAAATTGACACTGAAATTCAGATGAAAGAATTGTATCGCTTAATAAGAGAGATTCCTGGCTTTGTGATGGCAGTTTAATTAATTACGAATTACGAATTAGAATTTAGAAATTAGAAATTAGGAATTACGACGTACGACTTTAATACACTTTACAAACTTTATAAACTGAAATGTACCGCATAGAAGAAATATTACAAAAAGATGAATTCAGCAAATCGGAATTGATTGAATTGCTATTGGCTGAGGGTGAAGGGAGAAAAAAAATCTTCGCGAAGGCGGCTGCCATAAAAAAGCAATATGTTGGCAATAAGGTATATTTCCGTGGATTGATAGAGTTTTCGAATATATGTGCCAAGAATTGTTATTATTGTGGTATTCGCAGTGGCAATACGAAACTTACAAGATATGCAGTAACTGAAGCAGAAGTATTGGAAGCAGTGAAGTATGCCCATGAAAACAAATACGCATCATTGGTGATCCAAGCCGGTGAACGCAGCAATAAAAGATTTGTAAATACGATTACCCAATTATTGCATAAAATCAACGAACTGACTAATAACGAAATGGGCATTACCCTTTCGCTGGGTGAACAAAGCGAAGAAACCCTTCTAAAATGGCGGGAAGCCGGAGCCAAGCGTTACTTATTGCGCATAGAAGCAAGTAATCCTGAACTCTATCGTAAATTACATCCAAACAACAAAACCCACGATTTTGAGACCCGTTTAAATGCACTGCATTTGCTTCGTAAAACCGGGTATCAGGTTGGGACTGGTGTTATGATTGGCTTACCGTTTCAAACACTGGAAGATTTAGCCGACGATTTATTATTCTTTAAGGAATTTGACATTGACATGGCAGGCATGGGACCTTATATAGAGCATGAAGACACTCCTTTGTACCAATACCGCCATTTGTTGATGTCAAAAAAAGAACGATTCGATTTATCACTTAAAATGGTGGCTTTATTGCGCATCATGATGAAAGATATCAATATTGCAGCTACTACAGCCATGCAGACCCTTGATAAAATGGGCAGGGAAAAAGCCATCAAAGTAGGCAGCAATATTATTATGCCCAACCTCACCCCTGTCAAATACCGAGACAGTTATCTGTTATATGAAGACAAGCCCTGTATTGACGAGGAAGCCAGTGAATGCAAAAACTGTCTTGAAGCCCGCATCCATATTTCAGGTGATGAAATTGGCTATGGTGAATGGGGTGATAGTTTACATTTCAAGAATCGAAAATAAAAATTTATTAAAACATAAAACGACCTGGAAGTTGAAATTCAAATAATATTTCAATTTTCACACCTTTTGTAAGTATGAATCGTGTTTTTGATTCACAAAAAGATGTAGATTTGTAAATTCAAAAAATAACACTTTAAAAAATGAAATTCTTTTTAAAAATCATAGTAACTTCCCTGGCTGTTGTTATTACAGCCTATTTGCTTAAGGGCATACATGTGCCCGATTTTACAACAGCTGTGGTCATCGCTATTGTAATAACCCTTTTAAACATATTTTTAAAACCAATTTTGATCTTATTAACCATACCTGCAACCATTTTTAGTTTTGGCCTTTTTTTACTGGTAATCAACGCGTTTATCATACTGCTTGCTTCCAGTTTAGTTCCTGAATTTAGAGTAGATAGCTTCTGGTGGGCAGTTGCATTTAGTATAATACTATCAATTGTTAGCTATTTGCTTGAATTGCCCGATAAGATAAAAGAAGGAAAAATTGTAATTATAAAAAAATCTAGCTCAGATAATGAAGACTAATATTATCACTCAAAAATCAGAAATCGAAGAAGTTATCAATCAATGTGAAGCTTGTTATATGAGCATGGTTGATCAAAATGGTATGCCTTACAACTTACCCTTTAATTTTGCTTACGAAGAAAATGTTTTATATTTTCACTCAGCGCCTGTCGGAAAAAAAATGGACATCTTAAAAGTGAATCCAAATGTATGCATCGTTTTTAGCAATGCTCATCAACTCCATCATCATGATATAGATGTAGCCTGTAGCTACAGCATGAAATTCAAGAGTATCATCGTTTATGGTAAAGTGGAATTTATAGATGATATTGCCGAAAAAACCATATGGATGAATAAAATCATGCAGAAATACACCCAACGCGACTTTAGCTATTCACTTCCAGCCATTACCAATGTAGCTTGTTTTAAGGTAGTTATCGAAAAGCTAAGCGGCAAGAAAAGAGGATACTAATTTTAAAATACACTGTACTTCGACAGCAAAATAAATAGGGTTGAGTATAACAAAATTTATTCCTTCACAAACTTACTGAACATATTGTTTTGATCATTGCTTAGTTTTACCACTTAAATACTTATAATACCGAAAGTATCCAAATTAAACGTTGATAATATTAAATTTGCACAGACAAAGCTTTAATAGCTGACACAAAAACATTGCATAACAGCTATTCTTAGCAGAATGAATGGGAAGATGCTCTAGTTGTGATGTAAATATTTATTAACTTTCTCGCAGGTAAATTTGGAATACATTAATTCCATCACTTATGCAAAACAGCAAACATTATAGTCAAGTCTAAAAATAAAAATTTGAATAAGGAAAAAATATCTATACGTTTTTTTGACGACCGAGAGGTGCGTGCCGTTTGGGACGAAGAAAACGCCAAGTGGTGGTTTTCGGTATTGGATATTGTTGCCATTCTTACCGACCAAAACGATTACACTAAAACCCGCAACTATTGAAAATATCTTAAAGCCAAATTAAAGAAAGAAAACAGCCAAGTGGTTAGTGCCACTACCCAGTTGAAATTTCTTGCCCCTGATGGAAAAAAGCGTTTAGCCGATATGCTTGATTACAAAAGCATTATTAAATTGGGCAAAGAGTTTCCGAGCAAAAAGGCAAACCGATTTATAGAATAGTTTACTTTCAGCGATGAAAGTATAGAAGGCAAAAGTAAAACAAAGGCATATGCACTGTTTGAAAGTTCATTTATCAATAACATTGAAGTTGGTACAAGCAAAGGCTTGCTGCAAATTCACGCTTATTTGTTTGGTGGCTTGTACTATTTTGCAGGACAAATCAGGCAAAAAAATATTTCAAAAGGCGGTTTTCAATTTGCAGTTTCACACTTCCTAGGTGAAATATTAAAGCAAATAGAAGCTATGCCCGAAAATACCTTTGATGAAATTGTTGAAAAATATGTAGAAATGAACATTGCTCACCCGTTTATGGAAGGTAACGGTAGAAGCACCCGGATATGGTTAGATTTGACACTAAAAAAACGTCTTAAAAAATGCGTTGATTGGAGTATAATAACTAAAAGAGATTATATGAGCGCAATGACGCAAAGTCCAACAAACAGCAGCGTTCTAAAAAAACAATTGAAAAATGCTTTAAGCAATAAAATCAATGACCGCGAAATGTTTATGATGGGCATAGACTATTCATATTACTACGAAGAAAATGAATAAGACATTTTTTTTTGTAAAGACTGTACAACAGAATTGCCCAGTTCAAACCGTTAAAAAACCTAAATATTTAATAATTAAAAAAGTTCATTCTTCAATGAGCTTTCAAATTTAACCAAACGATGGAAAAATATGTTTCATCTTTTGTAAGGGAAAATGGAAATACTTGGATTATATAATAAAAAAAAGTCGGCTTGTAAACAAACCGACTTTTTAAAGGGTAGATGATGGGATTCGAACCCACGACTTTCAGAACCACAAACTGATGCTCTA
>JBAXNW010000003.1:0-109683 GCA_037133555.1 Bacteroidota bacterium
AATATACACTTATTTAATTGAATAACAAAGAATTAAATTATAGAAGACCCCTATACTATTATTCTCTTCATTTATTGTACATAGCCAGCAATTATCAACCAAAGGAAAAGATTTCTGGATGGCGTTTATGAATAACAATAATTCCAGCACAACACCCTCGGGTTTATCGATTTACATTTCATCAACAATAAGTACTTCTGGAACAGTTAGTATTCCTGGTTTATCATGGAGCCAGACTTATACCGTTGCAGCCAATTCAACTACCCAAGTAATCCTTCCTACCAATGCGATGGTGTTGACCTCAGGAATTGTTGAAAATAAAGGTGTACATATTACCAGCTTAGATACGGTTTCGGTATTTGCATTAAACTATAAAGCTGCAACTTCTGATGCCAGCATTATTTACCCTACTAATACTTTAGACAGAGAATACAGAGTTTTAACCATACAAGGCTGGCCCTATCATGTAGGCGAAGAATACATTGTTGTAGCTACAGAAAACAATACAACGATTGAAATTACTCCATTTGGAGGAGTGCCTTTTATTGTCAGCTTAAATGCAGGACAAGTTTATCAGATTATCTCAACAGGCACCAACCAATTATCTGGTGCTGTTGTCAAAGAATACAATTGTCATAAAATTGCAGTTTTTAGTGGAAGTGTATACGACAATATAGGAGGATGCAGTGCCTGCGATCATCTTTTTGAAGAATTGCTTCCGGTTAGCAGGTTTGGTGAAAATTTTATCACTACTCCCTTAATGAACAAAGCACAGGACTATTTCAGAGTGATTGCCCATTACAATGGCACTGCTATCTTCCTAAACGGAGTAATGACTTCAACATTGAATGCCGGTCAGGTATATCAGTTTAACACCAATCTGCCTAAATTTATACAATCATCCATGCCGGTTTTTGTTTATCAATATGCCCAGGGAGTTACCTGTGATAATGTCGGTGATCCTTTTTCGCTGATTGTACCTCCCATGGAGCAAGCCATTGATGATATTACATTCAATGCTTTTACCTCGACCATTATTACTTCATATTTTACAAATATTGTAACACTTACAGCTTATACCTCAGCCTTAACATTAGATGGGCTTGCATTAGCATTTACGCCTGTTGCAGGTAATCCTGTTTACTCTTATGCCAGGATTGCAATTACTTCTGGGAATCATCACATACATTCATCCAATAAGTTTACAGCTTCAGTTTATGGATTTGGGAATGCAGAATCTTATGGCTATTCAGCAGGCTTTAGCTTAAATAATTTACAATACAGCTTTACATCTAATCCAAACTATGTCTGTCCTGGTATACCCATCGTTTTTACATCATCCTATTATGCGAATATTTCATATTATAAATGGTTATTTGGAGATGGCACTAGCACAAGCGGGCAAAATGCCATTCATACTTATACGAGTGGCAGCAATTATACGGTAGGTTTAATTCTTACAGATAACACAAGTTGCAACGATACAATCTGGAAAACCATTCATATTTTGCCCTCTGTTTTTACAAATCTAAATCCCCAAATATGCCAGGGTGACACATTTGCAGTTGGCCCACATTTGTACACTTCAACTGGCATTTATAAAGATACTTTAGCCCGAGTTTCTGGCTGCGACAGCATTGTCACAACAAATCTAAGTGTCAACCCCAACAAACAAATACTTTTAAATACTATGCTTTGCCAGGGTGAAGCCATCAATATCGGAAGCCATACGTATACTATTTCAGGCGATTATACAGATTCACTTACAACTTATTTAGGATGCGACAGCATCATTCATACACATTTAACAGTTTATCCTGTAAAGCAAACTGCATTGTATCCTAAAATCTGCCAAGGGGAAACGTTTATCTTCAACTCCCATTATTATTCAACTGCAGGAACCTATAAAGATACTCTCTTAACATATTTAGGTTGCGATAGTATAATAACTAACAATCTAAACATTACACCTTACCCTATTGTAAATTTAGGAAAGGACAGAGAAATTTGTAATGATGAATCCTTTGAACTGATTGTCGACAATTCTTACACATCCTATTTATGGCAGGATAACAGTATATTTAGCAGATTTCTCGTTACAGCAGCCGGTAAATATTGGGTAATGGTAAGCAATGAAAATTGTATCAAATCCGATACTGTTCTTTTTACCTTGTGCAAGCAAGACATCAATATATGGATCCCAAATTCATTTACACCCAACGGTGATGGTTTAAATGATGTATTTAAAATTGAAACTATGGGAGCCTTTAGTAAATTCCAAATGCTCATTTACAATCGTTGGGGTGGCCTTGTTTTTGAATCTACAGATGCAAACATGGGTTGGGATGGAAAATACATGGGAAACGAAGCAAATTCAGGTGTTTACTCTTATTGCTTGAACTACGTCGAAAAAGACAATAAGCTTGAAAAACAGTTAAAGGGGAAACTTACTTTGGTAAGATAAATCTAGAATATAAAAATCTTTTATTTTTAAATGATACTCAAAATCAATTCCTTAAACCTCGCCCCTCTTTCTTCAAAATTTTTAAACATATCATAACTGGCAGCAGCAGGTGACAACAAACAGATTTTTCCTTTTTCGGTTTTTTCAACTGCAATTTCAACTGCCTGCTCAAAGCTAAAAACCTCAAAACATTGTTTATTGATGCATCTTATTTTGTTTATTTCAGTCAATATCCGTTTACCTGCTTTCCCGATAAAAATTAAATACCTAACATCAGATTTTACCAAAAAATCAGCTAGTTTACTATAATCAATCCCTCTATCAAAACCACCCAGCAATAAAGTATTTACATTTTCCAAAGCTTTTACTGCCGCTATCGTTGCTTCTGGTATAGTTGATATGGAATCATTGTAATATTCAACTCCATTGTAGTTTCCTACGAACTCTATCCTATGTTCTAATCCTTTAAAACTGCCAATTCCCTCAATGATCAGTTTATCCGGCAGCCCTATCATTTTACAAACATTGATAGCAGCCATAATATTTAAAAGGTTGTGCTCACCTTTCAGATTTCTGGGTTGAAGCGTATCATAATAGGCTTTACAAGCGTTGTCAT
Organism: Bacteroidota bacterium; assembly: GCA_037133555.1. Lineage (GTDB taxonomy): Bacteria > Bacteroidota > Bacteroidia > Bacteroidales > JACABE01 > JACABE01. The sequence continues at coordinate 3,081 of JBAXNW010000003.1, forward strand.
CTTTAAAATAAATCAACTTATCTTTTAGAAAACAGCCATAATCTATTGCTTGCTTCAACGAAAAACTTATCATTTTCCCAGGCAAAACCATTTCACTAAGGATGGCATTTATTTCTTGGTTGTCGGCATTACAGATAAAAAAATCATCAGCTTGCTGGAATTTTGCAATGTTAAACTTTGCCAGCTGATAATCCATATATGTTTGATAATGGTCCAAATGCTCCTGAAACAAATTCAATAAAACCGAATAATGTGGTGCCGTAAAGCAATTTTCCAATTGATGGGAAGACATTTCGAATACAATAAGCGTATCTTTATCAACATCTCCAACCTGATCAAATGGAGGATAGCCCATGTTTCCAACCAGTATAACATTGTCAGTATATGACTTCAGTATATGATAAATCAAACTGCTGGTTGTACTTTTGCCTTTGGTACCAGTGATACCTATGACTTGTTTTGAAAAAATTTGCAAAAACAAATCAGTTTGAGAACTGATTTTAAGTTGGTCTTGATTTCCGATATTTTTAAATGAAATACCTGGTGTTTTCAATATCAAATCATAGGAAGTAAGCCCATCCAGATAGGTATCACCCAAAACAAGTTCAATGTTTTCATTGGATTGAAAATGATTCTTTTCATCCAGTTGAGTATCTTTGTCAGCAATATAAAAAATCTGATAGGGAAAATATTTTCTTAAAAACCGATAGCTGGATTGGCCTTCTTTGCCAAAACCCAGAATAAGAATTTTTTTATTGGAGATAATATCGTTTAATACTTTTTCGTTCATATTAGTTTGTAAAGTTCATAAAGTTCATAAAGTTTATAAAGTATGTAAAGTATTTTCTATATTGGAATTGTATTTCTGCACTTTACTCTTAAAACGTTTTCCTTTTTACTTATTTAAGGTTTTGTTTTAGAATTTCAACAAATTCTGTTTCCAGAAAATTTTCTTTGTTAAATGCTTTTAAAAACTTAGTTGAATCAAGCTTTTTATACTGTTGATAATCATGCGTATTTTGATAATATTTCAACAACAATGGCAATTCTGCTTCAGGTATCTGTTGAATCAGCATAGTTGCTGCAATATTTACTTCTTCCACTGTACCCACACATTCGAAGGGTTTAACTTTAGCAATACCCGTTAATTCATCAAAATATAGTTTCATGTTTTCATCATCCAGCAAGTCTTTTCCAAATATTGAAACCATTTTTTTTCTTTCAATAAAAGGAGAAAGTATCATAAAGGCAAACAAACATTTAGGACAGTTACAGCACCACACATCGGTTTTACTGCCGGCATTGCAGCTTTTAAAACCAGTAAAATACGTTGGATATTTTGCAAACAAACTGGCAATCTGCAATTCGCTGAATGGTCGTAAAAAGCTGAAATACTTGATATTTGATGTAATATATGTATCAACATACGTTCTAAAATCATTTTCAAACTCATAAGATTTTGAATACTGGTGGTTGACATTTGTGTTTTCGACAGTAGCTTCGTTGGCACTTGATTCATTGGATAATGCAATGTTTTGCTTCCCTGTGAAAACTGCAGCTAAAAGTGTAACAAAAGCCAATACTGCAGAGAAGGGTGTGTGACCATTTAAAAAGCCCAATTCATTCAAAGCTAAGAGCTGTGGATGTATACTTCGGTTGATCTCAATAATTTCATCACGACGGAAACCTCCTACTTCAGCCGTTTCGAGGCTGGCTCCTCTTGGATTCATAATCAGAGGAATAATATCTTTACCTGATTGCTTTAATAATTCAAGGCTGACTACTGAATCTTTACCACCCCCAATCGGAACAATCACTGAATGATCTGTCAAAATGGCTGTCTTTTCTAATTTACTTCCTGTATCTGCCACTATTTCCATAAAATCATCCATTCCAGCCTGAATATGGTTCAAATAAAAAAATTCGCCCAAGCCATTGAAATAAATTTTCTTCCAGAAAGCAATCTGGTTTTTATCCAGCAAATGAGGTTTGACAATCACAGTTGACGGACAGGCCGCTTTCCAATAGCTTATCAATTCAACCATGCCAATATGAAATACAATATTTTGAATTAATTTTTCAGGTAGATTTTCCCAATTATAAAAATCTCTGGCAGGGAAACTGAGGGTGGGTCTAAAAGAATATTGATCTGCTAAATTGAAATGAAATTCTGCGAAAAAAACATCATTTTTGAAGGAATAGGAATAACTTTCATAAGTAAAGAAAGAAAATTCACGCCTCATTTTCAAATATTTATCAGCATTTGACAGGTTTTTCATAAAATGGTATAATATTTGTTGTTATTTTTTCGCTTTTAAGCATCAAAATTAGTAATTTTGAATAAAGAAAAACTAAAATGACAGATATAAATAAAATATTAGAGATAAAGCCCAATCATATTTATCCATCACAAGGAAAAGTACTTGTTGCTGAACCTTTTACAAATGATTATTATTTCAAGCGATCCATTGTTTTGCTTGCCGATCATAATGAAGATGGTTCTTTTGGAATCGTTTTCAATAAACCCTTGTATATAAATTTGAATGAATTAATTATTGATTTTCCTGAAATAGATGCGCCTTTATTCCTCGGAGGACCTGTTAAAACAGATAGTTTATTTTATGTTCATACCTTCCCCGAAATCAAAGATGCTATAAAAATTGAAGATGGCTTGTATTGGGGTGGAGATATCGATATTGTTAAAGAACTAATCATCGCTCAAAAATTCAACACTAAAAATATACGTTTCTTTGTTGGCTATGCCGGGTGGAGTCCCAAACAACTGGAAGAGGAACTAAGCGCAAACTCCTGGGTAGTTACCCAAGTAAAATCGACTATTTTATTAGATGAAGCTCCTGCTACCATCTGGAATAAAATAGTAAAAGATATGGGAGATGATTATGCCCATTGGGTTAATTTTCCTGTGAATCCTTCGATGAATTAATTTATTTTAAAGTTTTTAAGGGAAAAAAAACTGTCAAAATTAAAGTTGATTGAATTATTCTTTAAAGTTACCACCTTCCTTTTCTGAAATTGTTCAGAATATTGATTAAATTTACAATCTAATATTTTCTATTAAGTGATATTAAAATTTTTTACTTTTTTAAAAAAAGCAAAAATCTAAATATATTTTAATTTGAAACAAAGAGCATTATTCCTTTTATTAATTCTAGCATGTTGCATAAATTCATTTGCTCAACTTCCTTATTGGATTTGGGCTAAAGGAGCTGAAGGTAATTCTTACTCAACTGATATCTGTACAGATCACTCGGGTAATGTTCTTATTACAGGTATCCTTTTAGATAGTTTAACTTTAGGAAGTACGACATTGTATTCTATGGGGCAGAATGATATTTTTATTGCTAAATACAGTTCATCAGGAAATTTGATTTGGGCAAAAAGTACAGGCTCAAGTTCTAATGAACAGAGTTTAACTATAAAATGTGATACTCAGGGAAATGCATATATAAGCGGAATTTTCAACAGTTCATCGTTTTCATTAGGTAATACAACATTATATAATTCGGGAAGTGATGAAATATTTATTGCCAAATACGACGCAAATGGGAATGTTATCTGGGCAAAGAGTATAGGTGGAAGTGACAGTGATATTTGTTACAGTATAACATGTGATAATCAAGGCAGCGTAAATATTATAGGAGCTTTTAAAAGTCAGTTTATCAATTTTGGCTCCATCTCTTTAACAAATATTTCAAATCAGTATAATTTTTTTATTGCAAGTTATGATTTTTCAGGCAATTTAATATGGGTTAAAAAAATAGACGGAATCCCAGGAAGTTATGCAGATATAGCTACTGATAATTATGGGAACATAGTTATTACCGGTGATTTTTGGGGTTCTTCCATTAGTTTTTCAGGCACAACTTTAATGAATGCCGGTCAAGGGGATCTATTTATTGCTAAATATGATGTTTTAGGGAACTTACAATGGGCAAAAAGTGCAAGTACCAGTTCTATGGAATTGAGTACGGGAATTGCAACAGATAATTCAGGGAACATCTATATTACCGGTGATTTCTATGGTTCCACGCTCACTATTGGAACTACATTATTATTAAATAAGGGTACATCTGATATTTTCATTGCTAAATATGATGCCATGGGAAATGTTTTGTGGGCAAAAAGTGAAGGGGGTATTATTCAAGATCATAGTTCAGGTATTGCTACAGATCATTTAAATAATGCATATATAACATCCGTATTTTTAAGCCAGAGCCTAGTATTGGATACGACATCGTTTACAAATAATTCTACTCAATATAATTTTTATATTGCTAAATTTGATACAGCAGGGAATCTTTCGTGGGCAAAAAAAGCAGATGGAATTGATTATAATTATGGGCATAGTATTTCAATTGATAATTTAGATAATATATTAGTAGTAGGTAGTTTCTGGGATTCAATTATTTTTGGGAATACTACGCTGGCATATAACAATGTTGGAATTTTTATTGCCAAGCTTTCACTTCCATGTATGCTCACACAGCCCACAATTATAGCAAACGGACCTACAACATTTTGTTCAGGAAACCAACTTACGCTTACTTCATCAAATGCTTTATCATATTTGTGGTCAGACTCGTCAGCTAATCAATCTATTGTGATAAATACTTCAGGCCTGTTTTGGGTTGAAATTAGTGACACATTTAGTTGTACAAACAAAGATAGTATTATCATAAATGTATTACCTGTTCCTGTTTTAAATTTAGGAAATGACACCGTAATTTGTTCAGATCTAATTGCCCCAATAACATTAAATGCAGATAATTCCGGGTCAACCTACTTATGGAGTAACGGGCAAACAACACAAAGCATTATAATTGCTACTTCAGGTATTTATTATGTAAAAGTCACAGATACGAATGATTGCTCATATACTGATTCAATTTTAGTCATTTACAAACCAGTTTTAACTGTTAATATTGGTGATGACAATACTATATGTCCCGGTGATCTAATTACCTTATTACCCGATTCAGATTTTGAAAGTTATTTATGGTCTGATGGTTCTGTTTCAAATTCTATAAATATAAGAATTCCAGGTATATATAATGTTTTAGTTACAAAAGGAGGTTGTTCTGCAAGTGATGAAATAGTTATCAAAGAATGTATATCAGAAATATGGCTACCCAATGTAATTACACCCAATGGAGACGGTGTAAATGACTTATTCTACCCAATTTATAAGAATATTGATAAATTAGTACTCTGCATTTATAACCGCTGGGGAATTAAAATATTTGAGGGTTCAGGAATAAATGCATTATGGGACGGTAAATATGCAGGAGAAATATGCCCTTCAGGAGTTTATTATTATGTCTTAGATTATGAAGCCAAAAGCGATACTTTAAAAAGCAATAAACAATTACATGGTTCTGTAACACTTTTGAAATAAGCTTTGCTAGAATTAAAGGGGGAATAATTACTTAAAATTATGCCCCCTTTTGTTTGAATTATAGTTAATCGAAAGACTAACAAATTATTATCAGTAAAATAGTTATCTACTTATTACTAATTTTTGTTTTCCAGTAAAAGCTTCAGATTTCATTTCAACTACATAAATCCCATTGCTCAAATTACTTACATTTAATTCTTGCTGATTTTCAGTCATAACTAAGGTCTTTACCAAACTACCTGCAAGATTATAAACGTTTAAGTTTGTAACAGCATGGCGGTTTTGGTCGGTATTGACAGTAATCATATTATCAGCAGGATTGGGATAAATAGTAAAATTTGAAGTTGTCGTATTTTCAGAAATACCCAGCACACCTCCATTGTTTGTTTTAAGAATCCTGCCTTTATAACCTACTGTAAATCCTGTATTTGCGTTGACGAAAAATACTGAACTCAAATTATCATACGTTCCGCTTATGCCACTGGTTTGTAAAGTCCATGTTGAACCTCCATTGATAGTTTTCTGAATTTTTGTCCCGCCTACAGCATAGCCTGTATTGGCATCGGTAAAATATATTGAAAAAATATCATTTGTAATTGCACTTGTTTGAGCAACCCAGGTTGAACCTCCATTGGTTGTTTTAATTAATTTTCCATATTGACTTACAGCATAACCTGTATTGGCATCGGTAAAATAAACCGAATTGATATTATTGTAAGAACCTGTAATTCCACTATTTTGGACAGTCCAGTTAGTTCCACCATTAATAGTTTTTAGAATAGTTCCAGAATCTCCAACAGCGTAACCTATAGAGGTATTAACAAAATAAACTGATTTTAAAAGATTTGTTCTGCCACTTATTTGTGTTGTCCAGTTAGCTCCAGAATTAATTGTTTTTAATATAGTTCCACCACTACCTACAACATAAGCTGTTGTTGCACTTGGAAAACAAATAGATTTTAAATTACCACTTACATTACTGGTTAAAGCTGACCATAATGTTCCTGCATTGGTTGTTTTTAAAATCAAACCCGATCCACCTACAATATAACCTGTATTAAGATCAGTAAAACGAACTGAATTTAATATAGAATAAGTATTACTTACTTGTGGTGTCCATGTTGTGCCACCATTGGTAGTTTTTAAGATCATTCCACCACTACCCGCTTGATCATCATCGCCTACTACAAAACCATTGTTTGCATCAATAAAATAGACTGAAAGTAAGTCATTTACTTTACCACTTGTTTGTAATGCCCATTGAGCAAAAGAAGGAATAGCCATTGTTATGAAAACAATTGAAATAAGTATATTTTTTCTCATTTATTTTTTGTCAGTTTTTAGGGTGCTGACGCTGCACTTTAATTAATATTTTTTCAAAGATAAGGTTCAATTGAACCTTTGTACAATTTAAAAGATTGAATGATTATTTATCACTATTAACCGACTAAACTACTTGGAATTAAGTCCTTCAACTTAATACATTAAAAACTATGCATCAATTCTTGCATATTTTGCATTTTTTTCGATAAACTCTCTGCGGGGAGGGACTTCATCTCCCATCAACATAGAGAAAACTCTGTCAGCTTCAGAACCATTTTCAATGGTAATCTGGCGCAATGTTCTGAATTCAGGATTCATAGTAGTATCCCAAAGTTGTTCGGCGTTCATTTCACCCAAACCTTTGTATCGTTGGATATGGATATTGGCTTCTTTCCCATTGACGGTATATGATTCTATGATTTGAAGTCTTTCTTCTTCAGTCCAGCAATATCTTTCGTCTTTTCCTTTTTTAATCAGATACAATGGTGGTGTGGCGATATAAACATAACCCATTTCGATCATTTCCTTCATATAACGGAAGAAAAAGGTCAGAATAAGCGTTGCAATATGACTACCATCCACATCCGCATCGGTCATAATAATGACTTTATGGTAACGGATTTTTTCCATATTCAGGGCTTTGCTGTCTTCTTCAGTTCCAATACTGACCCCCATAGCCGTAAACATATTCTTGATTTCCTCGCTTTCATATATCCTATGTTGCATGGCTTTTTCAACATTCAGAATTTTACCTCTCAAAGGTAAAATGGCCTGAAATTTACGGTCTCTGCCTTGTTTAGCAGTGCCACCAGCAGAGTCACCTTCAACCAGATACAATTCGCATTTAGCAGGATCACGTTCTGAGCAATCGGATAGTTTACCGGGTAAACCAGATCCGCTTAATACATTTTTACGCTGTACCAGTTCACGGGCTTTACGGGCTGCGTGACGGGCTGTAGCAGCCAATATCACTTTATTCACAATCATACGGGCTTCCTTGGGATGTTCTTCCAGAAAATTTGTGAGCAATTCACTCACAATCTGATCAACAAATCCCATCACTTCAGAGTTTCCTAATTTGGTTTTGGTTTGTCCTTCGAACTGTGGTTCTTGTACTTTTACTGAAATAATAGCCGTTAAACCTTCACGGAAATCGTCACCGCTGATATCAAATTTAATTTTTTCCAACATCCCCGATTTTTCAGCATACGATTTCAACGTACGGGTTAAACCTCTTCTGAAACCTGCAAGGTGAGTACCACCTTCGTGGGTATTGATATTATTTACATAAGAATGAATGTTTTCGGAAAACGAAGTATTGTATTGCATCGCAATTTCAATAGGCGTTTCGTTTTTTTCACCTTCAATATAAATAGGATCTGGCATTAATTTTTCTCTTACTGCATCTAAGTATTCGATAAAATCTTTCAAGCCATTTTCCGAATGGAAAATATCAGAAATAAATTCTCCATTATCATCCTTTTCACGAAGATCTGTAATATTAAGGGTAACACCTTTATTTAAAAAAGACAATTCACGCAAACGGGAAGTTAATATTTCATAACTGTATTCTCTGGTGATAAAGATTGAATCATCCGGTAAAAAAGTAATGGTAGTACCTGTTTTATCAGAATCACCAGTTTCTTTAACCGAATACAATGGTTTACCAAAAGCAAATTCCTGCATATAAGATTTACCATTGCGATAAACTTCTACTTTCAAATGCTTCGAAAGTGCGTTTACGCAAGAAACTCCAACACCATGTAAACCACCGGAAACTTTATAAGAACCTTTATCGAATTTACCACCGGCATGTAATACGGTCATTACAACTTCCAATGCTGACCGGCCCTCCTTTTCCATCATATCAGTAGGAATCCCACGACCGTTATCGATAACGGTAATAGAATTATCTACGTTGATGAAAACATCTATTTTATCACAATGACCTGCTAAGGCTTCGTCGATAGAGTTATCAACAACTTCATAAACTAAATGGTGTAAACCTCTAATATTAATGTCGCCAATATACATGGCAGGACGTTTTCTAACTGCTTCCAGACCTTCTAAAACTTGGATATTTTCAGCTGTGTATGTTTCTGGTTCAATTATCAAATCGTCGTTTTCAATCTCGCTCATATTCAAATATTTATAGTATTCTTTAATATTCCTCAAAATTACAAATTATAATTGAGAATAACAAAAAAGTTTAAAGGGATTTACTTAAGTTATGAACAGTATTCTTTTAAATAAATTTTCGAAAATAGAAAAAATAATAGCTATTTTTACAGCAGATAAATCAAATTTCAGAAGAAGTAAAAACAAAATCTACTTTTAACGAATTGAGGTTATAGTATTGAATAAAATGCACGTTTTGTCATTCCGAACGAAAGTGAGGAATCTCATAAAATAAATGAACTTCTAAATGAGATGCTTCCTTCGTAAGCATGACATAATATTGATTTGAAAAAATAGCAAAAAAAATACAAACCTTAAAAATTTTAGGCTGAATGAATCGGGAAATATATTTATCAACGCTATAGTATACCTCAATCAGAGTAAATATATCTACATGATTATCTGTAACTTACAATAATATAATACAACTATGAAAAAACTGTTCTTTTTAATCGTTGCCTATTGCTCAATACATTCAATAAATGCACAGAATTACCTGATTAACTTTGTCGGAACAGGTGCAGCTACTAATGTGGATAGTGTAAAAGTTGAAAATCTGTCTTCAGGAAACGCTCTGACAATTCACGGCTCTGACACTTTGCATCTCGGAAGTCTTGGAATTACAGATTGGGATGGAAAAACAAGTGAAATTCAGATAAAACCCAACCCTATGAATGGGCTGGCTGAAATATCATTTAATATTAAACAAAGCGGGCTTGCCCAAATAGCAATTTACGAACTATCTGGCAAAAGAATATTTCAAATGAATAAAAAATATTCTCAAGGAATTCAAAAATTAGAATTAACAGGCTTAAAACAAGGTGTTTACTTTATGATCATCAGTGGAGAGAATTACGCTTATACTGCAAAACTATTCAGCCAAAACAGCAACTACTGCCAACCAAGAATCGAAAATTCTAAAAACGAAAACAATTTTGCTTTTGTCAAAGAACTAAAAAGCACAGAAGCAATCACATACATGTCCTATTCCACTGGCAACTCATTGCGCTTTACCGGGTATTCGGGCAGTTACACATCTGTTGTTACCGACATCCCAACTTCAAGCAAAACTATTAGTTTTACATTTGCGCTTACTATTGGAAATAGCTATCAGGGTGGCATTATCGCTTATATATTACAAGCTGGAGATTCAGGCTATATAGCAGGTCAAACTCATGGCATCATAGCTGCTCCTAGCGACCAAAGTACAGGCATACAATGGCATAATAACAATTACATCATCACAGCTGCTTCAGCTACAGCTCTAGGAAGTGGGAACACCAATACAAATTCAATTGTTGCCATTCAGGGAATTGGGACATATGCAGCTAAACTTTGTGCTGATTTGGTTTTGGGTGGCTATAGTGATTGGTATTTACCCAGCAAAGATGAATTGAACAAGCTTTATTTAAACAAAGCTGCAATTGGAGGTTTTGGAAATAATTATTACTGGAGTTCTAGTGAGTATAACATCAACAACGGATGGACCCAGGATTTTACCAATGGAAGTCAGTATTACTTTAACAAAGCCAATCCGTTCTATGTAAGAGCAATCCGTGCATTTTAAACATTCACCTGAACAAGGAATCCATTCAGGTATTCTTCTTTTCAAAATCAAGCAAAAACGCTTTCCGCCAAAGTCCGCAGGAATAGTCTGTCGGATTTCCGTTTTCAGCAATCACCCTGTGAAAAGGAATCAAGATAGAAATGCGGCTTTTATTTACATAATAAATTATATATCAAACACTTGATATGTATTATCTATTGTTCTCTATAATTTGTTTTAATAAATATTCCAATCCATTCAATTTTATTTCATACAGTGTTTCAAGCATCATGCCTAATTTTCCGGGAGGAAAACCTTTTTGCTTAAACCAAACCAGATAAGGTTCAGGCAAATTACACAAAATGCGTCCTTTGTACTTCCCAAATGGCATTGGCATCGTTGTAAGTTCAACGAGAATTCCTGATTGAGCCGAAAAATCTACTTCCTGCATAGGGATGGGTAATTTTGGTTATTAGGTTATTAGGTTATTGGGTTGTTGTTTTTACATTCTTTCAGGCACTTCAATTCCGAGTAAACCCATAGCAGATTTAAGCGTATTGGCAGTAAAAACAGACAACAGCAAACGCATATTTCGAAGACCATCATTTGTTTCTTTTAGTATGCTTATTTCCTGGTAAAAAGCATTGTATTCTTTTGCCAGCTCAAATGCATAATTGGCAATCAGGGCTGGGCTTCTGTTATCACCTGCAATTTTTATTACGGAAGGATATTCGTGCAATAAGCGGATGATGTCTTTTTCTTTGGTCAATATTTCGATATGTGCAGCTATCGGACAAATATCATCAGATGCTTTTTTTATCAATGATTTAATACGGGCATGGGTATATTGTATAAAAGGACCGGTATGACCATTGAAATCGATAGATTCTGAAGGGTTGAAAAGCATATTTTTCTGAGGATCTACTTTAAGTATAAAATACTTCAATGCACCCATTGCAATCACAGCATACAATTGCTTGGCTTCTTCACTTTCAAAATCATCAATTTTCCCCAACTCCAATGCTTTTTCAAAAGCTGTTTTTTCCATTTCATCTATCAAATCGTCTGCATCTACAACGGTTCCTTCTCTGGATTTCATTTTACCTGCTGGCAGTTCAACCATACCATACGATAAATGATGAATACTCCCGGCCCAATTGTATCCTAATTTTTGCAAAATCAACTTCAATACATCGAAATGGTAGTTTTGTTCGTTGCCAACCACATAAATCATCTGATGGGCATTAAATTCATCGTGACGGAGTTGTGCAGTTCCAAGGTCCTGTGTCATATACACTGAAGTTCCATCGGAACGGAGCAGTAGTTTTTCATCCAGTCCCTCTGCTGTTAAATCGGCCCAGACAGATTGATCAGCTTTGCGTTGAAGTTTGCCTTCTACTACACCTTTTTCAACTATAGATTTACCCGATAAATAGGTAGAAGATTCGTAATAAGTTTTATCAAAATCAATACCCATGCGGCGATACGTCTGGTCGAAACCTTCATACACCCATGCATTCATTGTTTCCCATAACTGTATCGTTGCCAGGTCCTTTGCTTCCCATTTGCGAAGCATTTCTTGAGCTGCAAGCATCAATGTTGCTTGTTTCTCGGCAACTTCCTTTTCAATTCCTTTTGTCAGCATTTCATTTACTTCGGCAAGATAATATGAATTGAATAATACATAGTATTTCCCAACCAAATGATCCCCTTTTAAACCTGAAGATTGCGGAGTTTCTCCATTTCCCCATTTTTGCCATGCCAGCATCGATTTGCAGATATGTATTCCTCTGTCATTGACCAAATTCACTTTTACAACTTTTTTGCCATTGGCCTTTAATATTTGTGCTACAGACCAACCCAGCAAGTTGTTACGTACATGACCTAAATGCAGTGGCTTGTTGGTGTTGGGCGAAGAATACTCTATCATAACAACTTCTGTTTCCTCTGTTTTAGCAAAACCAAAATCAATTTCCTGCTGATGGCTGTTTAAAAAGTTCAACCAATAGGACTTACTAATTTCCAGATTCAAAAACCCTTTAATAACATTAAATTCAACAACTTCAGCTAAATTAGCCTTCACAAATTCACCGATTTCTGCAGCAGTAATTTCAGGTGATTTTTTAGAGGCACGTACAAAAGGGAAAACAGCAACAGTAAAATCGCCGGTAAATTCTTTGCGGGTTTTCTGTAAACTGATATCATTTTCTACTAATTGCAAACCATACATTTGTTGTAAAGCTTCAATTAGACATTGACTTAGTATTGAATCTAACATAAATTATAAAATGAATTTTAATGTGCAAAAATACGATAAATAAAGGAATAATCCAGCCGATATAAAGTTTATAGCTCAAGCATAAGCTTTACATACCTGATTGTCTTTCGGTTGTATGTGTAACTAATATGAATGGCACCATCCTCTGACTTGATAATGGCAGGATAGCTAAATTCGCCTTCAGTCTGATCTTCGAGTTTATAAATATCAGTCCAGCTTTTTCCATCATATGAATAAGCCAGGTTTAATTTGTTACGCCCATTCACCCAGTCTTTTCCACTTTCCATAGGATTATATACAAGTAATTGCAAACCAGATTGAAGCGTTACGGTATCAATTCCTGAGTTGGGATTCAAGACGGTGGTTTTTTGTAATGAACTCCATGTTTTCCCTTCATCCAACGACCAGGATTCGAGGATATAATTCTGGTTGCTCCGGCATAGTGCCTGAATTTTTCCATCTGGGTAAACTAAAAGTGTTGGTTGTATTACTTTAGCAGAATTAACAGTATCTAGAGGTATTACCTCCCAGTTTTCCCCTTTATCTGCAGAACGTTCGACAAACACTTTCCATCGGTCTGTTGTCTCAGTACTTGATGGATTCAACCATATACCGGAAGTCAACACTATAGCTTTGTTCCGGACAGGGCCTAATATTCCATTCAGGCGACTGGCAGGAGACCATGTTATACCGTTGTCAGAAGAATGAATCTTCATACCCCACCATTCGCGGGGAGAAACTCCTACTTTATAATAAAGTATCAATTCTTTTTTGCTGCATCTGAATAATACAGGATTCCAGCAAGCATAGCGGAGGCTGTCTGAAACTTCTCCACAAACCAGACGATAGGGTTCGCTCCATTTTCCGTTACTCTTTACAGATGACCATATACAGACATCATTGGCACTTTCATAACTACCTCCGAACCAAGCAGCCATATAGGTATCTTTTTTGAGTTCTATCAAGCTGGAAGCATGACATTGCGCAAAAGGAGGATCTGAAAAAATCACTTCTTGCGATAGGATAGTCAGCGATGGAGTTTGCTGTGCAACTGCATCGAAAGAATTACTTAATACTAAATAAAGCAGTAATAGGAAATAAAAAAGATAGTGTTTGTTCTTCATTATGATATCTTTTCAACAAAATTATAATTATTTTGGATTTTATCACCCATATATTAAGTCTATTATGAAATTGAACTAAAGTTATTGTTTCAGTCATAGTTAAGCTATGAATCAGATTCAGATTCAATCGCTTTCAGTAAAAATTTCATCGAATGAATCACTTGATCAGCCTTTGGATATTCAATGTCCGTTGATTTTTCATCAAACAATATCGTTTTCATCCCGGCATCCTTAGCTCCCGTTATGTCTTTTTCATATAAATTTCCCAGCATGATGCATTCTTCGGGCTTGATAATAATAATATCTGCAATTGTAGTAAAAAATCGAATATCAGGCTTTTCATATCCCAGATCTTTGGATGAAAAGAAAAACCCGAAGTATTGCTCTGCGCCTACCCTTTCCAAGGCTTTAATCATGGCAGCCGTATCCGATTGAACGGCATTGGTGGCAATGACCATGGTATATTTCTTATGCAAGATTTGTAATGCCTGTTCAATATCAGGTATATATTCTACATGCTCCCAGGTATACATGGGAGTATCTAATTCCGGGTAATCCCGCATAACGGTATCGCCCCAGTCAAAAATAATTGCTTTAATCATTTTTGGATTTTGGTTTAAATAAGTATTGAATTCATTCTTAGTAGCTATAAATAATTGAATTGCATCCAAAATTAGCAAAAAAAGTTTAATCTTCAAATTTAGATTTTGCAATCTAATAATTCAATTTTCGCCATTCGTTCAAAATTTGTTTCTATAATAGACTAATTGATACTGCACTATAAAAGGAATTGAAAAAAATTACAATAAATTCACATTGCTTGTTTTAAAATCAGATAAATAAACTTAAATTTGCAGTCTCATTTCAAAATAATAAAGAAACTTACAATCAACGTTTTATAAATTAATGGAGGATAACTCAATGTCTACAGAACAAAAACAAAAGTATGTCTATTACTTCGGCAGCAAACAAGCCGATGGTAAAGCCGACATGAAAAATTTACTGGGAGGTAAAGGTGCTAATTTAGCAGAAATGTGTTTATTAGGATTACCGGTACCTGCTGGATTTACAATTACAACAGATTGTTGTACTGCTTATTACGACAACAATTGTCAATTACCTGCTTCTTTAACAGAAGAAGTTTGGAGTTCAATGAAAAAAGTGGAAGATGCAATGGGCATGAAATATGGGGATACAGAAAATCCTTTATTGTTATCCTGTCGTTCAGGTGCCCGTAGCTCTATGCCGGGTATGATGGATACTGTTTTGAATATTGGACTGAGTTCAAAAACAATTCCTGCTTTATTAAAAAAAACCAACAATCCCCGTTTTGTATGGGATTCATACCGTCGTTTAATTATGATGTATGCGGATGTGGTTATGGAAAAAGCAGAAGGCATGGAACCAACAGATGGAAAAGGTATTCGTAAATCATTGGAAGAAATGATGGACGCCTTTAAACATACTAAAGGATACAATTCTGATACCGATTTAACTGCAGAAGATTTACAATTTCTGGCAGAAGAATTTAAAAAAGCAGTAAAAAAATCATTAGGTCAAGAATTCCCTGATGATGCAGAAGCTCAATTATTTGGTGGCATCAAGGCTGTTTTTAAAAGCTGGAACGGTAAAAAAGCGATTTCTTATCGTCGTATTGAAGGTATTCCTGATGAATGGGGTACTGCTGTAAACGTACAAGCGATGGTATTTGGCAACATGGGCGATACATCTGCAACAGGAGTTGCTTTTACCCGTAATCCTGCCACGGGTGACAACTCATTCTATGGTGAATGGTTAATCAATGCTCAGGGAGAAGATGTTGTAGCTGGTATCCGTACACCAAGTCCATTGAATGACGATACAAAAAACGAACAGAACAAACATCTGCACAGCATGCAGGAAATCTGGTCGGATTCTTACAAAGAATTGTTTGAAATCCGCAATCGCCTGGAAGATGCATACAAAGACATGCTCGATATCGAATTTACGATACAGGAAGGCAAATTATTTATGTTACAATGTCGCGTTGGCAAACGTACCGGTACAGCTGCCCTGAACATGGCGATGGATATGCTGGCTGAAGGCCGTATCGACGAAAAAACAGCGGTATTGCGTCTCGACCCTGCTCAATTGGATGAATTATTACACCCAATTATCAACCCTGCCATGCTGAAAGACACAAAACCATTTGTAAAAGGATTACCTGCAGGACCTGGTGCTGCAGTTGGCAAGGTGGTTTTTACAGCTGAAGATGCCGTTTTATGGCAACGTAGAGGCGAAAAAGTATTATTGGTTCGCGAAGAAACGAATCCTGAAGATGTAGAAGGTATGCGTGCTGCTGACGGTATTTTAACCGCCCGTGGTGGCATGACTTCTCATGCAGCATTGGTTGCCCGTGGTTGGGGAAAATGTTGCATTGTTGGTGCTGGTGCTCTACATGTAAATGTTGATGCAAAAACAGCAACCATCAAAGAAACTGGTATCGTCATCAAAGAAGGTGATGTGTTAACATTAGACGGAACCAAAGGACATGCATTTATTGGTACTCTCGATTTAATGGATGCTTCAGAAAACCCACGTTTTCAGGAATTCATGAGAATTGCCGATAAATTCCGTACCATGGGTGTTCGTACCAACGCCGACACTCCTGCCGATGCAGCCATAGCCCGTAGTTTTGGAGCTGAAGGTATTGGGTTATTCCGCACCGAACATATGTTCTATGGTAAAGGTACCGAAAAAGCTTTATTCTTATTACGAAAAATGATTTTAAGCGAAGGTGAAGCAGAACGTCGCATTGCTTTAGACGAATTGTTTGAATTCGTAAAAAGAGATTACAAAGGAACGCTTGCAGCCATGGATACCTTGCCTGTAACCTTCCGTTTACTGGATCCACCTTTACATGAATTTGTTCCTCAGGGAGCAGAAAACCAGGCAGAATTGGCAAAAGCATTAGGCATCACTGCCGAAGCTGTTGCAAAACGTGGAGAAGCCTTGCATGAATCAAATCCTATGATGGGGCACCGCGGTGTTCGTCTAGGAATCACCTATCCTGAAGTAACTGAAATGCAAATCCGTGCTTTATTTGAAGCTACTGTTGAGTTGATCAAAGAAGGTAAAACACCTAAACCAGAAATCATGGTTCCTGTAACCTGTGATGTTACTGAACTTGATTTCACCAAATTGATAGTCGACAGAGTATATGCTGAAGTTTGTGCTAAATTTGGCGTTGCAAGTATTGAATATCTTTACGGTACTATGATTGAAATTCCACGCGCCTGCTTACTGGCCAATAAAATGGCTAAAACAGCTCAATTCTTCTCTTTTGGAACCAATGACCTTACTCAAATGACATTTGGATTCAGCCGCGATGATACCAGTGGTTTTATGCAGGATTATACCGACAATAAAATTCTGGCTGCCGATCCATTCCAGACTATCGATCAGGAAGGTGTAGGACAATTGATTGAAATGGCTGTTGCTAAAGGACGTGAAACACAACCTAAACTTAAAGTGGGTATTTGCGGCGAACAAGGCGGCGATCCTGCTTCAGTTGAATTCTGTTTCCGTAATGGTTTAAACTATGTAAGTTGCTCACCATTCCGCGTTCCTATCGCACGTTTGGCTGCATCACAAGCAGCTATCAAAGCTGAAAAGGCTAAAAAGTAGACGGAAGACAGAAGTCGGAAGTTGAAGCCAAAATAGCTTTGCAATAAATAAATGTAAAAAGCCGATAGTTCAGATTTGAGCTATCGGCTTTTTTAATAAAAATAAACCTATAAATTTAATTTGGTTTTTGGCAATAAGGTTTCAAAACTTCGGGAAGACTATCAAATTTTTCAACCAAAGGGTTTACCAAAGGGGGTTGTCCATTTTTATCCATAATTTTCAATCCCTTGCTCCTATCCAACAAAAAGGCAGCGAATGCTTCTGCATTTCTGCGGTTAGGTGCTTGAGTCGGGATACAAAAGCCATATACCATTGCTTCGCCAGTTTGTGTCATTGTCTCACCAGGTTTTTTCCCTTTCACTTCCAACGCAACACTGGCATA
Organism: Bacteroidota bacterium; assembly: GCA_037133555.1. Classification (GTDB taxonomy): domain Bacteria; phylum Bacteroidota; class Bacteroidia; order Bacteroidales; family JACABE01; genus JACABE01. Next base: position 20,994 of record JBAXNW010000003.1, read on the forward strand.
TAAAGTTGTAAAGTCTTTATTCCCTAAATTTATTTGCTGAGGTAAACAGATGTATTTTAAATGATGTTGCAATGCTACTGAACGATAGATAAAAATATAGTCAATATTCCCAGTTTCGAGCATAGCAAGTAAATCAACTTCTTTAGGACGAATAAAGGGATTGTCTTTCTTTTTCATTTTTTCGTAAAACCCTTTGATACCATAATATTTTTCGGCCAACTGCAGGCACAAAAGGCTACGATAACCGCAAGGATCAACATTAGGATCCGAACGGCCATATACAATATCTCTTGATAGCAAAAGCTTTGTCCAGCTAATACTATCCATATCGCTGGCTTTACGTGCGTTTGGATTAAAGGCAATCACCATTTCGTTGGTTGCAAAAGGAATATTCCAGCTTGCAAATCTTGGAATCAACAATTTATCGATTACTTTATAATCTGAAGAAATCAACAAATCACAAGGCTTGTTAAGTTCAGTTATCTTGCGAGAACATTCTACACTTCCAGCTGCTTCGGCAAGTATTTCAATAGCTGGATGTAATATTTTAAAAGAATCGGCCAGTTCTTTAAAAGGAACAGCCATACTTCCTGCGTGAAATACAATCAATTGACCACTGATGCTGTCAGATAAATTGTTTATAGCATTTCCATTTTGCTTTGAGGAATGACAACTTGCCATTAAAGCAACAAACAATAATAAAAAAAGTAATTTCTTCATAAATATTTTTTGGGCAAATATAAGCAATATGAATATAATTGCAATTCCTTACTCTTTTTTATTTTTCATTCAATAAAACTTTCTATTTTTGCAGCGAAATGAAAACATTATCAATTCGAATCATTAAAATCATTAAAATCTTATTCAAATGAAAAAAACCTTACTTATTTTGGCTTTCATAGCTATTTCAATGAGCAATTTTGCTCAGGACACCATCATCGGATTTTCCTTTCCGTTGAATGATACGGTTTCTAAATATCCAAACAAGGGATTAATATCTAATTTGGGGAATGTATTGCGTTTTGAAAATGCAGCAACTTCAACCAACGACAGTATTACCTTTACCAATGGAGTTACAACAGGCGATTATGCTGCTACTACCACAAAATGGGACAATGGTGACACCATTAAATCGTGGACTATAAAATTTAAAGCAAGTAATTATACAAATTTCAAAATTTCCTCTAAACAACGTGGAGGAGGAACAACACCAGGACCTAAAAATTTCCAAATCCAATGGAGATTAAATGCTGGTACTTATGCAGATGTTCCTAATGGAGCGATAATTTGCGCAAACGACTGGACAACAGGCGTTGTAAATCAATTACCACTTCCTATCACGGGACAAGGAACTGCTTATATTTATGTAAGATGGCTTATGAAAGGCAATTTGGATGTAAATGGGGGAACTGTCGCTGCTACAGGTGTTTCAAAAATTGATGACATTCTAATTACAGCTACAAATACCGTTGGAATAGAAGAAACTGTCTATAAAAATGAAACAAATATTTATCCAAACCCTTCTACTGGAATCTTTACTATCAATACCAGCAAAACAATCAATGAAGTTAAAATCTATACCATTTTAGGTAAGTTGGTAAGTACAATAAAATCAGTTCCGACAAATAACAGCATCGATTTAAGTGCTTTTGGAAATGGGATTTACTTTGTGAATATAAAATATGATGACAAGACTAACTATACTACAAAATTAATCGTTCGTTAGTATAGGAATCTCTTGTATCGAATCAAATAACTGTATTTAAATTCTTATTGTTAAAAAAATCTCCTTCTTTTGAACCGAAAGAAGGAGATTTTTTTTAGTTATAATGAGATATTTTAGCTTAATAATATCCGATTTCTCTACTTACAAAACTATCAGCAATCTTCCCTTTAAAACTTATTTTTTGAATCCAGTTGCCCTTCTTATCGAATAAATAGGTATAATAATAATTCTGTTTGCTACCATCACCTGCAATTTGAATCTCCTCGATAAGATTTTTGTTGACATCATAAATGTAATTGATTTTTTTATCAAGATTCCCTTCTGTTGAATACCTGCTGTTTTCAATTTTATTGCCAATAGAATCATAGGTATAAGAATATCTACTCAAAAAATTATTCTCTGAATCAAAACTCATATCTACTATCAAATTTCCTTTCCAGTCGTATCGATAGGTGTATTTCTTTTCTAGCTTACCCTCAGCATTGTAACTATTGTCTTCAATTACATTGCCTTTTTCATCATATTTATAAGTAATTTTTCTTTTCAGTTTACCCGCTGAAGTATATTGATTTTGTTCAGTTCTGCGTCCAGAATTATCTCTGAGGTATTCATATTTTTTATCTATTTTCCCAGTTGTATCATACTTAATATCTACTATTTTATTCCCTTGTTTATCAAAAGTATTGTAATAGGAAAAATTTAATACACCCTTTTGAATATTACTATCCTTTCCTATTGCCTGATAATTGTATTCGTGTATAGTTTTAACCTGGCCTTTGAGCATAAGTTTAGATGCATCAGTCTTTTGACCACATACTTGCAAAGAAAAGACAATTGCTAAAAAAAAGAAAAATTTTGTTTTCATTGGTTTAAATTTATTTAAATAATTGGCATTATTAATGTTAGAATATTGGTGATATGAATTTAAGATAAAATTACACTATTAACCAAATAAACTACTTGGACTAAAGCACAATTCTTAAATTAATTACTAGGTCAAAAGTAATAAAATTAGTTACAATGAGTACATTATAACTTTACACCCAGATTCAGCTCAATAAATCTACCTGGAGACAAGCCTCCTTTTTTATCGATGTAAGCATGATCCAGTATATTTTGAATATCGATAGAGCAAACAATATGATTCACAAACAGATGGCTTAATCGGACATCAAGGGTTGAATAAGGTTCAATCGTTGCAGAATTTTGTTCATCTGCCCATTGCTGGCTGATATAATTAAAAATAACAGATGCATTTACAAACTTTGTTTTTAGAAACCCACCCATAAAAACCTGATGAGGAGGAATTTCAGCAATAAATTTATCTTGCAGATTGACACCAGTTTCGTTAACCGCATTAAATTCAACTATTTGAGAATGATTAAAAGTATAATTGGCTTTTAAAAGCAGATTTTCAGTCAGCTGCCATTTGGCTGAAATTTCAAACCCATAAATATTTACCTTGCCAATATTTTCGCGTTTCAGCACAATATTTTCGAGGTCGATTACATCTCCGTTTACTACAAAATATTGAAAATCTTTACCCAATGAATAATAAACACTTGTCTCAAACAGCAAATGATTATTTGGCTTATAATTACTTCCTATTTCAAAAGTAGAAACATATTCAGGTTTTAAGTCAGGATTGGCCATTTTAAAGCCTTTGTTGATCTTACGGGAACTGCACATATCATCCAATGTAGCAGGCATAAAACCATGAGAAAAGCTAGCATAAACATCCAGTTTAGAAAGAACAAAATACTTGGCCGAAAGTTTTGGACTTACATTAAACCATTGATTAGCAGGATAATTTACAGCATAATTGCCAAAAAAACCTGTATTGTAAGTGGGATTTTCGATAGAAAAATTCCCATTGAAAAAGCGGGCATAATCGTATCGTAAAGCAGCCACTACAGCAAGCTTAGGTGTGATCTGCAATTCGTTCTGGGCAAACACGGCAGCAAAACCTATTTCGCCCTTTCGTATGGCATGATCGGTTGAAGTACGATAGATATCTTCGGCTTTCATGTCGCCTTGTTTTAAATCTATACCCAATGTTAACTTATAGTTTTTTGTTATATTCTTGGATGCATTTATCCAAATACCAAGATCTCTGGATGATTGATCTGTATCGTATAATTTATAAGTATCACCAGTTTCATTTAGTTTTTCGGTATGTTGCCAGAAATAGTCATAATGATAAAAAGCCTTTGCCTGAAATAAAATTTTATTTTTTAATAAAGTAGTAAAATCTGCCATTCCAATATTTGCATAATCGTTAAGTAAACTGCCATCAGCTTCGAAAATTTTAATTCCATCACTCCTTTGGTCGTGGTAAAAATTATAACTTACTGATAAACGAGTGTTTACATTAAATTGGTAGCCAATTTTAATATCTGTTGACATTTCATACATTCGCAATTTAGTATCTGTACTGTCTCTAAGTTCAAGAGGAACATTGATATATCCATCTCCTTTACGGTAAAAGCCATTGGCATACCAATACCAGCCTTTGCTATTTTTAATCTGATTGCCGGAAAGATTGAGTCTCCCACCTATCGTATTGTAAGATGCTCTTAAAACACTTGCAGTCATGCTAAATTTTTCCTGAGGCATTTTGGTTATGACATTAATAATACCACTCATCGCATTGTTACCATATAATGCAGAGTTTGAACCTTTTATGATTTCAATTTTGTCAACAGTTTCGGGTGCAATGATATACCAGTTGATGCCACCTCCTGAAGTTTTATTGAGTGGAATTCCATTATAAAGCACCAATACACGATTGGTACCATCCATTCCCCTCATGGTTACACTTGAATTCTTCGAAAAAATACCCCAACTTCGATTTACATATACATTTGAAACAGATTGGAGGATGTTGTCGATATTAGTTAATGGAAAATTTTCAAGTTCATGTTGATTTATAATATCAACATTTGCAGCCAGGCTTTCTAACTTAGAATTACAACGTGTTGAAGTAACGACAATTCCTTCCAGAAAAATATTTTTAATGCTATCCTGCGCCCAACTCATTTGAGAGAAAAGGCAGAAGATAAGAATTAATGTTTTTGTTTTAAACTGCATAATTTTAATTTGCCCTTATAAGTTTACTGGTTTTCTTGTATTTAAATGATTGTATTATTTTCATCAATCGCTGTTTATTGCTGCATTTTCACTGCAAATTTCAAACTCCCACTTTCCATACCGTTCACTTCAATAATTTTAAGTAGCCCAAACTTACCCGACTGGGTTTGAAAACCCCAGATTTGATTAGGAGTAAGTGCTTTGGCTTTTCTACCTCCGTTGGTAAATAAATTGGCTATGATGATACTGTCAGTTTGAGCATTATCAAAAGCAGACAAAGGAATATCAACGACAGACCGGCTAAAATAAGTTGTGTTCTTGATGGTCCAATTTTCGGGAGAATTCGTGCCAGCATAAATACCGATAATATTCCCCCCTGCAGAAGCCAGGCAATTGTATTCAAGGTTTAATGGATTGTAATAATATAAAATATCTATCAATGCCTGGTTTTGAGAAGCATCCGCCATTGAATATACTATACCGTTTGTAAAAGATGCAAATGAGCCATAAGTAGTATTGCTTTGCCCTCCAAGTATAAATACATAAGAAAGAATTGGTTTATAAGCACTGCCATTTTTTTGAAGGACAATAGATACAGTGTCACTTTTGCCATTGATATTCCGAATGATGACACTGATTTTCTGAATACTGTCAGTATTTTTGTGAATCAGTACATCCTTATCAATTGAAGAAGCATTGAATCCATAGTCAAGCAATCGCTGAGAATTATTAGACTCAACAATTAAATTGCATAGGTTAACACCCCCATTTGCAATTGCTTTGATACCGATACAAATTTGAGAACCTTCAGCGATGGCTGTATCATGAGAAGTATAAATACCACCAATTTTCAATTCAATGATTGGAGGGAATGGATTATTGTTTTCCTCTTTAGAACAACTAAAAATACTGCTCAGACAAAGCAGCAAAAGAGTGAAAGAAATAAGATTTTTGAAATGTATAGTATTGTTGTTCATAAATTAATGCATATCGAAAAGAATATATTTACACCTCGATGTTTAAAGAAAATGAAGAATAATAAATTAATAAGTAAGCATATTATTCACTAAGGCTTAAATTGACTTTCCTCTTTTTTTAATCGTTTTCATTATCGCACTACCACTCAGGCCTCCAATAAAGCCAAAAGCAAAATGAGTTGTCAATGGATAAATAAACCCACCCAGTAAGGATTCGAACATAAATCCGGTTGAAAATGAAATAAGTAACCTTGTTATAGGAATCAAGGCATAAGCAAAACCAGCTGCCAAAGCTAACAGCCAGGTATTCTTATTCAATTTAGGAAAAACATTGTAAAAGATATCAATTGCGAAGCCAGGTAATATGAATGCTAAAGAAGTTAAAGGATCTCTAAATCCTAGTATGGGGACAATCAACATGGCTGCAACACCTAATGAAGACAAAGAAGATGCAAAACGAGACGAAGAAAGATTTCTACCGATTAGTAAAAGCATCATAAACTCAATACCATGACGACCAGGTAAATGCAAAGGAATTCTCAATTTCGAATGTAAAACAATAGCCGTAGCACCCAATAAGAACAAAAAAACATATTCTGCTATTGTTAATGCCAGGCTCTTCTTTTGAACGATTGCTGTTGAATTATCCATAAACTATTATTGTGTAAGTGATTTTACATCTATTTTGCATAAAGCCTTCCAGTCGTAATCGCTGGTAATTGATTTTTCAACAATAATTACTGCTTTATGGTCTTTTAAAATGGGTCGCAACCAATCTTCAATAAAAACTGTATCGGAATCTGCAACAAAATTATAATTTTCTTTGGTAAGTACATCATTAATTGTTGAAATATTTTTCAACTCGCTAACTGTATAAATTCCTTGAATCTCACGCATTTCTTTGCCTGCTATCCATAAATACCTACCGTCGTTCCCATTAAAATGCAAACCTATCGCAGCCAGCGAACCGATGACACCGATTTTATCACCTGTAAGTCCTTCTAAATAAATCACATTGTTTTCAGCTATTTGATGAGCTTCTTTTTTTGTCAAGACTTCTCTTTTGGCTCTGTTTCCCCAATTGATAATATCATTATGAATATTATCACAGCAAGCAATGCACAATCCAGCATCAGAGCCATCAGCAGCCACTTCCAAAAGAAAATCACGGCAAACAGCTTCTAATGAATGAAAGTCGAAAATTTCAGCTTCGATACATGCTGAACTATTATGAGAAGTATAAGGAATGTCATCATGAACATAGAGTTGATGCCTTGTAATTCCAGCAATTTTACCGATTTTTAACTCAGCAATTAACTTGCCTAATTGTCGGGCCTGAAAACCTGTCCCTCTGCTTTCGAGGTTATCGGTATCATCTATTGCTATTAAAACTTTCATGGATGGGTTATTGAGTTATTGATTTATAGAATTATAGCGTTATTTGAGAAATTATTTTATTTTTTATTTACATCTATCAATACACCCTCTTTCAGCACAGGAACTACATTGGCTGTATCCAATTGGAAAGTGAATTCAAGTATATCATCCAAATTCAGTTTCTTCAAACGGGAACGATGAGCCGCTTTCTGAATATAAGCTAAAGGATTTGATTTTGCAATTTCCCATAAATCGAGCGCAGCTTCAGCAGCATCACAATCCATTTTAAAATTTGGAAATTTAAGCAATTGTTCTATTAAAGCACCAGCAAAAATAGAATCCTCCAAATTAAATTTATTTTTCCAGCCTGCACAAAGTATCACTATATTAGAATTTTGTTCGCTTAACCATTGAGTAATTGCTGTAATATTTGAAAAAGCTCCAATCACTAGTCCCTGTGCATTTTTAGCCAATTCAATAGCCTGGGTACCATTGGTTGTGCTGTAGACTATTGTTTTATCTTTAACAGCAGCTGTCATAAAATTAAAAGCTGAATTTCCAAAATCTGCAAAATCCAACACCAGTCCTTCTCTTTCTGAAGCAACAAGATAAGCTTTTGCTTTATAAGCTTTTGCTTCATCAATAGTTGCAACAGGAATAATGGCTTCTACTCCATTTTCAAAAGCAGCACAAATAGAAGTGCTAGCCCTTAAAATATCAACCATAACTACAATAAACTTTTCTTTAGTAGTAATTTCACTGTATAATTTAGGTGTAAAACAAACTTCAATCGTATGCATAAAATATCTATTAAAAATGCAAAGTTAAGTATTATTAACGATAACTCAAATCGCATCCAAAACAGTTTTGTAATCTTACGTTAAATAATTGAAAACAGATTCAAAACATAAAGAAAAAAAAAGGAAAATTCTTTTCAAACGAAACATAAAATCATTATTTTTGCTGACTTAAAAATCATCCCTCAGTGACGGGACAATTGAAAAATTTGTAATAATAAATTAAGCCATGTACGATAAAGTTAGAGAACACCTTCAGAAAGAAATCAGTGAAATTAAAAACGCTGGTTTGTATAAAAATGAACGCATCATTATTTCTCCTCAGGGAGCTAATATCAAAGTAAACAGCGGACAGGAAGTATTAAATTTTTGTGCCAATAACTATTTGGGTTTGTCCAACAATCCTCAGTTAATACAAGCTGCTAAAAATGCAATGGATAGCCGTGGTTTTGGGATGTCATCGGTACGTTTTATTTGCGGAACCCAGGATTTACATAAAGAATTGGAACAAAAAATTGCTGATTTTTTTGGAACAGAGGACACTATTCTCTATGCAGCTTGTTTTGATGCCAATGGTGGTGTTTTTGAGCCTATTTTAGGAGAAGAAGATGCTATTATTTCTGACTCATTGAACCATGCTTCCATAATAGACGGAGTAAGACTATGCAAAGCTCAGCGTTATCGTTACAATAATGCTGATATGGCTGATCTTGAAGAACAACTAAAATTAGCCCAGGCGCAACGTTTTCGCTTGGTTGTTACCGATGGTGTTTTTTCTATGGATGGGAATGTAGCTCCTTTAGACAAAATTTATGAATTGGCTGTTAAATATGATGCGATGATTATGGTGGACGAATCCCATTCAGCAGGCGTTGTTGGAAAAACAGGCAGAGGCGTAACTGAACTTTACAATTTAAAAGGTAAATGCGAAATCATAACAGGTACCTTGGGTAAAGCTTTTGGTGGAGCTATCGGTGGATTTACAACCGGCAAAAAAGAAGTGATTGAAATGTTGCGTCAACGTTCAAGGCCTTATTTATTCTCCAATTCAATTCCTCCTATGATAGCTGCAGCAGGTATCAAAATGGTGGAGATGATGAGCGAATCAAACGAATTACAAGACAAATTGCATGAAAATACAGCTTACTACAGTCAAAAAATGGTTGAAGCAGGTTTCGACTGCAAACCGACACAATCAGCCATTGTTGCTGTTATGTTGTATGATGCTAAATTATCTCAGGAAATGGCTGCCAGATTATTGACTGAAGGCATATACGTAATAGGATTTTACTACCCTGTAGTGCCTAAAGACAAGGCACGTATTCGTGTACAGATCTCTGCTGCTCATTCCAGAGAAAATCTGGATAAATGTATTGCGGCGTTTACAAAAGTTGGCAAAGAATTGGGTGTAATCAAATAAAGAACATGACCAGAATATGTTAGGTTCTCAAGATTAAGTTTATATAGATTTTATTTCAAATATTCTTATCCCTGAGAATCTGACAGTTCTTCATTTTAATATATGAAAAACAAAAACATCTATCTTGTATTTGGACAGTTATCGTTGGTTATGAGTATTATCCTTAGTCATTTTCTAAAAGATAGCGGTATTGTTTCATTGATAATTGGTATTTTCCTTGGTTTATCCATTGTATTCAATTTTGCTTTTTTAGTCAGTCTCAGAAAGAAAAAATAAACTTAGATTTCCACTTCCATTTTTTATCCCTTTTGTATAAGATGTCAGAAAAAACCAGACGCTTCTTTCTTTTATTACTTATCAATATCAGCATCTCAACTATTAGTCAGGGACAAGAAGCAAACTCTAAATTTTATTTTGGAGGTATTAATTTCAATACTGGAAAAATAGTTCCTCATTCAAAACGCATCTCATATATTAAAGGGGATGTATTTGCAATTCAGGCTAAACTATATCAGGATTTATTCAGTAACAATAAATGGGAAAACCCATTTAAAGCCACTAAATTTGGATATTCGCTTACTTACATCCATACTCAAAATGCCATAATTGGTGATTTATGGGGCGCAAATATGTTTATCGAACCCAGCCTATTCAGTTTGCATCGTATGCATTTATATGCACATTTAGGAGCAGGTTTAGCATATGCTACTGAAAAGTTTAACAAAGAAAGCAATCCTACGAATTTTATGATAAGCACGGATATCAGTTTCTTTTTCAATGCTAAACTAAATTTAGATTTCCAACTCAGCAAAGAATTTTCATTGGGATTGAATGCAGGATTTTCACATTGTTCTAATGCTGCATTGAAGCTTCCCAATCTGGGTATAAACATACTGAACTATGGCATAAACCTTGGATATCAGATTTTTGACGATAAAAAACCATTACTGATAAATAGTCCAATTACTTTAGAAAAAAAATGGGCCCATGATTTTACTTTTGGATTCGCTACCCGAAATGCAAATGAAATTTTGAATAAATACTATTTCATACTTACTACAGATTATGCTTTGAATCGCTTTTTAAGCAATAAAAACATCCTAAGTTTGAATTTACATTATGTTTTACGTCAAGGTGAAATTGATGATAAATTTTATTCCACAACTTACAACAGTTATTATGGCTTGGCATTGGGCCATGAATTAATCGTACGTAAATTATCAGTAATTACTCAATTAGGAAGTTACTTTTACGACACTCATTTTAATCAGCATTATTGGTATGCCCGTTTAGGTATTCGTTATTATTTCACAAAAAGTATTTATGGAATGATGACATTAACCAATCGAAAACAATCAGCAGATTACCTGCAATATGCAATTGGTTATAGATTAAGATAATTTTTAAATGAACAAAAACACCAGTAAAAAGTTAATGTATAAACTATAGTAACTGTAAGACTGTATAAACAGAAAAAATCCTTTATTTTTAAGAATCTAGGATTTTTTTTGTTTAAATTAGCCAAAACATATTTTTGCTGATTTTTTCCTAATGAAAACAATTAAGTACTGCCTTTTATCATTCTTTTTTCTCACAATATCAACCAGCGTATTTGCTCAAAAAGTAGGCCTTGTTTTAAGTGGAGGTGGTGCCAAAGGAGTCACACATATTGGTGTTATTAAAGCGCTGGAAGAAAGTGGGATTCCTATTGATTACATTGCCGGTACTTCTATGGGAGCTATCATTGGTGGTTTATATGCTGCGGGTTATTCTCCTGATGAAATGGAGAAAATTTTTCTGGGAGATGAATTTGCCAGTTGGATTTCAGGAATTATTGATAAAAAATACATCTACTATTTTAAAAAAGAGGCTCCTAACGCATCCTGGATTGATTTAAGATTCAATTACAATATTAAAATCAAACCTAAATTACCTACCAACATCATAGCTCCTTATCAAATGGACTTTGCCTTTCTTGAGATTTTCGGGAGCGCCAATGCCATAGCTAAAAACAACTTCGACAATCTTTTTGTACCTTTTCGTTGTGTAGCTGCTGACATTTATACCAGTAAACAAGTAGTTTTAAAAAAAGGAGACCTTGGAAGAGCAATCAGGGCATCTATGACTTTCCCTTTCTACTTTAAACCTATTAAAATTGATAGTACCTTATTATTTGACGGAGGTATGTACAATAATTTTCCTACCAATGTTATGTACGATGACTTTTTCCCAGATATTATAATTGGGAGTAAAGCTGTTGGAAATTACCCCAAACCTGACGAAGATGATATTATATCTCAGCTTCAGAATATGTTAATGGAAAAAACCGATTATTCAGTAATTTGTGGAAATGGCATTCTCATCTCTCCTAACATAAAATCTGTTAGCCTTACTGATTTTGAAAATACTGCAGCCTTTATTGACAGTGGATACGTAGCAGCAATGAGGAAAATTAAAAACATTCGTCAATATGTAACTGACAGTGTTTCATCAAAACAACTCAACGAAAAACGAAAAATTTTCAACGAGAAGAAACCTGAATTACTTATCGATAGTATTCTAATTGATGGATTGACCGTAAAACAAAAGATTTATATCAACCGGTTATTGTTTCATAAATCGATGAATATACCCATAAAAGAAATCAAATCAGAATATTTTAAACTACTGGCTGATAGCAAAATAGAACACATTAGCCCCAAACTACTTTTTATTGACAGTACTAAAAAATTCAATCTCTATCTTGATATCAAAAAAGACAAAAATTTTGTTGCCGAATTTGGAGGGAACATATCATCAAGTCCTATCAATGAAGCATTTGTGCAAGTTCAATTAAAAATTTTCAATAAGACTGCAAAAAGTTTTATTTTAAATACTTATATGGGAAGATTCTATAGTTCAGCCATGGCTAAAATTAGATTTGATTATGCTTCTACCATACCGCTTTATTTTGAAACAGCATTTTTAATACACCAATGGGACTTTTTTAAAACAAAAACATATTTTTTTGAAGACAAAACACCATCCTATCTTATTCAAAATGAAAAATATATTACGTTTGCTTTCGGTTTACCTGCAGGCAATAAAGCTCGTTACGAAGTTCGTTTTACCGAAGCGCTTACCAGCAGCGATTATTATCAGAACAATACTTTCGGAAGAAATGACACAGCTGATCAGACCAATTTCAATTTTAACTCTATAGGTATCATGTATGAGTACAATACGCTCAACAAAAAACAGTTCGCCAATTCAGGCAGTTTATTTCAAATAAAAGCAAAATATGTTGACGGAAAGGAAGAATACATACCCGGTTCAACCTCTATCAACAAGAATTTATTTGAAATAAAGCAACATTGGTTTCAAACGAAAATAACATTTGACACCTATTTTAATAAAATCGGATTCAACACCCCAGGACTTTTAATTGAAGGCTTTTATTCAAATCAGAAATTATTTAACAATTACACAGCCAGTGTACTTTCATCTGCTGCTTTTACTCCTTTTCCTGAATCCCACACTTTGTTCTTATCACCCTTCAGGTCTAATATTTACGCTGCAATTGGTGCAAAAAATATTATTAATTTAGCGAAAAATATTGATTTAAGACTTGAAGTTTATCTTTTTCAACCTTATGAAGAAATAGTTCAAAACAATAATCTAACTGCCTCTTTCAGCAAGAAATTTGAAAAACGTTATTACATGGCCTCTTCCTCTTTAGTTTTTCACAGCCCAATTGGCCCAGCCAGTTTAAGTTTTAACTACTACCAGAATACCGACCAGCCATTTTCTTTGGTTTTTAATCTGGGTTACATTTTATTCAACCCCAAAGCAAGAGATTAAAAACGCTCGTTCATTCAATAGATTTATCCAAACATCATTAAATTCCAGATAGAGTAAGCTTTTTTGCTTATTCTTTATTGCTTTTGATTCATTTATCATTATTAATATTCACATCCTAAAGATTTCACAAATCGAAGGAAGTAAAATTTTATTTTTTTTTTGTAGATTTGCATCCTTTCATGAACTTTTAAAAGATGAAGCAAAACAACTCATTCAATTTCCTGCAATATTTAAAATTAAATGTAAATATTGGGATTTTAATTTCGCTGATTTTATGGATATATCTCGTCTTGAGGGCATTTTTGGTTCCTTTTCTGCACGATGAAATCATGACCTACTGGTTTTATATCAATACAGGTCATTTTCTTCCTTTTAGTTTTAAAATTGATGCAAATGCTGCCAATAACCACTTATTAAACTCATTACTATCTCGCTTTTTGTATTTACTTTTCGGTTATACGCCCATAGTATTACGCATGGCGAATTTATTATTTGTTCCTGTTTATTGCTATTTTTCCTATAAAATTGCTGATACTTTAAAAAACAAAAACCTTGCCCTCCTATTCTGGTTGTGTTTATTATTTATTCATACGATAGTTGAATTTATGGCTTTGTGCCGTGGGTATGGAATGTCGTTTGCTTTATTATTTGCTTGTCTCTGGTATTTGATAAAAGTGTTTCAAACCGGCAAAGCAGTGAATTATTTTTTGTGTCTGTTATTTCTAAATGCAAGCATAGCAGCTAATTTATCTCTTATAACAACGGCCTTAATAATAAGCGTTTGGATGATAATAATTACTTTCCTATTTGATGATACAGCTTTCAAAAAAACATACAAATTAGCTATCATCCTATTTACAGGACTTCTCCCAATCTCATTTTTTGCAGTGTATTCATTTGTACTCCAGAAAAGTGGCGCCTTGTATTATGGAACCCATAATGGATTTTGGTCACAATCGGTTGCTTCCTTAATGAAATCCTTGTTTGACAACCAGAGCTTTATTTTGAGATTTTTTATCATCATATATTTTGCATTGATATTGGCAATGTTGGCAAAATATATTTTCAAGCATTTCTTTTTAAAGATTTTACAACATGAAGTATTAATTTTCCCATTCCTGTTAACAGGAAATATTATTGGAGTCATGCTATTAGATTTGTTCTTTAATGTAAATTTCCCTGAAGACAGATCTGGATTTTATTTTTATTATTTTTTTATTGGCAGTATATTTTTCTTAATAGATAAATTAGCAATTTGCTTTAATTATAAAAGAATAGCCTACTTATCTATACCGTTTCTGATAATACCTTTACATTTCATATTTGTTGCTAACTTAAGCCATATTGCAGTTTATAAAGAAGACCGTGTTCCCTACAGATTTTACGAAAAGATAAAAGAAAAATCATCAGCAACACCTGAAATTGTTACTCTTGGGTCTTATTTCGGAAGAACCTTGGTACTTGCTTATCAAAACTACCTTTCAAAGGGAAATATTGGAAAAAGTCACGATACCGATTACCCATCTATAGTAGCTGACTTCCAGGTTGTAAAAACTGAGGAGTTTGCAAAATGGAAATTATATTACAATACAATTGATTACGATAAAGTTTCCGGTTATCATTTGTTAGAACGTAAGCATAAATTGAACCGTAAACTAATTACTGAAATACAGGTAAATCCCACGAATGGAAACACTGCGGATGAGTTTTTTAATTTCTCATCAGGAAGTATTGATACCTTGAAAAATAGTTCATTGTTTTTTGAGTATACGATGGATATTGAAAGTCAGGCTAAACCTTTTGAAGCATGGATAGTAGTATCCGTAACAGATAGTTTAGATGAAAAAACTGCCTATGAATACATTCCTTTAAATTGGTTTCAAACTGAATGGAAAACAGCATCAACACATTTCCACAATGGTCAACTTTTAACAAACATAAGCCCTTCCTCCAAGAAATACATAACTTACCTATGGAATATAAACAAAGTTCCTTTCTCAATAAAAAATGCTAAAGTTTGCATAAAACAATTGGATAAGGATTAAAATCTCATGCGCTAAAGGGACGTAATATATACCAATACTATAAGTAATTCGTTGTTTTTTATTCGGATAATACTGAACTTTGGATAAGTTCATTGAATTAAATTAATAAAATTTTCCATGATCTTATTTGATAGATTATCAGTTAAATCCATTTCGTATTCATAAGAGTAAAATCAAGTATTTTCAATAATAGGAAATTGTTTTTTTGAAAAAAATTGAATGAATTGAATTCCTCCATTTTATCGGAATACGTTCAGATTAGTTCTAAAATATACAAAATGAGATAGTTTTAATGTTTTTTATGTTTTTTGCAATATAATTTCTTCATTACTTGGATTTTGAAACGATTTTTTTCTTACATTTGCCATATTATTTTCAGGTAAAGACTATTATTATTTTACATTTGAATCATATTTTTGGAATCTACTGCAATTAAGGAATAGTAGCATTTTCGTTGATTAAAATTCGATAAAAAAGTACGTCAATGCCTCAATATTTAACACTTAATTGCACTTGATATGTTGTTTGATTTCGAAATGATTAAAAACTTTTACAAAGGATTATCTTTAAAGATTGATACTGCGAGGAATATACTCAATCGCCCCTTAACCATGAGCGAAAAATTATTGTATGCTCATTTATTTGACAACAAGCTCACGGCTCCATTTGAAAGAAGTATTGATTATGTTGAATTCTCACCCGACAGAGTGGCTATGCAGGATGCTACCGCACAAATGGCATTGCTTCAATTTATGATGACCGGTAAAGATACGACCGCTGTTCCTTCCTCTGTTCATTGCGATCATTTAATTATGGCTAAATCAGGCAATGTTGAAGATCTGGCTTCTGCCAACATTACAAATAAAGAAGTTTATGATTTCCTAAGTTCAGTTTGCAATAAATATGATATCGGTTTCTGGAAACCAGGTGCCGGCATTATTCACCAGATAGTATTAGAAAATTATGCATTCCCTGGAGGGATGATGATAGGAACTGATTCTCATACTCCCAATGCAGGTGGGCTGGGTATGTTAGCCATAGGTGTTGGAGGTGCTGATGCTGTGGATGTAATGTCTGGAATGGGTTGGGAATTGAAATTTCCAAAACTTATCGGTATTAAACTTACAGGAAAACTCAATGGATGGGCTTCTCCAAAAGATATTATTTTAAAAATTGCCGGAATGTTAACCGTTAAAGGTGGCACTGGATGTATCGTTGAGTATTTTGGTGAAGGTGCTGAATCTCTTTCATGCACAGGAAAAGCGAGTATTTGCAACATGGGAGCTGAAATTGGCGCAACCTGTTCGGTATTTGCTTATGACGATGCCATGGGAAGATATTTAAAAGCAACTGGCAGAGAAGAAGTTGCTCAACTTGCATTTGAAAATATAAAAAATCTAAGATCCGACAATGAAGTTTATGCTCAACCTGATAAATACTACGATCAATTAATTGAAATAAATTTATCAGAATTAGAACCTTTTATCAATGGTCCTTTTACACCAGACTTAGCTACCCCTATTTCAAAAATGAAAGAAGTTGCCATCAAAAACAATTGGCCTTTGGAAATAGAAGTAGGATTGATTGGTTCATGCACCAATTCTTCCTATGAAGACATTTCCAGAGCTGCTTCAGTAGTTCAGGATGCAATCAATAAAAAACTCACCGTCAAATCGGAATATACAATTACACCAGGTTCAGAACAAATACGTTCAATTTCTGAGCGTGATGGTTTTTTCGAAACTTTCAATAAAATAGGTGGAAAAATATTTGCAAATGCCTGTGGATCATGTATTGGTCAATGGAGCAGAGAAGGTGCTGAAAACGCCAAGGTAAATACCATCATTCATTCATTTAACAGAAACTTTGCTAAACGTGCTGATGGAAACCCAAACACTTATGCTTTTGTAGCCTCACCTGAAATCGTATCAGCAATGGCTATTGCAGGCAACCTTTGTTTTAATCCATTAACTGATAAATTAATCAATGCTGATGGTGTTGAAGTTATGTTGGCTGAACCAAGCGGTTTTGAATTACCCCCAAATGGATTCGGAAAAATTGATAACGGATATCAAAAATCGGATGCCAATGCAAAAAACATTGATGTATCTATTGATGCTAAGTCTGAAAGACTTCAAAATTTAACTCCATTTGAAGAATGGAATGGCAATGATTTTATCAATCTTCCATTGTTAATTAAGGCTAAAGGGAAATGTACTACCGATCATATTTCGATGGCTGGTTCCTGGTTAAGATATCGTGGACATCTCGAAAACATTTCTAATAATTACATGATAGGTGCTATCAATTATTTTAACGACCAACCGAATACTATTCTCAATCAACTTTCTTCAAAATACGACACTGTACCTGAAGTAGCCAAAGCATACAAAATGGCAGGTTTAAGTTCTATTGTTATTGGTGAAGAAAATTTTGGTGAAGGATCTTCACGCGAACATGCTGCAATGGAGCCCAGATTTCTGAATGTTAAAACAGTATTGGTAAAATCATTTGCCCGCATACACGAAACCAATCTTAAGAAACAAGGAATATTAGCACTTACTTTTTCAAATAAAGAAGATTACAATAAAGTGTTGGAAGATGACAAAATCAGTGTTTTAGGCATCCATGAATTTGCAACAGACAAGCAATTTCAAGTTGAAATTACCCATGCTAATGGAACTACTGATAAAATATTAGTCAACCATACCTATAATGCTGCTCAGATTGAATGGTTCAAAAATGGAGGTGCTTTAAATTTAATTAGAAAATCGAATAAAAAATAATACTATCTAAATCAATTAACGAATATGGAAAAAGAATTAAGATTTAAAAAGGAAGATCTTATGGACTTTGTTGTCCGTTATATGTCAAAATTAGGTGTTCCTGAGCATGATGCCAAAATTGTTGGCAATGTACTTATATCAGCTGATTTAAGAGGTGTTGAGTCTCATGGGTTATTACGTTTAGGTTCGTATTATGGAAGCAGAATAAGCAAGAATTACATTGACCCGACAACTCCTTATAAAATTATTTCAGAAACGCCTATTACAGCATTAATTGACGGTGGTAATGGATGTGGTCAGGTTGTATCCTTTAAAGCTATGCAAATGGCTATTGAAAAAGCAAAACTTTCGGGATTAGCTGCAATTACAGTTAATAATAGTAATCACTATGGAATTGCTGGGTTTTACTCAATGATGGCACTTGAACATGGAATGATAGGGATTTGCATGACCAATTCTCAACCTTTAGTAGCTCCAACTTATGGAAAAACAGCTGTTATGGGTACAAATCCAATTAGTTTTGCGGCACCATCACATACTGAATTTCCTTTTGTATTGGATATGGCTACAAGTGCTGTTGCATATGGAAAAATACAGTTATACGATAAGAAAAATGAAAAAATCCCATTAGGTTGGGGTATAGATGATGATGGAAATGTTACAGATGATCCAACCAAAATAAAACCAGGTGGTCATGGGGCATTGCTTCCTTTGGGTGGAATGGATATTACTGCTGGCTATAAAGGTTTTGGTCTGGCAATTGTGGTTGAAATATTATGTTCAATTCTATCGGGTGGCAATTTCCTTACTCAGGTTGGATCCCCTTCAAAACCAGAACCAACAGGTGTTTCTCATTTCTTTATGGCAATAAATATTGAAGCATTCAGACCACTGATTGATTTTAAAATGCAATTGGATGATATGATTCAGCTGCTAAAAAATTCTCCTTTGGCAGTCGGAAGAGATGAAATTCTAGTTGCTGGGCAAAAAGAATTTGAATATGAGAAATATAACATTATAAATGGGGTTCCTCTTATTCAACCAATCGTAGATGATTTATTAAAAGAAGGTGAAAAAGTAGGTGTCAAATTTCCTATTGAAAAAGCATTGAATAATAATTAAAATAAAAATAATAATTTAAAGAATGATAGCAGAAAAGATTACAATAAAAGAGGGTAAATTAACGGTTCCTAACTTTCCAATTATCCCTTTTATTGAAGGAGATGGTATCGGTGTTGATATATGGAAAGCTTCCATAAGGGTATTTGATGCCGCAGTTGAAAAAGCTTTTTCCGGAAAAAATAAAATAATGTGGAAAGAAGTTCTTGCCGGTGAAAAAGCTTTTAACAAAGTTGGAAATTGGTTACCGGAAGAAACTTTAGCTGATTTCAGAGAATACCTAATTGGAATAAAAGGACCATTAACTACTCCTATCGGTGGAGGAATGCGTTCATTAAACGTTGCATTGCGTCAAGAATTAGACCTTTATACTTGCTACCGTCCGGTTCGATATTTCAAAGGCGTTCCAAGTCCGGTAAAACAACCTGAAAAAGTTGATATGATTATTTTCAGAGAAAATACGGAAGATATTTATGCAGGTATTGAGTTTATGCATGGCAAACCAGAAACTGAAAAAGTTTTACGGTTTTTAATTGACGAAATGAAGGTGAAATCCATAAGATTCCCTAATACAGCTTCAATAGGCATAAAACCAGTATCACAGGAAGGTTCCGAAAGACTGATCAGACAAGCTATCAAACTTGCAATCGCCAGAAAACTTCCTTCAGTAACCTTAGTTCATAAAGGTAATATTATGAAATTTACAGAAGGTGCTTTTATGAAATGGGGATATGATTTAGCTGAACGTGAATTTGCAAACGAAGTTTTCACCTGGCAACAATACAATGTAATTCTAAAAGAACAAGGTGAGCAAGCTGCAATGACAGCACAAAAAGATGCAGAAAACGCTGGAAAAGTCATTGTTAAAGACGTTATTGCTGATGCTTTTCTTCAACAAATTTTAACAAGACCTTCTGAATATTCTGTAATTGCTACCTTAAATCTGAATGGCGACTATATTTCGGATGCCTTAGCTGCCATCGTTGGTGGTATAGGTATAGCTCCAGGTGCAAATATTAATTACGAAACCGGTCATGCTATTTTCGAAGCTACTCACGGTACAGCACCTAAATATGCTGGTCTTGACAAAGTGAATCCGGGATCCGTAATCTTGTCAGGCGCTTTAATGTTTGAATACATGGGATGGTTTGATGTTGCTAATTTAATTTATGACAGCATGGACAAAACCATTCAACAAAAGAAAGTTACTTACGATTTTCATCGTTTAATGGAAGGGGCTAGCTTACTAAAAACATCAGAATTTGCTGATGCGATTATTTCAAATATGTAATATAATAAAAATAAAAATTATATGGAAACCAATAAATTTATTGCAAACTTAGAAGATTCGGTTAAAAAAGCTTGTGTTATCGACAGCGAATTTTATGAAAAATTTGATGTAAAAAGAGGCTTACGAAATAAGGATAAAACTGGTGTATTAGCTGGCTTAACCAATGTTGGAGATGTAGTGGGCTACCAAAAGGAAGGTGATAGAGTGCTTCCTGTTCCGGGGAGATTGTTATACAGGGGTATCGATATTGAAGACCTTGCAAATGGTTTTAAAGCAGATCGTCGCCATGGATTTGATGAAACAGTTTATTTGCTTCTTACAGGGAAACAACCTTCACAGGAAGAGTTAACCAAGTTTACTGATCACATGGCTCAATTGAGAAAGCTACCAGATTCTTTCATTAAAAATATGATTTTAACAATGAAAGGAAAAGATGTTCTTAATATGTTATCTCGATCGATACTTGGCCTTTATACTTTAGATCCAAGAGCAGATGAAATCAGCATGCACAATATGATTGAACAAACGCTGAACATCATTGCAAAATTCCCTACTATCATTGCTTATTCTTACCAGGCAATGAGTCATGCTTACCAGGGTAAAACTTTATCAATTCGTTATCCTAGTACAACAATGAGTACTGCTGAAAATTTCCTTTATTTAGTTAAAGGTGGTAATTCAAGGTATACTAAACTTGAAGCAGATTTACTAGATTTGGCGTTGGTTTTACATGCAGAACATGGTGGTGGAAATAATTCAACATTCACTATGCGTGTAACAAGCTCAAGCGAAACTGATATTTATTCTTCAATTACAGCAGCCATTGGTTCATTAAAAGGACCTTTGCATGGTGGTGCGAATTTGAAAGTATTGGAAATGATGGAAGATATGAAACGTAATCTATCGGATTGGACTAACGAAATTGAGGTTGAAGAATATCTATTCAAAATTCTCAATAAAAAATGCAACGATTTTAGTGGGAAAATATATGGCATTGGTCATGCTGTTTATACAGTTTCCGATCCTAGGGCTATTCTTTTGAGAGAAAGAGCCAGAGATCTTGCTATTGAAAAAGGCCAAATCGAAGAATTTGATCTTTACACTTTGGTTGAAAAACTGGCTCCGAATGCGGTTGCTAAATTTAAAGGGAATGGACCTGATAAACAAGTTTGTATCAACGTTGATTTCTATTCAGGGTTTGTGTATTCTTGTATCAGTATCCCCAAAGAACTCTTTACGCCTTTGTTTGCTATGGCCAGAGTTTCAGGATGGTGCACACATCGAATTGAAGAGTTAACTTTTTCAGCAAAAAGGATTATTCGCCCTGCTTATAAAAATGTTTTTCCAAAACAAGAATATATTCCAATTTTGGATAGAAAATAATAATTAATTACTAATTTTACAGTTTAATTTTAAAATATATATACAATGAAAGAGTTTGGTGATAATCGTTTGGAAGAAGCATATACTCATGTATTAAACGGCGATATTAAAGAAGCTGTTGCTGAGTTCGAATTAAAATTAATAGAATTCCCTGAAAGCACTCACCTATTGATGGAAGTTGCGAGTTTATATTATATTCTTGGTGAAATGAACAAATGCGTTTCTACTTATAAAAAAGTATTGAAAATCAAACCTGATAGCATATTTGTTTATTATAGAATGGGCGTTGCAATGTACCGTGCAACACATTTTGCTCAGGCAGTTGAAGTTTTTGAAAAAATAGTAGAATCCGGCAAACACTTACCAATGACTTATTTATGGATGGGTTTGGGCTATTATCATTTAGGTAAAGAAGAAAAAAGCATTGATTGTTACAGGAAACTGCTTACACTCTGTCCCGACACTACAATGGGTAATTATTATCTGGGTATTGCGCTTAAAGCTACAGGTAGATATGAAGAAGCTTTACCTCATTTTAAGAAACTTGTTGACGAAAACATACAACATGCTTCTGCTCACTATCATTTAGGACGTACTTATATGCGTACTTTTAATTACGATCTTGCGAAGGATGAATTCAAAAAAGTATTACAAATTGATCCTTCTAATAACAATGCTCAGGAAATGTATGATTACATCAGTGATGATCATTCCTTTTAAAACTTTAAGATCTTTCTTAATTTAAAATATAAA
Source organism: Bacteroidota bacterium (assembly GCA_037133555.1). Lineage (GTDB taxonomy): Bacteria > Bacteroidota > Bacteroidia > Bacteroidales > JACABE01 > JACABE01. Next base: position 43,598 of record JBAXNW010000003.1, read on the forward strand.
AGCCTATTCTAATTCACTGAATAGGCTTTTATTATGAAGGAATATTTTATTTTTAATCTGTTATAATTCTTGTAGTCATTCATTTATGTTTTGATGAATATTCTTATATAACTTGAATCAAACCAGAATCATTTTAAAATAAATCAAAAAAATATCAATGACTTTCACGAGAATTTAAAGAGAAGATGATTATTTATCCCTACTTTTGTATTGAATAAATGTAATAATAATGATTAAAATTTCAGCTGTTTCCTACCTAAATACATTCCCATTTATTTTTGGATTAGAAAATGCAGGTATACTGCATGATGTAATAATTGAGAAAGATGTACCTGCAATATGTGCTCAGAAACTTATTGAAGGAAAGGTTGATATAGGATTAATTCCTGTTGCAGTTTTTCCACTTTTAAATAATGCAGAAATCATTTCGGATTATTGCATAGGTGCTATTGATAAAGTAAAAACTGTTTTATTATTAAGTAATCAACCCCTAAACAAAATTTCAAAAATTTACCTTGACTTTGAATCCAGAACTTCTGTTCAATTAGTGAAAGTACTTGCTCAAAACTTTTGGGAAATTCATCCTGAATGGGAAAAGATTATGCATGAAATGCCACAAATCCTAAACGATGATGAAGCTGTGGTGCTAATAGGTGATAAAACTTTTACAGCTACCGATCATTATCCTTACATTTATGACCTTGCTTCTGAATGGAAAAGTTTTACAAATTTACCTTTCGTATTTGCCTGTTGGGTTGCCAGAAAAAAACTTTCGGAAAATTTTCTATCCGATTTTAATCAATCACTTAAATTTGGTGTAACGCATATCAATGAAACAGTGGCTGCTTATAATAATGAAATCCCCTTAAATGTGGATGCAACAGAATATTTCACCAATAATATCAGCTACGACTTAGATGATGCCAAGCGAAAAGGAATGGAATTGTTTTTCAACTACCTAAAAACCTTAAAATCATAATCAGCAAACCTGGCAATTATTTACGTCTGGGGCAATGAGGCAGTTTAAAGCCTTCATCTTCATTTTGGTATTGAGCTTCGGCACAATCAACAGGATCGCAACAAGTAAAGCAGACACGCTTAAAAGCTTTAAAATCTATCAATTCAATATCTGATGACAAGAAGTTTTCTTTTACGGTTTCACATTTAGCCAGGTCGGTACTTAAATATTTCTTATTATCATCAGGAAAGATGGTTACCACAACCTTGTCTTTTCCTGTTTCGTTTTGGATTTTTAAAGCGCCCAGAAAATTTGCTCCCGATGAAATACCAACTGCCATGCCCATATTGGCTAGTTTCTGTGCCATGATAATTGCATCACCATCATCAATACTAACAATACTATCCAGTTTATCAAGTTCAACAATAGAAGGAATAAATTCATCAGAAATTCCCTGAATACGATGCTTCCCAACTTTATAACCTGTCGTTAAAGTTGGTGAATTGGAAGGCTCCAATGGATGGACCGTAATGGCAGGATTCATTTCTTTCAAATATTTGCTCACACCCATTATGGTTCCTCCTGTTCCAACACCTGCAACAAAAGAATCGATAGCTAAATGACGCATTTTCATTTGCCACCATAATTCAGGCGCCGTTGTAGCATAATGGGCTTGTGTATTGTCACAGTTTGAAAACTGTCGAGGGAGAAATGAATGAATGTTTTGAGCAGCTAAGTCTTCGCTCATTTTTATACTTCCAAGAAACCCACCTTCTTCTTTGCTTACAAGATTAATTTTTGCTCCAAAACTTTTAATCAGATTTATTCTTTCCATGCTCATCCAATCTGGCATAAATATCGTTACCGGATGCCCCAAAGCTCTGCCAATTGCTGAAAATGAAATACCTGTATTTCCGCTTGTTGCTTCAATAATCATATCACCGGCATGCAAAATACCTTTTTTATAAGCATTGTTCAAAATAAAGTAAGCCATCCTGTCTTTGATACTACCGGTCATATTAAAATTCTCCGACTTTGCATAGATGAGTCTTTCTTCACCTTTGTATCTGAATCTTATTGCCAGAATAGGAGTATTACCAATCAGGGAAGATAATCCCTGCACTTTTCTCATATTTTCATTTTCCATATCACTCAAATTCATGCGCTAAAATAAATACTAAATACTAAACCATTGTTTCAATTTCTCTTCCGAAGAAGTCGAATTTAATGGATGTTGAAATTCGTTGGTATGTTTATTATATATGTAATCTTTTGACCATTCAAGATGGTTTTCCTTGATCTGTAGGATGGCATCAGTAATCAAATATAAATCTTCATTGCTCAACGTAGGATGCAGTGAAAGTCTTACCCAACCTGGTTTTTCAGACAAATCCCCAGTATTGATTAAATCGGTAATCTCTCTAGACTTTTCATGAGTTACATCCAGCAAAAAATGTCCGTAAGTGCCGGCGCAGGCACAACCACCCCTCACCTGAACACCAAAACGGTCGTTCAACATTTTCACGATTAAATTGTAATGAATATTTTCAATATAAAATGATAGAATTCCTAAACGATGTTTTACATTATCAGCAAGTATGTGCAATTTTGGCACCTTGCTTAATTCTTCAAAGGCTATTTTTACTAATTCTTCTTCGCGAATTTGCATATTTTTGACACCTATCTGATTTTTTAGTTCAATGCAAAGAGCCGTCCTAATTGCTTGCAAAAAGCCTGGGGTACCTCCATCTTCGCGGATTTCGATATCATCTATATATTTATATTCGCCCCAGGCATTGGTCCATTCTACGGTACCTCCACCGGGTTGATCGGGTGTAGCATTATGGTAAAGTGAAGAGGCAAATACTAATACACCGGAGCTTCCGGGTCCTCCCAGAAATTTATGGGGAGAGAACATAACCGCATCGAGCTTTTCCATTGGATCAGCAGGATGCATATTCATATCCATATAAGGTGCAGAAGCTGCAAAATCAACAAAACATACCCCACCATATTCGTGCATGATTTTAGCCATCGCATGATAAGGTGTACCAACACCGGTAACATTTGAACAAGCAGTAAAAGAACCAATTTTAAATTTCCTGTCTTTATAGATTTCCAATTGATTTCTTAATTCATCTAAATCAACCAGCAAGTTTTTGGTAGGTTTGAGTAAAACAACATCGGCATTGGTTTCGAACCAGGATGTATGGTTAGAATGATGTTCCATGTGGGTAATAAAGACAACCGCTTTTTCGAAATCTTTTGTACAATGAATACCTGTATTGTTGGAACAGGATTTTAAACCCAGCATACGTTGTAATTTAGTAATTACAGCCGTCATACCAGATCCAAAAGTAATAATAACATCGTTGGGGCCAGCATTTACATGTTGTTTGATTTTATTTAACGACAAATGATAAGCTTTGGTCATCATCGTCCCGGTTTCACTGGTTTCGGTATGGGTATTGCCCACATAAGGACCAATTTCTTCTGTCAATTTCTTTTCGATGGGTGCATATAATCTTCCACTTGCAACCCAATCTGCATAAATCATCTTTTTAAAACCATAAGGCGTCTGAAAATGCAAATTATTACCAATCGTTTGCTGCCTAAACTTTTCGAAATATTTTTCCATAAAAGTATTAAAATAATAATGCAAAAATAGCATTAATCTGAGAATTTGTAGTTAAGAAAACTATAATACCGAAAGGAAATATATATTTTCTAGCTATAGCTTCGTAATTATCTCTTTTAAAAGTACAGATAAGAAATCAATTTTGAATTATTAGCCTAATAAAAAAGGCTGAAACTATGAACTGTATCCGTATAATAATCCTATTTTTGTTCTAAACAGAATTGAGCGCAAAAAAAAAGCTGAATAATTACATTCAGCTTTTTTAAATATCTATTTTTTTAGGTTTAGAATACGATCAAACCTTTTTTCTCTGCATCTTTTAAACAAGCAGAAATGCCTTTTTTGCTAATCGTTCTGATTGCATTTGCAGATACTTTTAATGTAATCCAACATTCTTCTTCAGGAATGTAAAACTTCTTGGTTTGAAGATTAGGATAAAATCTTCTTTTACTTTTTATATTTGAGTGAGATACTTTATTTCCCGTAATCACTTTTTTTCCTGTAATATCGCAAATTTTAGACATTTTTATATGTTTTTTTAATGACTTATTTCAAAAATGGAGTGCAAAAGTACAAAATTATTTGATAACAACAACTATATTTAATAAAAAAAACACTGATTTTATCAACATTCCTGCTGTATAACTTTCCTGAGCATCATTAAAGCACTTAAAGCTGCTTTTCTTATATTCCTGCCACGGTCCTCGCCATGCAGGAATTTTTTAATGAGAATGCCTTTTTCACTTACAACTGCAATCCAAATCGTTCCGACAGGTTTATCATAAGTACCACCTTCAGGTCCTGCAATTCCAGATACAGCAATGGCATAATCTGTATTTAGAAGCTTCCTCACTCCTACTGCCATTTCATTTACTGTTTGTTCACTTACCGCTCCAAATTCCTCAAGTGTTTCATTACTTACACCCAATATTTCCATTTTTACATCATTGGAATAAGCAATTACACTTCCTTTATAATAAGCAGAACTTCCTGACACAGATGTAACTAAATGTGAGACATAGCCTCCTGTACAGCTCTCAGCAGTTGCCAGTGTTTTATGTTGAGCCGTCAATAATCTACCAATAATTTCTTCCAGGCTGTCCTCATCATATCCGAAAATCAGATCAGGAATGAGCTTATTAAGTTTTTCAACTTCATGACCAAGCTCATTTTTAAGTTGATCTTCTGTTTCACCTTTAGCACTTAACCTTAATCTTACAAGCCCTGGCTGAGGCAAATAAGCTAATTTTACATGAGAAGGTAATTGATTTTCCCAATCCTTGATCAGATCAGCCAAAAAGGACTCCCCTATTCCTTGAATGTGAATAGTTTTATGAATAATCACTTCCTTGCACATCTTTTTTAAACGGGGTATCACATCATTGCTCATCATGGATTTCATTTCAAAAGGAACTCCCGGCATCGAAACCAGAATTTTACCTTCTTTTTCGAACCACATACCCGAAGCAGTACCATTCATATTGGGCAAAACAGTGCATTTATCAGGAAGTTCTGCTTGCTGGCGATTGAGCTCGGTGACATTAAAACCTCTTTGTGCAAACAACTGCGCGATTCTTTGATAGCTGACTTCATCAAATATCAGCTGGCTATCATAATATTCGCAAAGTGTAAATTTTGTAATATCATCATTGGTTGGGCCTAAACCTCCTGTCATCAGAATAACATCAGCACGTTGAAATGCTTGGTCGATACTATGCTTAATGGCTAGTTTCTGATCAGAAATAACTGAAATCTGAGCTACATCTACCCCAATCATATTCAACTGTGTTGCCATCCAGGAAGCATTGGTATTGATTACCTGCCCAATCAGCAATTCATCGCCGATACTTATTATTTCAGCCTTCATTCTTTTGTCTCTAAAAATTAATTTATATATCAGCGAATTATGTTGATTTTCGTTTTAGATAAGACCTTAAAATTTGTTTATTTTTTTTGAAATTAAAACCCTTTTGATTGAATAGTCCCAATTTCTTTTGGTGCTATACACATCACAGGAATATCAGAAGTACGGATGGTTTCCTGCGCATTGGAATCCATAAAATATTCAACAAAACCAATTTCTTTTTGAGTCATAATCATAATTAGATCAATATCACCCTGTTCCTGAGCATATTTAAGAATAATTGGAACCAGCGTTTTTTCAGTATCTGAACTTTCAATAATTTCAGAATGACAAATCACATTTCTTTCTGTAATATAGTTATGCACCTGATTCATCTGAGCATTCAATTTCATAATAACCTCTTTATTGTTTTTCGACCACAAAGCAGAAACAACTTTAATATTAGCCCCGAAATATTTTGCCATTTCTATGGCTTTGCTTACTTTCTGGCGGGTTTCTATGCTCAAATCAAGGGGTAACAATATACTTCTGCATCCTTTTTCATGGTGCAAACCGTTGATGGTAATTACAGGTGACTTTGCCCATCTGATGACTTTATGAGTATTGGCCCCTATCGTTGCTTTAAACTCAACTTCACTATTCGTCCCCATGATAATCAATTGTGAATCGATGATTTCAGCGATTTCCACAATTTTTGAAGACACTCTTCCTTTAGCAATCATACTTTTGATACTGATGCCTGATAAGGTATTGAATTGAGAGGCAATTTCGTCCATTTTCAGTTGAATGGTTTCTAATACTTTATCTTCGCCCTGAGAGTCAGAAAAAAGTTTTGAAAAAATGCCGCTTTCTTCGTGAACATACAACAACATGATATCATGTTTAAGTAATTTTGCCACATTGGTAGCTTGTTCCAGCGCAATTAGAGATTTTTGATTAAAATCGATAGGTACTAAAATATTCTTTTTTTCGTTCATATTATTTAAAATGACAGTATTTGTATACAATAATTACTTAATTTTGAAAAACTAAACAAATGTACGCATTTAATTGTTTCAACAATGACAAAAATAAAAGATTCTGAATTGATAATCAGTCCCGACGGAACGATCTATCATCTTAAACTGCATCCTGAAAACCTGGCAGAAGACATCATTGTAGTTGGTGATCCTGGACGGGTTCCTGAAATATCCTCCCTTTTCGATAAAATTGAGTTTAAAGTACTCAACCGCGAATTATGTACACATACCGGGTATTTCAACAATAAACGCATCAGCGTTGTATCTACAGGAATGGGGCCAGATAACATCGACATCGTCATGAATGAACTGGATGCTCTTGTGAATGTGGATTTAGTCAAGCGAGAACCCAAAGACAAGCATACCTCTTTAAACATCGTCAGATTGGGCACCTCAGGTGCTTTGCAGGGCGACCTAGCAGTGGATTCTTTCCTGATGTCGGAATACGGGCTGGGACTAGACGGCATGTTACATTTTTACAAAGCATCCACAGAGGTTTGCGATCACGAAATGGCTACAGCGTTCATTCAACATAGCCAATGGGCTGAAAATTTACCCCAACCTTATTTTGTAAAATCATCTCAAAAACTAATGAGCAAATTAGGGGATGGCTTCCAAAAAGGAATTACAGCTACTGCACCCGGTTTTTATGGTCCTCAAGGCCGAAAAATCAGATTAGAGCTCGCCTATCCCGATATCAATGATAAATTGGAAACTTTCAGATACAACAGCCTAAGAATCTGCAACCTTGAAATGGAAACCTCAGCGTTGTATGGTCTGGGTGCCATGCTAGGTCACGAAACACTCACGGTTTGTGTGTTGATTGCAAACCGGGTAAGCAAACAATTCAGCCTGGATTACAAAAAACCGGTCAGAGAATTGGTTGGAAAAGTATTAGAAAGAATGAGTACAAAGTAGAATTTATCCTATCTCTTATTTTTTAGCTACCAATAAGAAAATTGGGAAAATTTTACCAGATTCATGTTTAAGGTTATAGCAATTGATATATCGAATATCGCTAAAGCCACTATTTTTGAGCATTCTTGAAAGAATTTCAGGGTCGAAGCCCAGATGAACATTCACATTATCACCGTGAAACGAACCATCTTCAGGAAATAAGTCAGCAATTGCCAAATAGCCCTCAGTATTGAGTAACGTATAAAACTTAGCAAACATGGTTTCGTAATCAGCAACATGATGCAACACCATCTGGTTGTAAATGATATCAAATCTACCCTCGAAATCATTGTGTTCAAGATCGAAATACAAAGGATGAATGTGAAGACTGTTATTTTTTTCAGCTTTTTCAACGCAAACTTGAATCATTTCGGATGAACTATCCATCATAGTAATGTCAGAAAATTCATCACTTAGCATAAAACTTAGTATCCCTGTTCCAGCACCATATTCGAGTGCCTTCATTGAAGGATTAAGGTTTATCATTTTCTTAATCCCTGAGGCAATAGCTTCTGAACGTTCAGTATGCATTTTATTTTTGTCCCATTCACGGGCACGATTATCGAATTCACTCATAATTATTTTTTCTGTTTAATTTTATTAAATTACTGAAATTGTTATTGTTAGATTTATTATTAGTTTTTGAAGATTTCTATTGGATTGTATTTATGCTTTCTGTCTTTTACAATTAAAGTAGTTGAAGGCGCTTTTGACTTAGAAGTAAAAACTATATCATGACCAATACATAACCCCATAACAATGTTAAGTTCTGTTTTGTTCTCATCCAAAAACTCAGCCTGTCCAGCAGGATTACACATTATTCCTTTAACTTCATTGCCTAGATACTCACTTGCAACTAATCTTCCGCATTTGCAATCAACTGTATAAACATCAAAATCATCATTTAGCATCTCTTTAAGTTGATTTGTTTCTTTTTGTAAAGATATACAGTTGGCTATTCCTATTCGTTTAAACCCAGCTAACTTAGCATACTTACTGATTTCAATGATTCGATTTTCACCCATTGAAAGTGCATTTTCAGCTATTTTCATCATTTCAATATCAACTTCATTGTATAATGCATTTTCTTCCATAACTTATTGCATATTTTCTTTTAATATTTTTATCAACTCTGATTTTGAATGTGCACCTATATGTTTATATACGATTTTCGCATTTTTAAGAATCATTATAGTGGGTACACTTTTAATTTTGTAATGTGCTGCTATTTCTTTGTTTTTCTCAATATCAATTTTAACAAGCTTAACTTTATCACTCATTTCTCCTTCAATTTCTTTTACTATCGGAGCTTGTACTTTGCATGGCTTGCACCATTCGGCATAGAAATCAACTAAAACTAATTTATCTGTTTTAAGCAGGCTGTTGAATTGTGACTGACTCATTACATCTTTTGCAGTTGTGTTTACAATTGCTTCAGGCAATGCAGCAGCACGCCATTTCATCATACCTCCAGAAAGGTCATAAATAACTTTAAACCCTTGCGACTGCATTAATTTAGCAGCATATGCGCTTCTGCTTCCACTTAAACAATAAACAAAAACAGGTTTATTCTTGTCGAATTTATTAATAAGATTGGAGAAATTATTATCGTTGATATTGATATTCGTTGCATTCTTTATATGACTTTGATTGTATTCATTTGGAGTACGAACATCAACAATTGGTGCTTTTGGCAGTTCATTCATCTTTTTTTGAAAATCAAGCGGATTTAAATTCTGTGCAAATGAATTTAATCCAACGAATAAAAATATTGATAACAGACCTAAGAATATCGATTTACTATTTTTCATGTGTTTTTATTTTATTATTTAAACTTTATAGGTTAAACTACCATTTGGACAAATTGCAACACATTCCAAACACTTTGAGCAGGTGTAACTATCTCCTGGTTTTTGAGTTCTTGGTTTATATAAACTGTATTTTGTCGGCTCCATTGCAACGATATAACATTTTTTATCGCAGGCCCCACAATTTAAACAGCTGTCCGAATTGAATTTGATTCTAAATATTGAAAATTTATTTAACCAGCCCGACACCCAAGCAATAGGACATCCTAATTTATGATACTGATACATTTGCTTAATTTTTCCATCAGCATTCATACTCATAAGGATTTCCATAATCAACCCCATGGGGCATACCCAACGACAAAACACTTTGCCAAATACAACACCTAGTAAAACACCTGCAAGTATAACATACCAAAGCGAAATATGATATTGTGATACGGAATAAAAAAGTGCAATTCCAGATACAGCAAGTATTACAATTCTTTTATCAACGAGTTTTTTTAATAATCCCTTCATCTATTGTCTCCTTTTTAATAAATTTTTATTTTATTATTATTGTTTTTGATGAAGAAGTATGCGCTTTAAAATAACCTAAAGCATTATTACTAATATTAGAAACAGGATTCGCTGGTGTAGCACTTGATTGATTAATATTTTCACTTAATCCAAAGAAATAATTATATACGGCTTCATCAATACATTGCATATCCACTTTCACAACATCTTTTTTGATTGCTGTAACTCTTAGTGGGCGATTTGATACAAGGCCATTGAATCCGAAATCACTTTGAATAAAGATATCTTTTTGAAGTGTATCGTTTCTAGTAACTACGAATTGAAAAAAATTAGTAAGATTTACAGGATCTGTATATTGGGGAATCATTCTCACTATACTATTACTACCTGTTCCGCCACCCATAGGTCCGCCATGAGATGCTGTGGAATTACTGTCAAGAAGTTGAATATACTCCAAATTAACAATTTGAGGCATAGTAGAAGCTGCAATATAAGTTTCAATGCCTATTTTAACTTGCATAGTATAGCTATGTCCGGGTTTACCTATCAAACTATCATTTGTATAAATACCAGGTTTTGTTTCATTCAATGTATCAGTTACATTGGTATTCAAATTCGTAATTGTAACAAAAGCATTGCTAACTGTTGGATTTGGAATAGTTTCGTCAAAATTTATAGTCCTGGTAATTTTAACACCACATTCTCCTGCCAAATTGCTTAAATTACCTTCAATTACTATTCTTGGATTGCTTTTATTAAGGTTAATATCAATTTCTTTCTCGCAAGAAATTAATAAAATAGCTGATAATACTATTATTAAATATTTTTTCATTTTTTAAAATTTAAAATTCCATGAAATTGAGGGTACCCATCTGAATAAAGAAGTCTGCATAGCTACTGTTTTATTCGGATCAGATGCACTTTGTTCAAAGCTGATAAGATATGCATTTTCGCGTCCATAAGCATTGTATAAACTAAACGATAATTCTGAATTGAAGTGCTTCTTTTCTTTAAATTTATAGGTTAGCCCCAAATCTAAGCGATGATAATCGGGCATTCTATAAGCATTTCTATCTGTATAAAGCCAGGTAGTTTGTCCAGCTATTTCATATTTCCCACTTGGAAAAGTAACAGCATTTCCTGTTTGATAAACCCAAATTGCTGAAACATTCAAACGTTTACTTATGTCATACATCACAACAATTGAAATATCATGGGTACGATCTTGTCGGGCAGGATACCAAAGGCTTTTATTGATTCCTTCTATCTGTTTTTCTGTACGCGACAGTGTATATCCTATCCAACCAGTTAATTTACCTTTGTTCTTTTTCAGCAGCAACTCAATACCATAAGCTCTGCCTTTTCCAAATAGCAATTGTGTTTCTATTACACGGTTGCGTTCATCTGCAGCATCTTTATAATCAAGCTGGTTTTGCATCCATTTATAATATGTTTCAGCACTAAATTCAAATGTATTTTCCTTAAAATTACGAAAATAACCCAATGAAATCTGATCGCCTATTTCGGGTTTGATTATATTCGTATTCATTACCCATTTATCTGTTGGGGTAGTGGTAACAGAATTATTAATAAGGTGTAAGTTTTGTGTATTTCGGCTATACGCTATTTTTAGCGAATTACTATTATCAAAAATATAGTTCATCGAAAGCCGAGGCTCAATATTCATATAGTTTTTAACTGGAGCAGCTTGATTGATGGTATCAATAATATTATACAAATTATCTAACACATAATAATTACTTCCTCCCAATACCAGAAAATTTGACAATCTGATTCCATAATTTATTTTTATTTTCTCTGACAATTGTCTTTCATTTGAAGCATACAGGGCTGATTCCAATCCATTTCTTATATCAGAAAGATTTTCAGTACTCACAGCATCTGTAATTTTACCTGGTATAACAGTATGATAGATTACATTATAACCTATCTTCCATTCATTGTTATTGTTAGCAAAATACTGTATCTCTTGTTTTACATTCCAGTCTCTTACTCTCGAAAGAATTGAAAATGGATTGGCATTATTGGTTAAATTAATATTGTAATCATAATTGCTATAAATCAATGAGGTATTTGAAAAAAGCTTATCGTTGAACAAATGATTAAACCTGATGGTTGCAGTTGAATTGCCCCAGTCTATTGCAAATCTGTTGTTCAATCCTAATACATCTCTTCCAAAATATCCAGAAACGAAAATCTGATCCTTATCGGAAAAACGATAATTGAATTTCGTATTTAAGTCATAGAAATACAGCTGGTTACTTTTGAATTGGTCGGACAATTTAAGTAAAAGATCAGCATATGTTCTTCTGCCTGAAATCAGGAAAGAAGATTTTCCTTTTTGTATAGGTCCTTCGATATTCAATTTTGAAGAAATTAAACCTATGCTTCCATTGGCACCAAAAGTTTGATTATTTCCATCCTTCATTTTTATATCAACTACCGACGAAATACGTCCACCAAATTGTGAGGGTGCCGTTCCCTTATAAAGTGTAAGATCTTTAATAGCATCGGAATTAAATGTAGAAAAGAAACCCAATAAATGCGAAGCATTGTAGACCGGAGCATCATCCAATAAAATAAGATTTTGATCGATACTGCCGCCTCGTACTGTAAAACCAGTTTGACCTTCTCCTGCCGATTTTACACCTGGCAATAACTGCAAAGTTTTCAAAATATCTTTTTCTCCAAAAATAACCGGAAGTTTATTGATGGTAATCATATTTAATTTTTCAACCCCCATTTGAGATTGAGTGATACGATCATTCTCACGGCTTGCAGAAATTACCACTTCATTGAGTTGGAGGTTATTTTCGTTCATGATTACATTCAACTTTTTGTTTTCTATTAAATCTAAGCTAACAATCTGTTCTTTGTATCCAATATAATTAAAAAGCAACTCATAACTTCCTTTTGCCAGGGTTAACGAATAATAACCATAGGAATTGGCTGAAACGCCAACCTTCTTGTTTGCTTTATTCAAAACAGTAGCTCCAATGAGAGTTTCACCACTTTTTTTATCTGTAATATATCCACTTACAGTATAAGTTTGAGCGAAAAGTGAAAAGCTTGTGAAGATTAAAAAAGTGATTAGTAAATATCTCATTTATCTAGTTTTTTTAATCGTTTTTATCCCTAAAGGTAAGTATAAAGGACAAAAACCCATGACTACAGTAAGTATAAAAACAATTGCGATAACAAGTAAAATAATTGCGAATGTACCTGATATTAAATTCATTACAAATAAAACGACAACAACTACAGCTAGCAATAGTCTGATAAGTCTGTCAACAATACCCATGTTTTTTTTCATGATTTTAAAATTTAAATGATTTAATTAATTTGATTGATTTGTTTTAATAAAAAATCTTTTTGTTTCACGCCCGAAAAACGATCAATTTCTTTACCGTTTTTAAAAAGTATCATCGTTGGAATACTTCTTATTCCATATTTTGTAGCTAAAATCTGACATTCTTCTACATTCAACTTGCCGATACGGGCATCTCCATTGATTTCACTTGCAGTTTCATTCAAAATTGGCACCATCAATTTACAAGGCATACACCAGTCGGCCCAGAAATCAACCAACACAGTCCCTTTGTTAATTTCTTTCTGAAAATTTGTAACATTCAAATGTAAAATTTTATCATGATCAGCTTCAATAGGTGCATTTTTCATCTTTTTATAGCTTCTGTAAATATAATATCCAAAGACAGCCAATCCGGCGAAAACTACTAGTAATGTATTCATATTATTTTGTTTTTAAAGATTTGTAAACTATTGATTTTAAGATTTTTGTTCAACTACGAATTCCTGATTCAAAACAGTAATCACCTGTTCTTTGGTTTGAATACTTGAAGTTGCTTTTGCTACCCTGCCGTTTTTATAGTAAATTGTAAATGGGATTCCAGTAAATCCTTTTACTTCAGACAAACTACGTATCACTTCAGATTCAGGATTATCAAATTCCATATCATAAAACTGAACATGAGTATATTCTTTCTCAATTTCTTCTGCTATTCCGTAAACGGGGATACACATGGGGCCCATACGTCCACAAATTACCATAACATTTTCATTTTCATTGATAATTTTAACGTAATCAACAGCTGTTTCTATGTGTTTTAAATTGGTGTATAACATGATGATTATTTTTAAAAAATTAATACTGCAAAAGTATATTATAAATACTTTAATTTATAGATTTTGCCTTTTACTGCCACAAGCTTATGATTGAAATAAAACAACTTATTTATTGATTTCGAATATTCTCTTGTTGATTTTAATTAGCTTTGCAAAATCACACTTTAATAAAACTGAATGAAAACTATACTTGAAACGGATCAAGACTTTATCTGCAACATTGATGCTCCATGTTTTCAGATGCTATCACCCGAAGAAGTTGAGCTAATTAGAGCAGCTAAAACACAGGTTTCTTTCCGAAAAGGAGATAATCTAACTAAACAAGGGGCATTCGCTTCTTATGTATTGTTTGTAATTACTGGATTAGCAAAACAATATATTGAGGGTGACAGTTCTAAGAGCTTTAATCTAAGAATCATAAAACCAGGTGAATTTGTGGGGCTATCAGCAGTTTTTACAAAAAACAAATTCAACTATTCTTCCATTGCCATCACCGATTGCCAGGTATATCTGATTGAAAAAGAATCAATTGCTAACATTGTACAACAAAATGGTATGTTTGGTTTTAATATTATTAAAAGGTATTGCGAACAAAATGTAAATCTTTTCGACAGCTTACGGAATATGATGTATAAGCAAATGAATGGGCGAATTGCAGATACTTTATTATACTTGGATAGCCTCAAAATTCAAATCCCTGAAATTTTTCAACTGCTTTCACGTAAAGATATTGCAGATTTTGCAGGAATTTCAACTGAAAGTGCAGTTAAACTGCTAAAATCCTTTGAAAAAGATCTTTTGATTGAACTGCATGAAAAAGATATACAATTGATAGATTACAATACATTGAATGAAATAAGCAGAAAGGGATAAAATATTAAAAAAATAAATAAATTTTTACAAGCTATAAGAATTGCAAATAACTCACTAACTATTTCATTATCAAAGAAGAAAGATGATTATATTATTTTAAGTGCAAGTTTTCTAAATTTAAATTGTCTTATAAATAGAGAAACCTAATTATAAACATTAAAATCAAGAAAAAATGAAAAAAATTATTTTGCTTACAGTTGTATTATTTGCTTTTGCATTGACATCGAATAATTTATTGGCACAAACACAGGAAAAAACCGACAAAGCAACGGTTAAAACAGAACAAACCAAAGTTACACCTGGCCAATTTGTTGATAAAAATAACAATGGTGTTTGTGACAATCGCGAAACAAAACTAAAAACTGGCAAAGGTGCAAATTTCGTTGACAAAAACGGTGATGGTGTTTGTGATAACAAAGGAACGAATTGCAGAAGAGGTGGTAAAGGAAATGGAAATTGCTGTGGAAATGGAAATGGAAACGGGTTTCAACACAGACATGGTTTTGGAAATGGAAATGGATGTAAAAATACAGTTACAAATTAAAGATTCTTAACAAAACCTAATAATTATAGAAGAGGCTGTCTCAAAATGAGATGGCCTTTTTAGTTTTATTTAAGCTTAAGCTTTTTCGCTAATCTGTTTTAAAATTTTCCTATTTAATATCGTAATCTGACGGCCCTTGACGTCAAGTGTTTTATCATTGTTTAATTCTGTAAGAATACGACTTACACTTTCCCTGGTAATACCTGCAAGTGCAGCTAATTCTTCTCTTGTAACAGGTAATTTAAATGTTTCGGCACTATAAATGGAATCCGCAAAAAACAAAATAACATCGGCAACTCTTCCGATGTTTTGCTTTTGAGCATTATTAAGACAATTATGAAAATTCTGAAGTTCGCTTTTACTCATATCTAATATTATCTGATAAGCAAAATCACCATTTTCATAAATTAACTTTTTAAACATATCAACATTGATAAAACAAACAGTAGTCGACTCTAGCGCTGTAGCTGAGAAATGATTGATTTTATCACCAAAATTATTGGGAAGACAAAGATAAGCCGGAGCTTTTGTTATTTTAATGATTTTATCTTTAATCGTTCCTTCAGTATGAATCTTAACCAAACCGGATTTTAGATAAGCAACATTGGTTGAATGTGCATCTTGTTTAATAATAATATCACCAGATTGGTAGTGAGTTTCTGCACAATTCTCACCAAGCATACCTAATTCAGCTTCACTCAACTTTTGTGCAGCAGATGATTTTAAATTGCATAACTGACAGATAGTAATGTCCATTTTGAATATCTTTTAATATTACAGAATGCAAAGATAATAAAATAAATGTGCGTTATATCACATTTATATTTGAAAAAGTGCACATGCATTTTAATTGTTATTCAATTAACAAGATATACTTTCGCAAACATAATTTTTAATAAAATTTAATATTTGTGTTTTTGGGTAGCCCATTAACACATTCAATAAAGAAATTATGAGAATTTTTACACCTAAGATTTATACACTTCGTATTATCGGAATAGCTCTACTATTGATAACAATAGGAATTTCGTGCAACAATGGCTCCAAATCCAATAATAAATCAGTACAAAATCCTAAAAATCCACTTGAAGGACGTTTGTTGCCTCATTTAGATCACAGTGCCTATTTCAGAGACTCGATAGATTCACCTCAGAAAGTGACTCTTATGTGCATTAAATGTCATCCGAATAGTTCTAAGGAAATAATGAAAACAGCTCATTGGACCTGGATCAGTGGTGATGTTGTTAGAAATGGAAAAACCATTCTTCTAGGGAAACGAAATCAGATCAATAACTTTTGTATCAGCGTAGTAGGCAACTGGGGATCTTGCGTAATATGTCATGCCGGCTACGGATGGAAGGACAATAGTTTCGATTTAACAAAAGAGGAAAATGTCGACTGTATCGTATGTCATGACGGCTCAGGAACCTACTCAAAAACAAAATTGGGGATGCCAAATAAAAATGTAAATTTACGTTTAGTTGCGGGAAGTGTACGCCGACCTTATCGTGAAAACTGTGGCATTTGTCATTTCAATGGCGGTGGGGGAATGGGTGTAAAGCATGGAGACCTTGACGAATCTTTGCTGAATGCTAATCAGGAACTTGACTTCCACATGGGAAAGCTCAATTTTCAATGTATTGACTGCCACAAAACACACAATCATGTTATTTCAGGTAAATTGAACACCACTTATACTGAAAAAACCAAGGCAATACGTTTTGGATGTGAGAATTGTCATACCGAAACACCACATAAAGACCATCGACTTAATGAGCATGCCGTTCGAATAGCCTGTCAGACCTGCCATATTCCTGAGTTTGCAAGAAAGTACCCTACAAAAATGACCTGGGACTGGTCGAAAGCAGGAGATTCTAGCAGAAAAGACAGTCCGCACGAATACCTGAAAATAAAGGGTGAATTCCATTATGAAGAAGATGTAGTTCCAACCTATGCCTGGTATACCGGAAAAATGGATCGCTACATCCTCGGGGACAAACTCGATTCTGAAGTTGAACATTATATGAATCGTCCGATTGGCTCACTTGATAATCCAAAGGCTAAAATATGGCCTTTTAAAGTACACCATGCCAGCCAACCCTATGATGCGATTAATAACATAATTATTCCTCCTTTAACAAGCGGAGAAGGTGGATATTGGACCAAGTTCGACTGGGCTTATGCTATAAAGAAAGGTGCTGAAATCAATGGATTGCCCTATAGTGGCAAATATGGTTTTACACATACAAAAATGTATTGGCCTATTACGCATATGGTTACAACAAGAAAAAATGCATTGTCTTGCAAGCAATGTCATTCTCAGGGAGGCCGTATGAAATGGAAAGAACTCGGATACGATCATGATCCTGTTCAGGTAGTAAAGAAATAATCAGAATATTAAAAATTTGTACCATGAAAAAAATACCAAACAACGTCAAGAATCCTTATTTTGCCGGCAGTTTACTCGGTGTGGTTCTTTTTGCTGCTTTTGCATTAACTCATAGTGGTTTGGGAGCCTCAGGCGCTATTAGTCGTATTCAGGTTGCACTTACAAAATTGATTTGGTCATCACATGTTGACAGTGTTGGCACTTTTGCAGCAATGGGAGCTGGCAACCGCAATGCGCTGGATCACCCCAGTTTGTTTCTTTTAATTGGAACATTTGCAGGCGGGTTGATTTCAGCGTGGTTGAATGGTCGCTTAAAAATAGAAATATACAAAGGCCCGAAAATATCAAACTATCAACGTCTTTTCTTTGCACTTATAGGAGGAATCATTATGGGTTATGGTGCACGATTTGCTCGTGGCTGTACATCAGGGCAGGCATTATCGGGAGGTGCAGTTCTTTCACTGGGAAGTTGGGCATTTATGTTCAGTGTGTTTATTGGAGGCTATGCCGTTGCATATTTTGTTCGTCGTCTTTGGGCTGATTAATTTAAAAAAAGGAGAAATTTACTATGTTACCTATTGATATTATTGCAGAACTTGGAAAAGCCGGCGGATATGTGGTTTTCTTACTGATTGGTGTCGGTTTCGGCATTTCATTGGAATTGGCAGGATTTGGCGATTCTCGTCGTCTGGCTGCTCAATTCTATTTAAAAGACATGACAGTCTTAAAAACAATGTTTACAGGTATTCTTGTAGCCTGTCTTTTAATTTTTCTTTCAGCAGCATTGGGACTACTTGATTTCTCTCAACTTGCTGTTAACCAAACTTTTCTTTGGCCTGGTATTGTAGGAGGACTCATTATGGGTGTTGGCTTCATTGTTGGTGGCTATTGCCCAGGCACTTCGCTTGTGGCAACTGCAAGTTTCAAAATCGATGGACTTTTCTTCCTTGTCGGAACAATTATAGGCGCAGGCCTGTTTGGCGAATCCTTACCTGGGTTTGAAAATTTCTGGAATTCTTCTTTCACCGATCGTTATCTGGTTTCTGACTGGCTGGGTTGGTCTATTGGTGCTACAGTATTTGGTGTAACAATTTTTGCTTTGCTTATGTTTTACTTTGCTGAAAAAGTGGAAGAGTTTTTTAAATATAAAGCTACAGGAAAAACCTGGTCCTGGAAGATCACAAAACGCCCCTATTTATATGGTGCAGTTATATTGATTGCTGTTGCAGCATTGATTTGGTCAATAGGACAACCTGATCCAATCCGTAAATGGAAAATTATGGAAAAAAAGTATTCCGGCCAGCTTACATCAAGAGCTGTCTTTATTCATCCATTGGAATATGTAAAAACAAATAACGAATCGACCATTAAACTTATTACCCTCGACCTGCGTCCGAATAGAGATTTTGAAGCTTTTCATCTAAGTGGCTCAGAAAATGTTAAAATGGATGACCTATTCAATGCTAAGTTTGTGTCTCCACTCGCGCAGCTTCCACCTCAGGGTGTGGTGGTGCTTATAGCTAATAACGATACTATCTCAATCAAAGCATGGCAATATCTGAAAGTTCAGGGAGTAATAAATTTATATATACTCGAAAACGGATTACAAAATTGGAATAGTCTTTTTGCAAATATTAAGGTTCATGAGAAGAATATCAACCTTGCATCTCCTCCTACAGAAGTACTTCAATTATTCCCAAAAAACGCATATATCCCTAAAATCAAAATAGGTTCAAAAAAACGAGCCGGAGGACTTTGCAGCTAAATTTATTTAATCTTATGAAAATATTACCTTCAACATTAAAAATACTAAGCTTTTTGATAATATTCAGATTGCTAACATCGGTTGTAACAGCACAAACTTCTACAATTTTTGCTCCATCTAATTCAGAATGTATAAGCTGCCATGAAAAAAAGATTTCCATACATGCATATAATGCTTCTGTTCATCATTCTTTGATGTGCACTGCTTGTCATATCAAAGATGAAACTAAGCAGCCTTTAGCTAAGGATATATTAGTAAAAAAGGTATGTGTTGTTTCATATAAGCCCATGAGTTGTAGCAGTTGCCACAATACTATTGTAAAAGAACATGCAGCAAGTGTTCATAACGCCCAGCGACTCCCTGTTACCTGCTCAAAATGCCATGCAGACATTCATAATATAACCTCTATCAAAAATAATAAACTGGCTTCTGCCAAGCTTTGTGGAGAATGTCATAAGAAAGTATCACCTTATTTCAAATCGATACATTACCAGGCTCTTCTCAAAGGAAATATAGATGCACCTGGCTGCATCGATTGCCACGGTAATCATGGGATAAATAAAATTGATAACGATGCGCAGGGTCGATCATTTCACACACAAGCATGTATGAAGTGTCATGCTGATGCGAAGATGATGTCACGTAACAAAGTGACAACGATTGCACCTGAGTCTTATTTTGAAAGCTATCATGGTAAGAACATTCGTCTCGGCTACCCTGAAAAAGTTGCAGGTTGTTCCGATTGCCACAGCTCTCATAATATTCTTCCTGAGAAGGATAGCAATTCAACAGTAAACTCGGCCCATTTAGCCAATACC
The DNA here is from genome assembly GCA_037133555.1 of Bacteroidota bacterium. Classification (GTDB taxonomy): domain Bacteria; phylum Bacteroidota; class Bacteroidia; order Bacteroidales; family JACABE01; genus JACABE01. Next base: position 63,914 of record JBAXNW010000003.1, read on the forward strand.
TGCAAACAATGTCACGATAACTCAAGTAAAGGATTTGCCAAGTTTATTGCTCATGCAGAGCCTAGCAACCACAAAAAGTTTCCAACGCTTTTCTGGGTAACCCTTAGCATGAATATCTTGCTAATCAGTGTCTTTCTGTTTTTTTGGATTCATTCATTGCTTTGGGCTTTCCGGGGCTTTGTTGAAAAGAAACAAATGCGCAATGCTGAATTATTCTCAACATCTACAACTCATATCAACAATAAGGTAAAAACCCATCAAAAAGTCTATAGGCGCTTTCGTCCTTACCAGATTGTAATGCACCTTTTCGTCGTGACAAGCTTCCTCGGATTGGCATTAACCGGTCTTCCGTTGAAATTTAATAATACTTCATGGGGCAAAGCTTTAATGGACTTTTATGGTGGAACTGCTAACGCTGGTATAATTCACCGTATATGTGCCATCATCACATTTGGGTATCTTTTTGTAGCGCTGATAATGAGTATCCGCTTTCTATTTTCTAAAAAAATATCAAATCAAAGCTTTTTCCAACGACTTTTTGGTTATGATTCACTTTTCCCTAATCGCAAAGATTTTCGTGATATGAAGGCAATGTTTCGCTGGTTCATTTTCAAAGGACCAAAACCAAAATTTGACAGATGGACTTATTGGGAAAAGTTTGATTTTTTAGCCGTCTTCTGGGGGGTAGCTGTTATTGGATCCAGTGGATTACTCCTTTGGTTTCCTGAATTCTTTGGAAAATTCCTTCCAGGATGGTTTTTTAATGTCGCAACCATCATCCATTCCGACGAGGCGCTGTTGGCTGTAGGTTTCATCTTTACCATCCATTTCTTTAACACCCACTTCCGTTTTGAGAAGTTTCCGATGGACTTTGTTATTTTCAATGGTCAAGTTACAGAAGAAGAAATGATAAACGAGCGAAGCGAACAATGGGAGCGTTATCAGGAGCAAGGCATTACAAAAGATTTCGAAGTGCATAAGCCCACTCCGCTTATCTGGGAAGTTGCCATGCGTGTGTTTGGCTTATTGGCTGTACTTACCGGTATCATCCTTGCTTTACTGATATTTTATACCTTTGTTAGCTAGGGTAGGCATTAAATCTACTTTAATATCATTTACACGGATAACAGACCAAGAACTTTGTATAATTAATCCGCTAAGAAATAAACAAATTTAAACACAAATAGCAAAAGACAATGCAGTATTAGTTTCCAATTACCTTAAACTCTGTTCTCCTGTTATTTGCCTTGCCGATTTCAGTATCATTGCTATCTACTGGCTTGGCCCATCCATAGCCTTTGTATGTCAAGCGTGTAGATGCAACAGCATTGGCAATCAAGTAATCATACACCGATTTGGCTCTGTTTTCGGATAAGTTCAGGTTGTATTTTTCGGTACCAACATGATCAGTATGTCCGCTGATTTCAATCTTCATTCTTGGGTTTTGTTTAAGAAATGTAAGCAATTTAGCCAGTTCTATTTTTGACTCAGGTTTAAGCTCATAGTTATCGGTTTCAAAAAAGACATTCCTGAGCACCACCGATTCTCCAATCTGAATGGGCTGTAAAGGTAAATCTTTCAAAAAGGGTTTCATTTCGGAATGATTGCCCTCCAGGGCAAAATTTTCAGAATAAAACAAATAACCATCCTTTGAAATATTCAAGGCATAGTTTTTATTCACCGGCAGACAAAGCAAAAACTCACCGGTCAATGCATTGGACTTGGACTGCACCACAACTTCTCCGGTTTCGAGATTGATCAGCTCAAATTTAGCTTCTAAATTGCGCATATTTTCTTTATCATACACCTTGCCTTTCAGATAATTAACAGCTAAAGGACGGGCTTCAGGGTAGAGTTCAAAATTGTATAAATCGAGTTTACCAAAACCTCCGGGTTTGTCTGAAGAGAAATAGGCCAGATCACCTTTGGCATTTACAACCAGATTCACTTCATCAGCATAGGTATTGATTGGATAGCCGAGGTTAACAGGTCTCCCCCATTCTCCTAAGGCATTTTTACGGCAGTAATAGATATCACGGCCTCCCATCCCCATTCTCCCATCGGAAGTAAAATACAGGGTTTGGTTATCGGGATGAATAAAGGGAGACTCCTCATTGTATCTTGTATTGACGCTGTCGCCCAGATTAATAGGCACTCCCCACTTTCCATCTTCATTTAAGATTGTTTTCCAAATGTCCATGCCTCCCTTGCCCCCTGGCCTTGCGCTGGTAAAATAAAGCGTTTTCCCATCCGATGAAATACTTGGTTGCGATTCCCAGGCAGAAGTATTAACTGGCTCTCCCAGATTAACAGGAATCGTCCAAGTATTTCCTAGTTTATGAGTATAATAAATATCACATCTACCATAACCATCGTCGCGGTTGCAAGCCGTAAAATAAATCTGTTGGCCGTCAGGAGAAATACACTGAGCTCCTTCATTTCCATGAGTATTTAAGGGAGGTCCTATCGGCTCTGCCTTTGTCCATTCACCCTTTATTTTTTGACTAATATAAAAATCTTCTTCCAAACCACTTCCTGTAATGGATTGTTCATCTCTTGGCCGGGCTACTGTGATAACAAGGGTTTGTTCATCGGCAGTGATAGCCGGCAGGTATTCATCATTTTTCGAATTGACATTGCCCCCCATATTCACCAAATTAAAAGGTACAGGATGTGCCATCTGATACATGGCAAAATCAATGATTTCAAGCGCCTTTCTGGCAGCTTTTAATTTTATAATTGGTTCGCTTTTTTGTTCCAAATACTTCTCAAAGTTGACACCTGCATTTTCGTATCTACCATTGGAAAGTTGAATATTAGCCACAGCATACAAAGCCCCTGGATAAAAATTTTCGTCAATTCCGATGGCTTTCTCATAAGCATTGATGGCATTGTCAATTTCTTTTTTATCTTTATAAACTGCTGCTAATAAGTAATATGCTTCAAGAAAATTTGAATCTTCTTTAAGGGCTTTGTTGAGAGATTCAATACAGGCTGTGTTGTTGTATGCATCATAAAAATGCGTAGCTTCTTCATAATTTTTTATTGCTTTTTTTGATTTTGAGCTGTATTTAACCCCAGTTTGTGCAAACGAAAGATTGCTCAACAGACTCATCATCAGTAGGAGTAAAATAATTTTATCTAGCTTAAGCTTTGGCATTATTGTTGTTATTTTGGTGACAAGACTGTAGGTAATTCTAAATTCCTAATTCCTAATTCCTCATTCTTAATTTCTAATTTCTATGGAATTTTCATGTATTTATGACTTTGCAATGAGATTCTCCATTGAGGATGCAACATCACATAATCAATAATTCTGGGCATCATTTCGTTTCTTCTGCTCCATTCGGGTTGCAGGTACAATATACAGCTGGCATTAACTTTCATAGCATTGAGTTCAGCCCATTTAAAATCTGAATCTTCCGAAATAATAATTTTCAACTCACCAGCCAGCATAAAGTTGGCGGCTAGCGGTGGACTGTTCAATTTGGGTGAAAGGCAAACCCAATCCCACTTACCACTCATGGGTAATGTACCGGATGTTTCCAGAAATGTTTTGATACCTCTTTGGTGAAGTTGATCACATAAATAATTCAGATTATAGTTCAATGGTTCGCCACCCGTTACTATGACTGATTTTCCAGGAAAAGTGGCGGCCCTTTCGACAATGCCTTCGGTAGCAATCGCAGGATGCGTAGCTGCATTCCACGATTCTTTTACATCGCACCAGTGGCAACCAACATCACAACCTCCTACTCTAACAAAATAGGCAGCTTCTCCTGTATGATAACCTTCACCCTGCAAGCTGTAAAATTCTTCCATAACGGGAAGTTTCAGCCCTTTTTCCAATAATATATCTTTGTTCAATTTTTTTATTTTAATTCATTTTCAACAAGCTGTATCATCTGATGATCGATACTATAGCTAACAACTTTCATTCCGTAATTACCAAATTAGAATATTTTTTCAATCGAAGTCCATAATTTTTCAGCGGTCTGGTCCCAGCTAAAAAGCAATCTTCTCGATTTGCCTTTTTCAATTAAGGAAGACCGAAGTTCAGGATTGCTATCTATTAATTGCATAGCATCAGCAATAGCTGTAACAGAATATGGATCAACCAATAAGGCTGCTTCTCCTGCCACTTCTGGCATTGACGTATTCGCAGAAGTAATTACTGCCGTTTCTGCATAAAATGCTTCAACAATTGGAATTCCAAATCCTTCAAATAAGGAAACATAGGTTAAAGCCAAGGAAGAAGCTAACAATTCGTTCAAAACTTCCGGAGCCATTCTTCCGGTAAAAATTACCTCCTTTTTAAACTCCATGGCATTGTATGCATCTTCAATCTCTCCATTCCACCATTGCTTTTGCCCGACAATGACCAATTTAGTCTCAGTTTGATTCAACTTTCTGAATTCATCAAATGCCCTGAATAAATTGCTGAGATTCTTACGAGGATGCAAGGAACCAATAAAGATAAAATAGGGTTTTCCTTTCGTAAATTCCTTTTTAATCTTTATCTTAATACTCTCATTTACTGGTTTATACAAATCATGAGAACCATTGTAGACCACGTCAATTTTATCCTTTGAGATGCCATACAATTCAGCGATGTCGTTTTTCGAGTATTCTGAAACGGTAACAATACGATCTGCTTTCTGAGCAAAGCGATGAAAAAAGTAATTCAGATAGATACGATGAGAAAACTTTAAAAAACGGGGAAAATGTTCGAAATTCAAATCATGGATTACAGCCAGTGTCTTAACTTTAGTACGCAACGAAAGCCATCCGTCGGGTGTAATAAAAACATCAGCTTTGTACTTTTTAAGTGCAAGTGGGACACTCCATTCAAAAAAAAGATACCACAATATAGGATGACGGGATTGAGGATAAAGTGTAACAGCTGTAATATTTTCAGCAAAAATAAAATCCTCATTATATGGACGATCGAAGAGAAAAATAAATTGATGTTCAGGGTGTTGAATGCATATTCTTTTGAAAGCCTCATAGGTAAACCAACCGATTCCATCTAGCTTCCCTTTTAGCAGCAGTCTAGTATTTACAGCTATTCTCATTCATCTTTAAATTTATGAATAATGAAACCCTTTTAAATGCATTCAAAAAAATTGCGATTGATTAGGTTTTATTATAATTTTACAAAATTATGCAATCTAAGCTTGTAAATGACAATATTTTTATGGTTTTTCGCAAAGCTTTGTTATTTTTGCAAATTATACACTTGATATGCAACGGAAATTTCTAACCAATCTTTTTTTACTTTTAACATTAAATCTATTAATAAAGCCTTTTTGGATTTTAGGGATAGACCGTTCTGTTCAGAATATGGTTGGAGCTGCTGATTATGGATTTTATTTTGCCATTTTCAATTTTTCATTTCTTTTCAATATATTATTAGATTTTGGGATTACCAATTTCAACAATAAAAATATTGCCCAGAACAATCACTTGCTCAACAAGCACTTCTCGAGCATAGTAATATTAAAACTGATGCTGGCCGTTGTTTTTGCAGTATTAACCCTCACTTTTGGTTTAATTGTAGGATACAACAGTCATCAATTATATATATTGGGCTGGATGATTTTTAATCAGTTTTTGATTTCATTTGTATTGTATTTAAGAAGCAATATATCTGGTTTATTGTTATTTAAAACCGACAGCATTGTATCGGTGTTAGACAGGACCCTGATGATCATATTTTGTGGAATCCTGATTTGGGGCAATGTAACAACCGGGCCCTTTCGCATTGAATGGTTTGTGTATGCTCAAACAGCAGCCTATTTAATTACAGCTATAATAGCTTTTATAATTGTTAAAAGAAAATCTGCTTTTACCCGACTCAAATGGAATCGACCTTTTTTTGTGATGATAATCAAACAAAGTTTTCCTTTTGCAATATTGGCCTTGCTGATGACATTTTACAATCGTATTGATTCGGTGATGCTCGAACGTTTACTTCCGAATACTCAGGGTGATGAACAAGCTGGTATTTATGCTTCCTCTTACAGATTGCTCGATGCCACCAATATGATTGCCTATCTTTTTGCGGTGCTCTTGCTTCCCTTGTTTTCGAAAATGATTAAAAACGGGGATGAGATTGTACACATCGTCAAATTATCTTTCAAACTCCTTATTACGATTGCCCTCATTGTTGGTATTGGTTCCTTTTTCTACAGCATGGAGCTGATGGGAATGCTGTATACCAATCATGTAACAGAATCTGCTGAAGTTTTCAAATGGCTGATGATGGGATTTATTGCTGTTTCAACTACTTACGTATTTGGCACCTTGCTTACTGCCAATGGCAACCTCAAGGAATTGAATTTTATTGCTGCTACCGGAATGTTGCTGAATATTTCGTTGAACTTTATTTTAATCCCCCGCTTGGAAGCAGTTGGATCTGCTTATGCGAGTATTCTTACCCAATTTTTAAGTGCAACTGTTCAGGTTATTTTTGCCCAAAGAGTCTTTAAATTTAAAGTTGATTACCGCTTTTTGATTTCAATACTTGCCTTTGCCATCGGTGTAGTGATCATCAATATTTTCTCAAAACATTTCATTGAAGAAAAATGGATTTACAATTTTGCAGGCATGGTCATTCTTTCTATCGTTTATGCTTCATTCCTGAAGTTGTTGAATTTTAAATCCTTGCTTACACTGATACAGAATAAAACAAAATAGACTTTAAGGTATTTATGCTGTAGGTTTTTAGGTATGTGGTTTAAAAAAAAATACAATTCATTTTTCCCTTTTATTTTCAAAAAAAAGAACAAATATATAAACCTATTCAATTTAAGTATTATTGAATCCTTGAATTCTCAAATCACTAAATCATCAAATCTCTATATCTCTATATCACAATATCAATAAAATTTCCTATTTTTGCCTGATAAAATTTAACAATTATGACAGAAATCAAAAAAAACAATACTGATTTTAATTCAAGCAATTTTTTTATCTTTTTATGGAATTGGCGTAAAGTATTACTGATTATTATCATTGCTGCCGCTTTGTTATCAGCAGGAGCTTCGTTTTTGATTACACCAAAATTCAAATCAACGGTTATTTTATTTCCAACATCTTCCAACTCGATTTCAAAAGCATTGTTAAGCGATAACACCAATATCAAAACAGACATTCTTGATTTTGGTGAAGAAGAACAAGCCGAACAATTGCTGCAAATATTAAACTCTAGTAAAATCAGGGACAAAGTAATTGAACGATTCGATCTGGCGAAACATTACGATATCAGTGAAGATTCTAAATTCAAAAACACTTATCTGATGCAGGAATACAACGACAATATCAGTTTTAAAAGAACAGAATTTATGGCGGTAGAAATATCTGTCTTGGATAAAGACCCTCAAATGGCTGCCAATATTGCCAATACTATTTCTGACTTGCTCGACTCCACCAAAAATGCCATGCAAAAAGAAAGAGCCCTCAAAGGATTTGAAATTGTGAAAAGAAACTATGAAAGTATCGAAAAAGAGATTAAATACATTGATGATTCTTTGAAAATTATTCGTGGAAAAGGCATCAACGATTATGAAACCCAGGCTGAAATGACCAATCAGGAATTAGCCATTCAGATTGGGAAAGGAAATAAACCAGGGATTGAAAAATTAGAAGCAAAAATGGATACATTATCGAAATATGGTGGGATTTACGTTACATTGCGAAATACCTTGGGTTATAAAATCGATCAGTTAAGCAAAATTAAAGCCAAATACGATGAAGCCAAAGTAGATGCAGAAGAATACATGCCTCAAAAATTCGTAGTTGATTCTGCTTTCAAAGCAGAAAAGAAAACCACTCCTGTTCGATGGCTGATTGTTTTGGTATCCTCATTTTCTGCATTTATGCTTTCAATACTGGTATTAATCTTTATCGAAAATATTTACAAAAAAAGTATATTGAAATCATAATCATCAATTCATATCCTCATTGACAAAAAAACAAGAACTAATCTTAATTTATAGCATTAGCGGATTATTTATCCTTATCAATGCTATATTTATAGCCAATGAATTTTTCTGGTTCATGACGATTCCTTTGTTAGGTTTCTTGTTATTGATGTTTTTTACTTCGTTGGACAAAATCCTTTTATTAATTACATTCCTCACACCCCTTTCGATAACTTTAAGCAATTACGATGCTCAACTGGGACTTGCCTTACCCACAGAGCCGCTTATGGTAGGAGTATTGATTATGTACTTATACAAACTTTTTTTCAATCAGGCTTATGATATTAAAATCATAAAACATCCAGTAACGATTGCTGTTTTGTTTTATCTATCATGGATGTTGCTTACCTCTATGACCAGTCAAATTCCTTTGGTTTCCTTCAAGTTTTTGATTGCAAAATTATGGTTTATCGTTCCATTTTTCTTTTTAGCTACCCAGTTATTTAAAAACATAAAGAACTTCAAGATTTTTTCGTGGATGTACATAATTTCCCTAAGTATAGTGATTATTTACACAACTATCAAACACGCCAGCTATGCTTTTGACGAAGACATTGGTCACTGGATTATGGATCCTTTTTACAATGATCATACGGCTTATGGTGTTATGATTGCTTTCTTTATTCCAGTAATTATTGGTTTTCTTTTCGATAAATCATACTCCAATATACAGCGTTTTCTAACATTAATTGTAAGTATTATTTTATTAACAGGTTTGTACTTATCCTATTGTCGTGCAGCCTGGCTAGGACTTGCAGTTGCTGTTGTATTGGCTTTAATCATCAAATTACAGATCAAACTCAAATGGGTCGTCTTAACTTCAGTCATCGGAATTGCTTTGTTTTTTATGCTTCAAAGCGAGATTATTATGAAGTTAGAGCAAAACAAACAAGATGCTTCCAACAACTTAGTTGAGCACCTACAATCCATGTCGAATATATCGACGGATGCCTCAAATCTCGAAAGAATGAATCGTTGGGAAGCTGCATTCAGAATGTTCAAAGACAGGCCTTTCTGGGGTTTTGGGCCAGGAACTTATCAGTTTTCATATGCGCCCTATCAATATTCCTACGAAAAAACAATCATCAGTACAAATGCCGGGAATAGAGGAAACGCTCACAGTGAATACATCGGACCTCTTGCAGAAACTGGCATCTTCGGATTATTATCAGTTTTAGCCATTGCTTTTTCTGCCATTTATACCGCTTTAAAGGTCTATCGTAAGTCGAATGACAAAAAGACAAGGCTACTTACTCTAATAGCTTTATTGAGCCTGGTAACGTATTATACGCATGGATTCCTGAATAATTTCCTGGATACGGATAAAGCTTCAGTTCCCTTTTGGGGTTTTATAGCCATGATTGTTGCGTTGGATGTATACCATCTTAAAAATGAAGCTATTAAAAATACAAAAGCAGAGTTGTAAAATATCTTAAACATTTTGAAATAAAAAAAGGAACTCTTAAAGTTCCTTTTTTATTTTATTTTTTATCATGACCGTTTCGTTTGACACTTTCCATAAAATCGGGAAGCAACTTGGTATAGGCAATTTCTTTCCATTTTTTCCTGGCTTCATCAGCTGGAATTCCAAAATAAACTTTATCACCAACAAGGTCTTTATCAACACCAGAGGTAGCTAATATTACAGCACCTTTACCAACATGCAGGTCTTTATTAACTGAAACTTTTGCCCAAATAATAACATCATCTTCAATAACCGTTACACCTGCCACTGCCGATTGAGATCCAATCAAACAATTGGCGCCAATGCGTGTATCATGTCCTATCTGCACCTGATTGTCGAATTTAGTTCCTTTTCCAATGAATGTATCTCCGGATACACCTTTATCAATTGCACATAAAGCACCAATTTCCACATTATCAGAAATAACAACTTTACCACAAGATTCCATTTTACGATAACCTTGGGGTTTACGTTGGAAATAATATGCATCAGCTCCAATAACGGTATTAGAATGAATGATAACATTACTGCCAATTTCAGTAAAATCATAAATACTTACATTGGCATGAATGATACAATTTTTACCGATTTTTACATTATTGCCTATGAATGCACCCGGTTGAATTACGGTTCCTTCACCTATCTCTGCTGAAGGGCTCACAAAAAATGCTGATGGCTGAAAACCTCTGAATTTTCTGACCAATGAAACGTAAGCTTCGAATGGATCATCGCAAAACAACAACGCTTTATTGTCAGGACAATCTACTTTGGCATTGATAATAATGGTGGTAGCTTTTGAAGTAAGAGCTTTTTTGTAATATTTTGGGTGATCAACAAAAGTGATATCCCCAGCTTCAACCATGTGAATTTCGTTGATCCCTGAAATTAAAAAATCAGGTTTGCCAACAAACTCAGCATTTATGATAGAAGCAATTTCTTTTAATTTTAAAGGTGATGTTAATTTCATCTATTGCGTTATTACTTGATTCAAATATAGTCTCTTAAAATGATTTTACTCTTTCTGAATAAACACCGGTACGGGTATCTACTTTAATTTTTTCGCCTTCACCAATAAATAAAGGAACTCGAATGATTGCACCTGTTTCAACGGTTGCTTCTTTCATAACATTGGTAGCAGTATTTCCTTTATCGCCTGGTTCAGTATATGTAATCAGCATTTCAACAAATGCAGGCAACTCACATTGCAATGGAGTTTCAGTATCTGCATGCACCGTAATTTCAACATTCTGGCCTTCTTTTAAAAACTGAGGTGCATTGATAATTGCTTCATCTATTAAAAGTTGTTCAAATGTTTCGGCATGCATAAAATTATAACCACCTTCTTCTTTATATAAAAACTGATAAGGCCTTCTTTCTACGCGGGCTATGTCTATTTTTACACCGGCAGTAAAAGTATTTGGAATTACTTTTCCTGTTTTTAAATTCTTCAGCTTAGTACGGACAAAAGCGGGTCCTTTTCCGGGTTTTACGTGTTGGAACTCAAATATTGAAAATAATTCTCCATTAAATTCTAAACATAATCCGTTTTTAAAATCTTGTGTTGTTGCCATAAATATATTAATTGTTTTTTCAAAAAAGCATGCAAAGTTACGTTTTATTTTGGAATTGCCAAATTTGAATAAACACAGATTATTTTATCAAAATAATATATTCTTTTTTATTATTTTTGCACTTCTTAAAATTAATAGAAAGATATGTTTGAAAGTTTAAGTGAAAAATTCGACAGGGCATTTAAAGTTCTTAAGGGTCAAGGACGTATATCAGAAATAAATGTTGCAGAAACCCTCAAGGAAGTTAGAAAAGCTTTACTCGATGCCGATGTAAGTTTTAAAATTGCGAAACAGTTTACCGAAACTGTTAAAGAAAAAGCATTGGGACAGAATGTACTTACAGCCATATCCCCCAGTCAGTTAATGGTTAAAATCGTTCACGACGAACTGGCTGTTTTGATGGGAAGCGAAAAAGTTGAAATAAATCTGAAAGGAAGTCCAGCCATAATTTTAATGTCGGGTTTACAAGGTTCAGGTAAAACTACATTCTCAGCAAAATTAGCCAGTTACCTAAAAACAAAAAAAGGACGAAGTGTTTTACTCGTAGCTTGTGATGTGTATCGTCCTGCTGCTGTCGAACAGTTAAAAGTCTTAGGAGAACAAATAGGTGTAGAAGTATTTTCGGATATTGATAGCAAAGAACCCGTAAAAATTGCAAAAAAAGCTGTTGCCTATGCCAGAGAAAAAGGAATAGCAACTGTAATTATCGATACGGCAGGTCGCTTGGCTATCGACGAAGAAATGATGAATGAGATAGCTGCTATCAAAAAAGAAGTTAATCCTCAGGAAACACTATTCGTTGTTGATGCAATGACAGGTCAGGATGCTGTAAATACAGCCAAAGCATTCAACGATAAACTAAATTTTGATGGTGTAATTCTTACAAAATTAGATGGTGATACCAGAGGTGGTGCTGCACTTACCATTCGTTCAGTTGTTGAAAAACCAATCAAATTTGTTGGTATAGGCGAAAAAATGGATGCCCTGGATGTATTCTATCCCGAACGTATGGCTGACCGTATTTTGGGAATGGGCGACATTGTTTCTCTTGTAGAACGTGCTCAAGAACAATTTGACGAAGAAGCTGCAAAAAAACTTCAGAAAAAAATACAACAGGATACTTTTAATTTCGATGATTTTCTTTCTCAGATCAAGCAAATCAAAAAAATGGGAAATATGAAAGACCTTGTCGGGATGATACCAGGTATGGGTAAAATGTTAAAAGATGTTGAAATTGAAGACGATGCATTTAAAAGTATAGAAGCCATTATTACATCCATGACACCTACAGAAAGATCAAATCCTTCCTTATTAAATGGTAGCCGCAGAAAAAGAGTTGCCCATGGAAGTGGAACTGATATTCAGGAAGTCAATCGCTTGATCAAACAATTTGATGAAACCCGTAAAATGATGAAAATGATGAGTGGTGGAAAAGGAAGCAAATTAATGCAATCGATGGGAAATATGAAAAGAAGATAAAAAATTAGAAATTAGGAATTAGTTATCATTTTACAATTACCAGTATATATTAAATAAAGATTTGAACTACAAACGAATAAATCAAAAAATAATTTAATAACTCAATAACTCAATAACCTAATAACAAATAACCATTAACCCAAAAGACCATGAATATAATAGATGGAAAAATAATTGCAGAAGAAATAAAAACTGAAATTGCCAATGAAGTCAGAAAAATGATAGATGATGGCAAAAACCCTCCTCATTTGGCTGCAATACTTGTTGGGGAAGATCCCGCCAGCCAGACTTATGTAGCAAGTAAAGAAAGGTCGTGCAAAGAAGTGGGTTTTATATCTTCAATATATCGTTATCCTTCAAGCATCAGCGAAAAAGATTTATTAAAAGCAGTTGAGTTTTTAAATACTGATGATGAAGTGGATGGATTTATTGTACAAATGCCTTTACCAAAACATATTTCTGTTGACAAAGTAATAGAAGCGATAGATCCCAAAAAAGATGTGGATGGTTTTCATCCCGTCAATGCTGGCAGAATGTTAGCAAGCCTTCCATCCTACCTTCCTGCTACACCATTTGGTATCATGCAAATGATTGAGAGAAGCAATATTGAAACAGAAGGCAAGCATTGTGTAGTATTGGGAAGAAGCAATATTGTAGGTACTCCTATGAGTATTTTGATGTCGCGGAACACAAAAACTGCCAACGCTACTGTAACTATTTGCCATAGTAAAACCAAAAATTTAGAAGAAATAACGCTACAGGCCGATATTTTAATTGCTGCAATTGGCAAACCCCATTTTGTAACTTCTAAAATGGTAAAAGAAGGCGCTGTGGTTATTGATGTAGGAATACACCGAGTTCCTTCCAGTGAAACAAAATCAGGTTTTAAATTAATAGGAGATGTTGATTTTGCAAATGTTTCAAAAAAATGCAGTTTTATTTCTCCTGTACCAGGTGGTGTGGGTCTTATGACTATAGTTGCATTGCTTCAAAACACTTTAAAAGCAGCAAAAAAAGAAATTTATCAATAAAAAAAACAATATCCATTAAAAATAATCTTGATTTTTTATTTTTCTATCAAAAAAATTAATATTATTGCAAAAAAAAAGATTACATAGAAAATGAATAAAAGAAAGGTTATTATCAGCTATCACAATCTTCCGGCTGAGGCATTAGAGGCATTTAAAGAAAAATATCCAACAGGTTATTCTGATTATATTACAAAAGTTACTAAACCAAACAATGATGTAATATATGTAGTCCCGTTAGAAACAGATGAAGTTGCTTTCCTTGTAAAGGTTGATGTTAAAGTTGACAACAAAATGAGTGAAGAAGATTTCGACAAACTCTTATTTCGCGGGGTTTCAGGTCCTGTAGATAAAGTTAGTGAAAATGAAGCAGGAGAAAACGAAAATGAAGATTTAGGCTCCAATCAAATTGACAACGATAGTATTAGTGAAGAAAACGAAGAAAGTGATGAGTAAATGATATTAAAGTGTAAATAAAATTACACTTTTTTTATTCCTTATTTCATTCATACCTATATTTAGCTTAAAATATATAAACTACTTATGAATCAAGAATTTGAAAAACAAAAATGTCTCATTATAGGATCTGGACCAGCTGGTTATACTGCTGCAATTTATGCAGCCAGAGCTGATTTAAAACCTGTTGTTTACCAAGGGCTGCAACCAGGAGGACAGTTAACCATAACCACAGAAGTAGATAACTTCCCTGGTTATCCTGAAGGAATTACAGGACCAGAGATGATGGAGCAACTTAAAAAACAAGCTGAAAGATTTGGGACCGAAGCCAGATGGGGCATTGTTACTGAAGTTGATTTTACAGAACGTCCATTTAAAATATATGCCGATGATGGTAAAAAAATACTGGCAGATAGTATTATTATTGCTACAGGCGCTTCAGCCAAATGGTTAGGGATTGAATCGGAAAAGAAATTCAATGGACAAGGTGTTTCTGCTTGTGCTACCTGCGACGGTTTCTTTTACCGTGGCAAAGATGTAGCAATTGTAGGTGGTGGCGATACCGCAGCCGAAGAAGCAACCTATTTGGCCAAACTATGTAACAAAGTATACATGATAGTCAGACGGGACGAATTAAGAGCCTCAAAAGCTATGCAGGAAAAGGTTTTTAATACACCCAATATTGAAGTCTTGTGGAATCATACTACCAAAGAAATTTTGGGGGATTTTTCAGGCGTAAATGGTGTTTTATTGCAAAATGTAAAAACCGGAGAAGAAAAACAAATAGCAATACATGGTTTTTTTGTTGCCATTGGACATTCTCCAAATACTGAAATCTTTAGAGGAAAATTGGAATTAGATGATATGGATTATATCAAAACAGTCCCAGGTTCAACAAGAACCAATATCGAAGGTGTTTTTGCTGCCGGAGATGTACAGGATCATCATTACAGACAGGCAATAACTGCCGCCGGTAGTGGTTGCATGGCTGCTATTGAAGCCGAAAGATTTTTATCTTCTAAGTAAACGGAGAGAGACGAAGAGACGAAGAGACGAAGAGGCGAAGGGCGAAGAGGCGAAAGTGTGATGAGTTAAAATTTCATGAAAGGCATAGGGAATGAAACATTCAATTCTTATGCCTTTTTTCGATTCTTATATTTTCATAATATATAGAATCCTTAAATCTTAGAATTTCACAAAAACAAACTGCTTTTGTATCGATAAAAACACTACTTTTGCAGCCGATTTAGAAAAAGCAAGATTCGTTTGTTCACAGACACTTAAAATTTTTCAGACTCTTAAAATTCAGTAAAATAAATTCATGAAGCGTATTAACGAATACAAAAAGTTGTTCAAAGTAGAACAAGATACCGATCTAAAACAGTTAAAGACAACCTATCGCATGCTTGTAAAAGAATGGCATCCTGACAAATTTCAGGATGGAGATGCAATGGCTGAAGAGGCTGAAATTAAAAGCCGTCAGATTATTGACGCCTATCATTTTCTGGTAAGTATTGCACCTGAAACCAAAGCAGCAAACTTGGATGAATACAAACTCACAACTTCAGAATCAGGCATCGTCGATTTCAAGCACAAGGGGCAATTGCTCGAAATTACTTTTTTAGATGGGACCACTTACGAATACTTCGGCGTTTCCAAAACCATATTCTCAAAAATGATCAATTCCGATAAGCAATACCGCTTTGGAAAAAGGAATATTTTCAACACCTATCTCTACCGTAAATCCAAGAAAGATCTTCAGACTGCTTAATTTGGTGATTTTTTAACTTGAAAAAAATACAGATTATCATTAGAACACCAAGTTTTAGGGCTTGGTAGCAGAAGCAAACAGCCCTGAAAGTTATTAAATGCTGACAGGGCTGTTGTCGTATTCTTTATTGGAATTTTCGTTTACTCATTATTATCAACGATAGCAATATAAAATTTATATTTAACAACTTCAAATTATTTGACAGATTGGTTAAAAACTGCTTCAATACTTTTTCTTAATTCTGCTTCATCCTTATTATTATTATTACATATCAAAAGGATGGCAATGAAAATAATAGAAAGATATATATTTTTTCATGAATTAAAAAAGCCATTTCCAATAATAAAGGAAATGGCTTTTTTAAAAATGTTTTGTTTTATCAGCTTATTCTACAACGAATTTTGTGTGAGTTGTTGATTTAGTGTTTCCGATATTCAGGAAATAGATACCGGCTTTTAATGAACTAATATCAATTGATTTGTTTTGCAATCCTTGAGCTATATTCATTTCAGATGAGAATACAAATGCACCTATAATATTTGTAACATTGTATTTCACGGAACCAGAAACATTAAAATCACCTGAAATATTAAGTTTGCCATTTGCAGGATTAGGATAAACGCTTAATTGTTTTACTACTTCATTTTCCTGTATTCCAACAATAACTTTTGGGATAGTTGTATATTTTACCTTCCAGCCCATATCGTTATTGGCTGCATCGCTCACAAAAACCAATAAGAAAGCACCAGAGGTAGAAGTTAATGATGAAGGTAATGTTTGACCTGAAAATGGACTACCCGGAACTTGTTGTGCAGAGGTAGTAGTTCCATCATAAATAGTTAAATAATCTTTAGTTGCTTCAGTTTTAAACTCTAAAAATGAAAGCTTTAAAGTATCAGTACCTAAAGTATCTGGTTGTATCAACCATTGGCAATTGGTATTATTTTTATAGAGGTCGGTATAACTTCCATCTGTAAAAGTGTAGTTTTGTGCGGTATATTTTTTGTTCCCACATAAAGGAAAAATAGAACTATCAGGAACAATATTCACGACAATACCCTGACCAGCTGTAAAATCGCCATTACCAGAATTTAGGTTGTTGTTGATATAAAACATACCATTACTAGTACCACTCCATCCCCAGTTGAAATGGAAATGAGTAGGAGAATCATAGCCATCGCATACCCATGCATGTCCGCCAATAGTACCATGTCCACTATAAATCAATGGATTATGCATATCAAGATTTTCCATTAAAATATTGGTCCATACATCGTCGGTATAATCAACACGTTCGATATAACTAACATATCTTTTGTATTTAAAATTATTATACAATACATCAGGAACATTGGCAGTATAAGCTCCAGATTCTGTTGGATTATAATTCATATCAACACCAACACCACAATGATAAATTAACTTAGCAATTGCATTGCGATTCAATGTATCAATATCAAATGGATTGGTTGTAGCTCCCATATTAGCCCAATCGTAATTTGTAGTTCCAAAATTAGCGGTTAATACACCAAAAGCAGGGTGAGAATAAGAATGAGATCCATTTCCCTGTACTGGGTATTTATAATATCTCAAAACCTGCCCCATAGCAGTTGCAACACATCCAGTTACACAATGGCCGCTTGGACCTGTTGAAAAAGCAGGGCAATAATAATTATAACCACCTTCCTGGCTCCAAAAAGTAGAAAGTAATGGAACTACAGTATTTGTACTTTTTAAACTCCCTGCAGATTTTTCATTAGAAGAATAAAAATCCCAAGCTGCAATAACTTCTTGCTTAACGCTTGATTTTAAGCGAGATTCAACAGCAATGCTTTTTGCTAAATTATCCATCCACCAATCGAAAGCAGGAATTTTTCCTTTTTCCGCAATTGGGCCTTCATTAGAGTAAGCCAAAACTGGATAAGTTCTATCGTCAGCAGCAATAACAATATAAGAATTTTCGCCTTTGAAAACATGCATTAAACAGTGAGATTTACTGACATCCATAATAGCTTCGTAAGCTGTTATAAATTTACTTGAATTGATTTTTAAATTATGACTTAAGAAATTTTGAGCCACACGTTGTGCTTTTTCTTTTCCAACTGGTCCTGCATATACAGAAGCAATAATAAGAGAAAAGCAAAATAATAAAATACTTTTTTTCTGTAAAAAATACATAGCTTTCATAAAATATAAATGTTTAAAAATAAAAATATTACAATATAGTCAACTTTATTATAATAAAAAAAGAATTACTTATCTATGAATATAACTACTAAATACAACTTATAGTTATTATAATACATTGCAAAGTTATATTTTTTTTTATTATTTTGTCATTTTATTTATTAATATAACAAAAAATTAAGTATCCATTCATTCTAAGATAAATAATAAGTATACAAAAGTAAAACCCTGTGTTTATATATCAAACTGAAATCAGTTTACGGTATGCTGAAATCAGTTTACGGTTTTAAGCTTCTAATTCAACTCTTAGGTTTTCGATAATAAATGCCTGCCTGTCAGGTGTATTTTTACCCATATAGAATTCTAATATACTTTTGATGGAAGAATCTTTTTTAAGAATAACGGGTTCCAGTCGTATATTTTGACCAATAAAATGTCTGAACTCATCAGGAGAGATTTCTCCCAGCCCTTTAAAACGTGTTATTTCAGGATTGGTACCTAATTGAGAAATTGCATTTATACGTTCTTCTTCCGAATAGCAATAAATTGTTTTTTGTTTATTGCGGACTCTAAACAAAGGTGTTTGAAGTATATACAAATGACCTAGTTTTACAAGATCAGGGAAAAATTGAAGAAAAAATGTCAACAAGAGCAAACGAATGTGCATACCATCTACATCGGCATCAGTAGCAACTACAATATTGTTATATCTCAGATTTTCAATATCTTCATCAATATTTAATGCAGCCTGTAATAAATTAAATTCTTCGTTTTCATACACAACTTTTTTCGACATCCCATAACAATTCAAAGGTTTACCCTTTAAACTAAAAACAGCCTGAGTATTGACATCTCTTGATTTAGTGATTGAACCGCTCGCTGAATCTCCCTCTGTGATAAACAAGGTAGTTTCCAAGCGTCTTTCATCATTGCTGTCGTAGTGTACGCGGCAATCTCTTAATTTTTTATTATGCAAACTTACCTTTTTCACACTTTCGCGGGCGGCTTTTTTGATATTGGCCATTTCCTTGCGTTCTTTCTCTGACTGCATAATTTTCCTCAACAGTAATTCAGCCGTTTCGGAATTGATATGCAGATAGTTATCAAGATTACGCTTTACAATATCCATGATATAATTTCGAACGGTTGCTCCATTGGGTTCAATATACATCGAACCTAATTTTGTTTTGGTCTGTGACTCAAAAACAGGTTCCTGTATTTTAAAACTCAGGGCTACCACAATTGAACTCCTGATATCACTAGGCTCAAAATCTTTTTTATAAAACTCTCGGATTGTTTTTACGATAGCTTCACGAAAAGCTGCCTGATGGGTTCCTCCCTGCGTTGTATGCTGTCCATTTACAAAAGAGTAATATTCTTCGATATATTGACTTGTACTGTGAGAAAATGCAAACTCAAGGTCATCTTCTTTTATATGAATAATTGGGTAAGTAGTTGAACCATTGATGTTGCTTTCCAGCAAATCGAGCAATCCGTTTTTAGCAATAAATTTATTCCCATTAAAATTGATGGTCAAGCCATTATTAAGATAAGCGTAATTCCAGAGTAATTTATCAAGGTATTCATCTATAAAATGATAATGACCAAATATTTCAGCATCAGGTACAAAAGTGATAATGGTTCCATTTCTCAATTCAGATGGCTGAATTTCATTATCTTTTGTTATAAAACCTTTGCTGAATTCTACGATTTTGGTTTTTCCTTCTCGAATAGCCTGAACCTTAAAATAGGAAGTAAGTGCATTTACAGCTTTGGTACCAACACCATTTAGCCCTACAGCTTTTTGAAAAACCTTGGAATCGTATTTAGCACCCGTATTAATTTTTGAAACGCAATCAATTACTTTCCCTAAAGGCATACCACGACCATAATCACGGATAGTAACCTTCTGATCCTGTATTGATATTTCGACAGTTCTCCCAAAACCCATAACGAACTCATCGATAGCATTATCCACAATTTCTTTTACAAGGACATAGATACCATCATCCTGTGATGCACCATCGCCCAACTTCCCGATATACATTCCAGGACGTAACCTGATATGTTCATTCCAATCCAACGACCGAATACTATCTTCGGTATATTCTGCAACCATTGTAAAAATTTTGCACAAAAGTAATGAAACTGAATTAAAGTAAATAAGATAAACATCATTTTTTATCAACCGAAATCTGTTTAAAACATAGTTAAGTTATCGCATTCATGCAGAATTGCTAGCAAGCTTATGCTAAGTGCTTTGGTTTAATTTCGAAGAAATGTAGGAAGCAGAAATAAATATGCGAAATTATTTTTTAGTTAGCTAATTTTCAAAAAGATAAATCACCACAATATAAATAGGCATAAGTTTTAATGCCAAAATATTGAGAAACTAGCAAAGACTATTTTTTTTTTTAACTTTGCATCTCACTTAAAATTGATAAAATGAATTTAAATTCAAGTATTTTAGCTTACTTGCTTTTTCTGGCAACACTTACACTTGGAATAAAACCTGAACTCACAACCATCCCATTTATTTTAATTGTCATTTTCTGGCTTATCAGTTTTTTTAAAAAGGAGGTTTTTTTTAATAAAGAAAACCTTACATTGCTTCTATTTACTTCTTCAACTTTTATTGTAGGATTATTAGGATTAATAAACACCTCGAATTTCTCTGCTGCAAGCTTCGAATTGTCAAGGACATTACCAATTTTTTTACTCCCATTTATTCTTTTTACACTCAAAGAAACTTTCTCAAACAAGACCATCTCATTGATGCTTAGCGGTTTTATCACAGGGTGTTTATTAAAAACATTATTTATATTATCATTCGCTTTTATTAGATATATTGACACAGGAAACGCTTACTACTTTTTCTACACCTATTTACTCCGCGAAACAGGATCTTTTTCATATTATCTGGTACTGGCATATTTTCTTTGCTTATGGGTTTTCAATAAAAAAGATATTTTTAGTAAATACTTAAATCAAAAAGCCCAAAATTTTATTTTAATTTTTTCATTGCTTTTATTTGCATTGGTAATAATCCTCTTGCAAACAAAATCAGTTATCATTTATTTTTATTTAATAAATGCCTTATTTCTAATTATTTATTTCAAGAAACGGCAAAGTAAGTTGATGTTTTTTACACTTGTATTTTGCTCTCTTTTTATTTTAGTTTTCGGAAAAGAAATGCGTTTTATCAGTTTTTTTAAAGAAGAAAAAGTGATGATTGAACAAAAAGTACCTGATTTGAATACCAAAACTGAACAATCATTGGAATCAACATCATTAAGGAAAAATTCAATTATTACAACCTTTGATATTATCAAGTCACATTTTATATTTGGAGTTGGAACAGGAGATTTAACGGATGAAATGACCATAAAATACAAGGAATTTGGCTATATTTATAATTATCAGGAGCAAACCAATCCTCATAACCAATATCTCAGAACATTCGGGAAAAATGGCATATTAGGGATACTTGCATTACTGGCATTCTTTGCGTTTAATTTTCTCTACTGGATAAAAACAAAATCACCTATCTTACTGGCTTTTAATTTAATCGTTTTATTATCCTGTATGACGAATGATTTATTTGACACAGGAGGTGGAGCTCCACTTATTGGACTCATGCTTCCATTAATTTATCTGTGGTCAAAAACAGACAAGGAATCCAACATTCATACAGTTGAAATAAATTAAGAATTTGCAACAAATTAATACTTACCATTATGAAAATTAACTTATACGAGTTAATATCAAAAAAGCTGAACATTCAGCAAATTCTTGGAATTGCAATTATTCTCAGACTCATCGCTGTAATTTTTGCCAAGGGTTATGGCTATCATGATGACCACTTTTTAATCGTTGAAGCAGCACAATCATGGGCTGATGGCTATGATTACAATGATTGGCTGCCATGGAATCAGGTAAACCCAAAACCCGAAGGACATAGTTTTTTCTATGTGGGCATTCATTATTGCTTGTTTTGCATGATGAATCTTTTTTCATTTTTGTCAACTGATTCTAAAATGTTTATCATAAGACTTATACATGCGATTTATTCATTATCAATTGTGTATTTTGCTTATAAAATCACTGAAAAAATCTCAGATATCAGCAATGCAAAAATTGTTGCTTTTATTTTAGCCATTTTATGGCTAATGCCCTGGTTGAGTGTTCGAAATCTTGTTGAAATGGTTTGTATCCCATTTTTATTATGGTCCACCTGGTTGGTATATAAAAACCAGGATACCAATAAATTATTTCCTTTTTTACTGGCAGGTTTTATTGCAGGATTTGCTTTTTCAACACGCTTCCAAACAAGTGTCTATATCATCGGAATGGGTATTGTAATACTGTATCTTAATAAATTTCCAAAAGCATTGCTTTTCACCCTGGGAACAATATTATCTGTTGTTCTGATTCAGGGAGGCATTGATTTTTTTATCTGGGGAAGACCTTTTGCTGAAATGCAGGAATATGTGATGTACAACATTGCCAATAAAGACGCTTATATTACCAATGCCTGGTACTCCTATATGCTGGTTCTGACTGGTTTATTATTACTCCCTCTGGGCATTGTCTATTGGTATGGAATGTATAAAAGCATCCATAAAAAGACGCTTTTAATTTTTGTTCCAACATTGTTTTTCCTTGTCTTTCATTCGTTATACCCCAACAAACAAGAAAGGTTTATTTTTACATTGTTACCTATGTTTGTAATATTAGGACAAACAGGACTTTATATTGTATATAACAATGGGGATTTTAAAACAAAAAAAATCCTGAACAACTTCTTTATCATCTTCTTGGTAATGAATGCATTGTTGGTTCCATTGTCAGTAACCTATTACAGTAAAAAAGCCAGGGTGGAATCCATGGCAGCTATTCAAGACGACAAAAATGCAAATACTATTCTTGTAGAGTATTCAAATAGTGCTGGCAACATCATGTTACCAAGCTTTTACAGCAAAAAATGGTTGACATTTTATAATTTTTCATTAGAAAAAATCAATCCATCAGATACCAACCTCATTGAGCGGAGATCTGCTTATGTTTTTGAAATTAAAAATCCAGTTTATTTAAAAGAAATTTCACCCGACTATATCTATTTTATATCAGATAAAAATATAGCTGCAAGAGTTAATTATATAGAAAGTTCTTATGGAAAATTAAGCTTTTTAAATATATTTAAGCCGGGATTTCTGGATAAACTTTTACACAAAGCAAATCCTATCAATAAAAATGAAGCTATCCTAGTTTACAAGGTAAAAAGAAAACAGGTATAAAATAAATTAGCTGTTTAGCTCAACAATTTAAGTTTTTCCCAGAATTCATTGGCAATGATATCTCTGTTAAAGTTTTCGGCAACAAATTCGTATGCATTATTTCCGTATTGAGTTCTTAATTCAGGATGTTGAAATAGAGATTCAATTCCTTCAACTAAACTTGCAACGTTTTCCGGCTCGAAGAACAAACCGCATTGTCCTTTTTCGACAAAAAGCTCTTTGGCTTCACCATCAACACCCAATAAAATAGGTCTTTTAAGAGCTAATGATTCAAATATTTTTGAAGGGATGGCTCCCTTAAACAAATCTAATTTTCGTAAAGGAATAATAGATACATCTGTTGAAATCAGGATATTTTGCATTTGGTGTTTAGGAACAACATCATAAAAATAAACATTCGTTAAACCAAGCTCTTTGCTTAATTTCTGCAATTTTTCTTTTTCGGGACCACTTCCCAACATAATGAATTTAATACTGGGTTGATCATGAAAGTTTTTTGCAGCTTCAATGATAATTTCAAGTCCTTGAGCATAGCCAATGATACCGGCATAAATTAATAAAAAATCATCTATTTTATATCCGTTTTCAAAACGCCAGTTTGTTTCTGAAATTTTTTCAGAATTATAAAAATTAATATCTACGCCATTTTTAAGCCAATAAACTTTCTTTTCAGGAAAGCGGGATGAAATATTTGCACAAATCCCTTGAGTCTGACCAGTAATTAAAGCAGATTGCTTATAGCAAAACTCTTCCAAATAAGTCGATAGTTTTAATAGCCTTTTATTGCTTACTAAGCCTAATTTTTCTGCACTTTCAGGCCAGAGATCAGAAACATTAAAAACCATTTTAGCTCGCTTGGTAAGTGAAAGTAAATAAGCCGTAATTCCAAGAAATAAAGGAGGTGATTCAACCAATACTACATCCTGCTTTTCAATTTTGAAGAGTCCAATTATTAAGGATGAGATAACGAATGAAAAATAATTCATCAAGCGGCTGAGAATTGATTTACTTTTACTTACATAAATCCAGGCACGATGAACTTTCAATTTACTCATCTCTTCATAACAATAAAATTTCCCTTTATAAGCAGTATGCACTTCCATCTGAGGGTAATTGGGCATAGCAGTTAAAATGGTTATTTCCATTCCTTTCTGTTGTAAACGAACTGCCAATTCGTACAATCGGTTTTGAGGAGCTCCTACTTCAGGTGGAAAGTATTGAGTAAGAATGAGTAACTTCATTTAGTTATGGGTTTAAAATTTATCACTTCATTAAAGAATGATGCTATTGAATTTTTAAAAATTGCTTTATCTGCTATAATAGTTCTGTTTATTCCCATAATTTCTTCTTTTTTCAGCAAAATTTCATGATCAAATGGAATATCGATAGCTGAAAGAACAATACCGTTGTACTCGTTTGTTATCCATTCTCTGTTGGCAGGAATATCCGAAACGATAGGAATGCATGCCCAAGCCATTGCTTCCAGTAAGGAAACTGATGTAGCATCTGATGTAGGAAGGGAATAATAGAATCCTGATTTTCGATAAAAATCCGATTGTTCATTTTGGTTTAAGAATCCAATAAATTCCACAGCAGTTCCCATATTTAATTGTTTGCATAATGCTACCAATTTAGCTTTATCTTCTCCTTCATTGGCTATATAAAGCTTTGCTTCCTTATTTTGTTTAAAAATTGAAGAAAAATGTCGAATAACTTTATCAATGTTATAATTGGAACTCAAAATCCTGTTTGAAAAGAAGTAATTGAAATTTTTCTCATTTAAGGATACTTCAGGAAGTGATTCCAATCCAAAAGTAAATGTCAATATTTTTGTATTACTAAGCTTTTTAATCTCTTCTGTCATCACTTGAGCATCGGAAGTAATAATATCGGAGGTATTTAAAATGAATTTTGTAATCATCTTATAGCCTATATTTTTATGAGGTGTAATCAATATATCACTTCCCCAGGTGGAGGCAATTAAAAGAAACTTATGGTTCCAGCAGTGTTTTATAATGGATGTTATCAGCCCATGACTCGTAATATAATGAGCATTCACAACATCTGGCTGAATTCTTTTTATAATAGCATTGACTTTATATAAAGATTGAAGTATCTTAATATTTCCACCTCCAGCTTCAATAGAAAGATAGAGTGAAAAACATTTATCTATATCAACAATATTATTCAGATCAGGATGGATAGTAGTTGAAGAAATGACATATACATCACACAAAGGCGCTAATGCTTTAATCCATTTTATCAAATGCACACTTTGAGCATTCCCAAAAAAAAGGTATTTGATTTTTTTATTTAGTTCCATAAACCATCTATTATTTTACCTAATTTTTCAACCTGATATTTCCGGTGAAGTGATTTTATCAGTTCAGAATTATAAGGCGGGAGTGTCTTTTTCTCCCATAAATGATAGGCATAAAGGATAGATTCAACAGCTTCTTCTACTGAATTCGATTCAGCCAGTTTCCCTGCATTTGTTTCAAGAATAAGTTCAGCTGCCACATCAGCAGTGTCCACAAGAGGAATAATTGGACGCATAACTCCAAGGTAATCAAATATTTTCCCCGAAAAGACACCTTTATTTTCTCCTTTTGGCAAGACCAGAAGCAATGCATCAGAATTCCTCATATATTCAATCGCAACATCATAAGCTACCTTATCTTTTACAAAAACTATTTTTTTTAATTTATGGGGTATCATTACCGCTCCTCCAACTCCAATAAAATTAACCTCAAGCTTAGGAATAAAACCATTTTCGAGAATCACTTCAAGGGCTTTATAAAAAATTGAAGGATTACGATTCCCATAAAAGTTTCCTAAGTATGAAATTGTAAATACTGCGTTGAATTTCCCATTATTCCCATACTCAAAATCATAACCATTACGGATTTCGTGATAATTTATCTCCTTATCGTTGTATTTTGTCTTAAGATATTTCAAAATGGGAGAAGAAACAGCTGTAATAACATCTGCTTGTTCCATCATAGTTTCCTCGATATTGGCTTTATATTTACTGGCAAAAAAAGTAGATTTATTCGAATTATTGCTGATTCCATCTCTTAGGTCGTCAATCCATTTTATTGTTGGAAATTTTAGTTTAATTCTTGATGCAATGATAAGTGGGGATGAAGTTGGGTAACTGCTTATAACGACGGTATTTTCAGGCTCTTTTATTAAGCCTTGTAATTCAAGGAACACAGTATTTTCCCATGAATAGAAATCATTAAAATCGACCACGTTCAACAATGTATTCCATACTGCTCTTATTTTATGGATGATATAGGTGTATTTTTTTGAAAACGAAGCTCTTTTAATAAACTGTTTATTCGGAACATATATAATTTCAACATTGGGCAAAGCTATACGATTTTTATTATCTCCTGATTGCAAAGTTATTACGCTTATTCTATATTTTAATGGGTCCAGATATTTAGCAAAAGCCAATAAACGATTTGAAGCAATAGAGATGATGGGAGGGAAATATACCGATACGATAATGATGTGTTTTTTTTCCATTAATTCTTTTTATTTGTAAGGGCAAAGATAAGAGATTGAACAACCGTCTTTTTTGAAAAATTATCGACAACAAATGCTCTTCCTTCAATATTTGGGGATAAAACACCTCGTTCGAACTGATCAACAAATGAGCGTATTGAATCTATCACGCTTTTATTATCAGAAACAAAATTACAATGACTGTATTCTTTATTGTAAATTACATAGCGTTCATTTTTTAAGGATTCCAATACAAAAGATGATAAACCGTCATGCTCGGGTATCCGAATACTCACCATAGAATTGGCAATAGCTTCATCCATATTTTTCACCCAGCCCATAAGGGTAATATTTTCAGGAATAATTTTATCTGTTTTTACAAGTCCGGCAATGAAAAAATGCACATTTTTAAGTTCTGAAGCAATTTCCAAAATTCTACTCAATCCATAAAATTCAGGATCAGATTGAGAAATATAAGTTAATACAGAGAATTTTTGAGAAAAGGCAGCTGTTTTATCATCGGCTTTTATGGGTGTAAGTGATATAAATTGAGCTTCTATTCCCATTGATTTTAATTCATCAATATACCATGGAGTATCGGTAAGATGTATAGGTTTACGAATAAATTTCGGATTGTATTGATTTGTTTTAAAATCTTTTTTTGCTTGTATCAAATCACTTCCAACCCAATGAAAAACAACCCTTTTCTTTAGAAAAATCGAAATAGAAATAACTAAACTTTTTTGTATGGTTCCATTAATAGAATATACGGTTCGAATAAAAGGGAGCAATAAAAGAAACTTTAACCGATCTTTGTATGAATAATAGGTGTCAAAAAAGATATATTGATTCTTCCTGTCTAATTCATTGAGATGAGTACAAATTCTGGTTCCAAAATATTTTAATCCTACTACGGCAATTTTCATAGTTAATCTTTTTAATTAATTTTAATTAATACAATTGATAAATTATGCTTAGCGATTGCTAGAATAGTTAACAAAGGAGAAAAAATGTCAAACAAAATCGAAAATTTAAATTTTATGACATTTTTCATCGGTCCTATTGATTTAATCATTATTGAATACCATTTTTAATAAATATCTTTTTTAAACTTTCGAGCATTTCATTTGAAGGTTTCATGTTAATGTTGACAGGCAAATTTATAATTTTCCCGCTCACATTTTCGCCTACCTTACAGTCGTGAAGAGTATAACCAAAACGGAAAACTCCATCCGGATGAACAACATCGTTAAACCAATCACCCAAAATAAGACCTTCATTTTCAGCCTCCGATTGAATTTTACGAATCACTTCATTTTCAATAGTATCAGAAAATACGATTGGATACCTGACAAATATATAGCTGGGATGGTAAAACTGTTGAATGGAGCTGAACTGTTTAAAAAAACTGAAATATTGAAATGCAATCTCTCTCTTTTGTCTGTTTATATCTTCTATTTTTGCCATTTGATAATATCCTAAAACAGAAAGAGAAGGAGATAATTTTACTGGATAATCCAATGGCTTTTGACCATAAACTTCCTCTTTTGAAGTTGCATACAGCATTTTTGTTCTTCTCAGAAAAATGGCAGAAATAACCAAGAAAAAATTTGATTTTTTCCACATGGAAAGATTCAAGACCAGAAAGGTAATAAAAATTTTAAGTACTTTGTAAAATGAAAAGTAGGGAATTTTAGTGAAATCAGCTTGCATTTTTTCAAGCAATAGTTCATTATTGACAATTAGGATCCCTCCTAAACCTGTTGATATTGGTTTTGAAAACTCAAGACTAAAGAATGAAGCGTCACCTGCAAGGCCACAAAGTATAGCCTCATTTGGAGTTGTTGATCCTAAAGAATGAGCTGCATCTTCAATGATAATGATGTTTGGGAATTTTTCCTTAATCAGAGGGATGTCAGAATATAAAATACCGAAATTGTGGGGTAGAATTACAGCTCTTGTATTTTCAGAAATAGTATTCAATAATAGCTTGGTATTAATATTCAATGTTTCAGCTGATATATCAACATATTTAATTTTACAATCAACAAATTTCACGACATTGGTAAGGACAACACAGGTATAACCAGCAACTATTACTTCATCATTTTGATTCAGATTCATTGATTTAAGGAGAGAATAAACGCCCATCCTTCCTGCACCAAAAAGAAAAACTTTTTTTGGATGCACAGAGAAATAATCAGATATAAGTTCTTTGAATTGCCTCATGCGCTTGTTTTTCTGAAAAAACAAAATATCAAGGCATGATTTCAGCATATCCCCTTTCGAAAGTGAATTGCTTACATAACAGAAGTTATAAGGTTTTAATAATTTTGCCATCTTATAACGATTTAATCATTTTTGCAGGAGAACCACCATAAATACTATTTCCCTCAACTACGCCTTTAATAACTGAATTTGAAGCAATTACAACATTATCGTTAATAATGCTACCCGGTAAAATTACTGTATGAGAACCAATAAATACATTGTTCCCAATTATTATTGGCAAATCAATATAGTTTTCGGCAAACAATTTACTTCCACCCTCTACACTGTTAGAATGACAAAAAAAAGCGCAAAAAGGACCAATGGCAACATTATCGCCAATATTTATTGCATTGTTATCAATTAGCAGATAAGCATAAGGTGCAATATGAGAATTTTTCCCTATAGTGAGTGAGCCTTGCTTTCCAATATAGATAGTAAGTTCTTTATATAGTATTGAATTTTCACCCAAAGATAAATTTTTAGGATTTAAAATTTCATTATTCTTATATATAAAAGCGTAATTTGAAATAATAACACCTTTTATTTTCCAATAAACTCTTAGCAAATGGAGTTTAATACGTTGAAATGTCATAAAATCAGCATTTTATTTATTTTATTCATTTTCAGAAAAAATACGTTTGATAGAATTATTCATCGTAAACTAAATTTCTTTACAAAAATCGTTTACTTAAATATATTCCTCTATTTTTTCTTTAAATTTACCAATAATATTTTGAATGTTTAAATTTTTTTCTGCCCATTGAATATTATTTAAATTTTTGGTCATCCCTCTGTTTTTAATGAGTTGAATGACTTCTCTCAGCTTTTCTGATACTTCTATAGAATCTCTTTTAACATAGTGGCATAACTCATGATTCATATTCCAGATTACTTCATTTCCGGAAGATATTGCTTCCAGAACGCTTCTTGAATAACCATCATGTTCGGTAAGTCTAATAAAAATAGGTGTTTTGTTGCATATATCCTGATAAGATTTTTTATCAAGCCAACCATAATAATTAACATTCGGATATTTTGGATATGACTTGCCATGGGTTCCTATGATTTTAAATTCAATCTCAGGAAACATCCCGAATAGAGGAATAATAAAATCTAGTCCGTAAAAAACCTCTTTACCTTCTGGAATATAACTATATACAGAAATATCTTTATAGTGTTTGGTGGTAGATTGATTGATTTCGATATGCTTGAAATTCAACAAATCTGCTTTGATTCCAATTTCTTTTAACTCTTCTATTAAAATTAAAGAGTCGGAAAAATGAATAGCGTAATTAATATATTTTGAATAGATGGTATTATTTTTAAATCTTTCTTTGGCCAATAGAACATCTGTTCCTTGCCATAACATGAATATTTTCTTACCTAATTTTACAGCTAATTCAAGACTTCCACTTTTATCGCTTACACCATTTAAAGAAATGACCAGATCAGTAAATGGCAAAAGCATTGAGAACCTAAATTTGTCGAACAAAGAATAATATGTATCACAAAACACATATTTATTTATTGGATCAAAACTAGCTAAATCAGATTGAAGTATTTTTGCAAAATAAGGCAATCCAGCTATGATTACACGCATATTATTTCTTTTTTGCTAAATAAATATACCATAAACCTACAAAAATTGAGTGTAAAGTTAAACAAATTGAATATGCCCACAACGCAATATTAAAAGAATATCCTAAATATGAGATAAATATCAGAGAACCAAGACTTAATACATAGCCTAATAAGCTAAATATAAAGGCTAGCTTTTGTTTATTAAAAATAAAGGGTGTAGTTGAAATTGGAGAAAAGATGAAATTTACAAACAACGCCGGTGCCATGATCCTGGCATATTCACCGGCTTCTTTCCATTGGCCTCCTAAATACCAAGAAAACAACTGTGGCCCCCAAATAGAAACCACCAGTATAAATGGTAAGGCAAAAAACAAACATATTTTAAGTGTCTTTTTTATAATTGGTATGGAGGATGTTTGGTTATTTGCACATTCACTGGCTTCTTTGTAATAAATTTGAGATACAGCACCTGTAACAAGTTGTATGGGTGCTCTTAAATATCTATTCATCATCGAAAACAATCCCAGGGCTAACATTCCATAGTTATTCGTAATTAGCCAAAAAATAAAAAACTGTGTCGCAAAAATATCGGTAAAGGCATGTAATGAATTAATCATTGGAAAATCTTTGTTTAACAATGCCATTTCTTTTATTTCAGTCTTGCTGATTGGAGCGTCTTTTTTCCAGTGCTTCAGTGTAGGAATCAATAAAATAAGGGTAGATAAAACCTGACCAAGAAACCATCCGATAATCAAACCTTTAACACCCCATGCTAAATATCCCAATGCAACATACAAAAGATTACCAGACAAAGATTGAATAATTCTACTAAAAGAGACAATATTGAATTTTCGGAATCTAATATTCCAGTTGAAAAGGAGACTGTATAAACCGGTAAAGAATACTGCAGGTGCTACATAAATCATATATTCAGGCAAGACAGGATCGTGATAGAAATTGCTTATTTCATCCTTAAAAACAAACAATAAGTAAGAAAGCAAACTAATAATTGGTATTATAAATATACTCAAAAGAAACACCATTTTGGCTTTGCGATCTTCTTTGGGTAAAACAACCGCAAGTTCATATCTGCCAGCAGATATAATTCCAATCAATCCAACAATAGCGAGAAAATTCGCTTGTATTGCAAATTCTTCGGGCTTAAAAATCCTGGATATAATGGGAGCAATAACAAATGGAATAACCTGACTTATGGTGTTACCGGTTAACATCATAAGAAAATTTTTATAATAAGATTTATGCTGGCTTATTTTCAATGGCTGATGTTTTTGTTATTTCATTTGTAAAAAAGAGAATCATGATTCCTGTAAAAATCCAGTTTATATCAAGAAGCCCAAAACCTGAAGGGCTATTACTCATTATAAAAAAACCTATAATTGAAATTATAAAAATTATTGAATATCGTTGATGGTATTTGCTTAACAGTATTGATTTCCATATCATAAATAAAACAAAGAATATATATATCAGGCAAAAAAAGCCATATTGAGATAATAACTCAATAATCCAATTATGAGGGCCATTCTGTTCTCCAACATTTTCAGGTATTTTTTTTTCATTGTGGAGATAACGAAACATTCCAGGGCCTACTCCAAACCCATTGCTTGTTTTAAATAAATAAATCCCGTTTTTGATGAGTTTTAATCTAATAGCATCCGACCCTTTTTGATTTTGTTCTTCTCTGAATTTTTTGTAGGCAGAAACGATCATTTGCTTGTTACTGGATGAGTCAAGTTGATAAATATTAAATATCTTGATTGTTGGCATTGACTGCTCAATAAGTATTTCATTTTCAACATATCTGTCAGTTGTGCTCCATAAAGGACCAAAATACAATTTATTAAAAAAGAATGCAATCAATACAAAGCTTAATATTAATATGATTGAGTATTTCTTATTTTTTAAAAAAGATTTGATTTGAAACAAATGATACGGAAATAGACCAATTAAAATAATAACACTTGCTATTTTCCCTAATCTGGAATCGGAAACCATTGAAAAACAAAACATCAGGCCGACAATTATTAAACTAATCCATAAATTATGTTGTATTTCATCATTCAGCATAATAACTGTAAGTCCAATTAAAATGTAATAGGTAATAAAATTGTTAGGATTATCGTAACAAAAAACAGGAGAATAGGTAGTTGCTGAAACTGGTAATTTCATAAGTGTTTCAACATGTTGCCCCCAAATATGGATACCCGTCAGATATTCAAAAATGGCAACCAAGGTAAATGTGATAAAAAATAATCCAAATATATTCCCCAATATCGATTTTAGCTTATTCCATCCTAATATGGCATCAGAACGAAATAATAAAAAAATTGTAGAAAGAAAAAGTAATAGATTTCTTATATCAAAAACTGCATAAGAACTAAACCCTGACATAAATGCCCTTATGATGGCATATGCCAACAATACAGATAGATAAGCAATAAAAATAATATAATATTTAGGTATTTTTATAATCTTAAAACTGAACGAATAAATTATCAGTATACCTAAGAAAAATAAATATGGATAAATAGTAAAAAAGCCTAAATATAAGGATAATATTTTAGCACCAAAAGGAAAACTAATCATGCATATTTGAAAAAGTATTTCAAATATGCTGACATTCCCCTTGATGTTTTTTTTAGTGTCAATTGTATTGATCATAAATAAAGAAAAAATTTAATAAAAATTTTTAACGTTGAACGAAGTGTTTATTCATTTCATGAATCAATTTCTATGCTTGCAAAATTAATAAAAATTATCAATCCTTGTATTTTTTCCGATTCGTTGCAAAAAGGAAGAAAAAAAATGACTTGAAATGCATCAAATAAGCTTGCTTATTTTGATTAATTCAGCCTAAACCACACAAATACTAATCATTAATTATCTAATAATTATTAACAAATTGTTGATAACGCCTGTTCGTAATTTGTTGATAAATAAAGGTCAAAAACACTTGACAAACGACTGATAATGATGTATCTTTGTTTCATCAAGTGAGGGATAAAAGGCAGGCTTTAGCAATAAAATCTAAAAATCGAGAACTTGCAAAAGCAATCGATGAGTAAGACGATACATTGAAAAACGAGTCCGCAATGAAAAACGAAATCAAGGTAAATTACAAAAAGCAAAGTTTGAGAGGGGCAATAATCTGAAAAGAAAAAAAGCACTCAAAAAACAAAATCTTCAAGAATGCAAACGCAAGGATGCAAACTAAAAAGAAAAGTCTGAACAGTAGCTTGGCATCTTTTAAAGGCTATGGCTATTAAAAGATGAAATGGGAGTCAATTCGATTAGATTTGGCTCCCATTTTGTTTTGTGTTTTTCTAAAATTATTACATCCTCATTAAAATCAATAAATTTAATTAATTTTGAGTTTTGAAATTAATCCAATTAAAACTTCTATGAAAAATCAAAAAAACTGGCATCAAAGGCACATTGATAATTCATCTTTTGGGAACCATTTAGCCGATTATGTTGCGGCTGGTATGGGTTCCTGGAAATTTATTATCATACAGACAATTCTTGTATTCCTTTGGATGGCATTAAATGTTATAGGATTTATTTCTCATTGGGATGTTTATCCTTTTATATTACTCAATCTTGTGTTTTCTACTCAAGCAGCTTATGCGGCTCCTATTATTATGATGGCCCAAAACCGCCAGAATGAGAGAGACCGTATGCATGCTGAATCTGACTACCAGACCAATATAGATGCCAAGCTCGAAATTGAAGCACTGGCAAAAAAACTGGATGCACTGGATGTAGAAAAATTAGATAAAATCATTAAACTTATTGAAGAAATGAAAAGTAAGAGTGTGAAATAAAACGATGACTCAATCCTTAATTTTGAACCTTTCTTCATAAAATTTGTTCTTTGTAAAAGTTAAAATAATTACAAATAATATATATATGTTTGAAGAATATAATCCTATCAACGAAAAAATATTCCGGGTAATTGATAATGATGGAAAAGTTATTAATAAAAAATGGATGCCCGAAATAAGCAATGAAAGATTGATAAAAGCTTATAAGGATATGCTGTTTGCCAGAATAGCTGATTTACAGACGGTTTCCTACCAAAGGCAAGGCCGTATTTATACCTACCCACCCAATTATGGACAAGAAGCTATTTCCGGAGCAACTGCAATGGTCATGCGCAATGAAGACTGGCTGGTTCCTGCATTTCGCGAACTAGGAGCTTACCTGGCCAAAGGAGCTACATTGAAAGAAATTTTCCTTGTATTCATGGGACACGAAGATGGTGCCATCTTTAAAAATGCCAATAATATGTTGCCCATGTCAGTGCCCATTGCTTCGCAGTTGTCACATGCAGCAGGTATCGGCTACGAAATAAAATATAATAAAAAAGAGCAGGTTGTTTATGCATTTGTCGGCGACGGAGGGACTTCAGAAGGCGATTTCCACGAGGCACTTAATTTTGCTGCAGTATGGAAAGCACCCGTAATATTTATTGTTCAAAATAACCAATACGGAATTTCCACTCCTTTTAAAATGCAAACCATGTCGAATGGTATTGCGATAAAATCAATAGCTTATGGAATGAAAGGCATTCAAGTGGATGGAAATGATATTTTCGCTATGTACCAGGCTGTTAAAAATGCATCTGAATATGCATTGGCAGGCAATGGACCTGTATTGATTGAAGCTGTTACCTACCGCAAAGGAGCTCACACTACGTCAGATGACCCAACCAAATACCGTACCAAAGAAGAAGAAGAATCATGGGAATGTACAGATCCTTTGAAAAGACTGAAAGCTTATTTGACTGGCAAAAAACTATGGTCGCAAAAAGAAGAAGATCTCTTGATTATTGAGTACAAACAAGAAGTTGACCGTCAATTTGAAGAAGCAGAAAATTATCCGGCCTATAAGTTGGAAGATGTATTTAAATACATGTACAACGATATGCCTGAAGATTTAAAAAAACAACAAAACGAGTACGAGAATTTTTTGAAATGGAAGGAAGCAAGAAAATGAAAGTAATGAATATGGTAAATGCAGTAAACGATGCATTGAATATAAAATTAGAAGAAGACAGAAATGTTATTATATATGGTGAGGATGTAGGCGTTGAAGGTGGTGTATTTAGAGTTACCGAAGGTTTACAGTTAAAATATGGAGTCGAAAGGGTTTTTGATTCTCCCCTGGCCGAATCGGCTATCGTAGGAACAGCCGTGGGAATGGCAGCAGCTGGCTTAAGACCGGTTGTAGAAATGCAGTTCTCCGGATTTGCTTATCCAGCCTTAAATCAGATCATCTCTCATGTGTCGAGGTTACACAATCGTAGCAGAGGCAGATACAATATGTCGATGGTTATTCGTATGCCTTATGGCGGTGGTATCAATGCACTGGAACATCATTCCGAAAGCATGGAAGCTTTTTACGGGCATATACCCGGTTTAAAAGTAGTCATCCCCTCTACCCCTCATGATGCTAAAGGATTATTGATTGCTGCTATTGAAAGCAACGATCCTGTTATATTTATGGAGCCCAAACGTATTTACAGAGCCATCAAACAGGAAGTAGCAGAAGAGAAATTCACCGTACCTATTGGCAAAGCCAAAGTTGTAAGTACAGGTACCGATGTAACCGTAATCGCTTTTGGCGCCATGGTTCGCGAAGTGCAAAAAGCCATGGTAATGGCAAAAGAAGCAGGAATTTCTGTTGAACTGATAGACTTGCGTACAATTTATCCAATCGATAAAGAAACCATTACTGCTTCTGTTAAAAAAACAGGCAGAGTGATCACGGTTGCCGAGGGTCCCACCAGTTTTGGTGTAGGTGCAGAAATTGCAGCCATTATCAGCGAAGAAGCTTTTTTAAACTTAGAAGCACCTCCCAAAAGAGTCACCGGTTTTGATACCATCGTACCCCTTCCAAGAGGAGAACATTTTTACATGATCTCTCCTGAGAAAATATTTTATGAAATTGAAAGAACTGTTAAATACTAAATAACATATGAGATATATATTTAATTTTCCTGACATAGGCGAAGGCTTGGACGAAGGCACCATTGTAGAATGGTATGTAGCCAAAGGACAGCAGATCAGTGCAGGAGATTCATTGGTTAAGATGGAAACCGACAAGGTAGTTGCCGACATTCCTTCTCCGAAATCTGGAACAATTACTGCTATTTATGGCAAAGTTGGTGAAACCATACACGTAGGTAATGCCTTGGTAGAAATTGAAATCGCAGGTATTTCAGGTGCTGCCGCAGTTGAAGAAGCCAAAGAAACAGAAGCAGTTAAAGAAGAAGGTGCCGGCGTAGTAGGTACCCTGGAAATAGCAGGTAACAATGCTTATTTACCGGCCAGCGAAGAAGGAACATCTGCTAACAACGAAGATGTTAAGAAAGCTTCAAAGAAAGTGCTTGCAACCCCGGTTGCCCGTGCTATTGCAAAAGAAATGGATGTGAACATTGACTTGGTTAAAGGGACAGGTCCTGGTGGCAGAGTTATGAAAGAAGACATCCATACACATTTGCAAAAAAATACCTTGCCTTCTTATAAAACTTCAACGGTTGTAAGCGAAGAAGAAAGAGTTGAACTCAAACCTCTCTCTCAGCTTAGGAAAGCCATTGCCCGCAACATGATTCAATCGAAACACAATGCTGCTCACATGACAGTATTTGATGAAGTTGAAGTGAGTGAACTTGTAAGAGTACGTGATAAATACAAAGGAAAATTCTTAGAAAAAGAAGTTAAACTTAGCTATTTACCATTTGTACTTAAAGCTACTGCCTTGGCATTGAAGAAATTTAAAGCACTCAATGC
Organism: Bacteroidota bacterium; assembly: GCA_037133555.1. Lineage (GTDB taxonomy): Bacteria > Bacteroidota > Bacteroidia > Bacteroidales > JACABE01 > JACABE01. The sequence goes on from JBAXNW010000003.1 coordinate 101,333, forward strand.
TCAGATGGATATTGAGAACAACCAGATGATTTATAAACATTATTATAACATTGGGATTGCAGTAGATACAGAAGAAGGATTAATTGTGCCGGTGATTAAGGATGTTGACAAACTCAGTATTTTCCAGATTGCTCAAAAAATCAACGAAATATCCGAAAAAACACGTAAACGCGAAATCACCATGGAAGACATGAAAGACGGAACGTTTACCATTACAAGTTTTGGCTCAATCGGCGGACAGTTTGCAGTGCCTGTTATCAATTATCCACAGGCTGCCATACTCGGCATCGGCAGGATTATGAAAAAACCTATTGTAAAAGGAGATGCTGTAGTTCCCGGAACCATCATGCCTTTATCACTTTCTGTGGATCACCGGATTGTAGATGGTGGTGAAACGGCTCGTTTTATCAACCAAATTATGGAATATTTATCAGATCCTGTTTCATTGATAATGGATTAACAAATTTTATAAAAAATAGTATGGAATACGATATCGTCATTATAGGTTCAGGACCTGCAGGCTACGTAACAGCCATCCGTGCCGGACAACTGGGACTGAAAACAGTAATTATCGAAAAAGAAAAAATCGGAGGAATGTGCCTCAACTGGGGCTGCATCCCTTCTAAGTCAATTATCGAAAGTGCTAAATTGTATCAGAAAATCAAAAAAGATGCTGCATCATTTGGCATCACCGGTATCGATACAAAAGCCATTGGTTTCGACTGGAAACAAACGATCAAAAGGACTGACGGAATTGTCAGAAAACTGGGAGCCGGCATTAATTTTCTGCTTAAGAAAAATGGAGTGGAATTAATTAACGGGACTGCTAAAATAGTTTCCGAACATTCTGTTTTGGTCGATAATAGATTGATTGAAACAAAAAACATCATTATTGCCACAGGATCGCGACAGGAAAAAGTAAAAAATTCAAGCCTTGATGCAATTACGGTTAATATCTGGGAATTGTTTAAAGACAGAGAATTCCCTGAAAATATCGTTGTTTTTGGCCAGAATACTGTTGCTGTTGAATTGGCTCAGTTTTTTAATATGATAGAAAAAAAAGTTACGCTTTTGGTTCCTGACAGCAAAATTATGCCCTTGGCTGATGTTTATGTTTCGGACTTTATGACTAAACTTTTGCAAAAAAGCGGGATAAAAATGGTATTTGACGTTGATCCTGATCTTGCTCAATACGAATACAGGGATGGAGCATTGATTTCGGGCGAAACGAATATTCCTTGCGAGTTATTTATTAATGGTAAAATGCGAAAAGGAATCATACCAGCATCAGATATTGACCTAAAAACCGAAAATGGATTTATTCACAGCGATGAAAATTTTACAACGAATTTCCCCTCAGTGTATGCAATTGGAGATGTAAACGGTAAAAGTGTTTATGCACATATCGCTTCTGCCGAAGGTTTACATGTCATCAATCATATCAAAGGTGTTATCGAAACCATTGACATCAAGAAGTTCCCAATGAATATGTATACGGTTCCTGAGGTAGCTCAAATAGGACTTACCGAAGCTGAAATCAAAGAAAATGGCATTGAATATAAAGTAAGTGAATTTTCATTGTTTTCCAATGGTAAAGCTATCATTGAGGGCGAAAACGTAGGTTTTGTAAGAATGCTTTCCGATAAAAAATACGGAGAAGTGCTGGGTGTTCAGATTGTAGCTCCCAATGCAACCGATATGATAGCGGAAGCTGCTGCATTTATGCAGGTAGAATCTACCATTTACGATGTAGCCAAAACCGTTCATGCCCATCCTACTATTTCTGAAATTTTTATGGAAGCAGGAATGGAAGCGTTGGAGAAAGAATGATGAATGATGAATGATGAATGATGAATGATGAATGATGAATGATGAATGAAAAAAATATATATCTTGAATCTTTAAAATCAACAGTTAAAATAAATCTGTTTTTATCAGTTTTATCTGTTTCATCTGTGTTCTATATTCATTATTATTAGAGTATTACAAAATCCAAAACAGCGATGAGCATCGAAATTACAGCCTATAATTTACCGGATATTGAAATTTTCCATCATCCTGATTCAGATTATGTTTTCAATTTATGGCAACCCGAAACAACTTATCTAATTTTGGGGCAAAGCAACAAAATGGAAACCTCATTATTTCTTGATAAAGCTGAAGAAGATGGAATTATTATCATGAAAAGACCATCTGGAGGAGAAACCGTGATATTAACGCCCAATACACTGGTTATTTCTGCTATTTTCATTCAGGCTGAAATGACAAGACCGCATCAATATTTTGCCAGATTCAACGAATGCATTATAAAAGGGCTCTCGCTTTCAGGTATCGAAAATGTAGTTCATAAAGGCATATCCGATCTTGCCATTGGGGAGAAAAAAATACTGGGGTCTTCTATTTATCACAAAAAAGACAAAGTCTTTTATCATGCGGTGTTAAATGTAGCTGAACGTATTGAAATGATTGAAAAATACATCAGACATCCCAAACGCGAACCCGATTACCGTAAAGGCAGAGAACATGGTGAATTTGTAACTTCCATCGCTCAACATTATCCAAAATTGGCAATTTCTGATTTGATTGAAAATCTTAATCTATCATTAAGAGCGTTTCAGATTTAAGCAATTAGATGACTCAACGCACTTTAAACTTTAAGATCTTTACAAACTTTACAAACTTTACAAACTTTACAAACTGCCTAAATCTTATTGCACTTAAATATTAATCAGCATGAAAAAAAATATCGTTGTTGCGCTTTGCATGCTCATCGTTTTAACAGCTTGTGCTCAACAAAATAAAAGCAAAAATACCATGAATTACAACAAACTAAGCCCAGAAGAAGAAAATGTAATTATCCACAAAGGTACCGAAAGACCTTATACCGGTAAATATTATCAAAACAAAGAAAAAGGCACATATACCTGCAAACGCTGTAATGCTGCACTTTACAATTCTTCCGATAAATTTGAATCCAACTGTGGCTGGCCCAGTTTTAACGATGAAATTAAAGGAGCCGTAAAACGCACATTGGATGCTGACGGAAGCAGAACTGAAATCACCTGTTCTAACTGCGGGGCTCACTTAGGTCATGTCTTTGAAGGTGAAAACCTTACAAAAAAAGACATACGGCATTGTGTAAATTCAATTTCACTGAATTTTATTCCTGCTTCAGAAAATATAACCAGCGATACCGCTATATTTGCAGGTGGATGCTTTTGGGGCGTGGAATATTTTTTCCAGAAAGAAAATGGAGTGCTGTCAACTGAAGTAGGTTATATCGGAGGGAAAACAGAAAACCCAAGCTATCAGGATGTTTGTATGCATACTACCGGACATGCAGAAGCAGCCAGAATCATTTTCGATCCCAAGAAAACAACATTTGAGAAACTGACAAGGTTGTTTTTCGAAATTCATGACCCAACGCAAATGAACCGTCAGGGACCAGATGTAGGTGATCAATATCGTTCCGAAATATTTTACTTCAATCAACAACAAAAGGAAATCATAGAAAAATTAATACAAATTTTAAAAGCAAAAGGCTTAAAGGTTGAAACCAAAATAAGCCCGGCTACAAAATTCTGGAAAGCCGAAGATTACCACCAGCAATACTACGAACACAAAGGGAGTAAACCTTACTGCCATGGCTATGTAAAACGATTTTAAATGATGAATAAAGTGAATTATAATTCATAGCATTTAATCTGTAAAACCGCCATTAATAGTTGCCCAATTGCACGAAAAATCTTCCCAGCTTTTTAAAAAGCGACACAATAGATTACAATAAAGGATTGTATAAAGTGGTGTTGAGAGAGAAGGGGGAAATAAAGGCGCAGGCAAGTTTGATAATTAGGAATTAGGTTATTGAGTTATTGGGTTGTTGGTTATTGGATGGAAGTCGGAAGACCGAAGTGGGAAGTGGGGATTATTGCACGCAAAGACGCTAAGAACGCTAAGGGAGATGGTTATTGGTGGGTTATTGGTTAATCTTTCTTTTACTTTTTTTCTGATAAAAAAAGTAACAAAAAAATCAGCGCTTACGGTAATTTTGCTAAAATCAAGCCGGATTGAATACCTACCGCGCCCCCAGTCGTCACGATATAAACATTCTCTTTTTAAACAACAAACTTTCCTTCGTGACTTCGGGAGCGCTGCACTGGCCATCGCTCATTCAATCCGTCTTGATTTTTTACGCAAAATTCCCGAATGCGCGTCCATTTGCCTTACGGTAATCAATTTATTAGTTACGATTTGCTTGAAAAATATCAAATTTCAATAATTCATGCTATTAAAATACGAAGCAGTACCGACCTCAAATTCACAGTTTCTTAATGATTTGCAAAGCAAAGCTTTTTAGAAACTGTAATACCGATAGGAATATTTGCAAAATACATTCCGTATCGGTAGCATTTACGGCACAAAACAAGCATTTAAAATAGTAGTGGTACTGGCAAGCAATACAGTATAGCGAAGTCTTAATTAAAAAATAAATGCTGTTACGTTTATATCGCTATAACTTGTATTGCGCTGGAATTTTAAAAAGCGTTGTTTTGAAGTAAATTCTATGCAGTCTTGATTTTTTGCTTACTTTTTGATCAAAAAGTAAGAGAAAATATAAAAAATCTAATTATAAAAATACGACATTACTTATTTCACATTACTTAAGTTTAAAGATTTAGCTAAATTCAATCCAAATCCGTCAAATAATTCTAAAAAAAACACAATAAGAAAAAGTTTAAAGAGAAACCAATTTACAGTTTCAACTTTTGTAAAACTCAAAAATTAAATGATTAAATTTGCAAAAGAATAATTTTGAAATACATTTTAATAAAATATCTGGAAATATATTTAAAATTAAGTGAATTATAATGTCTTAATATCAATAACATAAAAATTGTTTCCCTTATAATTAAGGGAAACAATAAAAACATTTCAACAAAATTGGGAAAATGAAAGATTTAATAACATCAAATGTTGAACGTCAGAATATTCTGAATAATAAGTATGCTGTGCAACGTATTCAGGAATATATTGGAATTGAAGGAATGTTATTTGATGGGGAGTATAAATTTACCAAAGCCATGATAGCCAAATTTTTCGATATAGACGAACGTACCTTGGAGCGTTATCTTGAACATAATCAAATCGAACTCAAACACAATGGTTATGTTTTAATACGGGGAAAAGCTTTAAAGGACTTGAAGTTGCAATTTGCTCCCGTCATCAATGTCGGGAGCAAAACTACCCAATTGGGTTTGTTTAATTTCAGATCAGTACTTAATTTGGCAATGCTGTTAAAAGAAAGTAATAATGCTCAATTACTTAGGAGCAAAATATTAGATATCGTAATTGATACGATAAATGAACGTACTGGGGGAGGAACAAAATTCATTAACAGAAGTGATCCAAATTATTTGCCGGCAGCAATACAGGAAAGTAAATATCGTAAAGATTTTACATCTGCATTAAGTAGATATGTGAATATGGGTATTTACAAATATTCATTATTTACCGATAAGATTTATCAATGTATTTTTAAAGAAAATGCCAAGGAATATAAGCAAATATTAAAACTTGCCGAAGATGATAATGCCCGGGATACTATGTATGCAGAAGTATTAAATAGTATAGCTTCTTTCGAAACAGGCTTGGCTTTTGAATTAGAAAAATACAGCAAAAAATATGATCGTATGCTCGAACCCAGTGAAGTAATCCAAATTTTTAATGAATTTGCTTTGCATCCGCAACAACGACCTTATATTGAAGACGCTAGAATAAAAATGGCTTCACGGGATTTGCATTTCAGAGATGCACTGCATTTAAAACTCGAAGAATACATTCAATCTGTTTCTCCATCTGATTTTGAGAGATTTTTGGGTGAGCAGAGTGTCAACTTTGAAAAACAATTAGAAGAAGCAAAAGACGTAATGAAAAGGTTAAAACAAAGTGAATAATGGCTTATAAATATTTCACAACAATAGAAGAAATTATTGATATTCACCGTAAAACTGTTGCTGTTAGTGGTGGTGGCTCTATGGGTATTATTAGTCTTCATTCGTTAGAATGTGCCATTGAACAAATTCAATATGACGATTATTATCCGGAATTTGAAGATAAATTAACCCATTTATTTTGGGTAGCTAATAAAAGCCATTGCTTTCAGGATGGGAATAAAAGAATAGCAATTACAGCTTGTAGTATGTTTTTATTAATGAATGGTTATTTATCTGTAGCAAAAGATTTTTTGTATAGAATGGAGTCAATTAGTTATCATGTAGCTGCTGGTAATATAGATAAAATTCTGTTACACGAAATAATAACCTCTATTTTATACGAAGATGATTATAGTGAATCTTTAAAATTAAAAATATTTGATGCATTTTCAAAAAATAGTATTGATAATGAATGATTTGCCTTTAAGTAATGCTTAAATATATTCCAGCCCTGCTGCAGGCACGCCCTCCATCTTTTTCCAATTTGCCCCCACAATATTCCGGCTATGCATAGGCAGGGCTGTCAGATTTATGATGTTAGGAAATTTTTTATGCTGTTTTACATACCAGCCCTTACCCTGACCCCTGTTCCATGTTCACTGATAACTGATAACTGATCTCTCCTCCTTTTAAAATAGAAAAAAACTTTATTCCAATACTAAGGCCACCGGTATAATTTTCTTATTTTTAAAAGCAAACGGGGAGTGTACTGTTAGAAATGGAGTAAAGCGGGATTCTTTAATACCTTTTAAAAAATAAGAAATCCCATAAGTAAAGCCATATGGTGGTTACAACTATTACTTTAAATCGTTTACATAAAAGAGGGTGTGAAGCGATGCATGCGTTTTATGAGAACTTAGCGAAGCTTTATCACGACCTTTTAGCGTAAAATTGCTCCACATCTTAATGAACCGCTGTATAGGATTCTTTCATATTAAATGTCCACTGGACATTTAATATGAAAGAAAGTACGTAGTACCCATACAGGAATTTATCCCTATTTTTATCGGGAGTGGTATGAGGGACTCACCCTGTCAGCTAATTACTGCATAGGGCCGTCCACTCGATGATAGCCAATTAATTACTTGTTTTTAACTTTCAATAAGTAAATTAAATCATCTCTTTGCCATTTAGTAAATGATTACCAAGAAGTCGCTTGTTTAGTAATGTATAATTGCATTTTTTTATATTAATTATTGATTGCATTTTTCGCTAGCACTATTAACGATACTATTATAGGCCTCAACTGTTAAAAATTGTGGTGAATATGTTTCGCTCAATGCTGTTATTGATTTATAGAAAGAGCGTAAATGATTACGTGAGCCACATTCCAACTTCCCGTAAACATCTATAACCGATTGGTTGGTTGTTTCATTTGTGTATTTTTGCAAATCTACAATGTCTAAATCTTCAATTGTTGCACCAATTGCCAATGCTTTTGACAAACTAATTGCACCGTCTACAATAAATTGATTGTAATAATTTTGCAAGGCTGCTTCCGAGAATTGTCCTGCAGGTAAAATAGTATACGCAGTACCGTTAGCATCTAACAACGATTTAATAGCGTCCATATGCGTCTGTTCGCTTCCCAATATGTTTGCAAATGGTGTATTTGTCCACTTTGTGTTTAAATAAGTGTAGGTATCGCGTGCCAGCTTTTCTTCTTCAAGCATAAACAGAAGCGAATGTTCTTCGCTGACTGTAAGTGCAACCGTTACTGTACTATTGTTATTATCGTCTGAACTACTGTTTTTATCGCATGAAACCAACAGCGATAGTAATAAACTAAAAATCACAAATGATTTTGAAAATTTTCCTTTTGTCATGACATTGCTTTTTAAATTTATATTAAGTGAATTGTTTTTTTTATCTAACTTATTTTCTAACACAAACAAAATTACATATATACACCCATTTTGACTGGCTATGCTTACCTTTTATTTGGCTTATCTCCTATAAAAATACATTTTAATATCAAGATAGAACGTTTTATTTAAATAAACCCAGATTACGCATTAGATGAAAATATTACTTTTAAGTGCTTCATATTATATGTATTAAGCGATATGTTTTCTAATGCGTTGCATTAGAATTTTTTTTAAACCAAATTCTCTACATTGTATGTCTTCAAATAAAAGTGCAACATTTTGGTTCATAAATTAAGGTGTATAATGCAAAGATTTATTAAATATTTTGTTTTTTTAAGAGCCTAAATGGCTATTTCAACACTGTGATGCATCCCTTGTATTCCTTTAGCTGCGTATTCCGTAGGCTTTTTGCTGTGAGGAGGTAATAGTAAACTCCTGAGGCGGTGCTGTTGCCATTGTAATCGTTTTGATAGTGGTCTTGCTGATAGAT
>JBAXNW010000004.1:0-106789 GCA_037133555.1 Bacteroidota bacterium
AAATTTGTATCAGGATTTAAGTATTAATCTGTAAACTTTTTTTAGGACGAGACAGAGAGATGAAGAGACTGAGGGAGTGAATGAGCGAATGAGCGAAAAGGCGAGTCAAAGATTTCCTTTTGTTATACTGAACGAAGTGAAGCATCTCATTATAAATTACGAATTAGAAAATTTTACAAATATTAGATCAGAGAACCTCCCTTCTCCTTTTAGGGGAAAGCCTGTCCCGATTATTCGGGAGGATGGGGATGGGGTAGCTTTGAAATTAGCCTGTCTCTGATAACTACTAACTGATAAAAAATGAATCCCGAACATAAATACCTGAACCACCTAAAGTCTATTCTAAAGACTTTGCCTGATAAGCCGGGTATTTATCAGTATTTTGATGATAAGGGAACGATTATTTACATTGGCAAAGCTAAAAATCTCAAGAAAAGGGTCTCTTCTTATTTCAATAAAGAAACATTTGAGAATGGAAAAATTGCAGTATTGGTGCGCAAAATCGCCGATATTCAGTTTATGATTGTTGATACAGAGATGGATGCCCTCCTGCTTGAAAACAACCTGATTAAAAAATACCAGCCCCGCTACAATGTATTGTTGAAAGACGACAAAACCTATCCCTGGATATGTATTAAAAACGAAGCTTTTCCCAGGATTTTTTCAACTCGTTATATTGTAAAAGATGGTTCTCAGTATTTCGGGCCTTATGCTTCCGGGAAAATGATGAATACCTTGCTGGAGCTGATCCGTCAGTTGTATCAGTTCAGGAACTGCAAACTCAACTTATCCCCATCCAACATCAATAGCGGAAAGTACAAGGTTTGTCTGGAATACCACATCAAAAACTGCAAAGGTCCCTGCGAAGGCTTGCAAGCTGAAGAAGAATACAATCAGACCATCAGCGAAATCAAGGAAATTATCAAGGGCAATATTTCCAATGTGCTGAAACAATTCAGAGACTTGATGATGAAATTTGCCGAAAATCTCGAGTTCGAAAAAGCCCAGATCATTAAGCTGAAGATGGATCACCTGGAAAATTACAAGAGCAAATCTACCATTGTCAATCCTTCCATCGACAATGTGGATGTATTTTCTATCGTTACCGACGAAAATACAGGCTATGTCAATTTCCTCAAAGTAATTGACGGTGCCATTGTACAGACCCATACCGTAGAACTGAAGAAGAAACTGGACGAAACGCCCGAAGAGCTCCTCACCTTTGCCATTGTTGAATTGCGACAAAGATTCAACAGTGCTGCCCGTGAGATCATTCTTCCTTTTGAGCTGGATATTGATTTGCAGAAAACCATCATCACCGTTCCTCAAAGAGGGGATAAAAAACAATTGCTCGATTTGTCGGAACGAAATGCCAAATATTACAAACTCGAAAAACAAAAACAAAAAGACCTGGTGGATCCTGAACGCCATTCCATTCGAATTTTAAATCAGATGAAGAAAGATTTGCGTTTGAACGAAATCCCTTCCCATATCGAATGCTTCGACAATTCAAACATTCAGGGTGCTTTCCCTGTTGCTGCCATGGTAGTTTTTAAAAATGCAAAAGCCGACAAAAAAGAATACCGCCATTTTAACATCAAAACCGTAGAAGGCCCCAACGATTTTGCTTCGATGGAGGAAGTGGTATTTCGCCGTTACAAGCGATTGCTGGAGGAAAACCAACCTTTACCTCAACTGATCATCGTAGATGGAGGCAAAGGGCAATTGAGCTCTGCGTTGAAGAGTCTTGAGAAATTAAACCTAAGAGGGAAAATCAGCATCATAGGCGTTGCCAAAAAACTGGAAGAAATCTATTATCCCAACGATTCCATTCCCATGTACCTCGACAAGAAATCGGAAACCCTGAAAATAATACAGCAGTTGCGCGACGAAGCTCATCGGTTTGGCATCACCCATCATCGCAGTCAACGGCAAAAAGCAACTGTAAAATCCGTGCTGACCGATATTGAGGGTATTGGTTTTTCGACAGCTCAGACTCTGCTGCGGAAATTTAAATCCGTAAAAAATATTCAAAAAGCGGATGTAACTGAAATTCAAAACCTAATAGGCAAGTCAAAGGCTGAAATCATAAGGAATTATTTTCTAAAACAGGTTTCAGGAATTAGTGATTAGTAAGCAATTATCAGGTATCTATTACAAAATCCGCTTTAAATCTTTGTAAATCTGCAACATCTGTGTTATCCGTGTTCTATTTTTACAGTTACCTGCTGACAGATAGTGTTTTTTTATACATATTGTCTTTTGTCAAGATGAACAAAGGGAAGCATCTCATAAAAAATTACGAATTATGAATCTTGTTGCTCTCTCAGTCTCTTAGTCTCCTTTTTTACCCCAGAGCCATGGAGAACATAAAGCTTCACGGAGTTCATTCCTCCCCCTATTTTCTTTGCCGATTTTTCTCTACATCGCCCTCTTCATAAGCTTTTCGCTTTTTATAAAAAAAAGATTTTGTAGATTATTTTTATTTGATTATATTTGTCCCCTTAGTGTTGATTGTATTATATGCAATCAAAGAGTATATTTAAGACCCCTGATTCAATACCTAAGTCTTTAGTTTTATGCTTACTGCTCATAACTCGTTATTCTCTGTTAACTGCTCACTGATAACTTTTTACTGATTTCCTAAGCCTGATATATGAAAGAAAATTCAAATGAAGATGTTTCCCAACTTTCGGAAGTAGAAATGCTGAAACTTATTCAAGAATTAAAGTTGGAAAATGAAACACTCAAACGTTTTTCTTCCTCAGAAGTTCTCAGGCAACCCGTCGAAGAAATTTCAATACTTACCCAGGCAATTAGCAGCATTAGTGAATGTGTAAGCATTTCAGATACTTCAGATAGAATACTTTTTGTCAACAGCGCATTTTTAAAATGCTTTCAATATGAAGAGCAGGAACTGATTGGGAAATCGATCGCCATGATTCGTTCTGCAAATAATCCACCAGCAATTGTAAATGAGATACTTCCTGCCACTCTTTCGGGAGGATGGCAAGGTGAATTGATCAACCGCAAAAAAGATGGCAGTGAACTTCCAATATTTCTCTCTACTTCATTAATTCACAACGAAAAGAATGAGCCCATCGCACTCATCGGAGTAGCCACCGATATCAGCGAACGCAAACAAAAAGAAGCTTTGCAACAAGATACACTCGATCGATTGCTGAAAATTTCTTCTCAGCTTCCCGGTATGGTATATCAATTTCGTTTGTGCCCTGATGGTTCATCCTGTTTTCCTTATGCCAGCGATGCTATTTGTGAAATATACAGGCTCAGCCCAGAGCAAGTAAGAGAAGATGCATCTGCTGTATTTGATAATATTCATCCTGATGATTTCCCAGCTGTATTTGCTAGTATTCAGTTATCTGCAAAAGAGCTAACACCCTGGCAACATGAATACCGTGTGAAATTTAAGGATGGGAGTGTGCGTTCGCTTTATGGAAATGCATTACCACAACTCGAAAAAGATGGATCTGTATTATGGCACGGTTTTATTACCGATATTACAGAACGCAAACGGGTAGAAGAAGCACTCGTGAAAAGCGAAAAAAATTACAAAGAAGTCGTACAAAATCTGAAGGAAGTTATTTTTCAGACCGATGCCAATGGATTGTGGCTCTTCCTGAATCATGCCTGGGAAGAAATAACAGGCTTTAGTGTTGAAGAATCGTTGGGGCAATTGTTTGTAAATTACGTTCATCCCGACGACCGCCAACGCAATATGGAGTTGTTCGAACCTTTGATTTTGCGAAAAAAAGAGTATTGCCGCCACCAGGTCCGCTATTTAACCAAAGAGGGTGGTTTTCGTTGGATTGAAGTGTATGCTCGTTTAGGTATCAACGAAAAAGATGAAATAACTGGTACTTATGGGACCCTTCAGGATATTACAGAACGCAAACAATCGGAGGAGGCATTTCAGTCGGCCCATAAGTCATTGTCGGATATATTGAAGGCTGCCATTCACACTTCCATCATCGCTACCGATATCAATGGGATCATAACTGTATTCAGCAAGGGTTCAGAGAAAATGCTGGGCTATTCTGCCGATGAGATGATAGGAAAACAAAGCCCTGCTCTTTTCCATTTGGAAGCAGAAGTCATCGAACGTGGCTTGGAATTGTCACAGGAATTAGGAAGGAGCATTGCAGGCTTTGATATATTCGTAGCAAAAGCACAAATACTGGATAGCGAAGAAAGAACATGGACCTATCTGCATAAAAATGGGAAATCTATTTTTGTAAATTTAACGGTGAGTGTGATCAGGAATCAAGATCAGGAGATTATAGGTTACCTGGGTATTGCCAGCGATATCACCGAGCGCAAACTGGCCGAAGAAGAAATTGAAGAAAGCCGGGAAAAGTACAGGGGATTGTCAGAAGCCGCTTTTGATTCTATCTTTTTCTCCGAAAAAGGACGTTGTATTGAGCAAAACCTGGCTGGCGAAAAGATTTTTGGTTATTCTACAGAAGAAGCGCTCACCCGATATGGTACAGAATGGATAGTGCCCGAAGACAGAGACTTGGTAATGAAGAATATGCTTGCCGGCTATGAAGAACCTTACGAAGTAATGGCATTAAAAAAGGACGGAAGTACTTTTCCCTGTGTACTTAGGGGTAAGATGATGCACTACAAAGGAAGAGATGTAAGGGTTACTTCATTAACCGATATCAGCGACCGCAAGCTGGCCGAAGAAAAAGTAAAGCAAGTCTCTGCCCGCTTAGAACTGGCCACGCGAGCAGGTGGAGTGGGCGTATGGGATTACGATGTTTCAAAAAATGCACTTTTGTGGGACAACCAGATGTTTGCCTTGTATGGCATCGAAGAAAAGAATTTCGGTGGCGTTTACGAAACCTGGCGTGATGGTATCCATCCCGACGATGAGCTAAGAGGGGATGAAGAAATAAAGATGGCCTTAAGTGGCGAAAAAGAATTTGATACCGAGTTCAGGGTGGTTTGGCCCGATGGAAGTATTCATAACATCAGAGCGCTGGCAATCGTTCAACGGGACGATGCTGGCAATCCACTCAACATGATCGGTACCAATTGGGATATTACCAAGCAAAAACAAGCAGAAAAAGCCCTGCTTCAGCAAACCAATATGCAGAAAATTCTGATGGAAATGGCTTCTACCTATATCAACATCCCGATAGATCAGGTAAGCAATATGATCAACGCCTCTTTGAAAGAAATGGGTGAATTTGTGCAAGCCGATAGAAGTTATATCTTCAACTATGACTTTGACAAACAAACTACTTCCAATGAATATGAATGGTGTAATAATGGAATAGAACCTGAAATGGATGCTTTACAAAATCTCCCATTGGAGATGATTCCCGAATGGGCAAATGCTCACCAATGCGGCAATGTGCTGTATATTGAAAATGTGCTTGCATTACCAGAGAATAATTTGAGAGCTATTTTAGAACCCCAGGGTATCAAAAGTCTGCTTACCGTCCCTATGATGTCCGGTGATAAATGTATTGGTTTTGTGGGTTTTGACTTTGTTAACAACCTTCACCCTTCTGATGAAAAAGAAACTGCCTTACTTCAGCTTTTCTCTCATCTGTTGGTAAACATTAACAACAGGGTGAAAACAGAAAAAAAACTGCTCGAAACCAATATATATCTCGAAACTGCAACTACCAAAGCCACCGAAATGGCTGCTATGGCCGAAACTGCCAATAAAGCCAAAAGTGTATTCCTGGCTAATATGTCACACGAAATCAGAACACCTCTGAATGCCATTATTGGATTTTCGCAACTGATGAACCGCGATCAACTCTTAACCGATTTACAAAGAGAGTATAATTTCTCTATCATCCGTGCCGGAGAGCACCTTTTGTCGCTGATCAACGATATCCTGGAATTGTCAAAAATGGAAGCTGGCCACTTGGAATTAAATCCATCCCATGTTGATTTGTATGCCTTGTTTTCAGATATCCGCATGCTTTTTAAAGAACCCGCCCAACTCAAAAACCTTCAGTTTATTTTTGAAACCGCCGACGACCTTCCCCGCTATGTATTTGTTGACGATAATAAACTTCGAAGGATATTTATCAATTTGATAGGCAATGCCTTGAAATTTACTGATGAAGGTGGCATAGCTGTGCGCATCCGTGGTGAAAAAATAGATGAGGAAAGCAGTCAGCTTATTGTCGAAATTCAGGATTCAGGCAGTGGAATTCCCGAAAACGAAATAAGCAAACTCTTTAAACAGTTCGAACAAACAAGCAGTGGAATCAGAAAAAGCAGCGGAACAGGTTTGGGACTGGCCCTCAGCCGCGAAATGGTAACATTGATGGGCGGGAATATCAGCGTAAGTAGTAACTTGGGAATTGGCTCTTTGTTTACTTTTAATGTTGAAATAAAACAGGGTAAACCCAAGGAAGTTAAAGATATTGTTTCAAAACGCGTTGTATCTATCGATAATGCCCAGGAGCCAATACGCATACTGGTGGTAGATGATAAGCTGGAAAACCTTAAAGTAGTTGTTAATCTTCTCAAACTGGTAGGATTTGAAACCAACGAAGCCATGGATGGCAAACAAGCTATCGAAAAATTTGAAGAATGGATGCCCCATCTGATATTAATGGATTTACGAATGCCTGTGATGGATGGCTACGAAGCTTGCCGCCTTATCAAGTTGACCGAAAAAGGCAAAGAAACTGCTATTATCGCATTAACCGCCAGTGTGTTTAAAGAAGAACGCGAAAAAATAGCGACCATGAACATGCAAGGCTATATTCAAAAGCCTTCCCGTGAAAATGAACTCTTTTCTACGATTGGAGATGTGCTTGGAATCCAATACATATACCAAGAAGAAGCCCCGTTGAAGTATGATCAATATTTGCCGGAAATAAAGGACATGAAGGATGATATTGCCAAATTACCTCAGCAGCTTATCACTCAGATGATGGATGCACTGGCAGTTGCTGATTTAGACCTGCTGCTTGACCTGATCAACAGTATCGATTCTGAAAATTCAGTACTTCAACAACAGCTCATGCTACATGCCAACAATTACGACTACAATAGTCTTCAAAAATTATTAAATTTTAAGAAATAAAAAATGAATTCAATTCTTCATACTGACTCATTTACACCCAATATTCTTATTGTGGACGATGTTCCTGCCAATTTAAGAATTCTAGATGCCATTCTCAAAGAAGATGGGTATAAAGTTCGACCGGTACTGAGTGGCGTCATGGCATTACAGGTAGCCGAAAAAGAAAAACCCGACCTGATTATCCTGGATATCAAGATGCCCGATATGGATGGATACGAAGTTTGCCGACGTTTAAAAGAAAACCCTGACATCTGTGATATTCCTGTTATCTTTATCAGTGCCCTCAACGAAACCAAAAATATAGTAAAAGCATTTTCTTTTGGGGGTGTCGACTATATTGCGAAACCCTTTCAGGCAGAAGAAGTCAAAGCAAGGGTTGCCACTCATATTAAAATTTGCAGGCAAACCAGAGAGTTACAAAAGCTGAATGCCGAAAAAGACAAATTCTTTTCTATCATCGCTCACGATTTGCGCAACCCTTTCAACAGTTTCCTGGGGTTTACTCAGATTATGGCCGAAAACCTTCAGAAATTTTCAAAAGACGAAATTCAACGCTTTGCACTGAGCATGAACAACTCAGCTACCCATCTTTTCCGTTTGCTCGAAAACCTTTTGGAATGGGCAAAAATGCAACAAGGCCTCATCACTTTCGACCCTAAATTTTATCCCTTGCCACCGATTGTTGACGAATGTGTCGAAATTATGCAACATACGGCCCAATCCAAACAAATTGAAATCGTGCAAGATATTCCTGCTAATCTGACTGTTTTTGCAGATAGCATGATGCTTCGAACTGTTGTACGCAATCTCGTTTCAAATGCACTGAAATTTACTCCCAAAGGAGGTAACATCCTTGTTTCGGCAAAGATCGTATCTGAAAAATTTATTGAAATTTCAATAAAAGACAGTGGAATAGGAATGGATAAACAAAGAATCAACCATCTTTTCAACCTGGGTGTAAATACAAGCCGTAAAGGCACCGAAGGCGAACTCAGTACAGGCCTGGGCTTATTCATCTGTAAAGATTTTATCGAAAAAAACGGTGGCAAATTATCAGTCGAAAGTGAAGTGGAAAAAGGAAGTACATTTAAGTTTACGGTTAAAATCAGTGATCAGTGAAAAGGAGACTGAGTGAGGGAGAGAGTTAGAGACTAAGAGACTAAGAGACTAAGAGATGATGAGATGATGAGACGAAGAGTGAAGAGTGAAGAGTGAAGAACGAACTGCTTATTTCCTTTTGTCATGTTGAACGAAGTGAAGCATCTAAAAAATTATGAATTATGAATTTTTACAAATATTAAATCGAAGAACCTCCCTTCTCCTCTTAGAGCCTGTTCCGATTTATCGGAAAGAAGGGATGGGGATGAGGTAGCTTGGAATTAATAATTAGGAATTTAGGCTATAGGAATTTAGGCTTTAAGAAATATGAATAACGAATTAGTAATCAGTGAACAACTGAGAACTGAAAAGATAAGCAATTAATAAATGAAAAAAGAACCATCGCAAACATCAGCATTGCTTCGACAGAAAGCAGAAGAGCTTCTTAAAGAAAAGCTGAGAAGCCAATTAAGTCAGCAAGCTGTTGATTTTCCTGAAGGTGATATGCTTAAAACGATACATGAGCTTCAAGTGCATCAGATAGAACTCTCAATGCAGAACGATGAATTGAAGCTGACCAATGAGCTTCAGGTGCATCAGATAGAACTCGAAATGCAAAATGATGAACTGATGTTGGCAGTTGAACGGGCTAATTTGGCTGCTAAAAAATATTCAGAAATTTATGAACATGCTCCTTCTGGGTTTTTTACACTTACCATTGAAGGTGAAATTATTGAACTGAACAATGCCGGCGCTGAATTACTGGGCAAAAAAGCTTCTCAATTGATCAACAGCCGCTTTGGCTTTTTTGTTTCCAACGACAACAAACCCATCTTCATGCAATTTTTGGAAAATGTTTTTAAAACCAACAAAAAAGAATACTGCGAACTAAAACTATCGATAGATAAGAATTCACCTTCTTATGCTCATTTGAGCGGTATTGTTGACGATAATGGGCAACAATGCCTTGTAACTGCCGTCGACATCACTTCCGAAATACTGGAAAAAGAAAACATACGTCAAAGCGAAATGCAGTTCAGATCCTTATTCAACAACAATTATTCGATCATGCTGATTGTTGACCCCGAAAATGGGGAGATAAAGGATGCTAATCAGGCTGCCTGCTCGTATTATGGATGGACAGCTTCCGAGATTTGCAGTAAAAACATAACTGAAATCAATACACTTAACATTGAAGAAATTAAAAAGAAAATGGCCTTAGCCCAAAGCCAGAACCACAACCATTTCTTTTTAAAGCATCGCCTTGCAAATGGAGAAATCAAGGATGTTGAAGTTTATTCAGGCCCTGTTCAATTCAACAATAAGCCAATGCTGTATTCAATTATCAACGATGTTACGAATCGTTTCCAGTACGAAAATGAATTGGCCAAAAACAAGAAAAAATTTCAGGATATTTTTGAAAATTTGCTGGATGTATATTACGAGGCCAGCCTGGATGGATACCTCCTCGAAATCAGCCCGTCTATAGAAAAAATGACGAAAGGGCAATATACCCGCAACGAAATGATAGGTAAATCATTGCTCCAGGTTTATGCTATTCCTGAAGAAAGAGATGCTTTTCTTGCTGAAATTTCGAAAAAGGGAAGCGTAAGTGATTATGAAATATCGATGCTAAACAAAGACGGTAGTATCGTAATCGTTTCAGTTACTTCCTCTTTTATTTATGATTCCAATGCAAATCCCATAAAAATTTGCGGTAGCATGCGCGACATCAGCGAACGCAAACAGTTTGAAAATAAGTTGGCTGAAAGCGAGAAAAAATTTCAGGCAATTATCCAATCACAGGCCGAAGGGATTAGCTTTGTCGATAAAGATGAAGTTTTTGAATTTATCAACCATGCAGCTACAAAGATTTTCGAAACAGAAGATTTGATTGGACAATCCCTTTTTGATTTTATACCCCCCGCTAATTTAGAAAGGCTCAAACAGCAAATTGCAGTCAGGCAAAGCGGTGTGCCAGATAATTATGAAATTCAAATCATTACAAAAAAAGGAAATTATAAATACCTCGAAGTAAGTGCTACACCTAAATTAGATAAAAATAATATATATCAGGGTGCTTATGCCATTTTTAGAGACATCACTCAACGCAAAGAGGCTGAAGATAGTTTAAGGAAAATATCACAGGCTGTTGAACAAAGCCCGGTACTGAATTACATTACCGACCTCAAAGGCGTGATTGAGTATGCGAATCCAAAAGTCATGGAATTAACGGGATATACCAAAGAAGAAATAATTGGACAAAATCCCCGTATTTTCAATTCTGGTGAGAAATCAAAACAGGAATACAGCCAAATGTATGAAACCTTAAATGCCGGAAAAGAATGGAAAGGGGAGTTTCATAACAAAAAGAAAAATGGAAACTTTTACTGGGTTTCAGCTTCAATATCGCCTATCATTGATACAAACGGAACAATAACTCATTACCTCGCTGTAGAAGAAGATATTACAGATCGTAAAATATTGGATGCGTCTATAAGACAAAGCGAAGCAAAACTGAATAATGCTCAGGAAATAGCCAAAATGGGTAGCTGGGAACTTGATATTATCAACGCTAAACTCACGGGTTCAAAAAACTATTATCATTTACTGGGCTTGCAAACTCATGAAAAACAAGAAAATTTATTTGAATATTTTTTAAGTCTGGTCCATCCGGATGATCTTAAAATAGTTCAAGACTTGCAAGCAGACAACTACAAAAAAGGAGCAACCAAAATCGTTGATATTCGCTTGATCATGCCTGACGGTAAAATTAAATGGCTGCAAAACAATATTGTTCCTGTTTTTGATGGAGCATCCCTTATAGGTTTAAAAGGCGTTAATATCGATGTAACTGAGAAAAGGAAAACTGAAGCGGAATTAATTAAACTATCTCAAGCCATCAACCAGAGCCCTTTAATGATTTGCATTACCGACCTTGGGGGTAACATTGAATATGCTAACCCGAATAGCAGTAAAACAACAGGCTATTCCAATGCAGAATTGATGGGGAAAAACACCCGCGTCTTTTCTTCGGGCGAAATGTCAAAAGAAGAATACCGTGTTTTATGGGAAACCATATTATCAGGTAAGGAATGGAAGGGGGAATTTCATAACAAAATGAAAAACGGAATGTTTTTCTGGTCGGCAGCTTCTCTTTCTCCCATCATCGATGCCAATGGAAAGCTAACTCATTTTCTGGCAATTCAGGAAGACATTAGCAACAAAAAACAAATAGAAAAAGAAATCAAAGCGTTGAATTCAAACCTTGAACAGAAAGTAAAAGAAAGAACCCTCCAGCTTTCAGAAGCCAAGGAAAAGCTTGAACAGGATATCATTAAACGCAAAAGTATTGAAGATTTGTTACAATGGAATAAATCGTTTCTGGAATTGATGTCCAATTCATCGCCCATGGGATATCTTGTGGTGGACAACCGTAATGATGAAATCCTTTATTTCAATCACCGCTTCTGCCAGATTTGGGAAATTGAGGAAATTGAGGATCAAATGCATGCTGGCGAATTAAAAAACAATGACATCATCCCCTATTGCCTTGGTGTTTTGGATGACATTCCTAGTTTTGCAGAATCCTGCAAACCCCTTCAGGATGAAGCAAACCGTGTAGTAGTGGAAGATGAAATTGCTTTTACCAAAAATCGAACGATACGTAGATTTTCCACTCAGATTAGAGGCGAAAATGACGAATACTTTGGCAGATTTTACATCTTTGAAGACATTAGCCTTCGTTCACAATCTGAAATAGCACTTCGCGAAAGCGAAAAAAGGTTTTCCTTATTCATGGAGTATTTGCCTGCCCTTGTTTTTATTAAAGATGCTGAAAGCAAAATGATTTATGCCAATAATGCCATGGATGATGCTTTAGGTGCTTCAAACTGGATAGGACTCCCGGCTTCAGAGATATTCGGTGGTGAAATAGCAGCAAGAATCATAGAAGACGATAAAATAACATTACAAACGGGCTATCAGAAAATTCAGGAAAGTTTCCCCAATCTGGATGGAAACATTCATGATTACGAAACACAAAAATTCTTGATCCCTAATTCGGGCCAGTCACCTATGTTGGGTGGCATTGCCATCGATATTACTGAACGCAAACTGGCGGAAGAAAAAATCAATAAAGCCATCGTAGAAGCTGAAAACGCAAATCTTTCCAAATCGGAATTCCTCTCACGTATGAGTCACGAACTGAGAACCCCATTGAACTCTATACTGGGCTTTGCTCAATTGCTCGAATTAAGTAATCTGCAACCCAAGCAAGAAAACGGTGTACGTCATATTCTGCAAAGCGGGAAACATCTGCTCAATTTAATCAATGAAGTGCTCGACATTTCTCGCATCGAAGCAGGGCATATGTCGCTATCCATAGAAGCTATTCAATTAAACTCGGTTTTAGAGGAAATGATAGATGTTTTTCAACCCCAGGCCGAAAAACAAAAAATAAAGATTGAATTGATGAATTCATTGACTGATAATCCATATATAATGGCTGATAATCAACGCTTAAAGCAAGTATTGATGAATCTGATCAGCAATGCCATCAAATACAACAAAGAAGGAGGGAGTGTCAAACTGAAAACCGAAATTATGCCAATAGATAAAGTTGACAGGATCTATGTCAGAATTTCTGTAATTGACAGTGGTTTAGGGATCTCTCAAAAAGATATTTCATCTGTTTTTGATGCTTTTAAAAGAATAGATTCTGAAAAATCGAATATTGAAGGTACCGGACTGGGATTGAATGTAGTTAAAAAACTAATGGATGCCATGGAAGGAAATACAGGTGTTGAAAGTGAAATAGAAGTAGGCAGCACTTTCTGGATTGAACTCCCATTGGCAGAAAATCTTCAAAGCTATAAAGCTATACAAACAGAAAATACCATCCTCAAAACAGCTTTAGATTTAGCAAATATTGAACTGCAATTTCAAAACATATCCCAAACAAAGCTTGATTCAGAGTTCGTCATTCAGGAAAAAGACTTCGTCCATTTAAAAGAAGATGTTTCTAAAAAAACACTTTCTGCATCAGAAAAGAAAAAATGCATATTATACATTGAAGACAATACAACTAATACCGAATTAATTGAACTTATATTGTATGCTTATCGTTCAGATATCCGATTAATAACGGATGAAAAAGGAGAAAAAACTGTCCAGCTTGCCATCGAAAACCATGTGGATTTGATCGTACTGGATCTTGATTTGCCGGATATACATGGGAGTGAAGTCCTCAAAAAGCTGCTGACAAACAAAAAAACGAAAAACATCCCGGTTGTTATCGTCAGTGCTGACGCCATGCCTCAACAAATCAATAACTTACTAAAGTCAGGCGCTAAAAAATACATAACAAAACCCATCGCTATTCAAGCTTTTTTAGAAGTCTTGGATGAGTGGGTAGGGAAATAATTAGAAATTAGTAATTTAGGCTATAGGCGTTTAGGCTTTAAAAATTAGGAATTTAGACGGTAGGCGTTTAGGCTTTAAGAAATAAGAATTAGGAATTATAAATCAGGAATTTAGACGGTAGGCGTTTAGGCTTTAAGAATTAGGAATTTAGGCTATAGGCGTTTAGGCTTTAAGAAATAAGAAGTAGAAATTAGAAATTAGGCTGTAAAAGTGATTTTAAGCAACCTAAAAACCTAAAGCCTAAATAACCTACAGTCTAAATAACCTACAGCCTATATAAACATTAACAAAAAACAAATAAACAACCAACCATATGATCGATTCAACCTTGAAAAATGCAAACATCCTTATTGTGGATGATAAACAGGCCAATATTGATATTCTTGTAGGATTGCTTGAATTTCATGGCTACAACAATATCAAAACTACAACAGATCCACGATTAGTTGTAGCTTTGTATGAAATGTTTAAGCCAGATATCATACTGCTTGATTTAAACATGCCTCATTTTACAGGTTTTGAAATAATTGAACAATTACAGTCCTTTATCCCATCCTATGTGTTTATGCCGATACTTGTGCTTACTGCCGATATCACCATGGAAGCCAAAAAGCATGCACTTTCAATAGGGGCTAAAGATTTTATTTCAAAACCCTTTGACTTGAATGAAGTAGACCTCAGAATTAAAAACCTGCTGGAGACCCGCTACCTTTATCAACAGTTGAATCATCAGAATTTTATTTTAGATGAAATTGTACAAGAACGTACCTATGAACTCGAAAAGAAAAACAAAGAGTTAAAAATAGCTATGTATAAATCTGATGAAAGCAATCGCCTTAAAACAGCTTTTCTGAATAATATTTCTCACGAAATACGTACACCTTTCAATGGCTTACTTGGTTTTATGTCGCTGTTGCAGGACGATGAAATAACAAAATCGGAAAGAGATGATTATATCAAGGAAATCAATACCAGCGCTTTTCGTTTGATGCATACTATCAACGACATTGTAGAAAGTTCAAAGATTCAGGCAGGAGAATTAAAACTCGATATCCACAAAACCAATATCAAACAATTGTCAAATGAAGTATTTAAGCGATACAAACCCCTTGCCGAAATAAAAGGCCTGAGTTTTACAATCAACCATCAATTACCAAAAAGCATTGAATACCTTTACACGGGTAGTACAGAGCTAGAAAGCATACTTTCAATCCTCATTGACAATGCAATAAAATTTACTAATAAAGGCAGCATTGAATTTGGATATAGAATTAAAAATGGATTAACTGAGAAATCGATTGATTCTCAACATGATGATAAGCAAATGCTGTACGAAACAGATACCCAAAGTAATTTGAAAGAGATAGAATTTTACTTAAAAGATAGTGGCATCGGAATTTCAGAAATTAATCAACAAATTATCTTTGAACATTTCATGCAGGTAGATGTTTCAAATACTAGACAATATGAAGGCTCAGGTTTAGGCCTTTCTATTGCAAAAGCACATGCTGATTTATTGGGTGGTAAAATTTATTTAGAAAGCGTTGAAGGCTCAGGTTCTGTATTTTATTTCTCTTTACCTTATCAGGTACGACAACAGGAAAAAGAGGAAGCTTTTAAGAAAATTTCAACTAAGAAATCGGAAAACAACTTAAAGAATCTTAATATATTAATTGTAGATGATGACGATATTTCTGTAATGCTGATTAAAATGGCTGTTAAGAACATTCACCAAAAGCTTATTATTGCAAAAACAGGTGCTAAAGCTGTGGAAGAATGTATAGCCAATCCTGATATTGATTTGGTACTGATGGATATGAAGATGCCGGATATGGACGGCTATGAAGCCACTCGAAAAATCAGGAAGTTTAACGATACAGTTGTAATTATAGCACAAACAGCCTTTGCCATAAAAGGTGATAGGGAAAAAACCATTGAAGCTGGCTGTAACGATTATATTTCAAAGCCCATACAAAGAGAAGATTTACTGTCGATTATTAAAAATAATTTTTAATACAAACAGAAGGGAATCAATTATCAGTGAGCAGTGGTAGAGAAATAAGAGACGAAAAGCGATACGTTCATATAATTTTGTTATGCTGAACAAAGTGAAGCATCTTATAAAGATTAAATGCTAAATTATTTAAATAACTGATAAGCATGAAAACAGAACAACAGATCTATTCCCAAGAAAATGCCTGGGTAAAAAAAACAGACCATAATCTCAGCAATTTGGCTCAGTTGGTTTTTTTATTTGGCAATAAAGACTTGCTTAAACAAGCTGCACTCATTGATGATATGAAAGCCCTTTATCCAATGGCAGAAATAGTAGGTTGTTCTACTTCCGGCGAAATTTATCAGGAAGAAGTGTTCAACAACAACATCGTTTGTACGGCTGTTTTTTTTGAAAAATCAAAGATTGAAATTGCAAAAGAAAGCATACATAGCATGGAAGATAGTTTTGAGGTTGGCGAAAAACTGGCAGCAAAACTCGACAAACAAGACCTTGTTCACATCATGATACTTTCTGAAGGCTTGAATATCAATGGAAGTGAGCTAACCAAGGGTCTGAATAAACAACTCAATGACCGGATTCCAGTTACGGGTGGTTTGGCAGGTGATCAGGATTTGTTTTCGGAAACCGTTATCGTTCACAATCAGGCCGGTGAAAAAAATATAGTCATTGCCATCGGCTTTTATGGCAGCCAGCTTCAGATAGGCTATGGCTCATTGGGCGGCTGGGATTCCTTTGGTGTCGATCGTGAAGTTACCCGTTCAAAAGGAAATATCCTTTACGAATTGGATGGACAACCAGCCCTGGAACTTTACAAGCGTTACCTGGGCGATTATGCTGCAAATTTGCCAGCTTCGGCGCTCTTGTTTCCTTTAAGCCTTCGTATCAAAAATTCAGAAACACCATTGGTGCGTACCATATTAGCCGTAAACGAAAGCGATGGGAGCATGGTTTTTGCGGGCGATATCCCTCAGGGTGAATATGTTCGCCTGATGAAAGCCAATATTGACAAACTGATTGATGGAGCCAGCGATGCTGCAGAAATATCAAAAACCAGCCTTCAGTATCCTGATGCTGAGCTGGCAATCCTGATTAGTTGCGTAGGACGTAAACTGGTATTAAAACAAAGAGTGGAAGAAGAACTGGAAATTATTCGTGAGGTAATTGGGAATTCCCCTGCAGTTACAGGTTTTTATTCTTATGGTGAAATCTGTCCCTTGCAAGCATTCGAACAACATTGTGAACTGCACAACCAAACCATGACCATTACCCTTTTTAAGGAAATTTAATTCTTTGCAGCATGGAAAGCAAATTAAACAAGCTCCTGACACGACAGCTTAAAAAACACTTTGGTTCTGTTGACAATATGCCGGAAGAACTAAAAGGCATTATTCTGGACATCAACAATACCTATGAAAACTTTAAAGATGATACAGCTTTGCTTCAAAACTCCATCGAAATCAGTTCGCTGGAGCTTAGAAATGCTTTTCAAAAACAAAAACAAGATGCTGAAGACCAAAAACTTACCATCAACAGCATAAAAGAAGCCATACTTGCCATTCAGCCTGCTTCTCAACATACAATTTCCGAACCCGAAACATCAGTTTCCGGCACCAGCTATTTGTTTGAATCACTGATAAAACTCATTGAAGCGCGTAAAACTGCTGAGGAGGAAATTCTTAAGCTGTCGAAAGCCGTGGAACAAAACCCGGCTTCTATCGTTATCACTGATATTTATGGCAATATCGAATATGTAAATCCTAAATTTTACAATTTAACCGGATATACCAGAGAAGAAGTGATTGGTAAAAACCCAAGAATATTAAAGTCAGATGCAACCCCGTCTGATTATTTCAAAAATCTATGGGAAACCATATTGTCGGGTAAGGAATGGAGCGGCGAATTGCAGAATAAAAAGAAAAACGGCGAAATCTATTGGGAATCAGCTTTAATATCACCTATTTTCAACGAACACCATAAAATTACACACTTTGTTGCCATCAAGGAAGATATCACTGAGCGTAAATATATTGATGCTGAAAGAATCCGACAATCAGGATTAATTACCTCCTTACTGGATTCCATCCCTGATATTATCTTTTTCAAAGACATCCAAGGTGTTTATTTGGGTTGCAATCCTCCTTTTGTTGAATTTGTAGGAAAACCGAAAAATGAAATTATCGGAAAAACCGACTACGATCTTTTTGACCAGGAAACCGCTACAATATTCCGACAGTTTGACAATGAAATGCTTGCTCTTAAATTATCCAGGCACAACGAAGAATGGATTACTTATCCTGACGGAAGGAAAATATTGATAGACACCCTAAAAACACCTTATTGGGCAAGTGATGGAAGCCTGATTGGAATATTAGGCATCAGCAGGGATATTACCAAAAGAAAAGAAGCTGAAGATAAATTGTTGCAAAGCAGTCAGAAATGGGAAGCCATTATATCAGCTTCACCCGATGGAATCGGAGTGGTTTCTTTAGATGGAAAATTGCAGCTTTTATCGGAGAAATTAGCCACGATGTACGGCTATACCATCGAACAAAAAGATGAATATCTTGGAAAAACAATTTTTGATTATATCGATCCTTCCAACCATCAATTGCTGAAAGATAATATTCGTTTATTGATTGACGCTGAAAGTGAGAATAAAATTACGGAATACCTGGCTATTAAAAAAGACAACAGCAGATTTTATGTGGATGTAAATTCTTGTGTTTTGTATGATACTGATGGAAATCCTGAAAGCATTTTATTTGTTGAACGCGACATTACAGAGCGTAAACAAGCAAAAGAAACCCTGGAAAATGAACGAACACTCTTCAGAACCATTATCGATTTAATTCCCGATGCCGTATATGTAAAAGATACGGAAGGCCGAAAAATTATTGCCAACCCAAAAGAAGTAGAACTCATAGGAAAAAATTCCGAAAATGAAATAATCGGCAATACCGATTTTAATTTACTTACAAAACATCAGGCGGAATACTCTCAGGGAGAAGATCAATTTGTGCTGACTACCGGAAACCCCTTATTGGATATTGAAAGTACGATGCACGACAGAGATGGCATCCAACATTGGCTGATGGGCTCCAAGGTAGCTTTGCGCGACATCCATGGCAACATCACCGGTATAGTAGGAATCACCCACGATATCAGTGATCTTAAGAAAACAGAAGCCGGTCTCGTGAATGCAAAATTGGAAGCAGAAATGGCCAATCAATCGAAAAGTATTTTTCTGGCCAATATGTCTCACGAAATCAGAACCCCTCTGAATGCCATTATTGGCTTTTCTCAACTGATGAATAGAGACCCCTTGTTGACAGCTACCCAAAAAGAATACAATACATCCATTATTCGTGCCGGTGAACATCTGCTGATGCTCATCAACGACATTCTTGAATTATCCAAGGTAGAAGCCGGCCGTGTTGTTATCAACCCGACAAATGTTGATTTGTACGAATTGATTGATGACATTCAGATGTTATTTAAAGAAAGGGTTGAATTTAAACAGCTTCAGTTATTGGTGGAGGTCTCCAGCGATCTTCCTCGTTATGTTTGGGTAGATGAACAAAAATTACGTCAGATATTTTTTAATTTAATTGGGAATGCCATTAAATTTACCGATCAGGGTGGGATTGCCGTAAGGGTGAGGTCTGATGAAAGAAAGAAAAATGAAAGGCAGCTCATTGTTGAAGTTCAGGATTCAGGTCATGGCATTGCAGAAGACGAACTCAATATGCTGTTTCAACACTTTGCTCAAACTGCATCGGGTATCAAAAAAAGCAGCGGCACCGGTTTAGGCCTTGCACTGAGCCGCGAATTAGCCATCTTAATGGGAGGTAATATCACCGTAAAAAGCCAGTTGGGAAAAGGATCCGTATTTACTTTTTATATTGCAATCAAAGAAGGAGAAGCCAAAACACAAAAGAACTTAGTGGCTAAACGCGTAACAGGTATTTATAATCCTCAAAAAACTTACCGTATTTTGGTAGTGGACGATAAAGAAGAAAATCTAAAAGTGGCTGTTAAATTGCTGCAATTAGTTGGATTTGAAACAGCCGAAGTTATGAATGGGAAAGCTGCTGTCGAAAAATTTAAGGAATGGCAACCCGACCTGGTTCTCATGGATATTCGCATGCCTGAAATGGATGGGCTTGAAGCTTGTCGTTTGATAAAATTAACTGAAAAAGGAAAAGAAACGCCGATTATAGCCCTTACAGCCAGCTCTTTTGAAGAAGAACGAAAAAAGATAGAATCATTGGGCATGCTTGACTTTATCCGTAAACCATTCAGGGAAAACGATTTTTTTACAAGTATAGGAAATGCATTGGCTATTGAATACATTTATGAAAAGGAAACCGCATCTGTTCAGCATAAAATACTGAAGGATCAAACAGCCATTGAAGAAGCCATTGCTAATTTACCCAATTACCTGATATCGCAAATGGCCGATGCCCTCTCTATCGCAGATTTAGACCTTTTGATAGTCCTTATAAAAAGTATAGCTGTCGAAAATCCTGAACTGTCACAACACTTAACAACCCACGCCAATGATTATGATTATGCTTATCTGCAGCAGTTGTTAAAACAGCACAAGGGCTCAAATTAAATGCTTTTGGACTATACTAAATACTATCTTTGTTATAAATTACACCATACATAATCAAGCTAATAGATAAAATAATTAATCCTTTAAGCAATACAATGATACTACAAATAGATTATATTTTCTGGCTTTTTGTAATTACATTTCTGTTCAGCTTTCTAGTTATTTATCTGTTGTGGCCTAAACATCACCAAAGGCTAAGCTGGTCATTGTCGTTCTTACTACTTTTATTATTTGTTGCTGGATTTTTTGTTGCAAACTGGAAAGGGCAGCAAAAAGACAAAGAATTAAAAAAGAATTTACAAAGGCAAGTTGAAGCGATTGCCCGTACCATCCATACATCCCAAGTAAAAAGCCTGAGTTTTTCATTGAAAGATAAAATAAATCCTGATTTTCAAATGTTTTCAGAGCAAATGAAGGCGTATAAAAAGATGATACAGGAAAATCTAAAGGTTTCGAATTTGAGTATTTACAGTATGACACTTCGAAATGACAGTATATTATTTGGTCCCGAAAGTTACAACGAGGGTGAGTTGTATGCTTCACCACCCGGTACCTTTTACAAAGAACCTACTATGGCTGTTAAAAGGGTTTTCTCCAATGGAAAATCTTTCGTAGAAGGCCCTTATACCGATGAATACAGTACATTTATTTCGGCCTATGCCCCTGTCATTGACCCTGTAAGTAGAAAGGTGATGATGCTGATAGGGATGGATATTGAATATACCGCATTTAAGAAAGAAATTGCCCTTCCCCGTCTGATTACTTTTCTTTGCATACTCTTATTGGTAATGGTATTGCTGGGGGGGGTCTTTTTTATGGGTTTACGTGAAAAAAAGAGCAATTATCAGCATTTTTTCTGGAAGCATACCGAAGCAATCATCGTTTCTACTTTTGGCATTACACTCAGCTGTATCATCGCCTTTACCTTGCATCAAAACGAAAAAGGGAAACAACAGGAAATATTCACCCAGGTTTCGGAACCTGAGGCCAAAAGTATTTGCGAATCATTCAACGATTTACGTGATTTTCAGTTTGAAGGAATAAATCCTTACCTTTCTGAATTTAAAGATGTTGACAGGAAATCGAATCGTTCATTGTTAACGCCCCTGTTTCAGCTGAGCAATCTTCAACTTACCATTGCCTGGGTGGTAACTGTTCAGGATAATGAAAAATTGAAATGGGAAGCTGTAACTTCTGCCGAAACCAGCAGCAATATCAGGATCTGGCAACAAAATGGTGCCGGTCTTAAAATCCCTGTAAAAAAAAGGGCCACTTACTTCCCAATTAAATATATAGAACCCTATTCAGTAAATGAGGGTTTAATCGCTTATGATTTAGCATCGGATAGTATTGCAGCAACAGCGCTCGAAAAAGCGATGAAAACAGGGATGGATGTTGCATGCGATCCTATTGAATTACCATCCAAAAAAAACAAAAATACTGAAATTCTTATCTTCCATCCTGTTGTAACAAAAGATACTGTGAATCAAAACATACATACATTTGTAGCCTGCCTGGTCCAGCTCGAATTGTTCATGCAAAAAGCAGTATCCTTTGATCCATCAGAAAAATCACAATCTATAATAGATCTCTATCAGCTAACTTCCGATAAACCTGCCCATTATCTTGCTTCCACTTCCGAAAAAGATGACCCTCACGATGGGAATATGAACAATGATAAAGATTTCAAGCAACAAAAAAATGTAATGGCCATATACCCGGTCTTTGTTTTTGATAAGTCCTACGCAATTGTCATTTATCCTTCAAAGGGAACTTTTGCAGCCTCACAAATTTTTACAGGATACCTCGCCTTGCTAATAGGCTTGTTCCTCACTTTTGTTTTGGCAGCCTTTACAGTCTTTCTCAATCGTCGTCAAGCCAATCTGGAGGTGAGGGTTGCTTTACGGACAGCAGAATTGCGCGAAAGTGAAGAAAGATTTCGTGGCATTTTTAATTCCTCACTGGTGGGAATTGCCATAACCGGAGCAAATGGAAAATGGTTGTATTTCAACGATAAACTCTGCGAAATGCTCGGCTATTCTAATCAAGAGCTTGAAAAAATGAGCTGGACCGACATTATTCCATTGGAAGACCAGGAAAAAGAAAACGAATTGTTTTTACGCGTTCTTTCGGGCAAACAGCCTGCGAATATCGAGAAAAAATACATCTGTAAAGACAAGACGTTGATGGATGTATCCGTATCAACAGGTATTGTCAGGAATGCTGAAGGTGATGTGATTCATTTTTCTTCCATTATTCAGGATATTACCGAACAAAAAAACACAGAAGCCGTACTTTTAAATGCCAAAATTCAAGCTGAAACGGCCAATAAGGCTAAAAGTATTTTCCTTGCAAATATGTCGCACGAAATCAGAACACCCCTGAATGCTATCATCGGGTTTTCGCAACTCATAAATCGCGATCCATTATTAACAGATATTCAAAAGGAATACAGCACTTCTATCATTCGAGGTGGCGAACATCTTTTGACCCTTATCAATAACATATTGGAATTATCAAAAGTAGAAGCTGGGCGGGTTGAATTAAACCCTGTAAATGTTGATTTACCTGCTTTTATTGATGATATAAAGACGATTTTCAAAGAAAGATTTGAATCCAAACACTTGCAATTTATTTTTGAATTAGCTACAGATCTTCCACGTTTTGTTTATGTTGACGAGCATAAATTAAGACAGATTTTTATCAATTTAATAAGCAATGCCATCAAATTCACCGAAGAAGGAGGCATTGCCATAAGGGTAAAACAAATAAAAAAAGATGAAGAGAGTGGACTGTTGATGGTTGAAGTGCAGGATTCAGGTTACGGTATTGCCGAAGATGAAATCAAATTGCTCTTCAAACATTTTGTACAAACTGCTTCAGGTATCAAAACAAGCAGTGGTACTGGTTTAGGCCTTGCCCTGTGCCGTGAATTATGCCTCTTAATGGGCGGCGATATCAGCGTAAAAAGCCAGTTGGGTGAAGGTTCGATATTTATTTTTACGGTGGCAGTCAAAAAAGGAAGTCCTGAAATTGCAAAGAATATCCCTAACAAAAGGGTCATCGGTATCGAAAACACAGGTAAAAAATATCAAATTCTGGTGGTAGACGATAAAGATGAAAACCTGAAAGTAGTTGTTAAATTGCTGCAATGGGTAGGTTTCGAAACGATGGAAGCTGTGAATGGACAAGATGCCCTGGAAAAATTTGAAAAAGGCAGGCCTGATCTTATTCTAATGGATATGCGTATGCCGATTATGGATGGTTTTGAAGCCTCCCGTTTGATAAAATTAACCGAAAAAGGCAAGCTAACACCCATTGTTGCCCTTACTGCCAGCTCTTTTGAAGATGAACGAAAAAAAATAAAATCCTTGGGTTTGCAAGGCTATATCCGTAAACCATTCAGAGAAGCAGAGTTGTTTAATACCCTTGCAGGAATTCTCGGAATTCAATATATTTATGAAGATGAAAAGCCTTCGATGCTGAAAAAATATAGTTTGAACGAAACAGGCATTAAACAGGATGTTGCAAAATTATCTTCTGACTTGCGGTCTCAGATGTTAGATGCAATTGTACTGGCAGATATTGAACTATTGATCGATCATATTAAAAGTATCCAAAAAGAACATCCTGAATTAGCAGATTACTTAATTACACTAGCCAATAATTACGATTACAATTACTTACAACAATTATTAAATAATAAAAAACCATAAAAATAAAAAAATGAACAATATAGCATTACATCCGGTCAGATACAATATCTTAATTGTAGACGATATCCCTACCAACCTTAAAATACTGGACGGTATTTTGAAAGGAGATGGTTATAAAGTACGTCCTGTTCCCAATGGTTTGCTTGCACTGCAAGCTGCAGAAAAAGAAAGGCCTGACCTTATCCTCCTCGACATCATGATGCCCGAAATGGATGGTTACGAAGTCTGCCGCAAATTAAAAGAAAACCCTGAATTAGTAGATGTTCCGGTTATATTTATCAGCGCTTTAAACGACACCCAGGATATTGTCAAGGCATTTACTTCAGGTGGTGTCGATTACATTACCAAGCCTTTTCAAGCCGAAGAAGTCAAAGCACGGGTAGCTACACATCTAAAAATTTGCCGTCAAAACCTGGAATTAAAGCAACTCAATGCCGAAAAAGATAAGTTCTTTTCTATAATTGCCCATGATCTAAGAAGTCCTTTCACAGGATTTTTAGGTCTTACTCAGATTTTGGAAGAACAATTATCAGATTTAAGCAAAGAAGAAATTCTGGATTTTTCTACAAGTATGAGAAAATCAGCTACTAAACTTTTCACCTTGCTCGAAAATCTGCTGGAATGGGCAAGAATACAGCAAGGTCTCATCCCTTTTACACCCGAAACGGTTCAATTGTTAGCAGTTGTAAACGAAAGCATTGGCATGATAAAGGAAAGTGCCAGCCTTAAACAAATTGAAATCATTTACGACATCCCCGATGAAATCACCGTTGTTACCGACACCAACATCCTACAAACCATTTTACGCAACCTGGTCTCAAATGCAGTGAAATTTACATCCAAAAACGGAAGTATCATTATTTCGGTTCTGCCTCAAAACGATGGTTCGATGGTGATTTCAATTAAAGATACTGGAATTGGAATGAGCCAACATATCATGGATAACCTTTTCCGCATTGACGTCAACACCAGCCGTAAAGGCACTGACGGAGAAACAAGTACAGGCTTGGGACTTATTATCTGCAAGGATTTTATCGAAAAACACGGAGGTAAACTCTGGGTCGAAAGCGAAGTAGGAAAAGGAAGCAGTTTTAATTTTACATTGGGAAGTAAAAATTAGGAGAAGGAGGGTGACTAAGAGACTATGAGACTATGAGACTATGAGACTGAGAGAACGAGGGAGCGAAGATGAGTCTAAGAGACTGAGGGAGCGAATGAGCGAAAAGGAGAGTCAAAGATTTTCTTTTGTCAAACTGAACGAAGTGAAGTAGCTCATAAAAGGAATTTAGGCTATAGGCGTTTAGGCTTTAAGAAATAGGAATTGTAAATAACACTAAAAAATAAATCGAAGAACCTCCCTTCTCCATTTAGAGCCTGTTCCGATTTATCGGAAAGAAGGGATGGGGATGAGGTTCAAAAATTAAGAATCCAATCCTAAAGCCTAAAACCCTATAGCCTAATTAATTAGAAAAATACTTTTTGCAAAATAAGAAAATTACAAAATGAATAGTTATGAATTATACACTAGAAGAATTAATTGACCTTCCACTGCTTCAGAATTTGCAGGTGAAGCTGAATGTAATTTATACATTTCCATCTGCAATTATTGATAATAATGGCAAAATATTAACTGCTGTGGCATGGCAGGATATCTGTACAAAATTTCACCGAATAAATCCTGAATGCGAAAAGGAATGCATCAAAAGTGATCAGTATATATATGCACATCTTCAAGAAGCGAATCCAGCGGTAAGTTATCAATGTCCTCATGGACTGGTCGACAATGCAACACCCATTATAATTGACGGAAAACATTTAGGCAATTTTTTTACAGGTCAGTTTTTTTTAGAGAAACCCGATTTGGATTTTTTTAGGAAACAAGCAAAAAAATATGGCTTCGACGAAACAGCTTACCTGTCAGCTGTAAAAAAGGTTCCTGTCTGGAGCAAAGAAAAGCTTGCACAATACCTTGATTTTATTAAAGGCTTTATCGAGATTATTGCTGGGATTGGTTTAAAAAACTTAAAAGAGAAAGAGAATAACCTGGAATTAAAAAAAATCCAGGAAAGAAATGATGCCATTATTCTGAATACCTCAGATTGGATATGGGAATTAGATGAGAATGGAAAATACAGTTATTGTTCCAATAAGATAGAGCAAATTTTAGGATATACAGTTGAAGAATTGATAGGCTCGTCACCTTTTGATCTAATGCCACCCGATGAAAGTGAAAGGGTATTCTCAATTTTTCAAAACATTGCAGAAAACAAACTACCCATTGTTGATTTGGAGAATTGGAACGGCCATAAAGACGGACACAAAGTTTGCTTATTAACGAATGGATTTCCTGTATTGAATGAATCAGGCGAAATTAAAGGATGGAAAGGTGCTGACAAAGATATTACAGATCGTAAACTTGCCGAATTAGTTAATAAACAGCATCATGAATTACTTTTAAAACTTTCGGAACAAGTACCCGGTGTTATTTACCAATACAGATTGTTTGAGGATGGTCGTTCTTGCTTTCCTTACTCAAGTTCTGGAATGAACGATATTTACGAAGTTTCTCCGGATGATGTAAGAGAAGATGCCACGCCTGTATTTGGGCGACTTCACCCTGATGACCTTGACATGATTTCAGCATCGATCTTTGAATCAGCTCGCACACTTCAGCATTATTACAGTGAGTTTCGGGTAGTGCTTCCCCGTCAGGGTTTGCGTTGGCGTTTTTGCAATGCAGTACCCGAACGTTTGGATGACAACTCTACCCTCTGGCATGGAATTATTTACGATATCACCGACCGTAAATTATCAGAAGAAAAACTTCAGGTGAGTGAAAATCGCTATCACAACATCTTTGATCAGGCAAACGAAGGCTTGTTAATAATGACCAAAGAAGGAAAAATTTCTGAAGTTAACCTCGCATTTGCCATTATGCATGGCTATAGTTTAGAGGAGCTTAAATCAATGGACATTCAAAATCTGGATGTCCTCAGAGAATCAACCATGAAAGAACGTAGCGAAATAATAGCACGAATAGAAAGAGGTGAAGTACAACGTTTTGAAGTGGAACACTACCATAAAGATGGCCACATTTTCCCCCTCAGTGTTACCACAAGTAAAATCAATATCGGTAATCAGGAGTTCTATTTAGCCTTCCATCAGGACATCACCCAGCTTAAACAATCAGAAAATGAACTTATCGAAGCCAAAGAAAAAGCCGAAGAAAGCAACAAGCTGAAAACAGCTTTTCTGAATAATATTTCTCATGAAATCCGTACACCCTTTAATGGTATTCTTGGGTTTTTATCAATTCTCCAGAACGAAGTGCTCAGTCATCAGGAAAGAGAAGAGTATACCGGTATCATTAATAAAAGTGCCAAACGCTTAATGAACACCATCAACGATATTGTTGAAATATCAAAAATACAGGCTGGGCAATTGAAATTAACAAGTTCCAACATCAACATCAGCAGCTTACTATTTGAACTCAGCTACTATTTTAAACGCGAAGCCGAAAACAAGGGCTTACTATTCAGGACCTTGAATGAATTACCTGATCCTAACTCATTTATTAACACTGATAATATTAAACTCAATAAAATACTTTCAATACTGCTGGAAAATGCAATTAAATTTACAAAATCTGGAAGTATAGAATTGGGTATTTGTCAAAAAGGCGAAAACCTTGAGTTTTTTGTGAAAGATAGTGGTATTGGTATTCCCGATAACAAAAAAGTTTTAATTTTCGAACGTTTCATGCAGGCAGATGTATCAGATACGCGGAATTTCGAAGGATCGGGCTTAGGCCTTTCTATCGCAAAAGCTTATGTAGAAACCATGGGTGGAAAACTGAGTTTCGAAAGTGATGAAGCTCAGGGCTCCATATTCTATGTCAGTTTTCCATATGCTGATCTTAATCCTGAAAAAAAACAGGCTCAGCAACTTTTAATGTCAAAGACCATTAAAAAGAACCTTAAAAAAATGGACCATCTTAAAATACTCATAGCCGATGATGACGAAATTTCAGAAATATTTATTAAACTGGCTGTCAAAGAGATATGCAAAGAAGTTTTTATAGCAAGAAACGGAACAGAAAGTATAGCGCAATTACACCTTCACCCAGATATTGATCTGGTAATTATGGATATAAAAATGCCCATTCTCAATGGTTACGAAGCTACCCGAAAAATCAGGCTTTTTAACAGTAAGGTGGTAATTATTGCACAAACTGCCTTTGCAATGGTAGGTGACCGAGAAAAAACAATAGAAGCTGGTTGCAACGACTATATTGCGAAACCCTATAAAAAGGATGAATTCTTGGCCGTAATCAGGAAGTATTTTGGAAATTAGGGATTGAGAATTAAGAATTAAGAATTACAAATTACGAAGACATTCATTTTCTTTTGTCATTCAGAGTGTTAGCGAGGAATCTCATTTATATAATTTTATTATACGAGATGCTTCACTACGTTCAGTATGACAAAGGAAAAAGCTTCTGTTCACTGTTTAATGATAAAGATAACCCAATCTATGAATACAATCAAGCATTCCATATTTGCAGTAACCGGACTTTCGTGCAGCAATTGTGCACTTACTATCGAGACGAATGTAAGCAAACAAAAGGGTATTGAAGCTGCCACTGTTGATTTCGCCAGCGAAAAATTGTCGGTAAGTTTCGACACAACAGTTTTAGGCGAAAGCGATATTATCCATTTTATCCGTCAGCTAGGCTATGGCGTTGCCGTTGGCAAGCTTGATCTTCCACTCTTTGGTATGCTGGATACTACCGATGCCTTATCTTTAGAAAAAATGCTCCTCAAACAAAATGGTGTTTTGCACTGTAGCGTTAATTATGCTTCAGAACGTTGCTTACTCGAATACATCCCAGGTATGATCAGCGTTGCCGACATTGCTTCAGTAATCCACAAAGCAGGCTTCGACCTCGTTCAAGCAGATGGAACGGAAGATGCGGAAGATTTGGAAGCCAGCATCCGCAGTCAGGAACTTCGTAAGCAAAGAAACTTGCTGAAGACGGCAGTTGTATTTACCATTCCCCTCGTTGTATATAGCATGGCCCACGATTTTAATGTGGTCGGATTCAACTACGATCAATATGTGATGCTTTTTGCAGCCACAATTGTCCAGTTTATTGCTGGATGGCAATTCTATGTGGGTGCATGGAAGAGTCTTCGCTTTGGCAGTGCGAATATGGATGTACTCATTGCAATGGGTTCATCGGCAGCCTATTTTTCGAGCCTGCTGGTTACCATAGGTTTCATCTCCAGCCCCCATGTATATTTCGAGACTGCTGCATCCATTATTACCCTCATCAGACTGGGCAAATACCTCGAGGCCCGCGCTAAGGGCAGAACCTCCGAGGCATTGAAAGCATTGATGGGTTTACGTGCCAAAACAGCAAAGGTAGTTCGAAATGGTATTGAATTGGAAATAAGCATCGAAGAAGTGGTGGTAGGCGACCTATTGATTGTTCGTCCTGGTGAAAAAGTAGCTGTGGATGGTATTATCTGTGAAGGCCGTTCTGCATTTGAAGAATCGATGATCAGCGGCGAATCGATGCCGATAAGCAAATCAGCCGGTGATGAAGTAATTGGCGCCACCATCAACTGCGAAGGATTGATCAAATATGAAGCCACCAGGGTAGGCAAAGATACCTGCCTTTCGCAGATTATACAAATGGTACAGCAAGCCCAGGCCAGCAAAGCTCCCATTCAGAAACTAACCGACAAAATCGGGAAATACTTTGTCCCTATCATTATTGGTATCGCTTTGTTTACATTTATTGGATGGATGAATTTTGCTCAAGGCGAGTGGACCGCTGCCTTGATGAATGCCATTGCAGTGCTTGTCATCGCCTGCCCATGTGCAATTGGGCTGGCTACTCCTACAGCCATTATCGTTGGCACATCCAAGGGTGCCGAAAACGGCATCTTATTCAAAAACAGCGAAATGCTTGAAAAAGCAGGAAAACTCAACATTGTGGTTCTCGACAAAACAGGCACTCTTACAATGGGAAAACCCGAAGTCAGCAATATTTTCCCACTTGAAGATAATACAAGCGATTATTTGCTTCACTTGGCAGGCAGTGCTGAGTTGGGATCAGAGCATCCTGTGGGCATTGCCATGGTAAAGGCAGCAAAAGAAAAAGGCTTGGTAGTTGTCAATCCCATGCAATTCCGATCATTTGGAGGTTTGGGTATACGTGCCATTGTAAATCATCAAACGGTATTGATTGGCAATCTACGGCTGATGCAGCAAGAAGGGGTTTCTACAGAGGCCATCCAAGCTGAAGTCATCAAAATGCAAAGCGAGGGAAAAACAGCCATGATAGTTGCGGTAAAACAGCCCGACAGTGCTAATCCTTGCCGACCTATCGGAATCATTGCTGTGGCTGACAGGGTGAAAGCTGGCGCAAAAGAAGCCATAGCAGAATTACGTCAACTTGGTATGAATATTGTGATGATTACCGGAGATAATCAGCATACAGCAGAAGCTGTTGCCCGTGAATTAGGTATCGATCAGGTATTGGCCGAAGTGATGCCCGCCGATAAAGCCAAAGCTATCAAAAAGCTACAACTTGCCGTCAGCCCCGGCAATTATAAACTTTCCACAGTAGCCATGGTGGGTGATGGCATCAACGATGCCCCGGCATTAGCACAAGCCGATGTAGGTATCGCTATTGGAAGCGGTACTGATATAGCCATGGCAGCTGCCGGCATCACACTCGTGAGTGGTGAACTTTCAGGTGTTGGTCGTGCGATTTCATTATCCAGAGGCACTTCACAAACCATCGTTCAAAACCTGATGTGGGCTTTGTTATACAATGTGGCCCTCATTCCCATTGCAGCAATGGGAATGCTGAATCCTATGTTTGCAGCTGGAGCCATGGCATTCAGCTCTATTTTTGTGGTGAGCAACAGCCTTCGTTTGCGGGCTTACAAAGTGCAAAGTTTTGCAGCAAAAAAAACAATCTTTCGCCAAAGCATCGAACTGATACCCCGAATATTGCTTCCTGCAGCAACGCTGGCTTTGCTCATTTTTCTAAGCATGCAATCGATGCCTGATAAATGCACCAAATCACCAAATCACCAAATCACCAAATCAAAAAACAACAAATGAAAACAAAAAGAATCAAATGGATATATAGCTTATGGATACTACTGATTGTTTTATCTTATTCATGGAATTATTATATTGCAGAAAGCAATAACCAGAAAGTAGTTGAGAACAAAGCACGTTCTTTTTTTAGTCAGATTGTAGTTGCCCGATCGTGGAATTCAAAACATGGCGGAGTATATGTTCCTGTGACAAAAGAAACACAGCCCAATCTTTACTTAATGGATTCGTTGAGGGATGTTACCACTATTGGAGGTTTGAAACTTACTAAAATTAATCCGGCTTTTATGACTCGCCAGATTTCAGAAATCAATAAAGTTGAAAATGATCTTCAATTTCACATTACCAGTTTAAACCCAATAAGACCCGACAATAAAGCCGATGCCTGGGAAAACAAAGCCCTTAAATCATTTAGAAACGGTAAACATGAGTTGTTGGAATTGGTGGATGATGATTCCGTTGCTCAGTATCGTTATATGGCGGCTCTGGTTACCGAAAAGTCTTGTCTGAAATGCCATGCCGTTCAAGGCTATAATGAAGGCGATATCAGGGGTGGAATCAGTATTTCTTTTCCTTCACGGATATACAAACAATCGGAAAACGCAAGGCTCTTTCATTTATTGATTGCTCATTTTCTCATTCTCATTGTTGGCTTATTTGGTATTTACAGCTATTTTAAAATGGAACAACATCTCTTTACTATTATCCACGAAAAAAATCAAGAACTCGAATCTGATACCAAACTCTTGCGTCAAACCAACGAGGAATTATTGAAAATCAATACCGAAAAAAATAAATTCTTTTCCATCATTGCCCATGATTTACGCAGTCCTTTCACCAGCTTTTTAGGGTTTACTCAAATTATGGTTGAAAAATCCCAAACTATGTCGAAGGAAGAAGTTCAGAATTATGCTGTAAGTATGAGCAACTCTGCCAACAATCTTTACCTTTTACTAGAGAATCTACTGGAATGGGCATGCATTCAGCAAGGATTGATACCTTTCAGTCCTGAACAAGCTAAATTGTATCCTATTGTAGACAGTAGCATTGCCATGGTTGTGGATATTGCTGCCAAAAAAGAGATTGAAATTAAAACAAGCATTCCTTATAGTTTGGAGGTTGTTGCCGATAACATGATGCTCCAAACCATCATCCGCAACCTGGTTTCGAATGCAGTAAAATTCACACCCAAAAAGGGAAACATTTACATTTCGACTAAGGTCCTCCCCGATCAAAGCATCGAAATATCCGTTCAAGATACAGGTATTGGAATGAATAAGAAAATGATAGATACAATTTTTCGTATGGATGTCAATACCAACCGCGCGGGTACAGATGGAGAAGCCAGCACAGGTCTGGGACTGATCATCTGCAAGGATTTTATCGAAAAACACGGAGGAAAACTTTGGGTTGAAAGTGAAGAAGGCAAAGGAAGTACGTTTAAATTTACGCTGGCAGCGAAGAATTAAAAATTATGAAAAAGCGAGAGCGCAAAAGGTAGACTAAGAGACTAAGAGACTAAGAGACTGAGAGACTGAGGGAGCGAGAGAGCGATGGAGCTAATTAGGAATTACGGCGAAAGGACGAGAGACTAACTCCTTGTATCTTTGTGACCTCTGTGTCTCCGTGGGATAAAGAGAGAGAGGGAACGATGTTGTTTCTTCGTAATTCTTAATTCATAATTCGTAATTTTTCATTGAGATGCTTCACTTTGTTCAGCATGACAAAAGAAAATGGCACGACAAAAGAAAACGATGCTATGATAATTTAAAGGATAATAAGCAAAGCTATATAAATCATCAATTTAAAAATAAATCGGACGAAGCTTAAAATTATATTATCTTTGACTATAATTACTGAACGATATATATACAGATTAAAGATTGAAGCTAGTGGAAACGGAATTTGCTTATCCATTTTGTACAGCTAGTGAAATAGTTTAATAACGTGATAACCATTAAAATGCTTACAGCTTAATAACCTAATCATGCAACTTAAATCATGAAAAAAGAAAAAAAGACAAACCCCACTCTATTACGCCAAAAAGCTGAGGAATTATTGAAAGAGAAAAAAATCAGTACTTCTTTTGCCCATCCTAATCAACTGTCTGAAAATGATTTGTTAAAACTCATTCATAATTTGGAAGTGCATCAAATTGAGTTGGAATTGCAAAACGAAGAACTTTTACTGGCAAAAGCTGCTGAAAAACAGCTTACAGCTAACTATATTGAATTGTACGATTTTGCGCCTACACCTTATTTTACACTTTCTAAAGAAGCTAAAATAATTAGACTAAATCTGAGTGCAGCTCAGCTTTTAGACAAAAACAGACATTCATTGATCAACAGTAGTTTTGCTTTTTTTGTTGCTGAGCATGAAAAGCTTGTTTTCATTGAGTTTTTCGATAAAATAATGAATGATTACAAAACAAGCAATTGTGAACTCAGCCTTTCAGTAAATACTCATCCTCCAATTTTTGTTCGTTTAAATGCTACGCTCAACCAAAACAGGGATGAATGCCTTATTACTGCAGTGGATCTCAGCGAACACCACGCTTACATTGAAGCACAAAGGCAAAAAGAAAATTTGCATCTCTCAAGGCTGCACTTGCTGGAATTTGCTGTTAAGCATACGCTGAATGAATTGCTAGAAGAAATGCTCAACCTAGCCGAAATCCTGACTGGCAGTTTAATAGGCTTTTCCCACTTTGTAGAAGATGATCAGCAAACCCTTAGGCTGCAGAATTGGTCCAGCCGTACCAAAAAAGAATTCTGCAGGGCCGAAGCGATAAATATGGAATATAAAATTGAGAAGGCGGGCATTTGGGTCGACTGTATCCGTCAGGGCCATGCTGTCATCCACAACGACTATGCTTCTCTTACCTATAAAAAAGGGCTGCCCCCAGGACATGCCACTTTAATTAGGGAAATGGTAGTGCCTGTCATTCGCAACGGTAAAATAAAAGCCATAGTGGGGGTGGGAAATAAACCAACAGACTATGTTAACAAAGATGTTGAAACAATTACCTTGTTAGCTGACCTTGTATGGGATATCTGCGAACGCAAAAAGGCTGAAGAAGAATTGCTTACCTCAAACTGGAGGATGGAGAACATCATAGAGGCTTCTTTTATCGGAACCTGGCAGTGGAATGTCCAAACCGGAGAAACAATATTTAATGAGCTGTGGGCTGAAATTATAGGTTATACCCTTGATGAGTTGGCGCCTATCAGCATCATGACCTGGCAAGCATTGGTCCATCCTGAAGATTTAAAGCAATCCAACAAATTATTGGAGCAACATTTTGCTGGCGAACTACCTTATTACGATTTCGAATGCAGATTAAAACACAAAGATGGCCACTGGGTATGGATCCGCGACCGCGGTAAGGTAATTAGCTTCAGCAGTGATGGCAAACCCTTGATAATGTTTGGCACACATAGCGACATCAACCAACGCAAACAGGCAGAAAAAACCTTAATAGAAAGAGCCAAAATATTTGCTATGTTTATGGATAATTCACCCATTTATTCATTTATTAAAGAAGTAAAACCTGACGAAAGTCGTGTACTAAGAGCTTCCAAGAATTTTAAAGAAATGATTGGCATAGCGGGTGAAGAAATGGAAGATAAAACCATGCATGAACTCTTCCCCCCCGAATTGGCAACTAAAATTACAGCCGACGATTGGTCGGTTGTTACTGGCGGTGAGGTATTTAAAATAGATGAAGAAATGAATGGCAGAAAGTATTCAACCATTAAGTTCCC
The DNA here is from genome assembly GCA_037133555.1 of Bacteroidota bacterium. Classification (GTDB taxonomy): domain Bacteria; phylum Bacteroidota; class Bacteroidia; order Bacteroidales; family JACABE01; genus JACABE01. The sequence continues at coordinate 34,859 of JBAXNW010000004.1, forward strand.
CATTCACTTAGAAGATAAAACTCTTTTGGCAGGTCATAGCATCGACGTTACCGACCGCTTAAAGGCAGAAGCATCAGTGCGCCAAAGTAAAGAACAATACGATAAACTGGTTGAAAATATCCCTTTAGGTGTGGGTGTTGTAGTTACTAAAGCTGATGCTTCCTTTAAATTCGAGTTTCTAAGTCCGAGAATAGCTGAAATTCTCAATCAAAGTATTGAAAGTTTGTATGCTGATGCGAATGCAATCACTAAAAATATGCATCCTGATGATAAAAACAACTTTGCAAAATCCTTTCGTGAAAGTATACAGCAAAAATGTAATTTTGAATGGCAAGGACGCTTCCTGATTGAGGGAAAGACAAAATGGCTGTTTATCTTCGCAATACCTGAACTACAGCCTGAAAACGATGAAATTTTATGGAATGGAATCTTAACTGACATTACGGAAACCATTTTATCGGATATTGAAATAAAAGAAACGAATGCTAAGCTTCAAAAAGTCAATATCGAAAAAGATAAATTTTTCTCTATCATCGCCCACGACCTGAGGGGTCCTTTGAGTAATTTTATGGGACTTACCAAAATTATGGCAGAATCCTTATCGAGTTTATCTTTTGAAGAAATTGAAAAGTTTGCTAACAGTATGAAAAATTCGGCCAGCAACCTCTACCGTTTGTTGGAAAACTTGCTGGAATGGGCAAAAATTCAGCAAGGTTTAATCCCTTTCAATCCAAAATTGAATCCATTGTGGGTGATTGTTGACGAAAGTGTAGAAATGATACTAGAAGCTGCTGAAAAAAAAGAAATTAAAATAGCTTATAATTTCTCTTCCGAAATTGAGGTTTTTGCTGACAGCAACAGCCTACATACCATCTTCCGAAATCTTATTTCAAATGCCATCAAATTTACACACAGAGGTGGCAACATTGAGATTTCGGCTCAACCTAACAGTGATCACAACCTTGAAATATCGGTTAAAGATACAGGTATTGGAATGAGCCAGGAGATGATAATAAATCTTTTCCTGATTGATATGGAAACCAACCGCAAAGGCACCGAAAGTGAACCCAGCACGGGTCTGGGTGTATTTATCTGTAAGGATTTTATCGAGAAACACGGTGGAAAATTATGGGTTGAAAGTGAAGTAGGCGTTGGAACTACTTTTTACTTTACTCTTCCTATTAGCTATTAATAAGGATTTTAGACTGTAGGCTTTTAGGCTTTAGGAATCAGTTTCTTGTGATCAGTTAGCAGTAAACAATGTATTGAGGTCTGAATTAGGTTGACCATTTTAGAATTCGTCTTTTTTTGACCTTGACTTTTGTCATTCACAACGAAGTGAAACATATCAACCAGTTCTTTTGTCATGCTGAACGAAATGAAGCATCTCAATCAGTTCTTTTGCCATGCTGAACAAAGTGAAGCATCTCAACCTATTAATTTGAGATTCCTCACTTCGTTCGGAATGACAAAGCAAAAATTTGTCTTAATTTCTTAAAGCCAACAGTCTATTCTCCTAATGTCTAAATTCCTAATTTCCTATTCAAACCTGATATCTTTCACATTCAACTGCAGGCTTATTTTCCCGTTCCATTCGTTTTCTTCGATATGATAGGATATTGAGAAGGGAAATCCTTTTTGTATCGCATCAAAATAATCGCCCTGCTGAAATGCAATGCCCGAAATAGGGTAACTGGCCACATCGGGACTGATTACAGAAAGCTTAATATGGTTGTTTCCTACTATACGTGAGTATCCGGCATCTTTGACATTGTCGGTCTGAAATACTGGTGACATATTTCCGGGTCCGAAAGGGGCAAATTGTTTAAGAATATTATAAAATTTGGTATTGATATCTTTCAGTTGTATGCTGTCGTCGATTTCAATTTCGGGAGTTTGCATTTCAATGGTAATGCTTTTGCTGACAACTTCTTCAAACTGAGTGCGGAAAGCTTCCAGATTTTCGGGCTTTAACGATAAGCCGGCTGCATATTTATGTCCCCCAAAATGCTCCAACAGTGGGCTGCAGGCTTCGATGGCATCGTAAATATCGAAATCTTTCACACTACGGGCAGAGCCAGTAATCAAACCATTGGATTGTGTGAGTACCACGGTGGGACGGTAATACTCTTCTGTTAAGCGCGAAGCAACAATGCCAACCACACCTTTGTGCCATTCTTTGTTGAAGATAACGGTGCTTTTGCTCTTCATCAAAAATTCGTCGTTTTTGATAAAATCGAGGGCCTGCTGTGTTGCAGTGGCATCCAGACTTTTTCGTTCGGTATTGTTATTGTTGATGAGTTCACCAAAAACCATGGCTGCTTCCAGATCTTTACATATCAGCAGTTCTACAGAGCTGCGACCCGATTCGATACGACCAGCAGCATTGATGCGGGGACTGATCAGAAAAACAAGGTCGTTAATCGTAAGTCCGCGTTTAAAAAACAATTCATTTTCGACGGTATAGAGTTCATTTTTGCATACATTGCTGTATCTCAAAACGGCTTCTATGCCGGGACGTGGATTAGAATTAATCAGCTTCAACCCATAATAAGCCAGAATTCTGTTTTCCCCTGTAATGGGAACTATATCCGCAGCAATACTGATAGCAACCAAATCGAGGTATTTTTCAATTTGTTCAAAAGGGAAATTATGATGCTGAGCATAGGCCTGAACAATTTTAAACCCAATACCACAACCTGACAATTCATCATAAGGATAAGTGGAGTCTAATCTTTTGGGGTCCAGTATAGCAACTGCATCTGGTAATATATCACCCGGGCGGTGATGGTCACCGATGATAAAATCGATATGTTTTGCTTTGGCATAGGCAATGTGTTCAGTAGCTTTGATGCCACAATCTAATGCAATGATCAGTTTAAAGCCATTTTCCTCGGCAAAATCTATACTTTTATAAGAAATTCCGTAGCCTTCCGAATAGCGGTCGGGAATATAAAAATCGACCCCTTCGTAATTTTCTTTCAAAAATGAATAAACCAGGGCTACAGCACTTGTTCCATCCACATCATAATCGCCGTATACCAGTATTTTTTCATTCTGTTGAATGGCTGTATCTATCCGTTGAATGGCCTTATCCATGTCTTTCATCAGAAAAGGATCGTGGAGGGCAGTAAGCTGAGGGCGGAAAAAAGATTTGGCTTCATCGTAAGTCGAAATCCCTCTTTGAGCCAATAAATTAGCCAGATGAATATCAATATTCAATGCCTGCTGTAAGTCTGCTATTATTTTAGTATCCCCTTTTTTCTTATAAACCCACCTCTTTTCCATACTTCATTTTTAGTTTTGTAAAATTACAATAATATATCAAAGACAGCAAATCAAATTGAGTAAAACTTTAAACTTTTTCTTAAAAATTTAAATATCAAATATTTGCTTATGAATAAAAATATGCAGAGATCATTTTTTGAAATTATTTGTTCTTTTGGCAAATATAGTGTAATTTTGAGGGGGAGATTTGGCGAGAGAGCGAAATGGAGACTGAGAGACTGAGAGAGCGAGGGAGCGAGGGAGCGATAAGCTCATTTCCTTTTGTCATACTGAACGAAGTGAAGTATCTCATAAAAGGAATTTAGGCTATAGGCGTTTAGGCTTTAAGAAATAGGAATTGTAAATAACACTAAAAAATAAATCGATAACCTCCCTTCTCCTTTTAGAGCCTGTTCCGATTTATCGGAAAGAAGGGATGGGGATGAGGTTACTTGAAATTACGAATTACGAAGAAACATAATCGCTGTTTAAAACAATAAAAAAATATGAAAAAACAACATAAAGACATTGAACTGAGTAACAATACATTTGTTAGCAGCGTTTTGCGTATATTCTCCAACGATCCGTTTTCGGCTTTCAATTACAAACAGGTATCTGCCCGAATGGGCGTCAGCGACAAAGCCAGCAAAGAGCTTGTAATCAATGTTATTCACAAACTTGTAAAAATTGCTGCTTTAAAAGAAGACAGTCGTGGAAAATACAAACTGAACCCATCCTATATCAACGAAAGCCTGATACCTTCCTCCTATATTACCGGCATTGTTGACATGAAACAAACCGGCAAAGCCTATATCATCATCGATAAAGAAAGCGAGGATGTATTTATCTCAGCCAACAATACGAATCATGCCATGCATGGGGATAAGGTAAAAGTATTCCTTTTCCCACGCCGCAAAGGCAGAAAACTGGAAGGCCAGATTATCGAAATCATCGAAAGAGCACACAAGCAATTTGTAGGTATTGTACAACTATCCAAAAAATTTGCTTTTCTGGTTCCTGACAACAATAAAGTACCCGTTGATATTTTCATCCCTCTTGATTGCTTAAACGGTGCAAAGAACGGAGAAAAAGCATTGGCCCGTATTACCGACTGGCCAGAAAGAGCCAGCAATCCTTTTGGCGAAATCATTCAGGTTTTGGGTAAACCGGGGGATAACAATGTTGAAATGCAATCGATATTAGCCGAACTCAATTTCCCATTGTCCTTCCCTTCGAATGTTGAAAAAGAAGCCGACAACATCCCTGAAGCCATACCCGAAAAAGAGATCAACAAGCGGAGAGATTTTCGTTCCATCGTCACTTTTACCATCGACCCCGAAGATGCCAAGGATTTTGACGATGCCCTTTCTATTAAAAAATTAAAAAACGGGAACTGGGAAGTAGGCGTACACATTGCAGATGTATCCTATTATGTGCAGCCTAATTCATTGATTGACAAAGAAGCTTATGAGAGAGGTACTTCTATCTACCTGGTGGACCGTGTAATTCCGATGCTGCCCGAGCGTTTATCGAACGGGGTCTGCTCACTGCGGGCCAACGAAGACAAACTCTGCTATTCAGCAGTGTTTGAAATGGACGACAATGCCCATATCAAAAACGAATGGTTTGGGAAAACGGTCATCAGATCCGACAGAAGATTTACCTATCAGGAAGCCCAGGATATTATTGAAACAGAAAGCGGAGAATTTGCCACAGAAATGCTCAGCTTGAACAAACTGGCACTCAAACTCAGGGATGAAAGATTCAAAACAGGTGCCATCAATTTTAAATCGACAGAAGTTAAATTTCAGCTGGATGAAAATGGGAAACCTTTGGGGGTTTTTATCAAAGAGATCAAAGATTCAAATCGATTGATAGAAGACTTTATGCTGCTTGCCAACAAAAAAGTAGCCAGTTTTATCGGCATGAAAAAAGGCAATGAAACACCCAAAACATTTGTATACCGCGTTCACGATGAACCCAATGCCGAAAAGCTAAATACTTTTGTCCTCTTTCTTTCTAAGCTGGGTTATACCATGAAGACAGGCTCCCGCAAGAACCTGGCAACATCTTTCAACAATCTTTTTGAAGCCATCGAAGGAAAAGGCGAAGAAAACATGATAGAAACCATTGCTATACGAACGATGGCAAAAGCCTATTATTCAACCGAAAATATCGGTCATTACGGATTGGCTTTCCCTTATTATTCGCACTTCACCTCCCCTATCCGCCGTTATCCCGATCTGATGGTCCATCGTTTGCTCGAAATGTATATGGATGGAAAACCTTCTGTTAATAAAAAAGAATACGAAGAAAGCTGCGAACATTCATCCATGATGGAACGCAAGGCTGCCGAAGCCGAAAGAGCTTCAATCAAATACAAACAAGCTGAGTATTTATCGGATAAAATCGGAGAATCCTTCTTTGGCTTGATTTCAGGAGTAAGTAAATGGGGTTTGTTTGTAGAAATTGAAAGCAACAAATGTGAGGGCATGGTATCGCTCAGAAACATGGCTGATGATTATTACTTCTTAGACGAGGAAAACTATCAGGTAATCGGACAGCGTTACGGCCATAAGTATAAATTAGGCGACCGTATTAAAATCAAAATCGTCAAGGTTGATATTGCCAAAAAGCAAATGGATTTTGAAATTGCAGAGGAAAATTAATGCAAGCATTTAGTTATTTCGTGCAAAGCTTTGTAATGCAAATTTTATTGGTAATTTTATTATCTTATATAAACTGGAATACTAACATAAAATGGGTTCTAAAATTCATTTTTTAAAATTATATAAAAGTAATAAGGTTTGATTGAATGTGTGTGTTTTTCTACTAAGGTTGAATAAAAATAAGGTTTTAAATACGAATGAAATTAATTTACAGACACATACATATATAGTTAAACCTTAGTAGAAAATGAGATAATAGTAAATTAAACCTTATCACCTTATTTCTAAACATTAATTAATAAAAAAAACAATCCATAAATAACAATAGAAGCCATTTTTAAATTCTTCATAATTTAAAAATAACACATGAAATGTCCATGTTCTAAAGACGCAACCGAGATGAATATATCATGGACATTCTCCCGATAGATCGGGACAGGCTATTGGCGAAACTTGAATACATTTCATTAACTTTAATATTATAACAATAACCATTTCAGTAATTTAACAAAATATAAACAAATGAAAAAAATTTTAATCTTCAGTTTGTTTTTGATAACAGCTGCAACAACTTACTCCCAATCCAAAATTGATTCAAAAGAGATTGCGGATAAAATGCAATGGTTTGCCGATGCCAAACTGGGCATTTTTATCCATGCCGGTATTTATGCGGTAGATGGCATCGACGAATCCTGGAGTTTTCACAACAAAAAAATCAGTCATGCCAATTATATGAAACAGCTGAAGGGGTTCACCCTCAAGAATTACGATCCGGCATTCTGGGCAGATCTCATTCAGGAAAGTGGTGCCAGGTATTCAGTTATAACTACTAAACACCACGATGGCGTGGCCATGTACGACACAAAAATGAACAACCTCAGTATAGTGAAGGCTACGCCTGCAAAAAAGGATATGATTCAACCCTTCTTTAATGAATTGCGCAAACGCAACATCAAATGCGGGGCTTATTTTTCTCTTATCGACTGGACGGATGCCGATTATCCCGGGTTTTTAAAAGACAGTTCTAAATACAAGATAGAAAATGATTATCCCAGATGGCAACGTTTTCGCAACTTCTTTCAGGGGCAGATCAAAGAAATCAGTCTGAATCTGAAACCGGATTTATGGTGGTTCGACGGCGACTGGGAACACAGTGCCGAAGAATGGGAAGCCCAGAAAGTAAGAAAGATGATACTTGCAGCCAAGCCCAAAGCCATTATCAATGGCCGTTTACAGGGTTATGGCGATTATGACACCCCTGAACAGAATTTCCCGGTAACACGACCTAAATTCAACTGGTGGGAATTATGTATGACCACCACCGAAGACTGGGGTTATCACCACGATACCATCTGGAAAACACCTTATGAAGTCATCACTATCTTTGTGGATGCCGTTTCGAATGGAGGTAACCTTTTACTGGATATGGGCCCAATGGAAGACGGAACCATACCAGAAAAACAAATTTATGTCCTCAAAGAACTGGGTGCATGGAATAAGAAAAACGGAGAAGGCATATTTAATACCATAGGTGGCATCCCTCAGGGCCATTTTTACGGGCCCACTACCTTATCGAAAGATTCAACGACTCTATACCTGTTTTTACATGGAAATGTAAACGGTAAGCTCCTCTTGAAAGGATTGATCAATAAAATTGAAGAGATTACGGTTGTTGGAAACGGTACAAAACTCTCACATAAAGTGATAGGTAAAATTTCCTGGAGCCCTGTACCGGGATTGGTTTATATAGACGTGCCTGAAAATGTGATGGATAAATATGTCACTGTATTGAAAGTAAAACTGGAAAAACCCATTAATCTCTATCGGGGACAAGGTGGATTGAACTAAAACTGAAAATAAATAAAGGGTTGGATTTCAGCTGATTTAACTTGATACAGCATAAATACAACCAATACGACTACGATGGCTTTTGCAAAGTAAGGGATGTTGATAAAATAATTTTTGTAAAATTCTTTGGTAGTTTGCGGTAGCCAATGAATGATGAATCCCACTAAAATCAAAGAAAAAACATTTTTATAAGACACCATTACTTCTGGTATTAGTTGCCAGTTAAAATGATTAAATATCTGGGACAATATCATAGTAACACTTCTCATGCTGTCGGCTCTGAAGAAGATCCATGCAAATATCACAAAATGAAAGCAAAGAAAGGCTGCCCAGAACTTACTCCATATACTGATCTTTTCTTTGGCAGGAAACCACTTCATCCATAATTTATGGAAAGTTAACCCTAAGCCATGTAAACCACCCCAAATGATAAACCTGACTGCTGCCCCATGCCACAATCCTCCAATGAGCATTACCAACAACAAATTGATATAGGTTCTGATTTTTCCTTTTTTGTTGCCACCCAGTGGGATGTACAAATAGTCGCGCAACCAGGTTGACAGAGAAATATGCCAGCGATGCCAGAAATCGGTAATATTGGCAGCTTTGTAAGGCGAATTAAAGTTAACAGGTAAACGGAATCCCAATAAGAATGCCACACCAATCGCAATATCAGTATACCCCGAGAAATCACAATAAATCTGTATGGTATAACCATAAACAGCCATTAAATTTTCGAAGCCCGAATACGACATTGGACTGTCGAAAACCCTGTCGACAAAATTGGTGGAGATATAATCCGAAATCAACATTTTTTTGATGAGTCCATTCAATATCAAAAATACAGCAAAGCCAAACTCTTTCTTTGAAAGCGAAAAATCTTTGTACAATTGTGGGATAAAGTCGTAAGCTTTCACAATAGGACCGGCAACCAACTGAGGAAAAAAAGTAACAAAACAACCATAATCCAGGATATTATGCAAAGCACTTATCTTTTTACGATAAACTGAAACCGTATAACTGATGGATTGGAAAGTATAAAAAGAAATACCAACGGGTAAGATAATAGAAGTAATGTCAAGGTGAGTACCTGCCACACCATTGGTCCAGTAAGCCAAATAATTGACCACTTTAAAATCGCTGTGAAATAAATTATTGATGGCATCCAGTAAGAAATAGCTGTACTTAAAATACGCCAATACACCCAGGTTCATAAAAATGCTTAAGGCCAGATATAGTTTCTTACGTCCTTGTGTTTTCGCATGCTCTATCCACAAACCTACCGCAAAATCGAACAAGGTAGTAAATGCCAATATGAGAAAGAAATAGCCACCCGATTTATAATAAAAAAACGAGCTCACCAGCAATAGATAAGCATTCCGGGCAGGTTTTTTTTTGTAAACCACCGAATAAAGGGTCAACACCACTGCAAAAAATACCCAGAAATACAATCGGGTAAAAATCATGGGCGACTGTGGGTCGTAAGTGAATATATCTTTTAGGGAATCCATAAGTGAGTTAAAAGTTTATAAAGTTTGTTAGGTTCATAAAATCTTTAATAATTGGGTTATTGGGTTATTGGGTTATTGGGTTAATAATAAATGATGATGACTACTTCTGACATCTGGATCCTGACTTTTCATAATTTCTCATTCTTTTCAATAAACCTGTCGTAGGCTTTTAAAAATGCATTGAACAATAAATCGCCCTGAAGTAAATAGCCAGGTTTTGAAAAATGAACTCTATCGTTTGCAGTCAAACCAGCCTTTTGCCATTTTTTCATAGATGTAAAGCCACCCATCACCTCATACAAATCCCAGACAGCACAGGCATTTTGTCTTGCTATATCTAATATTACTTCCTGGGCTATCTTCATATCAGGATTCGGGTAACGTTTTTTTCGGTAACTATCTGCGGGTGTTGTCAATAATATAAAACTATGGGGCAAGGTTTTTTTAATCCGTTGAATCAATAGATTGTAATTGTTTCCAAACAGATTTTTATCGAAATTCTTACCATAGGCATCATTGGTACCCAACGAAATAATCACCCAATCAGGATTTAAAATTTTCAACTGAGCTTCCAGCAAATTACACTTCAGAAAACTACTTACTTCTGCACCATTTACACCCACAGCCGAGCAGATGAGACCGGGATCATCATTATCTAATTCGATGCCATACAATGCAAAATTCTTTTGTAAGGAATCCGTTTTCTGAAAAAATAAATTGAGGGTATCAAAATGATCAATCGTCGAAAAAGAAGTATAACCCAGCGAATTAGAAACACCATCAATAAGCTGATCTTCCATCAGTTTAACCTTATAAACGCTGTCACCAATATTGTGAAATATCTTCACTTTATTAAAATCCTGGTGTAAGTAATTTTTATTGTTTAATATGATTTGAATACTGGAATTTGAATCAGTAGTAGTAACAGAAATGCCTGCAATTCCTAACTCACAGCCATTTAAATTTTGAATATTCCGACAATGTTGCCATTTACCTGTATATTTTACCTTATAGTTATCAGGATTATTGGTAGCTGCAACGTTATACGGAAAAATAAACCCACGACTCCCTTGTATACCCAATGCAAAACTTTGCATATTTTCACGGATTCTCCCCGAAAAAAAATCTGCCTGTATGTGAGAATCTCCGATATGCAGCACCCTCAACTGGCGATCTCCTTTTAATATTAACTGATTCAGATTTTTACAGATAGCATTGAAATCAGTTTGAGCAGTTCCGAAAAAATGCAGACTATCCACCTCTTGATTGACAAAGGGAAAGGCAATATCCTTATAGGGGGTCTCCTGCGAAAACACCTTCCCCAAAAAAAGGGATACAAATAATATGAATATCAGTCTTTTTATCATATCAATATAAAAACATATAGGTCTTTAAAATTAAATAGCATTCATCAATCTATTTTTTAATAAAGCAGTACTATTTAAACTTTAAGTACTTCAGTCACTCCATTACTTATCTGTTCAGTGCAATTTTACCAATTCCGCTTTCCGAAAATTTCAGAAATTGCAAATAATCATAAATCAATGCATTGTAAAACATTTCAGCGACCACGCGGGCCCCTTTTTCGTTAAAATGGGTAAAGTCTTTATTGGCCAAAGCAGGACTAGCAAATACCCAGCTGGGCATTGAATTTTCGCCTCCCATGGCTTCGAATAAATCCCAATAGGCACAACCAGCTTTAAAAGCAGCATTTTTTTGTGCTTTTCTTATTTTTTCAATATTAGGATTGGTTTCGTAGGCATCCCCTGCTTTGCGCGAACGATCAGAAATGCCGATAACGATGACACAAATATCTTTTTTGATGCTTTTAATGGTTTTCAGTTGATTGTAAAATCCTCTTTCGTAATAAGAGTAATCGGGCACAATTGTTTTCTCGTTTTCAGGAACTGCATTCACCCCAAATTGCATAATTACCATTTTTACATTCAGCAATTCATAAAACTTCTTCAGAAAATCAAAATTCATCTGGGTAAATCCATAACCAGCACTTCCACGTAAAGGAATATTGTCAACAGCAATACCTCTGTCAGCATCCAGGGCAAAGCCATAGATATCAGGACTGTCTTTCCCTTTTAATTGTAAGGTAAGGGATGCGGGCGATTTCTTAAAATCATATTCAAATACATTCAGGTCTCTGTTGGAAGCCAGGTTTTCGCTGCTTAGCATTGTTTTATTGGATATAAGATTGATTTTCACATCTTTTTTGTTATACCCATAAAATAATCGCAATTTTTGGAAATCACGTGTATTCGCATAACCCTGATTGGAAGTATGTATAAAAATACTTCCCTGAAAATGAGATGAATCATTAGAAGAAGAATCCTGAAATACAGTAGAAAATCTTGCAAAACCGAGCAAAGCACCATATCTGTTGTGTGCAATTTTTGGAGATGTTTTGCCAATAAGGGTGTATTTAATGCAATTTTCCGACACCGATTCTGCCAAGGAAGCCGAAGGCGATGCATTTACCAATTGCATCAAGCCCACACCACTTCCTCCAAATTTAGCCTGTAATTTAAATCGCAAAAACGATGTAATCCTATCTCCTTCTATTTGAGAATCGCCGTAATGTAAAATCCTGATAAGTTCATTGACATCTTTCAGTTTGGACAGCGATTGAAAAACCGGGTATAATATTGAGATATCGTTGTTAGGATATTCAATTTTGTGAATATTTTGCAATAAAGCATTGCGGGATGCTTTTGAAGTGTCATTTACCAATGAATCAATATTCACGACGCTTTTTGTGCTATCCAGGGGATCAGTCACAATTCCTGATATATCAGCGTACTTTTTCGCATTGCTTGAAAAAACTTCTGCGAAATCTGGAAAATACAGACTGATATTTTTACTGAGCTTTATACCATTTTTAGGAAAAACAAAGATTAAACAAGCCAATAGACAAAAAACAAAAATCAGGAATAAAAGAATTTTAAAGGGTTTCATTCGTAAACTGTAAAGTAAATGTAGTTTATTTAAAATTTCTATTTTTTGTTTTTGATTTTCAGCAACTGACCAGGTGTAATGTTATCATTTTTATCAATATCATTCCATTCCATTAAATCGTTTACGGTAACACCTTCAAATTTTCTGGCTATTGCGGTCAGGCTTTCACCTTTTTTAACCTTATAGCTTGTTACTTTTGTCTTTTCCTTTTGTTTCTCTGTTTTTTTAGAAGTCTCAGTAGTTTTTTTTGTTTTACTTTCTTCTTTTGAAGTGGGTTTTTTAGATTTAACTTCTTCTTTTAAACTGGTCTTTTTTACTGTTGAATCTGGTTTTGTTTCAGAATTATTTTTCATAAACGGTTTATTTTCTTTCTTTTCTGATTTTTCTTTTTTAGTTGTATAAATAATCAGTTTCTGACCCGGCTTAATTTTTTTATTCCGCATTCGGTTCCATTCCTTGAGGGCATCAGCATCAACATTAAATTGGTTGGCAAGTTTAAAAAAAGTATCTCCTTTTTTAGCCTTATAGTTAATCCGAATAATATCATCGTTAGGGCTTACCTGCAGATAATTATGAGAAGGGGCTACTTCTGCATATCTCATCATAGACTCTTTGGTTTTGGCAGCTATGGTATCTTCCATTCCAATAAATGTAGTCACCAAATTGATTGGTAGCTTTAACGAATATGCCTCACTATTTCCGGGTATGATATCGTTCTTATATTGAGGATTCATATCTCTTAGTTGTTGTACCGGAACATTTAAAGCTTCTGAAATTTCCTTAAAATTCATATCTGCATCAACCATCACGGTATCGGTTAGGGTAGGAAAATCAATTTTTTGAGGAAAAAGGTTGTGTTCCTTATAGTAATTCATCATGTAATTGGCAGCAATAAAAGCAGGAACGTAGCTTCTTGTTTCAGCAGGCAAATAATCGTAGATTTCCCAGAAATTGGTTTTACCTTTAGAACGTTTGATGGCTTTGTTAACATTTCCCGGTCCACAGTTATAGGCAGCCAGAGCTAAGGTCCAGTCTTTGTATATTCCATATAAGTCCTTGAGGTATTTAGCAGCAGCGTAACTGGCTTTAATTGGGTCGCGGCGCTCATCCACCAAAGAATTGACCTGTAAATCATAAATTTTCCCAGTTGTATACATAAATTGCCACAAGCCCGAAGCCCCGACACTGGATACTGCTCTGGGATTCAATGCCGATTCGATAATTGTCAGGTATTTTAATTCCTGCGGAACGCCCTGTTGATCGAGGATTTCTTCAAAAATTGGAAAATAATACTGCGATAAGCCCAGCATTACTTTCACATTCTTGCGTTTTTTATTGACATACAATTCTATAAAAGCTTTCACTTTATCGTTGTAAGTCATGTCGATGACCGAAGGAAGCGATTGAAGGCGATGAATATAAACGGAATCAGAAAAATGAGGGATGATATCATTGAATGCATCTGCATCCTGCGACATATTTATATTCTTCGTATTTATTTTAAGTGACTGACTCACAAAGAAATTATTCAACAAACTATCCAAATTTGCCTGAAAATCTTTACTGCTGATTTTTACGGTATCAATAGGGATAGGCGACAATGTGTAATTTGCTGAAAACAAAACATTTGTCTGAATAAAAAATAAAAATAAAATAAAAATTAACCTCACTCGCTTTACCAACATCATGCCTGCTCCCTTTTTTAAGAATTAAATAATCTTTCACCATTGTCCATTAAAATCGCATGGACTAAAGTCCTTTTAAAACAGATTAATTAGCCCCAGCCTGGAGACTGGGGCTAATTAATAACATTCTTAATCTGGGCTTTAGCCCAAATCTAATTTATTTTAATTGAACAATCGTGATAATCTTTGCAAAATAAGCAAAAATTAATAAAATAATCGGAATAAAATTCTTAAAAAAATGAAAACATCTACTAAAATGATGATAATAACATATTCACTTCTTCAACTATTTTATCTACAGAAATCCGTTGCTGTTTCATGCTGTCACGGTCACGGATGGTTACAGTATTGTTTTCGAGGGTTTCGTTATCTATGGTAATACAATAAGGTGTTCCTATGGCATCCTGGCGACGGTAACGTCGACCGATAGAATCTTTTTCTTCGTAAGCGCATTGGAAACTTAGTTTGAGCTTATCCATAATTTCACGGGCTTTTTCGGGTAGATTATCCTTGGCTACCAAAGGTAAAACGGCTACTTTATATGGTGCTAACATTGGAGGTAAATTCAGCACAACGCGTTCGCTGCCATCTTCCAGTTTTTCTTCGGTAAATGCATGGCTCAATACCGCCAGAAAAGTACGGTCGAGGCCTACAGAAGTTTCAACTACATAAGGAACATAGCTTTCGTTTAATTCAGGATCAAAATACTGCAGTTTTTTACCAGAATATTCCTGGTGTGCCTTTAAATCAAAATCGGTACGGGAATGTATGCCTTCCAGTTCCTTAAACCCAAATGGGAATTCAAATTCAATGTCAGCAGCAGCATTGGCATAATGAGCCAATTTTTCATGGTCGTGAAAACGGTATTTATTTTCGGGTATACCCAAGGAAAGATGCCATTTTTGACGTTCTTGTTTCCAGTATTCAAACCATTTGAGTTCTTCGCCCGGGCGAACAAAAAACTGCATTTCCATCTGTTCAAACTCCCGCATGCGGAAAATAAACTGACGTGCTACAATTTCATTACGGAATGCTTTGCCTATCTGAGCGATGCCAAAAGGAATTTTCATCCTGCCTGATTTTTGGACATTGAGAAAGTTTACAAAAATACCCTGAGCTGTTTCAGGACGCAAATAAACCTGGCCTGCATCTTCGCTTACCGAACCCATCTGGGTAGAAAACATCAGGTTGAACTGGCGGACATCTGTCCAATTGCGACTGCCCGAAACAGGGCATACAATTCCGAGTTCTTCAATCAAAGCTTTGACATCGGCAAAATCTTCTTTCCCTAGTGCTGCATAAAAACGTTGGTTGATTGTATCTATCTTTTGCTGGTATTCTACTACCCGAGGATTCGTGCTTAAATATTGTTGTTCGTCAAAAGTTTCTCCAAAACGTTTGGCTGCTTTTTCGACTTCTTTTATGATTTTATCCTGAATTTTAGCTACGTGATCTTCAATCAGAACATCGGCACGGTAGCG
Source organism: Bacteroidota bacterium (assembly GCA_037133555.1). Lineage (GTDB taxonomy): Bacteria > Bacteroidota > Bacteroidia > Bacteroidales > JACABE01 > JACABE01. The sequence goes on from JBAXNW010000004.1 coordinate 50,287, forward strand.
TTTTTTGGAATCCTTGTTGTCAATCAGCGGATCGCTGAATGCATCCACATGTCCGCTGGCCTTCCATATAGTTGGGTGCATAAAAATAGCCGTATCAATCCCAACGATGTTTTCGTGAAATTGAACCATTGCTTTCCACCAATAAGCTTTGATATTGTTTTTAAGTTCTACCCCATTCTGACCGTAATCATAAACAGCCGCCATACCGTCGTAGATCTCGCTCGACGGAAAAATAAACCCATACTCCTTGGCATGAGCTATAATCTTTTTAAAAATATCTTCGTTGTTTGCCATGCTGCAAAAATACAAAAAAAAATGATTTGGCGATTTGGAGCTTAGGTGATTTAGCGATTTTTATAAAATTCTAATCATTAAAGCTATTTGTTTTTTTATTAAATAGCTAAAAAAAATATTACTTTTGTAAAAAACAGTAGAATGAAAAATGCAGAATTAACTATAATAGTCCAGAAAGATTTAGAAAGTGGTTGGTTTGTGGGACAAATTGAAGAATTCCCTGCAGCAATTTCTCAGGGGAAAACCATTGACGAATTAGAAGAAAACCTCAAAGCTGCTTTAAAATTATTGCTTGAAGTACAAAAAGAAGATTTAAGAAAAGATTATGCCAGTAAAAAAATAACAAAGCGCAAATTGCAATTTGCATAATGAAACGAATAGATTTCGAAAAACATTTAAAACGCAATGATTGCCTAAATTATAGAGAAGGAGGTAACCATTCTATATGGGTCAATAAGATGAACAATAAACACACAAGTATTCCCCGCCACAACGAATTGTCTAATATTACGTGTAAACTAATTTGTAAGCAATTAGAAATTCCTCAACCTGATAAATTTTAAAAAAAGTAAAGAATCAACCTCAACGAAAACTTATCGTTTATTTAATAGCATTGAAATAAATAATTCAAGAAAAAGATTCAACACTAAACACTTAGAAATTCATTCACGAACAATCAATTATTCATTCTCATCATTGCCAGCCTAAAATTCTCGTTTCCCTTATTCTGATTTCTATAAAATCACTACCTTTGCAGCATGATTTCTATTGACAATACTATAATATCCGACGACCTGAATGCGGTTTGCTTTGTATGCGATTTAAAGAAATGCAAAGGCGCCTGTTGTATTGAAGGTGATGCCGGTGCACCTCTGGATGCAGAAGAAGTCAGCATACTGGAAGATGCAATTGAAGTAATTAAGCCTTATATGAGGACAGAAGGCATTGCTGTTGTGAATGAAATTGGCGTTTTCGAAATGGATGCCTGGGGAAATATGGTTACACCTTTGGTAAACCAGCGTGAATGTGCTTTTGTTTATTTTGAAGATGAGATTGCTTTTTGTGCCATCGAAAAAGCCTGGGAACAGCAAAAACTGAAATTCCAGAAACCCATTTCCTGCCATTTGTATCCCGTAAGAATCAATCATTACAATGATTTTGATGCAGTCAACTACCAACATTGGCACATCTGCGAAAAAGCATTGGTCAATGGCAAAAGATTAAACGTAAAAGTTTATGAATTTCTCAAAGAGCCTTTGATTAGGAAATACGGAATGAAGTGGTACATAGAATTGGGAAAGAGCTATAAACAGTAATCAGTAAAATCCTTACATCTAAATTTCATAATATCCTTGAACATAATTAGTCGCTTTTCGGTAAATAGTTTTTTTAATATTGTCAGAGAAATAAGGCAATAAGGTTTAATTTGCTATTTTCGCATTTTCTACTAAGGTTTAATTTCGTAGGGTATAATTCCTCAAAGCACTGCTTCGAAAGCAAAATGTTTTCAGTTAATCCTTCTTCCTTCTGCTACGAAGTAGTTTACTTAAATATTTTTTTACGAATTATTAATTAATTAGCTAATTTACAGCTCCTTATTTTATTTTCACAACCTTAGTAGAAAAAAATCCCACGCAAACAAACCTTATTACTTTTATAGAATTGGGAAGTAAATCAAATATAAAAACAGCGATATCCAAGCAATCAATATCAGATAACTGACAAAAAAATAAGAAATTTTTCTGTTTTTGTGATGCAATCCGTACATTAACAACAGTATACAAAAAATTCCACCAAACAGCTCAAGGAGATGAAGCGTTGTTTCGGGAACACGATAGCGTTTTCTAACAGCATTCCGCTTATCGGTATAAAACACAAATGCTGACAGTATATTTATTACAATTAAATAATAGACTATCAGCATATTGTTTTTATAAGTACTTAGAGTATTTAAAGTACTTAGAGTGCCTAAAGTACTTAATTTAATCATTAACTAACGTAAGTGTGTTAAACTTAAAATCACCAAATCACTAATTCTCCAAATCCTTCCCATGGCATTGTTTGAATTTCTTACCGCTTCCACAAGGGCATGGGTCGTTGCGGCCTACTTTTTTCTCAACCCTGATAGGTTGCACTTTTTCGTCACTTTGAGTTCGGTTGCCAGTTGGTAATTGTTCGTCTCGGCTGGTTTTTAACCTGCTCAGATCGGTATGAGGCATTTTAGCTTCTTTTACATTGGAAGAATCATTGATAGGTAATTTTCCCAGGCATAAAAACGAGCTAATTTCCTTGTTGATATTCTGAATCATTGTTTTAAACAATTCAAAAGATTCAAATTTGTAAATCAACAAGGGATCTTTTTGTTCGTAAGTGGCATTCTGAACAGATTGTTTCAACTCGTCCATTTCGCGGAGTTGTTCCTTCCAGGCATCGTCAATCAATGCAAGGGTAAGGCTTTTTTCGACAGCTACAATTAATTCTTTTCCTTTTGTATCGAAGCATTTTTTGATAGGAGCCACAATATTTAAAGTTTTCTTACCATCGGTAATCGGAATGGCTATATTTTCGTAACGGTTGCTGTTGTTTTCATAAACATCTTTAATTACCGGAAATGCTTGTTCGGCCATCAATATAGATTTGTTGTGATAAGATTGATAAACTTCATTAAAAACCATATCCGACATTTCTTCCACCTTGGCATTAAAGAATTCTTTCTGGTTAATGGGAGATTCAACACCGAAAGTTCTGATCAATTCAAGGTTGAAGCCATCAAAATCTCTCGACTCGATATGATCGTGAATAATGCTTTCGCTAACATCGAACATCATATTCGAAATATCAATTGGCAAGCGATCACCATACAATGCATTGCGACGTTTTTTATAGATTACTTCACGTTGTGAGTTCATGACATCATCGTATTCGAGCAATCGTTTACGAACGCCAAAGTTATTTTCTTCTACCTTTTTCTGAGCTCTTTCGATAGATTTGGTAATCATGGAATGCTGAATCACTTCACCTTCCTTCAAACCTAAACGATCCATTACACTTGCAATACGGGCAGAACCGAACAAACGCATCAGATCATCTTCCAGTGATACAAAAAACTGGGTACTTCCTGGATCTCCCTGACGTCCGGCACGACCACGCAACTGACGGTCGACACGACGGGATTCGTGACGTTCGGTACCTACAATGGCCAAACCACCGGCTTCTTTTACACCAGGCCCTAATTTTATATCAGTACCACGACCCGCCATATTGGTGGCAATGGTAACAGTTCCAGCTATACCAGCTTCGGCAACAATATCGGCTTCTTTTTTATGCAGTTTTGCATTCAGCACATTGTGACGGATGTTGCGCATTTTTAGCGACCTGCTAAGCAATTCCGAGATTTCAACAGAAGTAGTCCCAACCAAAACTGGTCTTCCAATGTTTACAAGGTTTTGAATTTCTTCAATTACTGCATTGTATTTTTCTTTCTTGGTTTTGTACACAAGATCTTCCCAATCCTTACGTACAATTGGACGATTGGTAGGAATTACAACTACATCTAATTTATAAATATCCCATAATTCGCCAGCTTCCGTTTCGGCAGTACCGGTCATACCTGCTAGCTTGCTATACATTCTGAAATAATTCTGTAAGGTAATGGTAGCATAGGTTTGCGTGGCAGCTTCTACTTTTACATTTTCCTTGGCTTCAATCGCCTGGTGCAAACCATCAGAATAACGACGGCCTTCCATAATACGACCTGTTTGCTCATCTACTATCTTAATTTTGTTGTCGATAATAACGTATTCAACGTCCAGTTCAAACAAGGTATAAGCTTTCAATAACTGATTGACGGTATGTACCCTATCGGACTGTATGGCATAGGTACGTAAAATTTCGGCTTTCTTTTCAACTTTTGCTGAAGGGTTTAGATTCAATTTTTCGAGTTCAGCAATCTCAGCACCTACATCAGGAAGTATGTAAAACTTTGCTTCTTCGGCATCGCTCGAAACATAATCAATACCCTTGTCGGTTAGGTCGATGGTATTGTTTTTTTCGTCAATCACAAAAAACAGCTCATCATCGATAATGTGCATATTTTTAGATTGTTCTGCCATGTAAAAGTTTTCGGTTTTCTGCAACAAGGCTTTCATACCCGGTTCACTTAAGAACTTAATAAGAGCCTTGTTTTTGGGTAAACCCCTGTGAGAACGGAACAATAATTCGCCCCCTTTTTTCTCGTTTTCAGAACTTGGATTGTCGTTTAATAACTTTTTGGAATCGGCTAATAATTGAGTAACCAAATTACGTTGCGCATTGTAAATCTTTAAAATATTGGGTTTCAATACTTCAAATTCCTGGTTATCGCCTTTGGGCGTGGGACCTGAAATAATTAAAGGAGTACGCGCATCATCAATCAACACAGAATCTACCTCATCTACAATGGAATAATTGTGTTTACGTTGCACCAACTCTTCAACATTGCGGGCCATATTGTCGCGCAGGTAATCAAAACCAAATTCGTTATTGGTACCATAGGTGATATCGGCTAGGTAAGCATTTTTACGACTTTCTGAATTAGGTTCGTGTCTGTCGATGCAATCCACTTTCATGCCGTGAAATTCAAACAACATGCCCATCCATTCCGAGTCACGTTTGGCAAGATAATCATTGACAGTAACCAGATGCACGCCTTTTCCAGGCAAGGCATTCAGGTAAACAGGCAAAGTAGCTACCAGGGTTTTTCCTTCACCTGTGGCCATTTCGGCAATTTTACCTGAGTGCAATACGATACCACCTATCAGCTGCACATCGTAATGTATCATATCCCAGGTTATCATGGTTCCACCTGCCGACCATTTATTGTCGTAATACGCTTTATCACCAACAATATTTACACTGTCGCGTTTGGTAGCCAGCTCCCTGTCCCAGGGCATAATACTTACTTCAACTTTTTCGTTTTCGGTAAAACGTTTGGCTGTTTCTTTTACAACTGAAAAAGCTTCAGGAAGGATTTCATATAATATTTCCTGAATTTTATCATATTCCAGTTTCTCAAGCTTGTCAATCTGCTGATACAATAATTCTTTTTCATCTACATCCATATCAATTTCCAGCTCAATCCGCTCTTTGTTCTCAGCTACCTGAGTTCTTTCTTCGGCTACATATTCCGAAATACGGTCTTTGAATTCCTGAGTTTTGGCTCTTAATTCATCGTTGCTGAGCAGTGTAATGGATTGATAGGCAGTCTTGGTCGCCTCTAATAAGGGCGTAATTTCTTTTATATCTCTTTGGGATTTATTTCCGAATAATTTACTAAACGATTTAAACATAGTAAGTGTAAAATTATAAAGTTAATAGAGTGAACAGTTTGAAAAAAGAAGCTATTAAAATAAGGTTATGTGTTCAAAATCTTATTATAGCTATATAAAGCAAAATTAACCTAAATATTGCAATCAGCATTCTTTTTTAATAAAATTAAATAGAAAGTCGGCTTATTATTGTAAAAAAAACCGTCTCACAATAGCAAAACGGTTTATTATTTTTAATATTCATCTTCATGAAAGAAGAAGTCATCCTTGGTAGGATAATCGGGCCATAAATCATCGATACTTTCGTAAATTTCTCCTTCATCTTCAATTTCCCGAAGGTTTTCAATCACTTCCTGTGGAGCACCGGATCTGAGCGCATAATCAGTTAACTCTTCTTTGGTTGCGGGCCAAGGAGCGTCTTCAAGCTTTGATGCTAATTCTAATGTCCAATACATATTACGAAAATTTTAGGTTAGTTATTTTTTGCAAAAGTAATTTATTTTTTGATTAAACAATTTTTATTTTTATTAAAAAAAAATATTTGTTAAATCTCGGGAAATAAAGCTATTAAAAACGCAGTTTTAAAATCTTGCTTTCCAAACTTCTTCTTTGGCTCCAAAATCTTTGGATATTTTTCGGGCAAGGACAAATAAATAATCCGATAAACGGTTTAAATATTTGATCACCAAAGGAGAAACTGCATTGGTTTCAGCTAATCTAATCGTGATTCTTTCGGCCCTGCGGCAGATGCAACGTGCAACATGACAATGAGATACAACCACATGCCCACCTGGAAGTATAAAAGAATGAAGGGGTAGCAATGCTTCGTTCATGCTATCCATTTCGTTTTCAAGCAATAAAATATCTGCTTCAAAAATTTGAGGTAATGCTTTATGAGAGGTTTCAGTATCTTCTGCCAATAGTGATTCCAGGGTAAAAAGCCGATCCTGAATTTCGAGCAGCATTTCTTTATAATGTTCATTTATCTGCTGATCCCGTATCAGCCCAATGTATGAATTGAGTTCATCCACAGTTCCATAGGCCTCAATCCGTTCGTGGTACTTAGGCACTCTTTTTCCACCTATCAAAGAGGTTTCGCCTTTATCGCCGGTTTTGGTGTATATTTTCCATTCTTCTGCCATTGCCAGATGTTGGTTATTGGTTATTGGTTAATGGTTATTGACCACTGATTAAGCTTCTACTAAATAATCGGCCATTTTACGAATCTTTGGATTGATTTCGTCGGAGGCTACTTCTCCGTCAATCAAACGAATGATGCGATGGGCATGACGGGCAATGTCTTCTTCGTGGGTAACGACTATGATGGTATTTCCTTTTCTGTGGATTTCTTCAAATAATCCCATTATCTCTACCGAAGTTTTTGAATCAAGATTACCAGTGGGTTCATCGGCCAGTATAATTGAAGGATCATTCACCAATGCCCTGGCAACTGCAACACGTTGACGTTGTCCGCCTGACAATTCGTTGGGTTTATGGGTCATTCTATCGGCAAGTTTTACATCGGCCAATGTTTTTTTGCCTTTCTCTATACGATCAGCTTTGTTTATACCTGCATAAATCAGCGGCAACATCACGTTTTCGAGAGCTGTAGAACGGGGTAAAAGGTTAAAAGTCTGGAAAACAAAACCTATTTCCTTGTTGCGGACTTCAGCCAGCGAATTATCGTCCTGTTTGCTTACATCTTTTTTATTTAGAATATAAGTGCCCGATGTAGGTGTATCCAGACAACCCAATATATTCATCAATGTTGATTTACCGGAACCCGAGGGCCCCATCAAGGCAACATATTCGTTTTTATAGATTGTTAAAGAGATGGTTCGTAATGCTTTAACGATTTCAGTACCGACTTTATAATGCTTTGCGATATTGCTCAAGCTAATAATTTCTTCAGCCATTTTCTGTGTTTATTTTGAATGACAAAACTACTAAAAATTTTATGATAAAGTTAAATTTTGATTGGGCGATTTAGTGATTTCGTGAATTGGCGATTTTGTGATTTTGTGATTTTGTAAAGATTTCTTTTGTCATGCTTAACGAAGTGAAGCATCTCATTCATCTCTTTTGTCATGCTGAACGAAGTGAAGCATCTCATTTAATATTATGAAATTCCTCGCTGTTGCTCGGAATGACAATAAAAAACTATTTAAAAATAGGAATAGAAATGACGCCTCTTTCCCTCTTTTACAATCAATAAAACGCCTTTTTTACTAAAATAGTATCCTAAAATTTTCTTTTGTGGATGCTTTTCTGAAGAAAACCATACCGATAAAGAACAAATCAATACTAACCGTTACTTCAGGGGATTGTTTGATGATCTCCCAGGCTTCTTCCATTTCAGCCGACCAATGAATGTCGTCGAAAACAAAAACACTGTCGTTGTGCTTATGCTTCAGGCAGCTTTCAAAATAGGAAAGTGTGGGTATTTTTCGGTGATTTCCATCAAAAAAAACAAAATCAAAAGCCTTTGTATAAGCTAATAAGAGCGGTAGCTGCACATCAAAATTGCCTGTAATGACCTCAACGTTTGGTAGTTTCAATACTTGAAAATTTTTATTTGCCTGTTTTGCAATGGTTTCGCTACCTTCCAGTGTAAATATCTTAGTTTCAGGACATGCTTGAGCCATGTAAGCGGTACTGATTCCCAATGAAGTACCCAATTCAACTAAATTTTCTGGCTGAAAATGTTTTACCAGGCGGTACAACAACTGCGCATATTTGGGTGGTTTGGCAGCATTGCGGGTGATTTCAGCAATCGTTCTTATTTTTGTTTTGTTTTTTAAGCTGCCTGCTCCAAAATCCTCAACATTGATTTCACTTTTATTTTTCAACAGCAATGAACGCAAATCTTCAATTTCTCTGAATTCAGGCAACGGCTTTTTATCGCTGATTACGTTTGTAAGCAACTGATAAACAAAAGGCGAATGAATATCGTATTTGGTTTGCGCCGAAAAACGGTATTTTATGTATTTTAGAATTAATTTAAAATTATTCATTTTAATTAATAAAGCTTTATTAGAACACGGATGATGCGGATACCTTCGGTAACAAGAATTATCGCGGATTTGTAGTTTGCAAATTGTTCATTTAATGCTCACCTCTTATCTAACTGTTGTAAATCTTCGACTAAATCAAAGCATGACAAATGAGAGTATTTTCCATACTACAGTTTTTAGCACTTCCCGAACTTTATAAACTTTACAAACTTTAAGAACTTTTCAAACTAATTCGACTCCAGTATCTTAAACAAGGCATCCATTTTAGGTGTTAGGATAATTTCGGTACGGCGGTTTTTTGCACGGGCTTCTTTGGTATCCAGGGCTTCTAAAGGAACATACTGGCTTCTGCCAGAAGCAATAATCCGTTGGGCTTCAATGCCTTTATTTTCCAGTATAATCTTTACAATAGAAGTGGCTCTCAACACACTCAAATCCCAGTTGTCTTTTACCTGTGCTGCGCCATTGTATGGCACATTGTCGGTATGGCCTTCTATCATTACATTGATTTCAGGATTCAATTCCAGGACCTTGGCTACATTCCGCAAGGCAGTTTTGCCATCTTCCGCAACATTCCAGCTTCCGGAAGCAAAAAGCAATTTTTCGTCCATCGATACATAGACTTTGCCATTGCGGGTATTGATGGTAAGCCCTTTGTCTTTAAATCCCAGCAAGGCATCGGTAATTTTATTTTTCAGATCATTGACCTGTTTGTCTTTATTATCGAGTATGGCCTGTAGCTCATTCAGTTTCTTTTCTTTTACATCCATCTCAGCAGATAAAATATCTAAATTTTTCTTTTTATCATTGAGTTGCACTTGCATAAGCTGCATTTCTGCTTCGGTTTTCTTCAGATCATTTTCTTTTTTCAACAAATCACTTTGGGTTTTCTGCAAGGCTTCCATAATTTCGGAAGTTTCGGCACGGTTACCACCTAATAATTTATTGTATTTCTGCTGCATAGCAGCATAATCAGATGATAGTACAGTTTGTTCTGCCTGTAATTTATCGAAATTATTTCTTACTTCATTGGCAGCTCTTTCATTTTCCGATCTTTCTTTCTTCATTTTTTCAATTGCTGCATTCAGTTCAGTATTTTGAACAGCTATATCGTTTTTCGATTTATCGATCGTTGTGAGGTCGTCATTGCATTTTTTGTACTTGGTTTCCAGATCGGCATAACGTTTTTGAGTTACACAAGATGAAACCATTATCAACATGGCTGCAAAAAACAGCAATTTAAAATTAATTAAGTTTTTCATTTTTTTATGGTTTGTATTTAAAAATTTAATTTTAGCTGAACGCTGATGACGCGGATACCTTCGGTAAACGCCTATTATTCAATGTATCTGCGTTATTCGTGTTTAAATTCTTTGCTATTTATATATAATAAAATTCAATCTTAAGCTAAAAATCAATCTCTAACAATACCGGGCAATGATCTGAATGAACAGCATCGGGTAAAATTACAGAGCGTTTCATTTTATCTTTCATATTTTCACTTACCATCAGATAATCAATCCGCCAGCCCAGGTTACGGTCTCTTGCTCTGGTTCGGAAACTCCACCAGGTATATTGATGAGGTTCTTTGTTAAAAGTTCTGAAAGCATCCACAAAACCATCGTTGATAAAACCGTCTATCCATTCTCTTTCCTCTGGTAAAAAGCCTGAACTTGTAGCATTGCGGATAGGATCGTGAATATCGATGGCCTGATGACATATATTATAATCGCCTGCTATGATTAAATTGGGTCTTACTTTTCTTAATTCGTTGATATATTGATGAAAATCATCCAGCCAGGTCATTTTAAATCCCTGACGTTCGTCGCCACTACTACCCGATGGATGGTACACACTGATAACCGAAATATCCCCATAATCGGCACGGATAAACCTGCCCTCGTGGTCATATTTTTGTATATCCATTCCATTCACCACTTTATCGGGTATTGTTTTAGTAAGGATGGCAACGCCACTGTAGCCTTTCTTAAATGCTGTTTCATAATAACAACTGTATCCGGCTTCCTGGAATTCGAGCAAAGGCAGTTGATCACCCTGGGCTTTTAGTTCCTGCAAACAAATGATATCGGGATCTACAATTTTCACCCAATCCAGCCAGCCTTTCGACATAGCAGAACGGATACCATTTACATTATAGGTGATGATTTTTTTCATACTTGTATTTATAATAGCAAATTTATACAATGATTTTTTACTTAACGCAAAATGCATGCATTTCTTATGAACAATTTATTGTAAATTAAAAACAGCCAAATACACATATTTGTTTCAGGATTTCAGGACATAAATTCTAATGTATTTTTTAAAGAGGAAGAAATTCTAATGAAAATTTTCTTTTTTAAAGCACTGGGAACAAAGAAAAAGCAATAGGCGCTTTAGGATCTCCAAGTAATTCGCAATTTTTAAAGGCTAAACACCTATAGCCTACAGCCTTTTCAACTCCATGCACTTCAGCCCCTATTTCCCGTCCGCTTTGTCTTCCAGCAAAGGTACAAATCTGAAGGTCCCATGTTCTTTTTGTTCAATCTGTGTAGCTGAAATTTTGCTCAGACTGATCATGGTTTGCACATCTTCTCCAACAGGAACCACCAAAATGCCACCGACTTTTAATTGTTGAATCAGTGCTTCGGGAATAAATGGGGCACCAGCCGTAACGATAATTTTGTCGAAAGGAGCAAATGCCGGCAAACCAGCATAACCATCTCCATAGAACATACGTGGATTATACCCTATTGTTGGCAGAAAAGCTTTTGTTCTTTGATACAAAGCCTTTTGCCGTTCAATCGTAAAGACTTTAGCACCTAACTCAAGCAGCACACAGGCCTGATAGCCTGAACCGGTTCCAACTTCAAGTACTTTCTCTCCTTTTTTAATTTTCAATAATTCCGATTGAAATGCTACGGTGTAAGGTTGTGAAATGGTTTGTCCATTACCTATTGGGAAAGCGGTATCCTGATAGGCAAATTCAGTAAAAGAAGAATCCAGAAAAAAATGACGTGGGATTTTTTCGATAGCCGCCAATACATTTTCATCTTTTATACCTTTTGTTTTAATGAGGGCAATAAGATGTTTTCGAAGGCCTTTGTGTTTATATGAATCTATCATTTATGAAATTCTTCAATCTTTATTTATTTTTTTGCGAAAATACTCATTTCAATGATGATAAAAAATTACTTTTGCAAAAAAAACAGAAGCGCATGTTAAGAATAGGCATTATGGGTGCTGGTCACCTTGGAAAAATACATATCAAATGTATACAACAAATACCTGAATATAAATTTATTGGATTTTTTGATCCAGATCAGGAAAATGCAAAAAAAGTTGCAGCAGAATACAACACACATTCTTTTGCATCCATAGAAGAGTTAATTGATGAAGTAGATGTTGTTGATATCGTTACACCTACCTTGTCGCATTTCGATTGTGCTGCCAAGGCATTGAAAAGAGGAAAACACGTTTTTATCGAAAAACCCATAGCTGCTTCAGCAGCCGAAGCTCAACAGATGATTGTACTTTCTAACGATGCCAATGTAAAAGTTCAGGTAGGACATGTAGAAAGGTTTAATCCGGCTTTTACAGCTGCTGTGAATTTTATCGATAATCCGATGTTTATTGAAACACATCGCCTGGCTCAATTCAATCCTCGTGGTACCGATGTGCCGGTAATCCTAGATCTGATGATACACGATATTGATATCGTATTGAGTGTTGTGAAATCAAAAGTCAGCAAAATAAGTGCAAGTGGCGTAAAAGTTGTAAGCGACACACCTGATATTGCCAATGCCCGAATTGAATTTGAAAATGGATGTGTTGCCAACCTCACAGCCAGTCGTATTTCGATGAAAAACATGCGTAAATCAAGATTTTTCCAACGCGATGCATACATTGCCGTCGATTTTCTGGATAAAACAACCGAAATCGTTCGTATGAAAGAAGTGAATCCTGAGGAAAACGATCCGTTTGCCATGATTATCGAATTGGGAGAAAACAAAGGTTCAAAACAAATATTTTTTGAAAAACCTGATATCCAAGCTATCAATGCCATTAAAATGGAACTGGAAACATTCTACCACGCCATCGTTAATGACACGACCCCAATTGTTTCAATTATAGATGGATACAATGCTTTAGATGTTGCTTATCAGATTATTGATAAATTAAACGACTAATGCACTAAATTGTGATTATTGCAATAACTGCTTTTTGAAAGGCTTAAACTACATTAGCTACTTATCATGATTTTTCTGCCATTTCAAAAACTAAATGCATCTTAACATAATAATCCGTCAAATTCAGCGTTTCAACCTTATATTTGTTTTCATACATCCTGATATAATGATGCAGAAGTATTCTTTCGTTTCAGTGTTTAAAAAATCATACATTTTCCTCCTGTGCGCTGTATTGTTGTTTTCTTGCGACAAATTTGATGGGGATCAAACAATACCTGCTTACATTCACATCGAAAAAATTTCATTAGACAGAAATCCGAGTTTACTCTATAAAGAAGGAAGTTTATCTAATAAAATTACTGATGCTTGGGTATATATAGACGATGAGTTAATCGGAGCTTTTGAACTTCCCGCTACTTTTCCTGTATTAAAAAAGGGCAAACATATTATCATCATTTATCCGGGTATCAAAATGAATGGAATATCCGGGACAAGAGTGCAATATGACTTTTATAAGAAAATCAGCATTTCGGATTCTACGCTTAAAGAAGGAAATATTCTTCAAATAGATACCATGGTTACCAGAACATCCTATAAAGACAACACTGTGTTTTGGATAGAAGATTTTGAAAGTAGCATTTTAAAGTTCCAGAAACGCAACAATAGCGATACAACAATAGTCCAGACCCTTGCTCCGGCTAATTTTTTTGATGGTTCTCCTTCAGGAATCGTTACTATCAAATCAAATCAAACTTTCTTTGAAATTGAAACAAAAGTAGACGGTAACGGCGATAATTTTATTTTACCTAAAAGCGCTTCACCTGTTTTTTTGGAAATGAACTACAAAACAAACAACAGCGTATATGTTGGATTATTGACTTTTTCAGCTGCTAATCAAATATTACCAACAGCTCAGGTTTCTACAATTGTCCTCAAACCTAGTACGGAGTGGAAAAAGATTTATATTAATTTCACTCCCGATATCAGTGATTACTATAATGCCTATAGTTTTAAAGTTTTTATCGGTGGATACAAAGATGAAGGTATACAAACTGCTGAAATTCTGCTGGACAATATCAAACTGGTTCATTTCCCTTTAATAAAATAAAAATAAAGAATGAATAAAAAACTCCATGTTGCCAAATATGTGCTTGCTGATATTTTCGCTGCTATGCTGGCATGGGCATTGTTTTTTATTTATCGGAAAACAAAAATAGAACCAGATGTTCTTCAAAGATTTGATACAATTATCAATGACATAAACCTTTACAAAGGTGTGTTATTGATTCCATTTTTCTGGATGTTGTTGTATTTGATGATGGGTACTTACCGGAAAATTTATCGGAAATCAAGATTAAAAGAACTTGAACAAACATTTTTGATAAGTTTGATAGGTGTTTTAATCATCTTTTTTGCATTGATTTTAGACGACGTTATTGTAACCTATAAAAATTATTATCAATCCTTTTTGGTTTTATTTTCCCTGCATTTTTTTATCACTTATACACTCCGATTAATTATTACGTCCATGACTGCCTATAAGATTCATCATAAAATCTTAGGTTTTAACACGGTTATTGTCGGGAGTTGCGAAAATGCAGTAAAAACTTTTCAGGACATTGAGAATCAGGTTGAATCTTCTGGAAATAAATTTATTGGTTTTGTGGGTGTTAATGGAAACAAACAATCGTTGATGAGCAATTATTTACCCTATTTGGGTAACTACAATTCGCTACGAAATATAATCAAAGAACTGGAGATTGAAGAAGTAGTGATTGCAATTGAAGAATCGGAACATAAACTGATTGGAAACATTATTACTGCCTTAGAAGACAGCGAAGTAGTTATAAAAATAATTCCTGACATTCAGGATATTTTATTGGGATCGGTCAGGATGAGTGCAATATTTCAGGCTCCCTTGATCCTCATTTCACCCGACCTGATGCCAGCCTGGCAACAATCCTTAAAAAGAATTTTAGATGTGATTTCATCCATATTGATGCTGATACTATTGTCACCTGTATACCTCGCTACGGCATTTATTATCAAATCTTCGTCCAAAGGACCTGTTTTTTATTCGCACGAACGGATTGGATTAAAAGGCAAACCTTTTTTGATGTTCAAATTCCGTTCGATGTACTTAAATGCAGAAAGTGGTACGCCTTTATTGTCATGTAAAGACGATGCCCGCATCACAAATTTCGGTCGGTTTATGCGCAAAGTAAGATTGGATGAAATACCTCAGTTTTACAATGTACTCAAAGGCAATATGTCATTGGTAGGACCTCGTCCCGAAAGACAATTTTTTATCAACGAAATCATGAAAAAAGCACCTCATTACCGTTTGCTACACAAGGTAAAACCAGGGATTACTTCATGGGGTCAAGTAAAATTCGGCTATGCCGAAAATGTGGATGAAATGATAGAAAGACTGAAATATGATTTGTTGTATATCGAGAATATGTCTTTAGCTACTGATTTGAAAATACTTTTATATACTTTCATTATTATTATGCAAGGCAGAGGGAAATAAAAAAGCCTTACAAATTTATCAATTCTTTCTTCCCCCACAGCCTAAACGCCTAAAGCCATTCTTAATCACACATTACGTATAAATCATCTCTCTGGTTGAGGCACATTATAGAAATTTTCTCTTTGTTGGTAATTAATGCTAATTCCTTGGGACCTTTCAATACATCCAGTATGCCATAAGTCTTGGTAGATAATATGATGACCAATCCGGCATTTTCTTCAGCTGCAGTATTAATAGCAACTTTGTCAATGATGGATTGCTTTTCGGCCGTCTTTATAATTTCGTAATTTACTTCAAAGCTTTCAAAAATCTTTTTGATAAATTTTAAATTATTATTCAATTGACGCAACAAATATTCGTCTTTAACTGATGCAGCCATTACCTTTAATTCAGCTTCATTAAACCTTCCGAAATAACTAGCCCATAATACTTTCTCTTTGGCTTCTTTGGTCGAATCAATAGGTAAAATTATTTTTTTATAATAGCTGGCATTGGTGATGGCGCTATTGGTAAAAATATATGGAATCCTGGAATTGTGAAACAGCTTCAACAATCGGGAAGGATGATACAGGTTTTTAGAATCAGCGTTGTTGAAACATACGATAGCCAACACAGCGTTGACTTCAGGAACCATTTCGTTGTAGGATTTTGCATACTTATCCTTAATTACATAAGTACTTACCTTTGTATTTCTTTCTTTCGCAATGCATTGCAATTTTGAATGCAAACTATCTTCATTCTCATTATTCAGCATGAGACAAACCAGAGTTAGCTCTTTCTCCAACACCTCAGCCAATACCATGGCATGATCCATCGCAAGTTTACTTCTCTCGGTAAAATCGGTAAAAACAATAATTTGTTGATTTTTTCCTTCGTCCATCTTTAATAAGTAAATAGTTATTAGGTTATTGCATGTGATGCGTAGTTATTAGTTCGAACAAAATCATCATTCATAATTCATAATTCATCACTACTAATAAAGTCCTTTTACAATAGGTTTTGCTGCAATAAAATCTTTTAAATAAAAAGGTTCAAAATAGGCTGAATCTTCAAATTCCTTTAGGCTAAATTTTTCTTCGGCAAGTTGCACCATGTTAACGGCCGAAAGTTGGATGTTTTCAATAAAATGGGCATTGGCATGATTCGACAAAACTTCTTTACACTTTTGAGAACCATTCCCAAAAAAATATACAGTTTGTTGGTTTAAATAAACAAGATATATATTTTCATCCACAATATCAGCCTGTACATTGCGGATCTGATGAAGATTTGCATCATAAAAAGCACTGTATACTTCCATTCTACGGGCATCTATCATGGGGCAAAATAAAGTATTTGCTTTATTGATTGAATGACTTTCCAGCACACCATTCGTCATAGCTAATAAAGTATCAATGGATATAAGTGGAATCTTCAGCCCATAACTTAATCCTTTAGCAGAAGAAACACCTATTCTCAAACCTGTATATGAACCAGGGCCTTTGCTTACAGCCACAGCGTCTAAATCTTTAGGTGACTTCCCGGCTTCTTTCAATACTTCATCAATAAACACAGCTACATTAGCCGAGTGAGAATTACCTTGATTGGTTTCTCGAAGTGAAATCAAATGGCCGTTAAAAGCTAAGGCCACAGAACAAACTTCTGTAGCCGTTTCTATCAATATTATCAATCCCATTAATTTGCTTTATTTGCTTTTTTCAGTTTTGCTTTCAAACATTTTCGATTTCTCAACTTTTTTTACAGTCGCTTTGTTCTTGAGGGTTTTTGTAACTGCCGTATAAGGTCCGGCAATGATTTCATCATTTTCTTTAAGCCCTTCTAGGATTTCGATATAGTTATTATCCTGAATACCACATTTAACCTTTTGTATTACAGCCATACCATTTTTATAGAGGAACACATATTCTACGACTTCTTGTACGGTTGTTTTCTTACTGCTTGCTTTTTGGTCCTCATTTTCATCTGTCGCTGCTTTTTTAGCAAATAATGATTTCTTACCTGTTGTATCTTCACGGGTAGTAACAGATTGAATAGGAATCGTCAATATGTTGATGGCACTTTTTGTTTGAATTTCTACGGTTGCCGACATGCCTGGCCTGAATGGACTGATATTTGGTTTATCTGCCTTCATCAAATCCTGATAGGAAGATTGCAAAATTCTGATTTTTACATTAAAGTTGGTAACCTGATCTGCACTTACACCGGTTGTATTGGCCGAATTGGCTATCTGAGTTACCAGTCCTTTAAATTTACGATTCAGATAAGCATCTACTTCAATCAATGCAGTATCCCCTAATTTCACCCTCACGATATCATTTTCGTTGACATCCACATTTACTTCCATATTGTTGAGATTGGCAATACGCATAATTTCGGTACCGCTCGAAAATTGTGATGCACCGGTAACTCTTTCGCCCACTTCCACACTGAGTTTCGATATGGTTCCACTATTGGGAGCATAAATAGAAGTGCGGCTCAGATTTTCTTTCGATTGTTTTAAGGCTGCTTCGGAACTACTTACGTTGAATTTTGCTGCTTCCACATTTTGTTCGGCAGCTTCTACCTGAGCTTTGGCTACATCAAAGGCAGCTTTGGCTGCATCAAAATCAGCTGCAGAAATGGTTTGTTGTTTGAAAAGTTTATCATTGCGATCGAAGGTTATGCGGGTATTGTTGTATTGAGCTTTTACCTGAGAAAGATTTGCTTTGGCATTTGCCAATCCTGCTTTTTGGCCATTGAGCATCGCCAGACTTTGTTCATAGGAAGATTTGTAAATTTCGGGGTCAATATCTGCCAGCAATTGTCCTTGCTTAACCTCATCCCCTTCTTTGACCATAAGCTTAACTACTTCTCCCGAAATAAAGGGGCTGATTTTAATTTCAACTTCAGGTTTTATTTTTCCGCTGGCAGAAACCGATTCGGTAATGTTTCTCTTAGTAACTTTTTCTGTAAAAACTTCCATCACTGCATCTCCACCGATCCATCCGCTTTTTTTAGCGATAAGTAAAAAAACAATGATGAGGATGCCTATAGCGATAGATAATCTGATAATATTTTTCTTTTTCATGGTGAAAAAATTATGTGTATTTAGTTTTTTATTTGCCTTATTGAATTGTTTTATTTTGATAATGTAACAGGATTGCCCTGATAAAAGTCGAGTATCACTTTCTTGAAAATGAAATTATATTTTGATCTCAACAAATCTGATTTTGCTTTAATCAATTTGTTCTTTGCATCATTGTAATCAACAGAATTCATCATTCCAACATCAAATTTCTGTTGAGTATAGTTAAACGCTTCCTGGAATGAGGTTACCGCTTTGAAAGAAGCATGGTAGCTTTTTAAAGCACCTTGTGCATCCGCATAAGCTTGCTCAATACTTTTTTGCAATTGATTCTTAGCTGTTTGCAAATTATAATCAGCATTTAAGGTATTTAGTTTTGCTTTACCAATGGATGCATTTACCCGAAAACCATTAAAAATAGGGAAATTGAGCGAAAAATTTAATGATTTGCTTAAATTCCTGTCAAATTGGTCTTTAAAAGACATGATTCTATTGTTGTTTGGATAATTATCAGGAAAATTATTGGCATAGTTACTACCAAAATATCCACCCAAGGATAAACTCGGGTATCTTTGGCTACGAGCTATTGTCAGACCACGATAAGTACTTTCGAGGCGAAATTCGGCACTTTTTATTTCAGGCATCACTCCAGCAGCATACGCAAATACCTGACTGGCAGGAATCAACGTAACCTGCGTTTCCATTTGAATATTTGGCTTTTCTATTTCGAAGTCTGAGGTTGATTTTAAATCGAGGAGTTGAGTAAGATCCAGATAAGATAGTTCTAACTGATTTTGTGCTGCAACCAGGTTGGATTCTTCCAATGCTGCCTGGGCTTGTATATCGAGCAAATTACCCTTTGCGATGCTACCTGCTTCAAAAAGCTTAGTAGTTCTGATAATTTGCTGATCACTTATATCTACCTGATTTTGTGACACATCTACTTGTTCCTTATTAAAAAGTATTTGCAAATATGCCTGTCCGATGCGAAGAATAATGTCGTTTTTCATTTTTTCAACATCATATTTGCTGGCCATGTAATTACTTTGACTTTGGCGTATGGTATTTAATTTTTGGAAGCCATTAAAAATATCAATGGATGAATTTAAAGAAAATGAATTGGATTGTGTTTGTTGGTCAGTGTATGAGTTGGACGATGGATCAATATTTCGACCCCAATTGTAATTATGACTTACACTTCCATTAAGGTTGGGCAAAATATCCAATTTAGACTGCAATACACTTATTTTGTCTGATTCTGCAGCTAATTGGCTTTGTTTCACCTGTATATTGTTATCGAGTGCATATTTGATACAATCTTCCAATGTCCATTTTTTTTGGGCTTGAATATTGAAAACAAAGAGCAGTAGGATGAACAGTAAGAATAATTTTTTCATCTATTATAAATGTATATGTTTCTGTTTAAACAATTTATCAAAACAGATCCGTTAATAAATAAGGTATCAAAAGTAGTTATAAAACTTCGTTTTTAAATAATAATTGTATTTTATTTTATGTTTTTTCGCCCAAAGGCTTATTTTTGCAGTTGAATTATCCATTTTAAGAGTTGAACCATGCGAAATTTTATTGTTTTCCCATTCCTTATTCTTTCCTTTTTTTTATTCAATTCCTATTCTCAAACCTCATCTCCCAAAGCATTGGTAAGCGATTCTATAGATGTGCTGCATTATGATATCCACATCGATGTAGCCCATAAATTTTCAAATCAATTGTCTGGTTTTACTGAAGTTAAATTGTGTCCAAAATTGAATTACCTCCACAATATTACATTGGAATTATTGTATCTTACTATTGATTCTGTTAGCATCAACAATGCAAGCAATGCATTCTCCTATATCAATAACAAAATTTACATCCCTCTGGCAGTGGCTGCCAATTTAAGTGATACGCTGAATGTTAAAGTATTTTATCGTGGCACACCTCATTTAGAAACATCTGGCTGGGGGGGATTTCATATCAGTTCAGGACTTTCATACAATTTAGGCATTTCATTTGGTGATAATCCCCACAATTACGGAAAGTGCTTCTTCCCTTGCATAGATGATTTTTTAGACCGGGCTTTTTATGATTATTACATTACAGTAGACTCCACAAAATATGCAGTCTGCGGTGGAACCTTGATGAATACATTAATCAATGGCGATGGAAGTAAAACTTTCCACTGGAAATTTAACAATAGCATTCCTTCTTACCTTGCTTCGGTTGCAGTATATAATTATGTAGCTGTGAGCGGAATTTTCCAGGGAAAGCATGCCAATATCCCCACAGCTGTTTATGTGCAGCCTGCTGATACAGCCAAAGCAAGAGCTTCTTTCATTCACCTAAACAATATTTTAAAAGCTTTTGAGCATTATTGGGGTCCTTACCGCTGGGAAAGAGTCGGCTATGTTGCTACTACAGAAGGTGCGATGGAACATGCTACCAATATTGCATATCCTTCTACTTCAATCGACGGTACCCTTAAAGATGAATGGATGCTGGCTCATGAACTTTCGCACCATTGGTTTGGCAATCTAATTACCTGTAGAACGGCCGAAGACATGTGGATTAACGAAGGCTGGGCTACTTTTAATGAGGCTCTTTACAAAGAAGAATTATACGGGAAAAAAGCCTATAAAGATTATCTGCGTAATAAGCTAAAACAGGTATTGCAGTTTTGCGATAAAAAAGACGCCGGATACAGAGCATTATATGGCATACCTACAAATTATACATATGGAGAAACTGTTTACCAGAAAGGAAGTTGTGTAGTACAGAGTTTACGAGGCTATCTGGGTGATAGTCTGTTTTTTGGAGGTGTTAAACAAATGTTGAATCAATTTGCCTATCATGATATTTCCACTTCAGGCATGCGTGATTTTTTGAGCAATCATACAGGGGTAAATCTCAGTGATTTTTTCAACTTTCATGTTTACAATCCAGGGTTTACACATTTTTCCATCGACAGTGTAATTAACTTCTCCTGTCCTGCTAATCATTTTGTTTATATTCGTCAGAAATTAAAAGGAGCTTTTTCTTTTGCCAATTCCAATGTATTGGAAATTACATTTATGAACAATAACTGGGATAAATATACCGATACGATTCATTTTAATGGAGAATTTGGAATGAAAGCTTTTCAAATGCCATTTGTTCCGACTATTGCAATGCTTGATATGGAAGAAAAACTGGCCGATGCTACTACCGATAGTTACGAGATCGTGAAAAATACAGGCATAGTGGATTATCCATCCAGCTTTTTTCAGTTAGACGTGCAACAAATCAGCGATTCAGCATTGGTTCGTGTTGTAAATAATTGGGTAAAACCTGATACACTGAAATCAATCCATCCTGAAATCAAAAGAATTAGTCCGGTCCGCTACTGGCTGGTGCAGGGGATATTCCCAAATGGATTCGATACCAAGGGGAAATTTTATTATAACTGTCAAACACCTGTGTATTTGGACCATTTAACATTATTGCCTTCCTATATGTCAACTGATTCTTTAATCCTATTGTATCGCCAGAATACTTCCGACGATTGGCACATTGTAAATTTTGTGAAGGATGACGATAGCTTTTCGGGATATTTGACGACAGCCCACCTTCAACAGGGCGAATATGTTCTGGGAGTTGGGAAACCTTTTCAATCGGGATTGAACGAGTTAATACCTGTCCAGCCTAAAAACATGGAATTATTCCCCAACCCTAACGCAGGTGAATATACCCTCCGTCTTAATGATGTGAATGAAGATACATTTGCTTTTATTTATGCTCCTTCAGGGATTGTAGTAGATAGTTTTGCCATTGACAGAAAAATCCATTTAACCCATCGTTCATGCAAAGCATTGAAATCAGGCAACTATCTGGTAAAATTGAAGAACCGTGATGGTAATATTATTGCTACAGAAAAAATGCTAGTTATTAAAGATTGATAGGACTAAAATTTACCTCCCAACACTGCTGTTTTTTTAAAACTTTTTACATTGCCTTTATTATCAAATATTTCAATATAAATCACATAAATTCCAATGAGGGCTTTTTGATTTTTTTCATCAATTCCATTCCAACTAAAACCACCTTCGACACCTAATAATTCATTCTTTATCAATGTCTTAATCAGCCTTCCTTTAGCATCAAAGATAATAACATTGGCAACGTATCCTGAAGTTGAAAACCGATAATTGATATGTAAAACATCATTGAACCCATCATTATCAGGTGAAAATATCTCAGGATGAATGCTAATCGGTTCTTCAAGATAAAGAAAACTACTGTATTGTGAATTTTTATAGGTGGGTGTGGCAAAACCATGTGATTGTGCAGCTGAATGCCAGTTATTAGCATCCTGTGTAAGTTTGTCGGGATTAATTCGCTCTAAAGAAACACCTTCAACGCTCACCAAAAGAGGAAATTGCATACTTTCGTTGTAATCAAAGCGGTCGATAACAGTAGAATCTGAAAGGGCTATTACTACGATGCCCATATCATTGTTAAACAAAGGCATACTCGTCATTTGTTGAAAGTTCTGAGGGGCTTCAGTATAATACGACAACTTAATATTATCCGGGTCTTTGGTCAATACAAGGTATTCGCCTGAAAACAAAATTCTATACTCTGAAGCTATTGCATACATTGACTTTAATTTTTCTGAAGTAACATCATAAGTTGCTATCATCAATTGAGTCAGGTCAATGTTTTTTTGCGAACGGTTATATATTTCAACAAAATCTTCCCCATCATCTTTCGGATTAAAAAGTACTTCGTTGACGACTATATCATTGGGTGAGGCCACAACAGGAAAAGCAAAAGCATAGTTCTTGGCTATTATAATATTTGCACTCAAATCCATCACATTGGTTATCTCAAGATGACTGATTCCATTCATTGGAAAATCCTGAGCAAACTGCAAATGCATTAATGCATTATTGCTTATTTCCTTAACGGCTGTAATCGGGTTTCCAATTCCATTGTCTACGGTATAATTCAGCGTATTTTGTGAAGTTGAAGCTTCTACTTCTTCCGAAAACAAAATATCAAGGGTTCTGATTGTCTTTGCTTGAAGAGAATTAACAGTGGGCTTTATTGTATCTGCAATGATATTTCCTACAAACACATCGTCAAAATAATACATATTGTAGCGACTGGCAGTTGCATACTGACAATAAAACCCAAAATAAGCAGTACTTTGAATGCTATTTTCAATAAATGAATTTCCTTCAGAAACAAAATTATATCCTCCTGTTTTGTCAGAAAATACTCTCCATAAGGCATTGTTATCACGACAAACTTTAATCCTTACT
The DNA here is from genome assembly GCA_037133555.1 of Bacteroidota bacterium. Classification (GTDB taxonomy): domain Bacteria; phylum Bacteroidota; class Bacteroidia; order Bacteroidales; family JACABE01; genus JACABE01. Next base: position 73,991 of record JBAXNW010000004.1, read on the forward strand.
TTCAATTCCGTAATACTTGTACTAAAAGAGCTACTCCCAGTGAAAATTAATGAGGAAATGCTTCCTTGTTTTTTGAAAAATTTTATGCTATCCTGATTGCTCTGCCCAAGCTCAATATAATAAGCAGCAGCAGCAGTAAGTAGATTTGAATCACTGGCAACCAAATATATACGTGTAAGATTAGTAGAAGAAGGTGCAAACTTAAGGTCAATCAAAAAATTCCATTCGGTACTATCCAACATTGTATTCATCGTACTTAGGTATATTTTGGAAGAAGACTGAGGACCATTGCTGTGAAGTTGTAAATTTTCAATATTAAAGCTAGTTTTATCTCCTATCCAGCATGGATTATTGGTAAAATCACCATCATTGAAGTTGTCAGTAACTTGTGAATGAGCAAGGAATGGAAAAAAAATGAATAAAACGAATAGCTTTTTCATTTGCATAAGTCTTAGTCAATATTCAAACAGACAATTTTGGAGAACTATCGGCATTTTAAAGAGGTGAAGCGCTGACTCAAACTCCAATAAGCAAATCTACACAATATTTTATGTAAAATCTCTTTATTAATAAAAAATATTTCGTAGGTTTGAAGTCATTTTTAAAAAATTAAATCAATGAAAATTGCAATTGTTGGCGTTACTGGTTTGGTTGGCAGTATTATGCTTAAAGTATTGGAAGAGAGAGAATTTAATAAAGCAGAACTTTTAGCAGTAGCTTCCCCAGCTTCGGTGGGTAAAAAGATAATATTTCTGAACAAAGCATATACTGTGATTTCTGTTGAAGATGCGATCTTACAAAAGCCAGATATTGCTATTTTTTCTGCCGGTTCAGATACATCCTTACAATATGCTCCTCAATTCGCAGAAATGGGTTGCTTTGTCATTGATAATTCTTCAGCCTGGCGAATGAATGCTGAAGTTCCATTAGTGGTTCCCGAAATCAATGCGAATGCCATTACCCCAACAAGCAGAATTATTGCCAATCCCAACTGTTCGACCATACAAATGGTAATGGCCCTGGCTCCATTACATAAGATCTATTCAATCAACAGATTGGTCATTTCAACTTATCAATCTGTAACAGGTACCGGAGTGAAAGCCGTGAGACAACTTGAAAACGAAACCAAAGGCATACCCACTGAAATGGCTTATCCTTATGCTATTCACAGAAATCTTTTCCCTCACGGAGGCAGTTTTTTAGCAAATGGCTACACATCCGAAGAACAGAAACTTGTAGAAGAAACTCGCAAGATTCTGGAAGATGATAGCCTTAGAATTACAGCTACCGTAGTAAGAGTTCCAGTAACAGGTGGGCATTCCATTGCAGTAAACGTAGAATTCGAACATGACTTTATGTTGGAAAACGTGAGAAAATTACTCGCTGAGATGCCTGGAATAATGGTATTAGATGAAGTTAAAAAAAACATTTATCCTATGCCCTTACTTTCAGAAGGCAAAGATGAAGTATTGGTAGGCAGAATCCGCCGCGACGAATCCAACCCCAAAACCCTGAATTTATGGATAGTGGCCGACAATCTCCGTAAAGGCGCTGCTACCAATGCTGTTCAAATTGCACAGTATTTGATTGAAAAAGGAATGGTAAAATAAACAACTATTGGATATTACTCTTTTATAAACTTTAACATCCGTTTACCTTTATTCGTAGTCAAAGTAATAAAATACATACCTTTTGCCAAACAACTGACATCAATCTTCTCTATCGTATTCATTGAGCTATGAATAGAAAGGAATCCTTTGGAATCGAATATATCAATACAATCAATACTTTCATTTTTAGATTGAAGTTTTAATTTTAAAAAATCTGCTACAGGATTGGGAAAGACTAGTAGTCCTTTATTATTTTCATTTTCTTGAATATAATTGGCATCAGGCACCTTCACCAACAAACTAAAAACAGGGCTGTCGTCTATCCCATCATTAACCTTTACTGCAACATAGATACTGTCTTCATCATTATGGATGGGTGTAATGATATTTCCATTCAAACTATAATCAGTACCACTCATCACTATTACTTTAAATCCGGCAGGATAAGTGTGATAAAAATCACTCACAAAGAGCATATTCGGAACGATTGCAAGTGAAGAAAAGAATGAAATACTGATTGGAATCTGTCCGGTAATGATAGGTGGAGGAACAGTATCCTCACTGTAGGCCCTGAAATAGTCAATATTATAATACGATGGAAAAAGGGAAGTATTGTCAGGTATACCATCAAGGGTTCCAACTTCACAAGTAAATATGGCATTCATATTCACGTGAGGAATATGCCTCGATCGTGTGATTCTTGTATAAAAGTCTTCTATAACTTCGTTATTGTTCACATACCAGGTTAATTCATTCTGTTTCCATTTCACGCCAAAAGTATATTCTTTTTGGGAGAAAGTAGAATCGATACTATAGGTATGATAAATACTCTGCCGACTGTTGCTGATGGTGTCCAGGTCTTTCCAGTGCAAGGTCATTTGGGCATTATTGGAGGTGCTTCCCTGAATTTCAAACACATCTATTTCACAGGCTTCAGGACCATATAACCAAAAACCTGCATTGAGTCCTTTGTTAGCAGGAATTTTAACTTTGCTCTCAAAATAGCCGTATTTAAAATTACGGTTTGAATAAATCATGCCTGAAGTATAATCAAAATGTTTATAGTAAGGAATATAATTCCCCAGACTGTCCCAGCTCATGACAAAGCCTGTTAAGCTATCGTCATCGGTTTTAATTGCAAGATGGGATCCGTCAAAAACAAAATTTTGCCCGTTGGTGTTGTAATGCAGGCCATGCGTCCATCTTCCCCAGGGAAATTGATTGCTCCATTTCTGAGCATTCAGTCCCAGCGAATCAAACTCATCGGCAAAGACAAGCCTCCAGTTGACTTTGTAAGCTTTATCCACAGCATTGCCTTGAGCATGAATTCCATTCGTAATAGATATAAAAATGAAACCAATGCAAAGAAATTGGAGGAGTTTTTTCATAATTATTTTTTTGAAAATCAGCGTTTTTCTAACCACAAAAATACAGTAAAAAATCAATAGATGTTAGGCATTGATAAAATTAAAATCTTCGGCAAACTTTTCGTTTTTTTAGCTTTCATTTTTTCGACTTCTCAATTATTCCAACTTTCTATCTGAATATCAATTTTGCTAATTTATATACTGATTCTGTGAATACCCTTGGAATAATCTTTAAATATAATATCCAGTAAGGCTTGATAATCTTCAGTTTTGTTCACAAAATCAATCGTATTTGCATCAATAATCAGCACCCTGGTTTCGGGCAAATGTTTAATGTATTCAAAATAGCCCGCCTGAATTTTCTCGAGGTACTCATCTTTGATATCCTGTTCATACAAACGGCCACGATGTTTGATATTGTTCTTTAAACGGTCAATATTCACGTAAAGATATACCAATAGCTCTGGTTTAGGTAAAGTAGGGTTAATGATATTGAATAGTTTTGAATAAAGGGAGTATTCATCTTGAGGAAGATTTTTCTGGGCAAAAATCAAAGATTTATCGATAAAATAATCTGCTATCACAAAATTTTTAAATAAATCCTGGGTAATCAGCTGGGTTTTCAATTGTTGGTATCTTTCGGCCAGAAACGATAACTCAAGAGGGAAAGCATATTTATCGGGTTCTTTGTAAAATTTAGGCAAGAATGAATTTTCTTCAAACTGTTCAAGTATCAGGTTGGCATTAAACTGATCGGCAATCTTAGTGGCAAGCGAGGTTTTTCCAGCGCCAATATTACCTTCTATCACAATATAGTTGTATGGAGTCATGAAATATTAAATGAAGAATAAAAAAATATAAAATTGAACCTTATTAAATAAAAAATCTCTAACCTAAAAAAATGCAAATCAAACACTCAATAACCCAATAACAAATAACTAATCACCTAACTTAACTACCTCCAAATTATCATTACACTCATTCAGCAGTTCATTCACAGTTTTATTAAATATGGGATGATGTAAATCTGAAGCAATTTCGTTGAGTGGCATCAGTGTAAATTTACGTTCCTGTAACAAAGGATGGGGTATTTTCAACAGCTGTTCATTGATAATTTCGTCGTTATAAAATAAAATATCAATATCTATATTTCTTGAGCTGTAATTGACAGTATTTTTACGCACTCTTCCAAGCAACAATTCAATATTTAATAAATTCTGAAGCAAATCTTCGGCAGTCAGGGCTGTTTCAATCATAATTACCTGATTCACAAATTTTTTATCATCATCAAAACCCCAGGGTGCCGATTCAAATAAAGAAGACTTTTTGATTACTTTGCCACAACTGGAATGAATAAAAGCTATCGCTTTTGCTATAACAGACAATCTGTCACCAACATTACCACCCAAAAGCAAATATGCTGTATTCATTTTTATTATTTAAAATATTGGGTAAAATTAAAGATTAAAATTAAAAAAACAGCAATATTCGAAACAAAAGCTATTAAAAGTTTTTTATCGATAGATTATCGTTTTATTCAGCAGTTTTATCGAAAATACTTTGAAAATATGTAATAAATATCGTAAACTTGCTGAAAAATTATAACAATTTAAACTTAAATAAAATGAAGCAATTTTTTAAATTTATGTTCGCCTCCATGCTGGGAACTTTTCTTACCCTTTTGGTATTTTTTTTCCTAATGATTGGAATAATGGTTTCTATGATCTCTTTTTCAAATAAAGATGAAGTAAAAATCTCAGATAAATCCGTTCTTCACATCAAGCTTGAAGGCACAATAGCTGACCGATCCTCTAACAATCCATTTCAGGAGTTTAATTTCAGCACCATGAAAAGCAATAAAGAGCTTGGCTTAAATGACATCCTCTTAAATCTAAAGAAGGCAAAAAACGATCCAAAAATTAAAGGAATTTACCTTGATTTAGGAAATATTTCGGTTGGGGTTTCTCTTTTAGAAGAAATCAGGAATGCTTTGATTGATTTCAAAAAATCCGGAAAATTTATTTTAAGTTATAGTGAATCCTATTCGCAAAAAGCATATTATCTGGCATCTGTAGCCGATAAAATATATTTAAACAAAGAAGGCAGTATAGATTTTCATGGACTGGCTGCAGAAATAATGTTTTTTAAAGGGCTGATGCAAAAATTAGATGTTGACATGCAAATAATTCGTCACGGAAAATTTAAAAGTGCAGTAGAACCCTTTTTATTAGACAAAATGAGTGACCCCAACCGTGAACAAACCCGTTTGTTCATAGGAAGTATTTGGAATCATATTGTGAAAGGTATTTCCGATTCGAGAAAAATTAGCTTAACTGAATTAAAAAATATTGCAGATAGTTTGTTGGTTCAATCGGCAGAAGATGCACTCAAATATAAATTTGTGGATGAGCTGGTATACAAAGATCAGGTGATAGATGCATTGAGAAAGAAATTAGCATTGGCCGATAATGACGATATCGATTATATTACACTTTCTAAATATGCAGACGTAAAAATTGCAGATGGCAAAATAAAGTTTTCAAAAAACAGAATAGCTATTGTTTATGCTGTAGGAGCAATAGAAGGTGGTAAAGGTAACGACCAAACCATTGGATCTGAAAGAATCTCCGAAGCAATTCGTGACGCCAGAACTGATAACGCGGTTAAAGCTATCGTATTGAGAGTAAATTCTCCAGGTGGAGATGCCTTGGCTTCAGAAGTTATCTGGAGAGAAGTAATGCTAGCAAAAAAAACAAAACCAGTTGTTGTTTCAATGGGCGATTATGCTGCATCAGGTGGATATTATATTGCCTGTGCTGCTGATAAAATTATTGCCAATCCCACAACTATTACTGGTTCTATAGGTGTTTTCGGTATGATTCCTAACCTTCAAAAAATGTTTAGCAATAAACTGGGTATTACCTTCGACACAGTTTTAACCAATAAAAATGCAGCGGCTATTTCAGGAAACAGGCCATTGAGCAGTTTTCAGGAAAGAGTAATCCTCAATCAGATTGAACGAATTTATGGTGTTTTTATAGCCCATGTTGCCGAAGGCAGAAAAATGACAGTTGCGCAAATTGATGACATCGGACAAGGCAGAGTATGGAGTGGTGTGGATGCCAAAAGAATTGGTTTAGTGGATGATTTTGGAGGAATGGACAAAGCCATTGAAGAAGCTGCCAAATTAGCAAAACTTACCGAATACAAAGTAGTTGATTATCCTAAACAAAAGGAATTCATCCAACAGCTTATTGAAGAATTCTCAGGGGAGAATGCTTCAATTAAGGCATTACAAAAAGAATTGGGACAAAACTTCGTCTATTACCAAACCTTGAAATCAGTTACTTTAATGAAAGGTATTCAGGCAAGACTACCTTATGTAATAAATCTGGATTAAAAGATTTAAATTTATTAAAAAGGAGATCTGTTTTTACAGATCTTTTTTTGTGTGAAAAAGACAAAGACACTGAATATTTACAGACAGTTTCTGATAGATTAGGTATTAAAACTTTTTATATCTGAATATTACATTAAGTCATACCCAAAGACTAGGGTTCTGGGAAAACCCAAATTTACAAAAATCTTGATTGATAAAACTTATTTAAAATACTCGCAAAAAAAAAGAAAAAAAAGAAATTTAAAATATTATCTTTGTCAAAGTCAATCATTAAAAAATAATTATATGAAGAAATTAATTACTATTATATTGCTAATTAATATATTAATTAGTGTAAATGCGCAAAATGCTGATAAAAAATGGGCTGTTGGCGTTTTAGTCGGGAAAACCGAATACAATGGGGATTTAGGAAATGACTTCTTTCAATTCAGTAAAGATTTCAATGGATTTGGAAGCATTTCATTAAGCCGTTACATTAGCAAATCTTTTGACTTAAGTTTACAAGGAACTTTTGGAAATTATGGCTATAATAAAAATAATTTACAAAAATTCAAAGGAAGAAAAACGGATGGATTCTTATTGCTCGATTATAAATTAAACAACGGCTATATGTTTAAGGAAAATGCTTTACTTGCTCCTTATTTAGCTATTGGAGGTGGCATGGACAAAACCTGGAATTATAGTGGATCTGGGAGTACAATCAAATTTGGATATGATATGCTTTTTACCTTGGGCGCAGGTTTAAAATGCAATATCAACGATTGGATTGCTTTGCAATATCAATTTTTATATAGCTTTACAAATAAAGATGATAAGGATTTTATAGTATCCCAAAGAAACGATAACTTTATCGAGCAATCAGTAGGATTGGTATTTAGTTTTGGTTTAAATAAAGATACTGACAAAGATGGCATAGCTGATAAATTAGATAAATGCCCGAATACACCCTTGGGTGTAAAAGTTGATATCAATGGATGTCCTCTCGATACCGACAGTGATGGTATTGCCGATTATTTGGACAAATGTCCAGGAATTGCTGGTATTGCTAAATTCCAGGGCTGTCCAGATACCGATGGTGATGGTGTAGCTGATGCAGAAGATAAATGTCCAAATACTCCTGCAAATGTAAAAGTTGATGCGAGTGGTTGTCCCCAAGATACTGACGGTGATGGCATAGTTGATTACCTGGACAAATGTCCATCAGTAAAAGGAATAGCAGCCTTCGAAGGTTGCCCTGATACAGATGGAGATGGTATACAGGATGCTGAAGACAGATGCCCTAACGAAAAAGGAAGTAAAGAATTAAAAGGCTGTCCTGACAGAGATAATGATGGAGTAGCTGATATGGATGATAAATGCCCTGATGTTCCTGGTTTAAAAGAAAACAAAGGCTGCCCTGAAGTGAAAGCTGCAGTCAAGGAAATATTTAAAAAAGCTTTACAGGGTATTCAATTTGAAACGGGCAAAGATGTAATTCTCAAACCATCATTTCCCATCCTTGATCAGATCGTTAAAGCTATGAAAGAAAACCCCAGCTATAAACTGAAAATTAACGGACATACTGATAATGTCGGAGATGCCGTTAAAAACAAAAATTTATCTGAAAAAAGAGCTGCTTCTGTTAAAAACTATCTACTGAAAAATGGGGTTGAAGAAATAAGAATGGAAACAGCTGGATATGGCGATACATTGCCGGTGGCAGACAATAAAACAAAGGACGGTCAAAAACAAAACCGTAGGGTTGAATTTATTGTTGAATTCTAAATAATTTAAACATTTTCAACTGATGAGCTTGTACCTCTTTAATAGATGGTACAAGCTTTTTTTTAATAAACCATGACATTTTGTCATACTTTCAGAAAAATGTAGTAATTTTATAGCCTGATTTTTAAATCATAATTAATGATTAATAAATTGTGAATCAATGAAAATGAATATTCAATCCATTAAGCAACGCTTTGATATTATCGGGAATTCACCCTTACTCGACAGAGCCATTGACATTGCTTGCCAGGTGGCTCCTACTGATATAACAGTATTGATTACCGGAGAAAGTGGCGTTGGAAAGGAAGTATTCCCGAAAATTATTCATCAGTTAAGCGCCCGTAAACATGGACCCTATATTGCAATCAACTGTGGAGCCATCCCCGAAGGAACCATAGATTCAGAATTATTCGGGCACGAAAAAGGATCGTTTACCGATGCCCACGAAGCCCGTAAAGGTTATTTTGAAGTAGCTAACAATGGCACCATTTTTTTAGACGAAGTAGCAGAACTACCACTTTCTACTCAGGTTCGCTTACTCAGAGTGCTTGAATCGGGTGAATTTATGAAAGTAGGTTCTTCTAAAGCTGTTAAAACCAATGTAAGAGTCGTGGCAGCTACCAATGTGGAAATTTTGGATGCAATTCAAAAAGGGAAATTCAGAGAAGATTTATATTACAGACTTAATTCTGTTCCAATTGCAGTCCCTCCTTTAAAGGAAAGAAAACAGGATATTGATTTATTATTCAGACGATTCGCTTCTGATTTTGCTGAAAAATACCGTATGCCTTCGCTACAACTTACTGAGCAAGCGCGTCAATATCTTATCAACTATCATTGGCAAGGAAATGTTCGTCAACTAAAAAATATTACGGAACAAATATCTATCATTGAACGGGATAGAGATATTACTTTAGAAACACTCATAAACTATTTACCTGAAAGCAACCATCGTGAACTTCCGGTTCTGCTTGACAAATCTGATGCTTCACAAAGTTTTTCTGAAAGAGAACTCTTGTACAAAGTACTTTTCGATATGAAACAGGATATCCATGACTTGAAAAAAATTATTGCAGATATTATGCAGACTAACGGCATTAACGCTACTATTAATCAAAAGAATAATACAATTATCAATAAATATCGCCAGGATTTCGACAGCTTTATTGATGAAGAAAAAGAATTTGAAGTTCAACCTAATTATAACGAAAACTCAATCCAGCAAGCATCAAAGAATATTGTAGAAGCTGAAGAAATATTATCTTTACAAAAAAAAGAAATGGACTTGATTAAAAAAGCCGTTGAAAAATATAAAGGGAAAAGAAAAAAAGCTGCAGCCGAGTTAGGTATCTCTGAAAGAACACTTTACCGTAAACTAAAAGAATTTGACATTAATATTTAATCCGATTGGTATTCAACAACTTATTATATTGAAAATGAGTAAACTTTTTAAACTATTCACTATACTGTTTTTCACCACGCTTTTCAGTGGATGTGGTGTATACTCATTCACAGGGGCATCCATATCTCCTGAAGCAAAAACTATTTCAATTCTTCAATTTCAAAATATTGCACCATTGGTTCAGCCCACACTCAGTCAATCACTAACACTTGCGTTGCGAGATAAATTTGCTGCTCAAACCAACTTAAACCTGGTTAAAACCAATGGCGATTTGAATATAGAAGGTGACATTACTGATTATACCGTTACCGCTGTTGCTGTTCAGGCTAACCAACAGGCAGCATTAAACAGACTAAGCATTACTATAAAAGTGAAATTTACAAATACCAAGGATGAAAAGCAAGATTTTGAATCTTCATTTTCAAGATACAGAGATTATAACAGTCAACTTAATCTATCGACCGTTGAAAGTGGCTTAATCGATGAAATCAATAAAGAACTGGTAGAAGATATTTTTAATAAATCAGTAGTTAACTGGTAATTCGACATGCATAGTGTTATTTTAATAATCATTTAATTATAATTCTTAAAACCCTAACTACCATAGGTAATTCAGCTTTCTACAAGCTGGAATTCACTTAAAAATAGATTATGACAAAAGAAAATTACATTCGCTATTTACATTCTCCCGAAACCTTAAGCAATGAGAGTGTTGAGGGATTTAAGGAATTAACAGCAAAATACCCTTATTGCCAAACAGCTCAGTTGTTGTTGTGCTTGAATTTGCTTCAAATCCAAAGTAAAGATTTTGATAACCAATTGGCTATAACAGCAGCTAGCCTAACTAACCGTAAAATTTTAAAAACTTTAATTGACTCTTTTTCATCAACACAAGCTATTCAGGAGAAAGATAAAGCTTCAAAAAAAATAAAAGCTACTCCAATAGTTGAAAAGAAGATAGTTACTCCAACATTGAAAAAAGAAAAAGAAATCATCATTGATAAATTTATAAAAGAAAACCCTAAAATCAGCAAACCGACTCTATTGAAAGATTTTTCACCCGATATCGAAAAAAACAGTCTTGTGGAAAATGATGATATTGTGAGCGAAACTTTGGCTATGGTATATGAAAAACAGGGGTATTACAAAAAGGCAATAAAAATTTATGAAAAATTAAGTTTGGAAAATCCCGAAAAAAGTAGTTCCTTTGCAACTCGAATTGAAAAATTGAAAAATAATAATCATCAACAAAAATAAATAATAATGGGACTTTACTTTTTTATCTCAGTATTGATACTTATTACATGTATCTTAATAGCCTTAATCGTTTTGGTTCAAAATTCAAAAGGTGGTGGTCTGGCATCTAACTTTGCCTCATCCAATCAGATTATGGGCGTTAGAAAAACAGCCGATTTTTTAGAAAGAGCTACCTGGACATTAGCAGTTGTATTGCTTTTCTTAAGTTTGGTTTCTGTGTTTGCTATTCCACGCAACAATCAGGAAGGGGCTGTAAAAACAGAATTATCAACTGACAATGCAACAGCTCCTGTAAATGCAGCAACGAAAGCACCTGCTCAACAACAACCTGCTCAGCAAAAACCAGCTGAAGGAACGCCTGCTAAATAAAGCATCAATTAAAACATTTAAAATGTCAGAGTGTATTCATTTCTGACATTTTTTTTGAGAAAAAATATGGAAATCAGACATTTTGTCAGCATTTTAGCTATAAAAAAGTGTGGCATAAAAAATGATAATAAGATTCCATCATCTTAAAAATATTGTAATCATATTGTATAACAAATAAAATCATAAAAGATTATGTCAAAATTAAACATTAAACCATTAGCAGACAGAGTCATTATTGAAGCTGCCGCTGCTGAACAAAAAACATCAGGTGGAATTATCATCCCTGATACAGCAAAAGAAAAACCACAAAAAGGTATTGTTGTTGCTGTTGGCAACGGAAAAAAAGATGAACCAATGACCGTAAAAGTTGGCGATAATGTATTATATGGTAAATATGCAGGTACCGAAATTACCATCGAAGGCAAAGAATACCTTATCATGAAAGAAGCTGATATATACGCAATCGTTTAATTAACAAAATTTAGTAACCTATAAAATATTTAAGATTATGGCAAAAGATATAATTTTCAATTGGGAAGCACGCGAATCATTAAAAAAAGGCGTGGATGCATTATCAAATGCAGTAAAAGTAACCCTTGGACCTAAGGGTCGCAATGTAATAATTGATAAAAAATTCGGTTCTCCAGTAATTACCAAAGATGGTGTTACCGTTGCAAAAGAAATCGAATTAAAAGATACCGTTGAGAACATGGGTGCTCAAATGGTAAAAGAAGTAGCTTCTAAAACTGCTGACTTAGCAGGAGATGGTACAACTACAGCTACTGTTCTGGCTCAGTCTATCATTACTACTGGTTTAAAAAATGTAACCGCCGGTGCCAATCCTATGGATTTGAAACGCGGTATTGACAAAGCTGTTATAGCTGTTGTTGCTGACCTTAAAAAACAGTCTAAATCAATTGGCGACAGCAACGAAAAAATAGAACAAGTTGCTACTATATCAGCCAACAACGATTCTTTTATCGGAAAAATGATAGCTGAAGCAATGAGCAAAGTTAAAAAAGAAGGTGTTATCACGATTGAAGAAGCAAAAGGTATCGAAACAACTGTAAAAGTTGTTGAAGGTATGCAATTCGACAGAGGTTATATTTCTCCTTATTTTGTTACGGATACCGATAAAATGGAAACCGTTTTTGAATCACCTTATATTTTGATCTACGACAAGAAAATTTCAAATATGAAAGATTTTTTGCCTATCCTCGAAAAAGTTGTTCAATCAGGTCGTCCTTTATTGATAGTTGCCGAAGATGTAGATGGTGAAGCATTGGCTACTTTGGTTGTAAATCGCCTGAGAGGTAGCTTAAAAATTGCTGCTGTTAAAGCTCCTGGTTTTGGCGACAGACGTAAAGAAATGCTGGAAGACATTGCTATCTTAACAGGTGGTATCGTTATTTCAGAAGAAAAAGGTTACAAACTGGAAGATGCTGACTTATCTTACTTAGGACAAGCCGAAAAAATTACAGTTGATAAAGACAATACAACCATTGTTAGCGGAAAAGGTGAAAAATCAAACATCGAATCTCGTATCAATCAGATTAAAGTACAGGTTGAAAAAACTACTTCTGATTACGATCGCGAAAAACTTCAGGAACGTTTGGCTAAATTAGCCGGTGGTGTTGCTGTTATTTACGTGGGCGCTGCCAGCGAAATTGAAATGAAAGAAAAGAAAGACCGTTTCGACGATGCTTTACATGCAACTCGCGCAGCTATTGAAGAAGGTATCATCCCAGGCGGTGGTATCGGTTACATCAGAGCCATTGCAGCTATTTCCAAATTAAAAGGCGATAACGAAGACGAAAACACAGGTATTGCAATTATCTTAAGAGCGTTGGAAGAACCATTGCGTCAGATTGTTGCCAATGCAGGGCTTGAAGGTTCTGTTGTAGTTCAAAAAGTAAAAGAAGGCAAAGGCGATTTTGGTTTCAATGCCAGAACCGATGTTTACGAAAACTTATTCTCAACCGGTGTTATCGACCCAACAAAAGTAGCAAGAATTGCATTGGAAAATGCAGCTTCTATTTCAGGTATGTTGTTGACAACCGAATGTGTATTGGCTGACATCAAAGAAGAAACTCCTGCTCCTCCAATGGGTGGTGGAATGCCAGGTGGTATGGGCGGAATGTACTAGTCAGTTTATAAAGTTTGAAAGTTTAAAGTTTATAAAGTAAAGAGATATTATCTTTCAATAAAAATGACTTTTTACAACAACCCTACTTATCGTTAGTATAAAAAATCCTGTCGAGTTTTTTGACAGGATTTTTTTATAAAATCAATTAGAAGCTAAAAAGTCTTAATTTTACACGCTATTAAATAAATACCCAACATCTATGATCAACCCTGATTCGGCTAAGCTGGAATGCATTGTTTTACATAAAATCGGTAACAAACTCAACGATGAAGGTATTCGGTTTTCTAAATCACCTCTCCTACCTGATATTGAAATTACTGATTTATTGCTTAAATATTTCTTTTCACCTTTCAAACAAAATGAATATTACAACCTTTACCATGATACGGATATCAAACTGAATGAAGTCTATAGCTATGTAAGTGCTATTTTTGCCGATCCTCAGGAATTGTTTGAACAATCGGTAAATATTGCCAAACATTTGTATGAGCAATCGGTACATCCCAAAATCAAAAGTGGAGAAATCTATGTTGTTTATATTAAAGATTGCTTAATGGATGGAGAGAACGTGGAGGCTGTTGGCATTTTTAAATCGGAAACCCGCGATACTTATCTTAAAGTTTATCCAAGTGGTGATGGATTTGAGGTTGACAGCGATGCTGGCATCAATATCAACAAACTGGACAAAGGCTGCCTGATATTCAATACCGAGCCTGAGAAAGGCTATGCAGTGGCTGTAATTGACAACCTCAGCAAAGGAAGCGAAGCTCAATACTGGATGGATAATTTCCTGCACATCAGAAGTCGTGAAGACGAATACTTTCATACACGAAATGTATTGAATTTATGCAAAAGTTTTGTAGTAAAAAATTTACCTCAGGAATATGATGTAAGTAAAGCCGATCAGGCTGATATGCTCAACAACAGTCTCCAATTTTTTAAAGAAAACGAAAATTTTAGTTTTGATGATTTTACTGAGAATGTTATGAAACAACCTCAGATTATAGAAACCTTTAAGCAATACAAGCAAAACTACGAAGAAGAAAATGACCTTCGTATTGCCGACGGTTTTGACATTTCAGAAGCAGCCGTAAAAAAGCAAAGTGCTTCCATGAAAAGTATTATCAAACTCGACAAAAACTTTCACATCTATATCCACGGCAAACGAGAAATGATAGAAAAGGGCTTCGATGACTCTACCGGCATGCACTTTTATAAATTATTCTATAAAGAAGAAAACTAATTATTTTTTAATAAATGTTTTAAGTATATCTTCTTTTCAGGAAACGTGAATAATCAGGTTCATAAAATGAAAAACTACTTATGAATACCTAATTGAAAATAGCTTGGAATTTTATATTGAATAATGCTTATCTGCACTTTTCAATGCTATTTCTCCAATAACTCAAGGCACTCTAAGTACTTATTTCTGTTTTTCATAAAAAGGAATCACATACATCCTGAATACAGTCAAAGCGATTATACAAACCAATGAATTGACCCAAAAGATAGCCGAAATGGAAACATATTGAGCAATGAGTCCTGCTATAATCATGCCAGTTCCCATTCCAATATCCACTGCAGTATACAAGGTAGAATTGGCTGAACCTCTGTGTTTAATATCGGCAAGAAGATTCACCATCGATTGAAAAGTAGGAAATACAACACCAATCCCAAATCCAATCATAAGTGCTGACAGATAAAATTCCAAAGCATTTTGAACCAACGATAGCAATGGAAAAGCAATAATGAGTAATATCAGGCAAAAAGTAATCATTCTTTTGGGTCCTTTCTGATCGAATACCTTACCGGCAACTAATCGTGAACAAACAATTCCAATTGAAAAGATCAGAAAAAAAAGAGAAGTATTTTGTATCCCTAGCTCACGGCCATAAAGGGCAATAAAAGAAAGCAAACCACCATAAGTTACCATGACGATTAATACATTTAATGAAGGGAGTATTGATTTTTTATGAAAGAGGTACTTCCAGTCAAATTCAGTTCGCTTCTTAACCAGAAATCTTTTTTGAAGATGAATTGCATAAGCAGCCGTCAGACTTGCCAGGCTGATAAAAAGGCCAGAAACAAACATGGCCATATAACCCCAGTGATGACTGATGAATAATCCAATTATAGGCCCAACCGACATCCCTAATGTAGTAGACATTCCGAAATACCCCAGCCCTTCTCCTCTCTTAGGAGCCGGAATGGTATCAATGGCAACAGCGGAAGCCGAAATAGTTGAAAAACCCCAGCTGAGTCCTTGAGCAAAGCGCAACAAAATTAATGCAGTGATGCTTATAGCAACTAGATATCCGACAAATAAGAGTGAATAAACAATTAATGCCAGTAGAAATACCATACGGTGACTATACTTATCGAGAGTAAAACCAGAAAAGGGGCGAATTAATACCGAAGCAAGAGTGTAAGCTGCAACTACCAATCCGACCTGGGACTTCGTGGCATGTAATTCACTTACCAGATATATCGGTAAAGCCGAAATAACAGCATAATAGGTGATATACATCAAAAAATTGGAAATAATCAGGAGTATAAAATCCTTATTCCATATCCTTTCTATCATTTGCCCTAATCAATTTTTAATTTTCAGGCAAAGGTATTCAAAATAGTCTTTTAATAAACTTAGCTCACATTATTAATCTAAAAAGGCCTTGGTTCAGGCATGGGAGGTCTTTTGTCGAAAATCAATCGTTGTTCATCGTCCAACAGCTTACGAATGTCCTGATCATGTGCAGCCTGTAATTTAGCAAGTTGAACTTTAACTGCTGCAATTTCGTCAATTTGTTTTTCAATAGCCTGCATATCTGGCACTTTAACGGTAGATATTGTATGAAGTCTGGCTTCCTTTTCCTTTACATTGTTTTCTAATGGAAATTTTGCTTGTGCCACATTTATTTGAAGTTTGTGGATACTTTCCGATTGTTCCTTTGTTAAATTCGGAATACCGGGAAGTACTGGAGGTGGTGGTGGTGGCATGGGTGGAAGGTTTTTAAAATCGCCTTCACGCTGCATTTGGTTTGGAATGGATTGATTGCCTAAATGTGAAGGTTTGTTCTTCGTTTCCTGTGCAAATAAAACAAGATTGAATCCCATAACAATAATTGCAATGACTGCTGCGATTTTTTTTGTGTTCATGGTTGTAAATTTTAAATGATTAAATATTCCTCTTTAACTTTTAACTTTAAGTACTTTAAGCACTTCAATTTCACTATTTAAGGTCGTTCGGCTGGAGGCCTATGGCCGAGGCGCCCCATATCCCAGAAAAAATCTTCAAGTATTTCTTTTTGATGAGTATTACAGATATGTTTCAACTCAATGATATGGGAAAAACTAATCCTGTCAATTTCTTCATTGAGACTTCCAATCTGATGAATTAAACTTTCCATTTTCAAAGTATCTATTGCTTGGTCAAAAGATGAAAGGAACAATTCTTGTTTGCTTTGATGCAAGCTATCTAACAAAAGATTAATCTTTCTCATTTGTTGAATTTCACTTTCTTTAAATAAAATGGCTTGTTTTCCATCCAACTTTAATTCTGCAATTACTAAATCAGGGATTAACTTCTCATGACGGGCATGTAGCGGGAAAGGATGGGGAGGCCTAAGTATCCAAATCATACTGAGGGTAAACACATTCAAAACAACCAATATAACAATGGTCCAAAATGCTGATTTTTTTTCAATAAAGTAATTCATACACCCTCCTGGTATTAATTGTGAATAAATGAATAATAATCACTGCTTCTCATAATATTATCTGACAATTCAATCAATGCAGAATTTCGACTATTGGTATATGCATTTAACCTATGTAAGTATGAAAAAACAACGGCAACATTAATGGCAGTCAGAATAACAATAAATGACGGTTTAAGCATAACTTGCCAATTGAACAAAGGACGTTTTGCCTTTAATCTTGCTTCAATTAAAGCCATTTGCCGTGTTTCAAAGAAAGGCTTTGCTTTTAGCTTTTCATGAGCGTCAAGTAATTTGATTGTTTGCTCAGCTTTTAATATATAATTTTGTGTTTTCATATCCTTGTATTTATATAGACGTTTAATCTTAAAAAATCCTTCCCAACTGTTCATTTTTATAATAATGCTCCAGCTGTTTTTTTAAAGAAACTTTGGCCCTCGAAAGCAATGATTCTACCGCCGATTCGCTGGTATCCATCACCTTTGAAATCTCCCGCATCGATAAATCTTCAAATTTTGAAAGTGTGATGGCAATGCGTTGATTGGCAGGAATTTTATCCAACGCTTTATACAAAACCTGCATACTTTCCTGCGTTTCCATAACAGTTAATGCATCTGTTACGGAATGAGCAATTTCTTTGGAATTCACATTATCCAAACGAATCAGGTTTTTAAAGAAAGCAATGCGTTTTTGGGCATTCCGTTTACGGCAAACATCCAGGGATTTATTAACAGCTATCCTATAGATCCAGGTAGCAATACCCGACTCTCCTCTGAACTTCTGATACGAAAGATAAACTTCAATAAATACTTCCTGTGTAACATCTTCTGCATCCTCCCGATTATGCAGAAATCCATAACAAGTATTTACCACCTTGTCTTTATAGGTTTCCATTAATTGACGAAATGTTTCAGGTTCATTTGCAGAAAAAGTCATTGAATCAGATATTTTTTTAATATATTTAAACCTTTACTCCTTTATTAAGTCTTATATTATTGGTATTCTAGATATGATTAGTACTTATCCTTGTCTATTAGATGCCAAAAGTACAAATTCCCTTCGGCACAAAATTTGATATAAAGATAAATAGAATTACGTATTTGCGTTAAAAATTCTTAATTCTGCTTATTTAGAATGAAAAAAACTTATTTTTGTATAGGATAAAATTCTTGGGATATGAAAAAAACATTTATACTTTTAATGATATTGATAAACATTCAGCTGATTTGTTTATCCCAGATAACCGTATCCAGCACTGACATGCCTGCTGTTGGGAATATGATTAATAAAAGCCTTGCGCTAACAACAGGAACTGTTGATTACACACTTACAGGGGCAAACCATACCTGGGATTTCTCTTTACTCACGCCTGTAAGTCAATCAGTCGACACTTTTGTATCAGTCCTCTCTACTCCAATATTTTATTATCCTTCATTTATCACCAGTGCTGATAAAGCTTTAAAACAACCGAATATCAATATGCTAATAGCACAAATGAGCAATGTCTATAATTTTTACAAAACCACCACTACTGCATACAATTTAGTAGGTTATGCAGCTGAAATCAATTCCCTTCCCATTCCTTTAAAATACAATATTGCAGATCGTTTGTTTAAATTCCCTTTAAATTTTGGAAATATTGATTCTACAGCCTCTGTTGCCACCCTCAGTGTTCCTAGTTTAGGCTATTTTAATGAATCTAAAAAACGCAAAAATACAGTAGATGGGTGGGGCATGCTTACAACACCTTATGGAAGTTTCGCCGTGCTAAGAGTAAAATCAGTAATCTACCAGAGAGACAGCTTAAGTTTAGACACCATCCCATTCCCCATACCAGCGATTATCAGAAATATTACAGAATATAAATGGGTCGGAAAAAACAACGGAATCCCTTTACTAGAAATAGTTGAAACATCTTTTGGAATCATTCCCTCCATTACAACTACCATCAATTATATTGACTCAGTCAGAAACTTATACCCTTCCAGTATTGAGAAAACAGTTTACGGAAACGAAAGTATCCGAATTTTCCCAAACCCTGCAAGCAATCAATTTTCAATTGCTTATACCCTTAATAAAGCTACGGATGTCGATATTCGCCTTTTTGATCTGACTGGCAAAGAAATTAAAATTATTGAAAAAAGTTTCAAAGAAAAAGCTTCGTATCAACAAAGCTTTAATGTTCAAAATGAAAAACTAATCAAAGGCATATATTTTATCCGCTTCCAGTTTGACAAAACTACTTATACCAGGAAATTGGTGATATTGTAATTATTCTATCATCAAATTGCATCCTCTTACATCACTATGATCGAATCTACCCAAGATCTCAAAACTTCCGTTATCGTGAAGTTTCCCCAGATCCTGCGTAGCAATAAAACTACATGAATACCTATTTGCCAGATCTATTACATTGATACCTCCGGTTTTATCACAAGCCAACATCGTTTTGGGGTCATTGGTATCTCGGATAACGATCTTCATCCAGGGTGATGGAACAAATATGCCTTTCCCATTAGAATAAGCCTGTGACAATAACTCTGTCATACCATACTCTCCATGTATAGCTGGAACGCCAAAAGCTTTTTGTAGTATAGAATGCAATTCTTCTCTGATCATTTCTTTTCGGCGCCCTTTCATTCCGCCTGTTTCAAAAATGATTGTTTCGGGTATGCTTATAGGATATTGTTCTGCCATATCGAGTAAAGCATAGCTTACGCCAAACAAAATCGTTTTTTGATGAGCCTTTTTTAATTCCAGCAATTTAGCTTTTAATGCTTGATTGTCATGCAAAAAGAAACCGCTTTCAGCATGTCCGCTTTCAGCTATCAATTTCTTTATCATATAAATTAAGGATGAATGCTTTTGTTCCTGATAATTAGGCAGCAGTGCCAACAGACAATAGTCTTTAATATTTCCATAAAAATGCGAAAAGCCATTCAAAAAGCTTTCTTCATACAATGCCAATGAAGAAACGAAATGTTTACTTTTTTGCATTCCACTTGTACCACTGCTTTCAAAATATTCTAACGGTATTTCATCTCCACATATTACCATATGATTTTTAAAAAATTCAATGGGTAAAAAAGGAATTTGCTCCACAGTTTTCACCTGTAGTAGATTAATATGATTCAGATCAACAAATTGCTTGTAAATTTTATTATTTTTGTACTGAAATTGAAATAATTCAAGAGCTGTTTCGTTAAATCTTGAAACAGATTGTTCTGAAAAAACAAAATTTTTAGTTTGATCGAAAAACATTTAAATAAAGCTAATGTTGAGTTTATAATATGTAAATTACAGTTTACAGTATTCTTTACAATAAAAAATTCTAATGAATGTCAAAGATATATATTTTAACGCTATTAATGTTTATCCTCCTCTTTTTTTCTTGCAAAAAGGAGAAAGTATACCCAGTAATTCCTGTTATTGAATACAAAGAATTTTTATACAATCCTGGTTTACAAGAAGGAAGTTTTGTTTTTAAATTTACTGACGGTGATGGTGATATTGGACTAAGACAATCTGACACTTATCCACCTTTTGACACTAACAGTATCTATTATAATAATTTCTATATTCATATCTACGAAAAAGTAAATGACACTTTTCAGCCACTTACAATCTTTAATTTATCTACTCAAAAAAAAGATACCTTTGTCTTTAAATACAGAATACCATATATTGATCCGGTAAGTGCAAATGGTTCACTGAAAGGTGAACTTGAAACAAAATTGAATGTAGGACTAATGTTGCCTTTTCTTCATTCGGACACCCTACAATTTGAAGCCTATCTTTTCGATCGTCAGCTTCACAAAAGCAATGTAATCAGAACACCAGATATTCGTTTTTAATATTAAAAAAAGCCGAAAGATTTCTATTCTATCTTTCGGCTTTTCAATTTATTAAACTAAGTTTAATATCCAAAAATCTCTTCCTGACTTAGTTTTATTACATTTCCGAATTTTACCAATTCTTCGAATTTCATCTCAGATTCTCTGCCCAAGACGACATAAGTTTTGGTTTTATTTTTAATAAAATTGGCATTGAATGCTTTAACATCATTCAGTGTCATTGTGGCAGTTTTAGTATAAATATCCTTGCGAATATCATAGGTCTGTCCAAATTTTTGAGCATTTAAATAATTCCAGATGATACCCATTTTAGTAATTCTCTCTGTATTTATTTTACTGATTATGGCCTCTTTAGACAAAGAAAAAGCATTTTCAGATTCGGGCATATTATTGTACAAATCGTTGTATGCTTTCAGGGCATCAATTACTTTATCGTTCTGAGTAGCAATAAATCCTGTATTTATATAATATTTATCGATATCTGAGGGTGAATTGTAAGCAGAACGGGCTGTATAAGCCAGGGAACGTTTTTCTCTGAGTTCCTGAAATACAATTGCATTCATACTTCCACCGAAGTAGGAATTGTACAAACTTACTTCAGGTATGAGTTTTTCGTTGTAAACACCTCCTTTTGAAATCGTTTGTAGATAAGATTGTTTGGAATCATATTGTGCAAAAAATACTTTTTCTTCATTGGTTTCCAAAGGAGTGAATTTTACAGCCAGTGAATTTGGGACAAAACTTGCAGGCATTTTATGGTACTTTGTGAGCAAAGCATTCAAATTGGCAGGAGCCATATTTCCATAATATAAAATATCATGAGAATATTGAGTCAATCCTTTGATTTTCTGAACCAATTGTTCAGCTTTAATAGATTTTAGTTCCATTTCACTTAACATATATTTTCCGGGAGATTTAACTCCATAAGTTGCATAATCTACCAGCGCATTAAAATTACGTTGTTGATTGCTTTTTGCATCTTTGCGCGATTTCAGCATATCATTGATCATATTATCCAAGGCTTTTTGATCGGGTTTGGCGTCTGACAGCAATTCTTCAACCAAACTGATTGCTTTTTCCATATTCTCGCTTAAACCGCTTATAGATACATTCATTTCATCATTGCTGGAGGATACATTAAAATTGCAAGCTAATTTATAGAATTCACGATTGATTTCTGACAGTGAATGTTTGGAAGTGCCAAGATAATCAAGATAGGATACTGCCAAATCCATCATTAAATCATTATTACTTCCCATTTTAAAGTAATAATAAAGGCTAAATGTGTTGTTTTCGGTATTTGCCTTGTAAATCAAATTGGCTTTTCCCAACTTCTGAATCATTAAGTCTTTTTGATAATCCAAAAAAACAGGATTAATTTCATTGACCTGATTGGCTTTGATTTTCTTTAAGAAAGCTGATTCTCCATTCCGGTTGATAAAAATAGGTGTAATTGCAGGCTTTTTGACTTTTGCAATTTCTTCGGGCTTACCCTGACGTTTATACACCATCACATAATTATTCTTCAGGTTTTTATTGGCAAAATCAACCAATTCTTTTTTACTCACCTTACTTAAATCATTGATATAATTCACAGTCTTTGCCCAGGATTTTCCATTTAAAAAAGCGTTAGAAATGGCTTCTACTCGGCTTGAATTGGATTCAAAGCGTTTGAGTTCTCTCAGTTTTAAATTATTGAGGTTTGATTGCAACAAAGTTTCAGAAAAAAGACCTTTTTTTAATGAATCGAGCTGTTGCATCAGCAAATCTTTTACTTCATCTAGGGATTGTCCGGTTTTTGGACTGCCTGACAAAATAAGCGAAGAATAATCTGTCATCTGATATGGATAAGCACCAGCATCCATTGTTTTTTGTTTTTGTTGTATATTAACATCCATCAATCCAGCTTTTCCATTCGACAGCATTTTACTAATCAGATCAATCATCATAGCATCCTGCGAAGTGGCGCCGCCAAAACGCCAGGCTAATCTAACATTTTCAGCTTCCAGACCAACTACTTCTTTTATAATTGGAGCTGTGATTGGAGCTTCAGGCGTAAAAACCAAGGGTTGAGGATTTCCCGACTTCAATTTACCCAGGTATTTATCAATGTATTGAATGGCTTCGTCAGGATTAAAATCACCTGACATTATAACGGCCATGTTGTTGGCTACATAATATTTCCCAAAAAACTCACGGATGTTCTTCATCGAAGGATTTTTCAAATGTTCTGATTCCCCCAAAGTAGTTTGTGTTCCATAAGGATGATGAGGAAACAAAGCGGCCAGCATGGCTTCGTTTGCTCTTCGTCCATCATTGGTCAAAGACATGTTTTTCTCTTCATATACAGTTTCTAATTCAGTATGAAACAAACGAAGTACTGGATGGCTAAAGCGATTGGCCTCAATAATTGCCCAGTTTTCGAGTTGGTTGGAGGGAATATTTTCGATAAAAACAGTATAATCATTAGATGTAGCTGCATTGGTTCCTTGTGAGCCTATTACTTTCATCAATTTAATATATTCATTCGGAATGGCAAGTTTGGAAGCTTCATAAGAAGTACTGTCAATTAAATGATAGAGTTCATTGCGTTTTATAGGATTTTTCTCTAAACGGTAGATTTCAAAAAGCGATTCAATCTTTGCAATCATGGGTTCTTCTTTTGCCCAATCGGTAGTGCCAAAATCAGGGGTTCCTTTAAACATCATGTGTTCAAAATAATGTGCAAGACCAGTGGTTTCTTTTGGGTCATTTTTACTACCCACCTTTACAACGATATTCGCCTGAATACGAGGCGCATCTTTGTAAACAGTAAGGAAAACCTTTAAACCATTATCCAAAGTGTATATTCGAGCTTTGAGTGGATCTCCTGCCACAGTTTCGAATTTATAGACCTTTTGTGCTTGTATAACAAGACTGAACAAAAAGATAAAGCTTGTTAACATAATAACGTTGAATTGAAATCTTTTTTGCATTTTTTCATGTATTTAAATTATTGCAAACAAAATTAATTAATTTTTTATTCTTTTATAAACTATTTCGATGTATATGAGCTATTAAACGTTGAGTAGATAGCATTACAAGAGAAAACAGTAATCAGTGGTCAATAAAGACAAAAAATAACGAAGAACTAAATATGCCAATTTTCTATATTTTGCTAGATTTGTAGTACTTTTGCTAAAGTAAAAAAATATAAAAATGTACTTACTTATTGTAGCAGCTACTTCTTTAGAGATTAAGCCAATTATAAAGAATTTTACTTTTGTTGAACAGAAGGAAACAAACCTGAATACATACAAATACAGAGATTTTGATATTGATGTACTTATTACAGGAATTGGCATGGTGGCAACAGCATTTTATATGGGAAAAACCTTAGAAACCTATAAGTACGACTTAGCTATCAATGCTGGAATTGCCGGTTGTTTCGACAAGAATATTGATTTAGGCAAAGTTTTCAATATCACAGCTGATTGTTTTTCGGAGTTAGGTGCTGATAATGGTGAATATTTTCTTTCGTTAATCGATTTAAAACTCATAGAAGAAAATACATTCCCTTTTAATAATATGGAACTTATCAACGAGGCTGTTTTTCAGAGCAAAATCGTCAAGCAATTGCCACTGGCAAAAGGGATTACTGTGAATACCATACATGGTAACGAAGCCAGCATTCTAAAAGTCAAAAAACTCTACAATCCATTAACTGAAAGTATGGAAGGTGCAGCATTTATGTTTGCCTGTATGCTACAGCAAATAAAACATTTACAAATTCGGTCTGTTTCCAATTATGTTGAAAAACGAAACAAAGCTTCCTGGGATATTCCATTGGCTATCATTAATTTAAACACGACGTTAATCAATATTTTAGATGAATAAAATCTCTTTAGCCTTCTCACCCTGCCCCAACGATACTTTTATTTTTGATGCCATGGTGCATCACAAAATAGATACCGAAGGTTTTGAATTTGAATATAAAATGGCAGATGTAGAAGAATTAAACCTGACAGCATTTAACAATGTAATGGATGTGACCAAGGTAAGTTATCATGCCTTTTTGCATCTTACTGACAATTATGTCTTATTAGCTGCCGGAAGTGCACTGGGCGATGATGTTGGACCTTTGTTTATCAGCAAGAAAATAATAAATAAAGAAGAAATAAAGAATTTAAAAGTAGCCATACCCGGCAAATATACAACAGCACATTTATTATTATCTCTTGCCTATCCTGAAATTCAAAACAAAGAAGCTATACTGTTTTCAGCTATCGAAAACCTGATTTTAAACGAAACTTTTGATGCGGGTGTAATTATTCATGAAAACCGATTTACTTACCATGAAAAAGGGCTCCAACTTATAGCAGATTTAGGCAAATCATGGTTTGAACTAACACAGCAACCCATACCCCTTGGAGGAATTGTCATCAAAAGAAATTTACCGGAATCCACCAAACAAAGTATCAATAGAATTCTCAAACGAAGCGTAGCATATGCTTTTGCAAATCCTCTGTCTTCAAAAGATTTCATACGCTGCAACGCACAGGAAATGAATGAAGAGGTAATGTACAAACACATCGAACTTTATGTGAATGAATATTCTTTAGATTTAGGTATTAAAGGCAAAAAAGCCATTACTATGCTATTTGAAATGGCTGTCGATAAAAATATAATAACTGAATTTCCACAAAAATCTCTATTTTTGTAACTCATTAAATTTTAATAAAATGATAGTAATAACCGGGGCTGCAGGATTTATCGGCAGTTGTATGATAAGCAAACTGAATGAAAATGGCATCTCTGATATTGTAATCGTGGATGATTTTTCAAATGCCGAGAAAAATAAAAATCTGGAATCGAAAATTTTCAGCAAAAAAATACACCGCAACGATTTCTTTGAATGGATTGAAAAAAAACATTCTACAATTGATTTTATCATTCATATCGGAGCCAGAACCGATACCGCTGAATTTAACGAAGCTATTTTTAATGAACTCAACCTTAATTACACTAAGAAAATCTGGACAGATTGCTGCACCTACAACATTCCATTAATTTATGCGTCTTCTGCGGCCACTTATGGTATGGGAGAATTTGGTTATTCTGATGATCATGCCAATGTTGAAAAATTAAAACCATTGAATCCTTATGGTGAATCTAAAAATAATTTTGACAAATGGGCATTGCAACAAACTACACAACCACCATTTTGGGCAGGCTTGAAATTTTTCAATGTTTATGGTCCCAACGAATACCATAAATCACGCATGGCATCAGTTATCTTTCATACATTCAAACAAGTGAATGAAAAAGGCAATGTAAAACTTTTCCGCTCACATCGTCCTGACTTTAAAGATGGTATGCAATTACGTGATTTTGTTTATGTAAAAGATTTAATAAGTGTAATTTACTTTTTAATGGAGCACAAACCTGAATCTGCAATCTATAATTTAGGAACAGGCACTGCACGTGCTTTTTTAGATTTAGCGAAAGCAACATTTAAATCAATGAACAAAGCTGAAAATATTGAATTTATTGATACACCTTTAGATATTCGCGATAAATACCAATACTTTACCGAAGCAAAAATGGACAAGCTTAGAAATGCAGCTTATCTGAATCCATTCTATTCCTTAGAAGAAGGAATTAACGATTATGTCAGAAATTATCTAATACCTAATAAATACCTTTAGATTTTCAAGAATTCAAATTTGTTGGCAAATCAATTTTATCAGCAAACACTAAGCATAAAAAAAGTCCGATATAAAACCGGACTTTTTTTATAGATAATAATTAGTACTATTAAACTAGAATTCCCACAAATCGTGCTCTAAGTTAAATATGTTTTCTTTGATCTTTTCCGCTTCTAACAAAGCATCTAAACCTGTTTTATAGGAAGCAATGGTTCTGTTATAGGTATTGTCTTCTTTGATAATATAACTCTGGAAGAACCTTTTCATAAAAATATCATCAAATGTTCTTCTTTCAGCACCGTTCTTAGGATTAAAGAGTTCTGTTTTTGCAAATATCGGACGTGCATCGGGGAAATAAATCCAAAACATAGGCATAAACCCAGGTTTTAATTCACCTTTATCATCTCTATCCTGTAAAAGTGGGCAAAGACCTAAAATCCTTACATCCATTACCGAACGTTGTTTGTCAAAAAATTGAACTTCTTTCAGCCTAATTTGCTTAACATCAGTAGGGTCTAGACCTTTTTTCTGTATGGAATCACGATATACACCCGGATTATCAACATCTTCAATCTGATTTGTATCTGTACGTTCAAAACGAGCTATCATTTCGTCGTAGCTTAAGGGTTTAGTGAATTCATCATTGTCGTAGGCAGTTAAAGAACCCTCTTTTAAACCACTCATGATAACCTGCATAAAACTTACTCTATCTCTGATGGCATCATCAGGATAATAAAATGTTTGATTCATTTTTTCTCTAAAATCAATCACTCTCCATATTTTTGTATACCAAGCAACATCAGCTTCTCTAACAGGAGCATAAGGTACAACTTTCCTGTCTTTTGAATGTGATTTATCCCACGCTCCATCTCTAGGAGGACTGTCGAATACTTGAGAGAAAGCTTCGAATGTTAATCCAACATTGAAAACTATGAATACTATTAAAATTATTTTTTTCATCTGAAAATATAATTTAAATTTATGAATCTTATAAATACCCAATAACGGATATGCTTACTTAATCGTTAAGTTGATAGAAGGAAGTCTACGATTTCCATCTGGAGCTTTAGCTGTAATATTTTCAAACCAGAATTTTTGACCACGTTTTGCATTAGCAAGTACAGCAGACATTTCAGGTGTAAATTTATTTCCTTTTGACAATAATTTAGGCGACAAATCTCCTCCTTTAATTGTTTGCAATGTAAAAGAAGTAACAGAAATGACTAAATCAAAGTCGAAGTCAATTAATTTGGCAATAATACCACCAGCAGACTGTAATTTTCCTTTTTCGATAAATCCATCAGGAACACCACCAATAGAAGGAACTGGATCTGGAACACGTTTTACACGAAATTCAGATTTACCCATTGCTTTCATTTTTCCATCAAAATCAGCATTAATTGAGATAACTGCTTTAGCTCCGGCAACAACTTTGTCAACTTTAACAATGAATTTACCACCACCTTTTGCTACCATGCTTCCACCAGTAATGGTTGGTCTTATTTTTTCATTAGCAATACCGGGAACAGAAACTGTTACAGGATTTTCAACACCAATATAAAAAACATTCATTTTGTCAGCAGAAACGGTAGCACTTGGTTTAGCAACAATATATTCATTTTCAAAAGAATATGATTTTATACCAAATGGAGTACTAACATTGATTTGACCTTTATATTTCTTAAGTCCTTCAGAAGATGCAGCAGTTTTATAATTTACCATTCCATTTTCACCTTGAATAGTAGCTCCGTTAATGTCAGCAGTTATTTTAGATTTAGAATCAAAAGCTGCAACAAATATTTCAGCTTGATACTGGTCACCTAAAAGAACATAATTAGAAGCTGGTATAATTTTAGCATCAATTTTATCAAAAGTAAAATCATCAGCACTTACAGATGAATACAATTGATTAACAATATCAAATTCTGTATTCAAAACATCTGCTACTGTTTTGTTTAAAATTGTAATGGCTGCTACAGTTATCGTACGATAAAAATTATGATTTTCCCAATCCTGGGTTTTTCCATCTTTATCTTTATAACCTTCATTTGTTTTTAAGCCTAAACTTTTATCCAGTATAATTTTATATTTAGGATCGACTAAATCAAGCATTACATTGCGATAATCATTTATTTTTTTTGATAATTCATAAGCTTTTCCGCTTTTTGAACCCTCTTTGCCTATAAAATAATTAGTTGGGGTATCATAATTATCTTTTCTTTTAAGATTTTTTATTTCAATTTTCTTGGCTTCTTCAATGGTAGTGCTTTCAGCTTTAGAAATAAGTTCAAACTTCAAACCTTTGATGTAAGTCACCAATGCTTCAGAATATTGTTTAGCTTTTTGGGCTTTATCATAATATTCTTTAACTTTACCAGGATTACCAATATAAGCTTTTTCAAAATTTGCATAAGTACCGTCTATTTTCTTTCCAAAATTGACATTCGTAGTTTCAACGCTTTCATTAACAATGATAAATGCATTGATAATTTCAACAGAAACATTTAAAGCCAAAAGGGCAGTCAATACAAGATACATCATACTAATCATTCGTTGTCGCGGCGTTTCCGGACAATTTGTTGCTCCCATATCTTACTATTTATAAATTTTTATTAAATAAATTGAATTAACTATTTGTTTCCCATGCTCATTGCTGAAAGCATATTGCCGTAAACATTGTTTAATTGAGCAACTTTTTTGGTAATAGAATCAACTTCTTCCTTGTATTTAACAGTATTCTGGTAAGACTCTTCTAATTGACTTACAAATTGTTCCATATTGGTTTGCACTTTATTTGTTGTTTCCATATGAGCACTTGCCGACTGTAATTGTAATTCATAAATAGCATTCAATGAAGCTAATTTTTCTGCAGAAGTTTTTAAAGTAGTTGTATAAGACTCAGAAACTTTAGCTGCATCAGTAACAGTTACTAAAGAAGCAGCTGTTTCTGAAAGATTTCTTAGTCCTTTCCCTAAACTATCAATCAATTCAGGCCCTATTTTAGCATCTGCTAACATTTTGTCTAATTCCTGAGTTACACTTCCACTTTTCTTTTGTTTTCCTTTTTTATAATCTTCTTCAAGCATACCACCTAATTCAGGATATACTAAACTCCAATCATACTCCACATGCAATGGTTCAAAAGCGGAAAAGAAGAAAATACATGCTTCGGTTCCGAGACCCACTATCAGCATTTCGTTTGCAAAATTATAGTGATTAATTTTAAATAAAGCTCCTAAAATTACTACTGAAGCTCCGATACCGTAAAGTTTAGCCATGAATTGTTTATAGCCTTTTCCTCTTACAATGTTATTTAT
The DNA here is from genome assembly GCA_037133555.1 of Bacteroidota bacterium. GTDB lineage: Bacteria > Bacteroidota > Bacteroidia > Bacteroidales > JACABE01 > JACABE01. Next base: position 103,880 of record JBAXNW010000004.1, read on the forward strand.
ACCCATGATTGTTAAATAATTTAATTAAGTTGATTAAATTGATTGATTGATTATTTGATTATTTTGATTGAATTTTAATTATAAACATTTGATTCTGTTTTTGGACTATCCCCTTTTTTACGTCCTAAATAAGATTGAACACATCTGAATCCAACATAACATTTACAAGTATCCTGGTATTCATATTGACGGGCAACAACCGACATATAATATCCAATATCTTTCCAGGAACCGCCTCTTACAACTTTCCTTTTTTGTACAGCATTTTCATTGTCTTTTGCATCATAACTATAATACATATTCATATCATGTGCAAAGTTATAGGCTGATTCATCAAAAGCATCGGCACACCATTCGCTGACATTACCGGCCATATCGTACAAACCAAAGTCATTTGGAGCATAATGTGCAACGACCACAGTACGAATACCACCATCATCCACATAATTTCCACGTAATGGTTTGTAGTTACCCAAAAAGCAACCATTGCTGTTTCTGATATAAGGACCACCCCAAGGATATGGACTTAAAGCCGCGCCACCTCTTGCAGCCCATTCCCATTCAGTTTCGTTTGGTAATCTAAAATCGTTTACACTGGTTTCGCCATTGCTTTCAAGAAAACTATTCATCTGCATTGTTCTCCAATTACAAAAAGCTTTAGCTTGTTTCCAACTTACTCCAACTACAGGATAATTGTCGTATACAGGATGCCAAAAATAAGATTTTGTCATAGGTTCGTTGAAGGAGTAAGTGAAATCGTGAATCCAACTAAGAGTATCAGGATATACATTGATAATTTCTTTTCTGATATATACCGAACGATCTTTTAAGCCTTGTGGGCGATTCATCATAGATGCATTTTGAGAATTAGCGGGTTGTGTATAATCCTTTTGAGCAGCAGCTTGTAAATCAATCCAGTAATACAGATAGTTTAATTTGCGTGAATCTATTTCTTTTCTTCTGTAAAATCTTTCATGTTCAGGAAGATACATATCTTCCAATGCTTCTTTATTTTCAGGAGCATCCCATTCGATGTCAGTTTTCCAATTAATGATGGGTGGATCAATGGGTTCTCCATTGTCATCCTGATCAATTAAATGATCAGCAATACCACCTTCACCTAATCTGGTGTGAGCAATTGAATCTCTTACCCAATAAACAAATTGACGGTATTCGTTATTTGTTATTTCGGTTTCATCCATGTAAAATGATTCAACGCTAACAGTTTTCGACTGATACACATTGGCATAAAAGATATCCTGATCGGCTCCACCCATCGTATAAGAACCTAATGGAATAAAGATAGTTCCATAAGGATCGGGTTGATAAAATCTCGGTCTGTCTTGAACACCGATTAATTCTCCATTACCAGAATTCCCACAGCTCGCAAGCAAGAGTATCATGGCAAGATAAAAAAAGACGTTTCTCATATTGGATTTTGATTTGATATTCATAACGGTTTTTTTAATCGTTTCGTATTTTTTCGTGATTTAATTTAACGAAAATATTTACTTAATGTTACAGTTTTTTTATAAAAACCTTGTATTCTTATAACTTTTTACTGGATGAGGTATTTCAATTTTGAAACAATACCTTAAGAATATCTCGTGGCTACCATTGCTTTTTCCTGCTCCACCTAATTTTGAAGTAGTGATATCATAAGAATAGCCAAATTTAAAATTCCCCCAATTCATACCGACTAATACGGTAACAGCATCTTGTACTCTATAACTTAATCCACCCCAGAACCTGTTTTCGTATTTTACCAAAGCCGAAATATCGTATTGTGCTGATACGAAATCTGTTTTTATTAAAACAGAAGGATCTAATTCAAAAGAGGGATTACTTGGAAAAACATATTCGTAACCACCTGTAATAAAATAAGTTCTTTTTAACGAAACACCATAGCCACTTTTCACTAAAGCATTTGGATCTTGTGCAGTCCAAGAGAAACCTGTTGGTTGGCTTAGGTTTAAAGCAGAAATACCGGCATAAAATTTACCGGGTATATTATAATAGATACCAAAAGCAAAATCAGTGAAGAAATCACTTCCTTTTGTTTTGCCCGAAATCAAAACAGGATCATTGTCTCCTAAAGGATGATTTTCATCCCCTGTTCTGAATTTAGAGAAATCAATTTTTTTGTCTAGAAAAGCCACTTCTGCACCAATCCCAAGAAATCCACTTCCTAGGTTTACCCTATAAGCATAAGCTAGTCGAAAATGAGTGTTGTCTTCAAACCCAACTTTATCTTTACTAATAACTGCACCTAAACCACCATGCAAAAATTTAATAGGTGCATCTATGGAAAATAAAAAAGTCTGTGGTGCAGTGCTGCTACCATCAGGGTCTTTAAATCCTGCCCATTGCTGTCTTGCAAAAGTATTGAGGCATATAGCTCCGTTACTTCCAGCATAGCCAGGATTAATAGCCATTGTATTGAACATATATTGGCTAAATTGAGCTTCCTGTTGTGCAAAAACAAAAGTATTTGCAACCAATAAAAATAGTAAAAACGTAAAAATTTTACTTCTCATAGTAAATAGATTTATGTAAAAGCTCCAAAACGAGACTGTAAAATAACAAAATATATTTTAGAACAACAAAATATTTATTGTTAAAAATCTGTTTAATTCATTTAATAATTAAGTAAGTATGTTTATAACAAACTAACTTCCAATTCATTACAATATGTTTTGAATGTAATTGACAGTGTGTTAATTTTCAATACTATTTAGTAACGCAAAAGTAAGTAAAAATTAATTAAAACGTATTAAAATTAATAAAGTATCGTTAAAAAGAATGATTCTAAATAAGACTCTTTTTTTAAAATTTTTGATATATTTAAATCAATTATATATGATACTCCCCAAAATTAGGACACAAAGTTAAGATAAAAGTAGTACTTTT
>JBAXNW010000005.1:0-96424 GCA_037133555.1 Bacteroidota bacterium
GAAAGCTAATTTTTGATGCTTTCTGCAAGTTCTCATCAATAAAAACAATTACTTCATGTTTCTCATCATTGATCAAACCAAAAGGCGATACAGAGCCTGCAGTTAATCCCAAGTATTTCATCATTCTTTCGTCGGAAGCAAAAGAAATTTTACCTTGTCTTAGCTTTGCTTCCAGGTTTTTAATATCCAGATTCTGGTAAAATTCCAGTAAAACCAAAAAATGATGGTTTCCCTTGTGATTCCGAAAAAACAAGTTTTTGCAATGTGCCGCTTCGATATCTTTCCAGTATAATGCAGCTTCTTTTACAGTTGCAACAGGTGGATGCTCATAGTATTCGAATTGAATACTTAAGTTATGTAATGTTTCGTATACCTGGATCTGGCCTCTCATTTACTTCAATTAAAAATTAGGAATAAATGGCATCTGAGAATTAATTACTGATTACTTTACGATTTATTTTCTAACAAGTAATACTACATTTTCCACATGTTGAGTATGTGGAAACATATCAACAGGCTGAATTTTTTCAACTTTGTATTGCTCACTCATTAATTCGATATCACGCGCTTGAGTTGCAGGATTGCAACTGATATAAACAATCTTTTTTGGTGCAGCTCTTAGTATTTGTTGTATTACTTTTTCATGCATACCAGCTCTTGGAGGATCGGTTATGATAGTATCGGGGCTTCCATTAACCTTTATAAAATCATCGTTCAAAACCTTGACCATGTCACCGGCATAAAAATAAACATTATTAATTGCATTGTGCACCGAATTCCGATAAGCATCTTCAATAGCTTCGGGAACATATTCTATACCCACAACTTTTTGCACACTTCCTGCAACAAAATTTGCTATGGTACCTGTACCAGTATATAAGTCATATATAATTTCATCGTTTTTAAAATCAGCAAACTCTGCTGCTATTTTGTAGAGATGATATGCTTGTTCCGAATTGGTCTGGTAAAACGATTTTGGACCAATGATAAATTGTAATTCTTTTCCTGTTTTAAAAGCCTTCATCTTTTCGTAAATAAAGGGATTGCCTTTATATAATTGAATATTTAAATCTCCAATGGTATCATTGCGTTTGTTGTTAACAACATACATTAAAGATGTAATTTGAGGGAATTTCTCGCTAAGATAATCCATAATGCGGTTAATTACTTTAGGCCTGTCGTCTTTAACAATTAAAATCACCATTACGTCACCAGTTGTAGATGTTCTGATAATAAGATTGCGAAGAAAACCTTCCCATTTGCGTGCATCAAAAAAACTTAAGTTGTTGGTTAAAGCATATGCTTTAACGGCATCGCGGATATCGTTTGAAGGATCTTTTTGCAAATAACATTTATTTACATCCAATACCCTGTCGAAAAGTTGAGGCATATGAAAACCTAAGGCGTTGGTATTAATTGAATCACGATCTATTTCTTCAGTAACTTCACCTTCGAGCAGCCAGCGCTTGCTCGAAAAAGTATATTCTAATTTATTGCGGTAAAAATATTGATTAGCTGAAGGAAATATCGGACTAATACAGGAAGTATCAATTTTTCCGATACGTTGCAGGTTGTCTACAATTTGTTTTTGTTTGTAAAGCAATTGTTCCTCGTATTTCATGGCCTGCCATTTGCAACCGCCACAAATACCAGAATGTGTACAAAGTGGTTTTACTCTTTTATCAGAATATGTATGAATTTTAATGGCTTTGGCTTCGGCAAATGATTTTTTCTTTTTAATAATCCGTAAATCTACCACATCGCCAGGCACAACAAATGGAACAAATATAACCATTTCATCTACTTTTGCAATGGCTTTTCCTTCGCTGCCGGCATCAATAATTTCAATATTTTCTAAAATTTCCGGTTCCCTGTATTTTTTATCCATTGTTAAATTTAATAAATGATTTATTTTTAAAAGTATTTGTAATCTCAAGTATTTTGCAAATTTACGATAATTAGCCGAAACCTAAAAGAACTTCAGAAATATCTTCATTTGTGTTTATTGTAAATTATCACGTAAATAAGTTAAAATCCTAATTTCGAAACAATTAAAAAATATTTTTACAAAAAATGAAAACGTTAAAGAAAAAAAAATTATCTTTGAAAATTATTTACTTATTGATTATTCACAAATCACATACTACAAAACATAAGCAATCCTTTAGATCACTTATGTTTACAAAAGAAAACCTTTATAATAATAGAACAATGGCAAAACAAAATCCAAAGTCAACAAAAGCAGCGTTAAAAAAACAGCCACTAGCAAAAATGAATATAATTTATCTTTTTTTACTCATCGCTTATGGTTTTGTGACTGTACTTACACCCAATTTATTGGCATTAGACTCTAACGGTCCAAAGTTTCTAACATTTGCACTTCTGAATCTTGTAACATTTTTATACCTGTTTTCACGAAAGGAAATAAAAACCCGCCCCGAATGGTATTTTTCATTTTTCAGCAATGGTATAGGAATTGCCTATACAGGAATGATAATAATTTCTTTACTTTCATTCTTTAAAGCCACCAATGTATTGGAATCGGTTTTACATTTTGCTAAAATCTTCACTACTTTTACGGGTGCTTATCTGGTTTCAGTTCTTATTTTAGCTGATAAAAGAAACATATTGTATTTAAGTATTGCAATGACTTTATTGTTGATTTTTGATAGCTTTACTGTTTTTATTGAAATAAATAAATATATTGATGGCGTAAAAGGTATTGATATAGGTAATATTAAAACTATTTATTCCAATAAAAATATTTTAGCTTCTTCTATTTTTGTTAAAATTCCTTTTGCACTTTGGTTATTGGTTTTCAAGAGGAAATGGTTAAAAGCAATAGCTATTATTGGAATTTTCATGGCTATTACAGCTACTTTTTTTATGAGCACCAGGGCTTTTTATTTGGGAACTTTTGCATTAAGTATCATTTTGATAGTGTTTTTTATTATTCGATATAAACAATCCGGTGATAAATTCCAACTAAGACTTGGAGGTATTTACCTGATTATATTGGTATTTTCACTTCTTATATTTTCTGCTACACAACGCTATTTATATCCAAAGGTAAAAGGAGGTTATAATACTAATATTGAAGAAAGATTGGCTACTATATCCAGTGCCGATGCATCAGCAAATCAAAGGTTAAGCGCATGGAAACGTTCCTGGCATGTTTTTAAACAAGAACCAATTTTAGGGGTTGGCTTGGGTAACTGGAAGCTAACTACTCTAAAAGAAGAAAATCAGACGAGCCAGGATTTTATTTACCAGTACAAAGCTCACAATGATTTTATTGAAATTCCTACAGAAACGGGTATGTTTGGAGGTATGTTTTTTATAGCAATTTTCCTTTTTACAGCCTGGGTATTTATAATAGCAGTGTATAAAAAGGCTGCCACTGAATGGCTTTCCTTGATCTTCCTACCGGTCTTTGGTCTGCTTTGTTACAGCTTCGATGCCTTCTTTAATTTCCCACAAGACAGGCCTGAAATTCAGGCATTGTTTGCTTTATACATTGGTTTGGCTGTTGCTGTCTTTTCCTTATTCTATAGAGAAACTTCAAACTTACCTATAGAAGAATCCACAGAGAAAACATCATTTATTAAAAGATGCAAATCGTTTTGGAAGAACGCTGCTAACTTTAATCAAACGGAAAAACCTATTAAGCTTTTTATAAGAGTCCCTTTTATAATTATTTTTGGATTGATGTTGCTAGCTACTGCTTATATGTTAAATGAAAATTTCACTTCTTTGAAACTGCAACGCATTGTTATTGAAGATATCAATCGTGGAAAACTCAGTCATCCGGCTTCTATGTTCTTAGATGGATTCCCTGCGGTCATTAATTTAAATACAATGGCTGAACCCATTGCAGTTCAAAAAGCCCGTTACCTGATTAACGAAAATCGTAACGATGAAGCAATAGCCTTGCTTAAAGTAGATAAATCAAGTCCTTACGATACCAGACCAGAATATTTTATTGCAATGGCTTATTATAATCAAAATAATGTCGATAGCGGTATGGTATATTCAGAAAAGATGTACAAATTAAAACCTAATTTTTTCAAAAATATTGCGAAACTTTGCGATGTATTGCAGGAGAGAAATAGGTTAAAAGAAGCTGAAATTATGATTGATAAATATTTAAGCAATACTAAAAATAACAAAGATGCCTGGTTATATGCTTCCTCATTTTACTTTAAATCCAACAACTTAAAGAAAGCGGTATCTGTTATCGATACAGCTGTTTATTTCTTTCCAACTGACAGTCTGATATTAAAACAAAGGGATATCATCGACAACAAAGCTATTATTACGCCTTATCAATCGTTGTATGACTTAGCTTCTACTGCTTATAATGAAAAAAGATACGCTGAAGCTATCAGGTATTATTCAGAACTCTTGATTAAAATACCAGGATACATGGACGCACTTGAACGCAGAGCATTTTGCTACTACTTTTCAAAAGAATATGCCAAAAGTAATAAGGACTTGGATTTTATGATTTCCAAAGGAATGATACGTTCAAACTTATACAACTTGAGAGGTGTAAATTATAACAGCATAGGAAATAAAGATGAAGCCTGTAAAAACTTTAAAATAGCTTATGATATGGGTGACAAGGATGGTTTGAATAATTACCCTAAACTTTGCCTACCAGCGAATAAATAAATAAGCTGCAAAGAATGTAAATGAAAATAAACGCTATTTAAACTATTTTTTTATAAAATGTATCTTAATTTCAATTTTAAGAAATATTAAAAAAAAATTACAAAAGAACAGCTTTAAAATTGAGTTTTATTAACTACCTTTGTTAACCGAATAACAATACATTCTTAACATCTAAAAAATGAAATTTACACCTGAAATTTGTAGTATCAAAGATCAGAGGATGAAACCTTTCATTGATCCTCTCGAAATTTGGAATTACATTAACAATACAGTATCAAGCAAAGAAAAAGTAAGAGAAATAATTGCAAAATCTTTAAGCAAGCAAAGGCTTAGCCTCGAAGAAACTGCAGTACTGATTAATACTACCGATGCTGAGTTAATAGAAGAAATAAAACAAGGTGCGAGAACACTTAAACAAAAAGTTTACGGCAATCGAATTGTGTTATTTGCGCCTTTATATGTTGGAAACAAATGTGTTAACAATTGCAAATATTGTGGTTTCCGAACCGAAAACAAAGCTGCCATTCGTAAAACTTTATCCGATGAGGAATTGGTCCAAGAAGTAGAAGCCCTAGAAGATAACGGACAAAAACGCTTGATTCTTGTTTATGGAGAACATCCCGCCTATTCTCCTGAATACATTGCCCATACAGTAAGTGTGGTATATGGTGTAAAAAAAGGAAACGGAGAAATCAGAAGAGTAAATATCAATGCTGCTCCATTGGAAATAGATGGATTCAGAACAGTAAAAGATTCTGGAGTTGGTACCTATCAAGTATTTCAAGAAACATACAACCCCGAAGCTTATAAAGTTTATCATGTTGGAGGAAAGAAAATGGATTTCGAATACCGTTTAACTTCCTTAGACAGAGCTCAGGAAGCTGGCTTGGATGATGTTGGAATTGGGGCTTTGTTTGGTTTATACGACTGGCGTTTTGAAGTATTGGGATTGGTACGCCATGCGAATCATCTGGAAGCTTGCTATAATGTTGGACCACATACTATTTCATTTCCAAGAATCCAAAGTGCTTCATCATTGGATATGGATGAAACTTATATTGTCAGTGATCAGGAATTTGTAAGACTTGTTGCTATTCTTCGCCTAGCAGTTCCTTACACAGGAATGATATTGACTGCCCGCGAAAGTGCAGCAATCAGAGACGAGGTCATCAGCTTTGGCGTTTCTCAGATTGATGGTGGCACTAAATTGGAATTAGGAAGCTATTCAGCTAGTAAAAACGAAAACCAGGATCTTAACAAAGAACAGTTTGCTATCAATGATAATCGTTCTCTTAACGAAATTATCGAAGATTTACTCAATAAAGATTATTTGCCCTCATTTTGCACTGCTTGTTACCGCTTAGGGAGAACCGGTGAACATTTTATGGAATTCTCAGTCCCCGGTTTTATCAAAAGATATTGTACACCCAATGCCATACTTACATTGGCCGAATACCTTTGTGATTATGCACCTGAAAATACTGCTCATAAAGGTTGGGGAGTTATAGAAAAAAATATAGCGAACCTAGACAACGAGAAAGATAAAATAGAAATCAGAAACAGAATTGATAAAATTAAAAAGGGAAACAGAGACCTTTATTTTTAATTAATAAAATTGAAAATATGAATGAAATGAGAATTTTAGGTTTAATGATTACCGATAGAATCAAAGAAGCCGGGAGAACTCAAAAAGTATTGACAAAAAATTCCAATATTATCAAATCAAGATTAGGATTTCACGAAGTAAGTGAAAATATTTGCAGCAGAGTTGGCATGATTATACTTCAACTAGGGGGAAATCCAGCAGAATGGGATCAATTAGAAAATGAATTACAAACAATAGATGGCCTTGAAGTTCAAAAAATGAATTTTCAATATTAATCAATTCAATTTATGAAAAAATTTGTAGTTTTAGGCTTATACATTTCCGATCATATGAAGGAATCCTATAAGGTTCAGGATGTATTAACAAAATTTGGCTGTTCAATTAAAACCCGTCTTGGATTACACAATATTGAAGATGATGCTCTAAAATCAAATGGGTTGATTCTATTAGAATTAATTGGAGATTCTGATGAAATGCAAAAGTTAGAAAATGAATTATTAAAAATTGAAGGATTAAAAGTTCAGAAAATGGTTTTCTAAGAAAATTTAAATATTTTTATTGAATAATCACAAAATCGTCTTAGTTTTGTGCTAATCATTTTTATTAATTTCAATATGCGAAAATCATTCTTTCTTTTTTTTATCATATTCGTTTATAGCAGTTTACATATTTCCGCTCAAGATTCAAGTCTAAAATTCAAAGGCAGTTCAGTTTATTTAGGTAATATCGAAGAAGACAAACTTCCAACCACAGTTAGTTTTTCCTATATCAATAATAATAAAATAGCTGTAAAAATTATTGATATTAAGGCATCTAAAGACTGCAAAATATCAAACTGGAATAAGCTTATCCCAATAAAACCTGGTGCATCAGGTTACATTTCAATTATTTACGAAAATAAAAATAAAGGCGTTTTTAACGAAAAACTTCTTTTAAAAACAGATGAAATTGGGAGCAAAGAAATTACGTTAAGTTTTGGGGGCGAAATAATCCCGCGAAAAAAAATACGTTCAGATTTCTATGCCATTAAAAATGGATCGTTGAGCTTTATAAAAAACAGTTTGGATATAGGTGAAATAAAAAATTCTAAAAAAAAATCTGACACTCTTTATATTTCAAATGATTCAAAGAAAATCATCACATTAGCAACTTATGAATTAAATCCTGCTTATGCTGATATCAAGTTTTCTTCAGCTGAAATAAAACCCTCTGCCCTCGAAAAAATTACAGTTACTTATGATGCCTCTTTACGAAATACATTCGGAAAAACAAAAGACACCCTTTACATACAAACCAATGATGAAGTAAATTCGTTGAAGGAAATTTATATTAAAGCTGATATTGTTGAGGATTTTTCAAGAATAAAACCCGAAAAACTCAAATTAGCACCTGAAGCATATCTTGTAAATACAACCTATGATTTCAGATATGTAAAAAAAGGCATAGATGTTAAAACAATCTTTAATATTAAAAACAAAGGAAAAACACAATTGGTCATCCGGAAAGTTGATAGCAGTTGTGATTGTATTAAAACTACTTATGCAGATAAAATAAGGTTCGACAGAGACTCTCCTATTGAAGTAATCATGAATACAACTCATTTAAAAGGGAATATTCATGAAACCATTACCCTTATTACCAATGACCCTAAAAACTCAAGAATCGTACTACATCTGACCGGATTAGTAGAATAGCCAATTTAGTGATTTGGTGATTTGGTGATTTAGTGATTTAGTGAATATTATTGTGAAACTTATTTTTATCAGATTTTACACAATCAATTCTAATCCATCAATTCGCTCAATTCTATCCATAGATTGGATTTTTCGTCTATCAATTTCATAATTTCACCTATCCGCTCTGACCAGGCTGTTAATAATGCAACATTTTCACTACCTGCATTCATCAGCACAAAAATCTTTTCTTTTTCAATTTCAAGTTCGCTTATCTGTTTTTCAAGGAGCTCATATTCTTGCTTTTGCTTATAACTGGGTTTATTCGTGGCGATTTTTAAACGCTCAACAGGTTTTTCTTCTTTTTTGGTTTCAGCTCTTAATTGCTTTTCTTTCAAGATTTTTTTTCGGGTGTATTCAGAATAAGAACTGTGATAGTCTTTTACTATCCCATTATCTTCAAATACAAAAATATGATCTACAAGATTGTCCATAAAACTTCGGTCGTGAGAAACCAGCAACAAACAACCTTTGTATTGCAGCAGAAATTCTTCCAACATCATAAGGGTGAAAATGTCAAGGTCATTGGTAGGTTCATCCAATATCAGAAAATTTGGATTTTGCATCAAAACCATCAATAGAAACAATCTTCGTTTTTCGCCTCCGCTCAAATTGGAATAATAATTGTATTGCAAGGTACTAGAAAAGCCAAAATAGGTTAAAAATACTGAAGCTGACAAATCCTTACCACCATCTAATTTTACTACTTCTGCAATTTCTCTTACAATTTCAATAACACGTTTATCTTCATAATTCTCAAGACCTTCCTGTGAATAATAGCCAAAACTTATAGTTTGGCCTTTCACTATCCTGCCACTATCCTGCATTACTTTTTCGATAATCATGTTTAAAAAAGTCGTCTTTCCAATGCCATTTTTACCAACAACACCAATTCGCTCACCTTTTTTGAATGTATAGGTAAAATCATTTAAAACAACTTTATCGCCATACGCCTTGGAAACATTGTACATTTCAAGAATTTTACCACCTATGCGTTCGGTTTTAATGCTCAATTCTACTTTCTTATCGTCGATTCTTTTAGTTGCTTTTTCCTGAAGATTATAAAAAGAGTCTATACGTGCCTGAGACTTGGTAGTTCGCGCCTTGGGCATCCTGCGCATCCAGTCTAATTCTTTGCGGTAAGTATTTTTAGCTTTTTCTATTTCCTGACGCTCTATCATTTCCCTATCGGCTTTTTTCTCTAAGAAGTAATCGTATTTCCCTTTGTAATGATAGATATTCCCATTATCTAACTCTATCACTTCTGAACAAACATTGTTCAAAAAGTAGCGGTCATGCGTTACCAATAATATACTCAGACTTTGTTTGCTGAGGTATTCCTCTAACCATTCTATCATTGAAATATCCAAATGGTTGGTAGGTTCATCCAGAATCAACAAATCAGCTTCTTCAATTAATACTTTTGAAAGTGCCACTTTTTTACGTTGTCCTCCAGATAAAGTATTGATAGTTTGATAAATATCTGTAATTTGCAAACGACTCAGGATTTCTTTCACTTTATTTTCATAGTCCCAACAATTGAGAACATCTACCTGATGAATTGCCTCATCCAGTTTTGTCCTGTTTTCTGCATTGTCTGACTTTTTTATATGTTCTAAGGCTTCTTCGTAGCTTCGGATTGCAACCAGATATTTATTTTCTGTATTAAATAAAACATCAACTATTGTCTGATTTTCATCTAATTCTGGATTCTGAGGCAAATAAGCAATATGAATATCTTTGCGAAATACTACTTTGCCATTATCAGGTAAATCTCTTTGATTAATTATATTGAGCAAACTACTTTTACCAGCTCCATTTCGTGCGATCAACGCAACTTTCTGCCCCTTATCTATGCCAAAAGTTATATTCTCGAATAATAATTTTTCACCATAAGATTTAGTGAGATTTTCAATTAAAAGATAATTCATGCTTTTCTCAATATTATGCTATCCCAAAAATATATATGGGTGTACCTTGCTATTAAAATATTTGGTAAATTAATTAAAAAGAATAAGTTATCATATATAAATACAAAAACTTATGTTAAATTATAAATCACAGATCAATCAATTCCCGCAAAATATTTCATAAATTGCACCCTTAAATAAGCAGGTGTATTTTCAGTTTTCTTATAACTCATTTTGCCCCGAAACGATTCGATATTTTGAAAATCATTTTTTTCCATCCAAACTTCAATTTCACTCAACATAACATTAATATATTCAAATCCATTCTTATATAGCACAGATACTACTTGTGCAGCCTTGGCTCCTGCCAATAGCTGTTTTATAACGGCTCTTCCATCATGGATACCAGTAGAAGCAGCAACATCACAAAATAATTTATCAGACAATACTGCTACCCATCTCAAAGAAGTTGAAATCTCTTCGGGATGACTGTATACATTCGCATTTGTAACTTTGAAATTATCAATATCAATATCCGGCGAAAAAAATCGGTTAAAAAAGACCAATCCTGAAATGCCGGTCCATGAAAGTTTTAACATCATTTTCGCCAACCCTGAAAAATAAAAACTTGTTTTTACAGCAATTGGGATACTGATATGTTTTCTTACTTCATTGATAATATCAAAATAAACCTTTTCGTTCTCTTCGCTAGAATTGTTCATATCGGAGGGTAACAAAAAAATGTTTAATTCCAGTGCATCTGCACCCGCATCCTGAATTTTCCGGGAATAAGCAAGCCATTGAGATGCTGTCACACAATTAATACTGGCAATTATAGGTATTTGCACAGCCTTTTTGCAATCTTTTATAAGCTTTAAATAGCTTTCCAACGAATGTGTAACCGCATAATCCTTAATATAATCCAAGGCTTCAGGATAAGCAAATGACTGATTATTCTCATGCGTGGTTTTGTTGATATCATCCTTTATTTGTTCTTCAAACAATGATTTCAACACAACTGCTGCGGCCCCATTTTTTTCAATTTCAATGATGCTTTCAACAGAATTTGTTAAGCCGGAGCTACCAACAATAATGGGATTCTTCAAGGTCAACCCCATGTAGTTGGTCGATAAATCTATCATTTTATATTTATTTTGATTGATTAATTTTAATAAAAAACAATATCCTCAATTTTTTTTGTAGTTTTTGCAATTTTGGACAAATAATTATTTAAGAACATCTTTTATCTCATTCAACTTTCCATCAGTAACAGAAGGTTTAAGATGAAGTATATGAGCCATTAATGGATAAAGCTGAACATTTGAGAATGTTTTCCTTTTATAATTTTTCTTAAAAGAACAGCCATAAGCATAGAATATTCCGTGCATTTCCATATTTGTATTATCATAGCCATGAGCACCGCCCACAATAGGTTTGTCCTTTTTTAAGGAAATGCTCCAACTGCTGTCGGCAAGTACTACCAAATCACCAATTCGATTATTATTGTTATAATGCAAACGTGCAGGGACCTCTTTTGTTTTCCATACCTTTAAATGAGGTAGTTTCTTTAGTGTAAGATAAACTGAATCAATACAATGTTCGGCAGCTGAAATATTATATGTTGGATTATAGCCATAGATACCCTTTATCCATTGAGGGTGAATAAAATTATCTAAAATAATATTCTTTTCGACATTCACTGCAGCCATCCCATGATCGGAAGTAATAATTAGATTGATTTGATTTCCAATGGCTAGTCTTTTAATTTTATTGACCAAGTCCCACATTAAACTGTCTAGCGCATTTACCATAACTTTGGTTTCTTTTCCAAGAGGACCAAAATCGTGACTAATAGCATCCGGTTCGGGAAGATAAAATAAAATCAGATGCGGACGTTCTTTTTCTGGTAACTGCAACCATTGCATCACAGTATCCACCCTCTGATTGTATGGAATTTTATTTTCATACACTTTCCAGTAAGACGGTTGAATACCTTTAATCAATGCTTCGGAGCCCACCCAATAAAAGGAAGCTGTTTTCACACCTTGCTTTTCGGCAGTTACCCATATCGGTTCACCTCCATAGAATCTACCATCCATTACCGTTTTGCGATCTCCTATTTTATAGGTTAGTTTCAATAAAGGATCATAAAATTTATTTTGAACAATCCCATGATGTTCAGGATACAAACCTGTTGCCATGCTGTAATGATTTGGAAATGTAACAGTTGGAAAACAAGGCTGAATAGAATATGCTTTAACACCCATTTTAGCTATGGAGTCAAAAAAAGCTAAATGATAGATCTCAGGATAATCCCAACGAAATCCATCCAACGAAATAACAATCAGATAAGGCTGCTTTTCAATTTTTGATTGAGCAAAAACTTGATAAGAGCTTATGATTACAACTATTATTAAACCAAGAATTATCTTAGTTATTTTATTCATATACTAGATGTTAAATGAATTATTTCATCAAAAATTCGATATTTTCGCCAACTTGAATTTCAAAGGTTGGCTGCCCATATTTAAAAATCCGCATTGGACGTATACCATGTAATGAGATGGAATTCCCTTCAACAAGCAAATAAGTAGCTTCTCTTAAACCTACAACATATATATCCTGATTGACTTTCAGGAACTCTTCTATTCGTTGTTCACGGGTTTCGCCACCATGTCCTTCAGGATTGGCATCTAAATAATGAGGGTTTATCTGAAAAGGGATCAATGCAGTACAATTAAAACTTTCGGGTTCGATGATGGGCATATCATTGGTTGTTTTTAAAGATGGGCATGCCACGTTAGAACCAGCACTCCAGCCCATATAAGGAGTTCCCATTAAAACTTTATTCTTTATAGCATCCATCAATTTCAATTTATGCAACATATACACCAGGTGAAAAGTATTTCCACCACCTACTGCAATTGCTTCAGCATCATTGATCGCTTTTACTGGATCAATTTCATTTTGAATACCATAAACACTGCTGCCTAATTCAGTGAATACTGCATTCACTTTTGAAGTATATTCATCGTAAGTAACCCCTACTCCGGCATAAGGAATAAACAAAACCTTTTTGATATGATTGATTTCTAGAAAATTTTGAATAGCCTGACGAGGCCAACCCAAATAAGCTTCTCCTGCATTGGTTGAGTTACTGATTAACAACATTTTTTTCATATACTGATTTTTAGATAATTAAATAGGCTTCCTTATTATTGTATTTTTCTAATAATGTAAGAAATACGCAACAAAATTAAGCAAAAATCTCGAATTATCTAGTTAGGTATTTCAAATTATGGCAAGAAAAAAAGTATTAATTCTTTTAATATCAATCATTAAGCAGTTTATCAAAATAAATATTTATTTATCATTTCGTTAATACATTATTTCCAAGAACTTACGTTAATTATAATAATTCAAGTAATATTGCATTCAAGCATAATTATTAATAAATTTGCAAAAAAATACATTATCCCTCAAATGAAATTCAAATTCGCAAAAATTCTTTTTAGCCTAGGCTTATTATGTTTATATATCCCATCGTTTGCACAAGATTGGGTTGATAAGATGCAAGATCCTACCATAAATTTCAAGGAAGTTCAAACAGCTTTTAACAACTTTTGGAAAGACAAAGAAGTTGGTCGATCTAAAGGATGGAAACAATACAAAAGGTGGGAGCACTTTATGCAGCCTCGCGTATTCCCATCGGGAAACAGAAGCGAAATTGAAACTTCATTGAAAACTTTTAATGAATATAAAATGAATAAATCATTAAAATCAACTTCATCTTCTAACTGGCAAGCCTTAGGACCATTTGCACCCCCATCAAATGGAGGTGATGCAGGAAGAATAAATTGTATTGCTTTTCATCCAACAGATATGAATATAATGTATGTAGGCTCCCCCAGTGGAGGCCTATGGAAAACTATAAACGGAGGGAATTCATGGGTTGCTTTAACCGATAATCTGGCTGTTGTGGGAGTTTCTAGCATTGTCATTGATTATTCAAACCCAAATATCATATATATTGCCACAGGAGATGGAGATGCAACAGATACTTATTCGATGGGAATACTTAAATCCATAGATGGAGGAAATAGTTTTCAAGCTACCGGACTCAATTATTTAATAGATTCAAAAAGAAGTATCAGTAAAATCATCATCAACCCCATTAATCCTCATACTTTATTTGCAGCTACTTCTTCTGGTATTTTCAGAAGTTTTAATGGCGGAAATAGCTGGGATAACACTTTTTCGGGTAAGGTAATAGATATTACTTACAAACCCGGCGATACTAATATTTTATATGCAACTACAAAAACTGATTTCTACAAATCAACAGACGCTGGTGAAGATTTTTTTTATAAAGCGATTAGTTTTGCGTCACCTACAAGCAGAATTCAAATTGCAGTGAGTCCTGCTAATCCAAATTATGTTTATTTATTAACTGGCAAATATTCTGATCAAAGTTTTGCCGGACTATATCGTTCAACTGACAGTGGTGAAAACTTTACAACAAGGTCTACTACACCAAATCTATTAGACTGGTCAACTGATGGTTCTGGATCTGGCGGTCAGGCCTGGTACGATTTATCCATTGCAGCCTCCCCAATTAATGCCGAAGAAATTTATATTGGAGGTGTAAATATCTGGAAATCTTCAAATGGAGGAACAAATTTCTCATTGAGCGCACATTGGTATGGAGGCGGCGGCAGGCCAAAAGTTCATGCTGATATTCATGCATTAAAATTCAGCCCTTCCAACATATTATATTCATGTTCTGATGGTGGTGTTTCAACAACTAATAATGGAGGAATTAATTGGACTGACAAAAACAATACATTGTCAATCGCTCAAATTTACAAACTAAGTGTTTCAGAGACACAACCTTCCATAATACTTACCGGATGGCAGGACAATGGAAGTAATTTATACAGAAACAACAACTGGTATCAAGTTTATGGAGGTGATGGCATGGAGTGTGTTATTGATTATACCAATCCTGCAATTTTTTACACTACAACACCTAATGGCATCATCCACAGAACAGATGACGGTGGAAGTAATTACATTACAATCTCTGGCAGTATCACAAGCCAGGAAACAGGTGCCTGGGTTACGCCTTATGTAATTGACCCCATTAACCATCAAACTCTTTATGCAGCCTATAAAAATGTATGGAAAACAACTGACAAAGGTAATAACTGGACAAAAATCTCTAGTTTTCCTACTTCTGTTGAGCTAAAATCAATAGCCGTAGCAAAATCTAATCCTAATTATATTTATACAGCTACAGATAATGCACTTTATAAAACAGATAATGGAGGAACTAGCTGGACAGATATCTCTCATGGACTTGCAGGAAGTGCTATCACATATATTTCTATTAGTCCAACTGATCCGGAAGTTCTTTGGGTGAGTTTTTCAGGCTATTCCAGTGGACAAAAAATATATTCTTCCCGAAATGGAGGGGTAAACTGGACAAACTATTCAGGATCATTACCAAATTTACCAGCTAATTGTATAGCCGGAGGAAACCAACCTAACGAAGCTTTGTATATTGGAATGGATGTTGGTATATATTACCGTGACACATCCCTGACTGACTGGGTATTGTATTCAAATAATCTACCCAATGTTGTTATAAGTGAATTAGAAATCTCAGCTTCTATAAATAAAATCAGAGTGGCAACTTTTGGCAGAGGTGTATGGGAATCTCCACTTTATACTCCAGTTGCTGTTGAAGAAAACAAAGATACACCTCATCAACTTTCGATATTCCCCTCCCCTACAACTGGCATTCTAAGTATTGAAATGAATGAAATTGGCAGTTCTGAAGCAAGTATTGAAATATTTACGGTAGAAGGTCAAAAAGTATTTAACACAAGGACTAAACTTACAAAACAAAACTACAAATTAGATTTTTCAGATCAGGTAAATGGAATATACTTCGTTACTATTAAAACAAAAGAAAACACATACAAAGGCAGTTTTGTCAAAACTTCAAAATAATTTAAATTAATATCAAATGAAATATTTAATTAAATTTTCAGTTTTAATCCTATTTGTTTTCACAGCAATTTCTTGCAATAAAAACAAAGAAAAGGTTGAGCAACTAGTTACTGAGAAAATTCAGTATGATGTAAACATTAAAAATACAGACAGCGACTTAGACTGGTGGATTCAAAACATCGAAGGTCCTCAGAGAGATAAATTTATCAATTTATTCATGGATGCTATTGATGAAAATAAATTGAAAATATTCAACATGAATCATGCTGAAGTTTCGTTGGAAAATGTAGTGAGTAATTTATTCACTTTCGACACTATACAATTACAGAAAAACGGGAAGAAAAAACAAATTATTGACACTGTTTTTGTTAGCAACTTATTCAATATTAAAAGTATCACAAAAATTCGTTTCGATGAAAAATGGACTTTCAACGAAAAGACATTAATGATTAACAAAGATATCAAAGGCTTCTGCCCTTTGCTTGTAAATAAAAAAACCAGTAATCCTACATCTTTCCTTGAACTACCACTTTTTTGGATTTATCCTGATACCAATTCAAAATCAGACACTAGCCGCAATTTTATCATTACAAAAAAAATACAATATGATGTTTTTATTAAATCAATAGACAAGGGAAAAGATTGGTGGGTTGAAAATATTGAAACAACTGACCGTGAAAAATTCCTTAAATGCATACTAGATGTGGCATCTAAAGGAAAATTAAAAGTCTATGATTTTTTTATGAATCCACTCGACAAAAACAAATTCGCAGCTTTAATCCATAGAACAGATACTGTTGTTATGCAAAGACTTACTGAGCCTTTTGATAATTACGACACCGTTGTTAAGTTCGACTTTGATCAAAAGTCAATTTTAAAAATGCGTTTTATTGAAGAATGGTCATTGAATATTCAAACTTTTAAATTTTACAAAAAAGTATTGGCGATTTGCCCTTTGGTTGAAGGTTTAGACGATAAAGGAAATGTTAGAGGTTATACCCCTTTATTCTGGATTTATTTTAATGAGACTTTACTAACTTCAGAATAACTTATTCTTTCTTTAATGGAATATCAATACTATCAACTTAAAAACGGAATCCGGCTGGTACATAAATATGCTGATAGTAATGTAGCACATTGCGGTTTAATCATCAATACCGGTTCTCGTGATGAAACCAAAGCCGAAAATGGAATTGCTCACTTTATTGAACATTGTATATTCAAGGGTACTCAAAAACGCAAATCTTACCACATATTAAACCGTCTCGATAGCGTGGGCGGTGATTTAAATGCTTATACTACCAAGGAAGAAACTGCAGTATACGCTTCATTTCTGAATGAATATTACGCCAGAAGTTTTGAATTAATTGCGGATATCGTTTTCAATTCTACTTTCCCCGAAAAGGAATTAAAAAAAGAAAAAGAAGTCGTTATTGAAGAGATTAACTCCTATAAAGATAATCCCTCCGAACTCATCTTTGACGAATTTGAACAACAGGTTTTTGCAAATCACCCAATTGGAGGTATGATATTAGGAAGTCCTTCAAATGTGAGAAAGTTCGAATCAAGCCATTTAATTAGTTTTATAGATAACAATTACAATACCGACGAAATGGTAATTTGTTCAGTTGGCAAAATTAATTTCACACATTTAGTCAAACTTGTTGAACGTTACTTCAGTGAATTTAAACCAAATTACAGAACAAAGCAAAGAAATCCATTTTTAAATTACCAACCTACAAGCTTAAGCAAAAATAAAAAAACTTTTCAATCACATTGTTTGATAGGGAATATTGCATTTGCCGTTAAAGATGAACGAAAAACAGCCCTCACATTGCTAAACAACATTTTGGGAGGTCCTTCATCTAATTCAAGATTAAGTATCGCTCTTCGCGAAAAAAAAGGACTCTCTTACAATGTGGAGTCAAACTATACTCCCTATTCAGATACAGGTTTGATAAATATCTATTTTGGTACGGATAAAGAAACTTATCATAAAGCGATACAAACCGTTTTAAAAGAACTAGAAAAGCTAAGAGACCTAAAACTTGGCAGCTTACAACTGCATAGTGCAAAAAAACAAATCACAGGTCAAATTGCCATAGCCTATGAATCAAATTTAAACGAACTGCTTTCAATAGGCAAAAGTTATCTGGTATACAACAAAGTTGATACAATTGAAGAAGTTTGTGCGAAAATTAATGCAGTTACTGCAGAAGAGCTTCTTACTGTTGCTAATCAAATATTTGACCCCAATCAGTTAAGCATATTATCTTATACATCAAAATAATCGGCCTATGTTTTCAATGATTCATCCGGATTATGAAGCCTATTCAGAAAAGTATTCTTCTCCTGAGTCTGAAATTTTAAATGAATTAAACAGGGAAACCAATCTTAAAGTTATGTTGCCCCGTATGTTATCGGGTCATTTGCAGGGAAAACTCCTTGAAATGTTCAGTTGTATGCTGCAACCTCATCAAATACTTGAAATCGGAACTTATACAGGCTATTCTGCAATTGCTCTTTGTGAGGGTTTACAGGAAAATGGCTGCTTGCATACCATTGATATTAACCCTGAACTTGAAGCAATTTCGCTGAAATATTTCGAAAAAGCTGGCTTGAACCATAAAATCAAACATTATATTGGGGATGCACTAGAAATCATTCCTCAAATAGATCAATGTTTTGACCTGGTTTTTATAGATGCTGATAAAGAAAATTATATCACCTACTTTAAACTTGTAATTGACAAAGTAAGAAAAGGAGGCATCATCATCGCTGACAATGTTTTATGGAGTGGTAAAGTACTCAATTCAGATAATCCTAACGACAAAGAAACCAAAGGCATTATTGATTTTAATAATTTTATCCAAAACAATCCAAGCGTAGAAAATCTATTGCTTCCATTTAGGGATGGATTAATGATTATGAGAAAAAACTAAAAATATCTGCATTTTATTTTGACAAAGCAGCCATTATTTTAAATTTTATTCTTTAGAATACTAAAGCCAACGATGCAACGTTAATAAAACTTAAGTATATTAAACCAACATATTTTGAGAAAAAATTCTGTTTTCATCATCTTCATTTTATTGTTTAGCTTATCTTTTGTTGCTACTGCTCAAGTCGGAGGTAGTTCTACCTATCAGTTTCTTAACCTTCCTAATTCAGCAAGAGTAGCAGCCTTGGGTGGCAATTTCTTAACAATCAAAGATGACGATTTGAGTCTGGCCATTGCAAATCCTTCCTTGATTACACCCAAGATGAATCAACAAATAGCGTTAAGCTATATCAGCTATTACGCCGATGTAAATTATGGATTTGCAGCCTACTCCCGTTCATTTAATAAAATCGGAAGCTTTGTGGGCAGTTTGCAATATATCAACTATGGGACATTTACAGCAGCCGATGCCAATGGGGATAAATACGGAACTTTCAAAGCTGCAGAATATGCGCTAAATATCGGTTGGGGCAGATCGCTGGATTCTAATTTTTCGATAGGCAGCAATCTTAAAACAATACTTTCATCCTTAGAAACCTATTCATCTTTTGGTCTGGCAGTCGATATTGCAGCAACTTATCAAAGCAAAAACAAAAGATTTACTACTTCACTGATGTTTAAAAATATCGGCAGACAACTTTCTTATTATACTGAAGGAAATCGGGAAGCCTTGCCTTTTGAAATCCAATTGGGCCTTTCCGAAAGACTCAAACATGCTCCGTTCAGGTTTTCTCTTTTGTTAAATCATTTAGAAAAATGGGACTTAACTTATGAAGATCCTCTAAATCCATCCACTAAAATTGATCCACTCACAAAAGATGTTATAACTAAAAGTGGATTTACCAAATTCGGAGATAATTTATTGAGACATTTTGTCCTTGGTGTAGAGTTTATTCCATCCAACAACTTTAACATCCGATTAGGCTACAATTATCAACGCCGTCAGGAGATGAAACTCGAGTCAGCCTTATCAACTGTTGGTTTTTCATGGGGATTTGGCTTTAGGGTTTCAAAGTTCAATTTCAGCTATGCCCATGTAATTCAAAACTTAGCTGCATCCTCTAACTTTTTTACGATAGCTACAAATTTATCAACTTTTTAAATCCCTGACTTCCATAAAAACAAAAAAACCTTCCATTGCTGAAAGGTTTTTTAAAGAATCAATTTATTGATTATAAATTAAATGCTTTTTTAATAGCTGGAATGTAATCTAAATTTTCCCAGGCAAAAAACTCAACTTCTTTAAAATAATGTTCTTTGTCTCCAATTTTCTTGGTTTTAGTATCTTTACTTTTGTAATAAACTTCAACTTCTTTTTTTACAAAATCTCTTCCAAAATGACCATAGCTGGCGGTTGCATGAAAAATTGGATTTTTTAAGCCAAATCGTTTAACAATTGCAAAAGGTCGCATATCGAAAATGGCATTGATTTTTTCAGCAATTTCGCCATCGCTTAGCTTTTTCCCTGATTTATCATTTACTTTAGAAGTTCCATAAGTATTCACATACAAACCAACAGGTTGTGCAACACCAATTGCATAAGCCACCTGAACCAGCACTTCGTCAGCAACACCAGCAGCTACAAGATTTTTAGCAATGTGACGGGTAGCATAAGCTGCTGAACGATCTACTTTCGAGGAATCTTTTCCTGAAAAAGCACCACCACCATGTGCACCTTTACCACCATAAGTGTCAACAATTATTTTACGTCCGGTTAATCCTGTATCACCATGAGGGCCACCAATTACAAATTTTCCGGTAGGATTTACATGAAGCTTAAAATTTCCTTTCAACATTTTTATAACTGTAGCTGACAAAGTATTCACTTTTGTAACTCTGGGTATCAAAATTTTAACAACATCATTTTTAATTTTTTCCAACATTTTTTCTTCGGTATCGAAATCATCATGCTGGGTAGAAATTACGATGGTATCGATGCTTTCAGCTTTACCATTGTCGTTATATGCAATAGTAACCTGAGATTTGGCATCGGGACGAAGGTATTTCATTTCTTTGCCTTCACGGCGAATTTCAGCCAATTCCTGTAATAACACATGGGCCAATTCAATAGGCATAGGCATAAAATTAGCCATTTCTTTACAGGCATAACCAAACATCATTCCCTGATCTCCTGCACCCTGGTCTTCTTCGTTTTTACGTTCAACGCCCTGGTTGATATCACTGGATTGTTCGTGTATGGTAGAGATAACCCCACATGAATCCGCATCAAAACGGTATTCTGCTTTGGTATAACCTATTTTACGAATCGCTTCTCTTGCAATTCCCTGAATATCAATATATTCTTTTGTTTTTACTTCTCCGCTACAGACCGTTAAACCTGTTGTAACCAAAGTTTCGCAAGCTACTTTTGATTCTGGATCGTGACGTAAAAATTCATCTAATAATGCATCTGAAATTTGATCAGCAACTTTGTCTGGATGTCCTTCCGAAACTGATTCGGAGGTAAATAAATATCCCATTTTTATTTTTTTTTAAAATTAGTAACTAACTGATAAATGGAATAGTATGATTGAAGGAAGGAGAAAATATTATTTTAGCATTTTTTTCCAGTGGTTGCAATCAATCAAATCTTTCCACACCGCAAAAGTAATGATTTTTTATAAAACAGCATTTATTTTTTTAAAAAAAATATTGCAAAATTTGTAATTGTAGAGGATGAAATTGAATGAATATGTGTAAAACTGTCTTATTTTTTAGTCAGTTCATGAAAAACTTTCTCCAGTTTTGCTTCTTCTTTGTGAATAGTAAGTACAGATAAATGCATGCTTACAGCAAAATTAAAGATATCCTGACGTAAATCTTTTTGGCTGCTACATTCAATTTCCCAGGTATTTTCTTTGACCTTAGTTAGATGTTGAACGCCTTCTATGGCTTTTAGTAATTCAATATCGAAAGCTTTATCAAATTCAACAGTTATAATACTCCTGTTAAAAAACTCATTCGAGAGCTGAGCGGTTGCAGCATCTGCAACAATGATTCCTTTGTTGATAATAATGGCTCTTTGACAAATAGCTTCAACTTCCTGCATAATATGCGTTGAAAGCATGACCGTTTTTTCTTTACCAATATCACGGATTAAATTCCGAATTTCAACAATTTGATTAGGGTCTAAACCTGAAGTAGGTTCGTCGAGTATCAGGACTTCAGGGTCATGTATCATGGCCTGGGCCAGACCTACACGTTGGCGAAAGCCTTTTGATAAAGCACCGATTTTCTTTTTGCGTTCAAGCTCTAATCCTGTAATAGCTATCATCAAATCAACTCTTTCTTTGGTTTTCTCACCCAATTTGTGAATACCAGCTATAAATTCAAGATATTCTCTCACATACATATCAAGGTAAAGTGGGTTATTTTCAGGAAGATAACCAATTCTTTTTCTCACTTCAATTGATTGATCCAAAATATCGTAACCATAAACACTAATTTCTCCTGAAGTTGGAGGAATAAAGCAAGTAATTATCTTCATCAGTGTAGATTTCCCTGCACCGTTTGGACCCAACAAGCCTACTACCTCACCTGGCATAATTTGAAAACTTATTTTATCCAGGGCTTTTTGCTCGCCGTATAATTTAGTGATATTGTTAACTTTAATTGACATAATGAGATTATTTTTATTACAGCGAAATTACTATAAATCCTTTAAGTAGCCAAGAAATTAAGCTTTTTTATACTTTCATTTTTTTGCAAAAAAAATAACAGTATGAATATAAATTCATACTGTTATTTTAAAATATAATCAAACAGAAACTAAAAAGTTCTGAATGTGTATGTCTTATTTCTTATCAAACGTTTCGTCAGAAACAGTAAGTTTTTTTCTACCCTTAGCTCTTCTTGCTGACAGGACTCTACGTCCGTTGGCAGTTGACATTCTTTCTCTGAAACCGTGTTTGTTTTTTCTTTTTCTAACTGATGGTTGAAATGTTCTTTTCATTGCTCTAAATTTTAAAGGACTGCAAAAGTAGTGTTTTTTTTGAAACCAACAAAATATTTCTTTAATTATTTATATAAAAATAAGGCAACCCAAGGGCTGCCTTATTTAGATTGTTGAAAATCTTGTTATTTAGTTACTACCATCCTCTTAACAAGGCGTTTGCCTTTAAATTCAAGCGTATAATAATACACACCTGCTGAAAAATCCTTTACATTTAGATCAATCATATGTTTAGCAGCGCTCTGTTTTTCCTGAAATGAATATACTTTTTGTCCAAAAAGGTTCATGACATCAAACTTAATCTCACCGGATGTTGGCAAATTGTATTCGATATTTGTCAATACTGTAGTTGGATTGGGTATATTCTGCCCTAACCATAACATCTTAGCATCAAATTCGTTGATATCAGCACCTAAGCCGCTAATATTAATGGAGGATGTATTACCTGAACAGATTGTACTAATTCCGTTTACAGAGAGTACTCCATTAGTAGCACCAGCACCAAAATTGATGGTAACCGATGCTCCGCTTCCGTTAATCGTTACACCTGTAGCTGGAGTATAAACCCAGTTGTAAGAGGTAGTATTGGCCAAAGGAGTAATAGAATATGCATTCCCTGATGAACCAGGAGTTACAGTTGTTGGGCCGGTAATAGGACCAGCTGTAGCAACATTACAGATAAGAACTGACTTACAAACGGTATCATTGTGTTTATACGCATCATTTGGTAATCGGGTAAAGGCACACAAACTAAATGACAGACCAGAAGGTATGGTCATTGGATTAGGGAATGTAAATTCAGCAGTAGCACCGGCAGCTAAACTTCCAGTCCAGATACCATCAACAGGAGGTAATAATCCACGTTGGTAAGATAGTGGAATATTTGTCTGAGTAAGGGTTCCAAAGTTTTTAATCTCAACTTTAATAGGAGTAGTACCTTGATTAACAATCGCAGCTGGTTGAAGTATCTGTGTAATGCCTACATCATTAAGGGCAGAATTTACAATTACATTTTTGCAGTTAAAATTGTTTTGAACATAGATATCGCCCACTACTTCAGTATAAGCACATATTGAATAGGCTAGAATCCCAACCTGGAATGTTTGAGTAAATGTAAAGTTTCCTGTAGCTCCTGGTGCAAGTGGTCCAGCTAATGTACCCATTTGAACAGCCCCACCAGCTATTTGATACCTTACTGGGATGTTCGTTAAAATATCAGTTCCAAAGTTTTTAACTGTAACCGATACAGTAACAATATCACCCACCAAAGAAGTTAAAGTTGGTGAAATAATCGCAATAACACCTCCATCCTGAGGAATAGGAGCTAAACTTAATTCAAAATCGTCAATGGCCCAACCTTTCATAGTTGATACCGTTGCCCCTGAAATGAATGTAAATCTAAATTGAAGAATGTTACCGAGATTGCTCAGATTTTTAACACAATATTTCGAAAGAGTCCAGTTGGTATTTACACCTGTCCAGCTATTGGTAGCTGTATTGTACCAGTTAGAGGCATTGGTATCATTCTGAACACCTAAAGTCTGCCATGCTCCGCTACTATTTAAATATTCAATATATCCATAGGTAGCAGCATCAAACTGACGCCATTGCCAGAATTTGAGCGTATCAGCTTGCATAACAGAAATATCAAATACTGGGCTGTACAATACACTCAGGTTACTAGGAGTATAACTGGCAGCCAAATCTGTCACCCAAGCATTCACAGGACTATGTGCCGCACTCAGCGACAAGGAAGCCGGCACGCCTTGAGCCCATAGGTTATTAATGGTTAAACCGCTAGCGGTATCTGTTGCAAACCAATATTTATTGGTTTCAAAATCATCCAGATAAGGTGGTGAAGTAGAATATTCTTTAAATACTTTGGCATGCAGGGTATCGTTCAGATAATTAATATCTCCAAGAATTCCGCTTGTATAAGCTTTAATGGTATTCAAACCTGGTTGAAGTGTTAAATTCTGAATCAACGAATCTTCAGCCAACGAAAGCAAATGACCGTTCCATGAATAAACGATAGGAGAACCACCATTCAGGACATAATTCATATTCGCTGAGAGTAAAGAATCGCTACCATAATTACGGATATAGAATTGTGGAGTTTGCAAATTAGATGCAGTATAAGGAACAAAGCTTCCCATAGCATTCATCCTACTGATACCGCCATCGTGTGGAATCGGAGGGATAATTGCAACGGTATAATCTTCTGTTTCACCCCAGCTATATGTTCCGCAGGGAAGAACAGTGGAAGCTGTACCAAATTCCTGAGCCACGATACGCATTCTTGTTAATCCAGGAAGCGCAGTATATGGAACGCTAACATTTCCTAAAAGAGTTGTGATAGTTGTTCCATCATAAGCACCCCCAAAAACCAATTCTCCTGGTAATTCAAAAGTTCCATTTCTGTTATAATCAATAAATGCATTCATGTATCCACTATAAGGATAAGCTCCTGAATAAAAAATACTTACAGAAATAGGATAAGAACTTCCCGGTTGAACAGATGCAGGAGTTATGGATGTATAATCATTATACATCCCTGTTGCTGCAGGGTTATTCAGAATTGGCAATGAATTACCATGATTAATACCTGCAAAAACAACTTGCCCTAAATCGTCATCGCCTGTATAAGTTGCAGATGAAATACAATAAACTGGTGGCAGATTAATAACTGCTTTTTTAGCAGTGTCATTCTGATGAGCAGGATCTCCTACTAAATCAGTCCAAGCCATTATGTTAAATGTATCTGGCTGCATATTAGAACTTAAATTCACTGTCTGAGTAAATGTAAAGGATTTAGAAGCTGCAACTGCAATGGTATCTAACATCATTTGAGATACAACAACGTTGTTATTCAATTTACACCTCACTAAAAAATTACTGATATCAGTAAAACCATAGTTTTTAACAACAACTTTAACTGAATCGGAAGCAGTTAAATTAACAGCAGTAACAGGGGCTGTTATCGAAACAACACCCACATCTATTGCTGATTGTGCACCAACAGTTACAATGGCTGGCACTCTTTGACTCGAACATCCGGCTATGCTTCCGCTTAATTTAATATTAGGTCTTGTATTAGAAAGTGTGCCTGTTCCTGTTGGAGGACTACTATCCTGGTATAAAGACTGGAAAGTATTATTGGTTGTGGTGGTTGTATAATTAAAATATGGATAAGGAGATGTACCTGTACCACCGTAATTTGCTTCCGTCAGTACCATTAAGTTTCCGCTCAAATAATTGAAAGCTGTTGATAATCCAATAGCAAACCAGCCTGCATTATTAAAAGATTGCGTTCCACTATAGACCAACGTTGCTCCATTTGTTAAATTAGCCCAGGTATCAGCAGTCATATTATTTCCAGTTATTTGTTTTAAATAAATTTTAATTGGAATATTTGTTGAAGCTGAAGTAGCTACGTCCCATTTTATTTGATTCATTAAACCAAACCCTCCTATTTCACTTGCCTGGTAGACAGCTGCACTTCTCGTATAACCCCAATAGCAATAGAAAGGATAGGTCTGATTAGTCGCCCCATTCCCTATGGTTGCATTGAATGAACTTGAAGTACTTGATTGAACATAAAAAGTATCTGTTAAATAAAGAATGGGTGTCACATATGGACTTCCTGTATACAATGCAGTTCCTCCGCTTGGCAAACCATACCATTTAAATGGGTCGTTGGTAGCAGAAGTCGCTACTAATGAAGCAGCTGTAGCATAAGGGATAGTAACATTAGATGTAACAGGATCTACAGGTGTATGCATTGATTTAACATCAATCGTATCCGAATTATTGTTTGAGATATTATCGTTGACCAAACTAACCCATGTTTTGACATGGTACATCGAATCAGCTGTTGTTACGGCTAAATTAACCAGCGTCGTAAATTTATACAGATAACTTCCACCAACAGCAATTGTTGCATAAATAGTATCTGTAACAATGGCAGCACCTCCCAAGGTTTGATAGCTTGCAGTTATACTACCACTAATAGGATTGATACCCTGATTTACTATCATAATTTTAACGGTATCCATCGTTAAGTTACAACCTTCAGTTATTGGATAAGCTAATGACAAGCGGGCATCATACAAAGGTGTTCCGAAGAAATTTTTACAGATTTGATTGTTAAAAGTATTGGAATCACCGGCCAGGGTGGTATAGGCACATATTGTATTATTTCCAGCAGGCACTATCATATTAACAGGGAAAGTGACAGTATCAGTTGCCAGGCTTGCAATTGGAACAATTGGTGTATAAACAAAATCCACTGCTGTAGCATTGTTCAATACATAACTAACAGTCACTGTACAGATTGAATCCGTTCCAAAATTCTTAATGGTAAGTTTAACAGGAACTGCAGTTGCTTCTGTTTCAACAGCAACAGGACGACTGATAATAGTAACCCCTGCATCGTGAGGCAACAACGGAACTTCATCAGCACCAATTGTCGGATGAACTGCATCTCTTGTAAAACCGTCAATATCATCAGTAATACCGGCAACTGGTGTAGCCAGTGTACTCAATATTGTTGACAATAAATGCAAATCGGTAACACTGGTATACATTGGATTAACCGAAACTGAATTTGCATCTTTTCCACTTGCAGTCTTTAAAGCCGCCAAGGTATTTCTGTTTGCGGTCCAATAAGCCAATACACTTCCATTTGTATAAATATTATTATAATTGGATAGTACAATAGCAGTTGCAGATGAAACATAATATGCATAACCACCTCCAGTATTCACAAAATTATTATTCAGCAAATTCTGTTGCGTACCATAATAATGATACAAAGCATATCCATAAGTTGTTGATGGAACTGCAAGATTTACAGAATTATAATAGAAATTCTGATAATCGCAATAGTATGGGTAGATACCATAATTGCTTGAAGAGCTTGAGCCACCCGAAAGTGAAATCATATTGTTGGCAATCAATCCTCGCGAAGCAGCTGTACCTGAACAATAATACATATACAAAGCATATTGAGAGCCAGGTGTAGTAAGAATAATTTTATTCTTGGCTATCTGAGAGGCATTGTTGTTATAATTGAGGTAAACAGCATAAATATATGTATTGGTAGAATTTGAATTTACTTCGTTCCCAATAATTTTAATAGAATCCTGATAATAAGAATAAATACCATAATAATAAAAATTCAAAATTTTATTTCCTATAATTTCAGTGCCTTTCTTTAAAGCAGCCGTACTGCTCCCATAAGTATAGATACCATAATAACCGTTGATGATCTTATTGTTCTGGTATTTATTATAGTAATTTGGAGTACTGTAATCATAAATGCCAGCGATGGTATAGGATGTAGTTACAGGCATCTCCAAGCTATTGTTTGAAATTATGTTATTCGTAGCCCCATTTCTAAGTTCAACAACATATCCATAAGTAGCACCTAAAGCTTTTAACGTCATTTTTTCTATTCTGATGTAATCTGCACTATCGAGCAACAAGGTATAACTTTCTGTTGAAAGTGATGCTGTATTCTGCAAAACAACAGTTGTGCTATCTCCACTAGCAGAGCGGAACGTAATGGTATTTACAGCAGAAGCACCAGGGATTTCAGAAATCCTGAGTTGTTCGTTATAAGTACCATTGTCTACTAAAAAGATTACACTTCCGCATACACCTGCTATTTTTAAGGTGTTTACAGCAGCAGTAAATGTTGGGAAGTTATGAAAACTTCCACCAGTTGTATCACCTATCGTATAATTACCATTCAAACAAGCAGTAAAACAAGTACTGAACAATGTATCATTAGAAGCAGTTGTATCAACAGCCACACCATTGGGATGCTGTGTCCAAGCTTTTATACAATACAAACCACCACTGAAAGTTTCATTCGCTATTGTTATTGTAGTATCTAAACCACTTGGAATATTTCCAGTAAAATTATAAAGAGGTTTTGCAACTCCATTCAAGGTCCATGCAACTCCGGCACTGTATAAATGAGCCTGTCCGAAGTTTTTAATTTTTACTTTTATCGGAGTGGAAACGCCTGAAGGAGTTGCACCATTTGGATTCACCAAGGTGGTAATTCCAGCATCATTCATTGGAGGAGGACCAACATTGACAATAGCAGGAGTTCTCGGGCTACTGATACATCCTGGAACCATGCCCTGAAGTTTTATGTTTGGACGTTGGGTAAAGGTGTATGTAGCTGTTGTAGTAGGGCAAACACTACCTCCATCAGAACGATAATTAGTGGTAGATATAAATGAGGTAGTAGTTTGATTAACAATACCGTTGGTAGTATAGGACGATGCCCCTGCATAATTATCATAACAATTTTCAATTACAATGTTATCAATACCATTCCATACAAAAGAAGCAGTAAAATTATAAATATTCCAACCTGTTGTTGGCATTAAGGATGCATTGGCGTAAACCTGAGTTAAGCCAGTTACAAAAGTTGTAGTCAAGGCTGCAAGGTTGGTATGACCAATTTTAAGGGTATAATTTATCAAAGCAGCACCAGGAGCAGAAACAACATCAAATCCCAGTGAACTTATTACACCTGCCTGAATACCCAACGCATTTAATTCAGCTTTTGTAATTAAATATTGCTCTTTTGAGCCAGTATAATACTGTCCATAGGGAGATGGATAAGTTAATGTAGTATTTTGAATCACATCTGTTCCAACAGTAGCATTGGCCGTATAATTTGTATTGGCCTCAACATAAAAAGTATCCGTTGCGTACAAAAAGAAAGGTGTAGTAAAAGGAGAACCTTGTCCTATTGAAGTTCCACCAGTTAAATCATTAAACCAGTTAATACTACCTACACTTCCAGAAGCTGTCAGTGTTGCCGTATTCCCGTTATAAATACTGATATTATTGGTTGTAGGAGGCAGAGGCGTTAAACGCGACAAAACTGAATCTTTGATTAATATATCATTGCTCGGCAAAGCATCAGCCAATGTAGTTACCTTAGCTGTAACTTTAATATATCTGTCTGTAACCGGAGCAGCAAAATTAGCCAGGGTAGTAAATGTATACTGAAGGGTATCATAAGCTGGGACCACGATATTGATAACTTCAGGTGTTATATAGCTTCCATTATCTAATTTATAGGTAACGGTAGTATTCGTGCTATTGAGCGCAGTGCTGCCATGGTTAAATATCTTTATAGTAATGGGCACCTGATATAATGCACAACCTGTTGGAGCAACAATGGATGATATACCGGCTTCGCTGGCTGGGAAGGTGACAGTTGCTATAATTGGAACTCTGGGTCCTACACATCCGGCAACACTTCCGCTTATTTTAATATTTGGCCTTGATGTAGAAACATAACCCGTAGTAGTAGGAGGTGAACTATCTGCATAATTATACTGATGTTGATTATTGGTTGTTGTGGAGTAGGCAAAATACGGGTAAGTAGCAGTACCTGTTCCTCCATAATTGGCTTCACATAACACCATTAAGTTACCAGACAAATAATTAAACAAAGTACTTAAATTAACAGCACTCCATCCAGTAGCGTTAAATGTTTTAGTGCCGTCATACACCAACGTAGCACCACTGATAAGATTAGCCCAGGTATCAGCTGTCATGCTAGTGAGCGTAGTTTGTTTAAGGTAAATTTTAATAGGCATTGCAGTTGAAGCAGAAGTGAGCACATTCCACTGCAACTGATTGATCAGCCCAAAACCACCTATTTCGCTTGACTGATAAATTGAGGCACTTCGGGTATATCCCCATAAACAATAAAAGGGATAACTTTGAGAAGAGGTGCCCGTTCCTACAGTTGCACTTATCGAAGAACTGGTTTTAGATTCAACATAGAAAGTATCAGAGGCAAACAAAACCGGGGTAGTGTATGAAGAGCCAGTATACAAAACGGTTGATGAGGATGGTGTATGGAACCAGCTGATGGGTCTGTTTGAAACAGCATTCAGAATTACCGAAGTACCATATACAGTAGTTGCATTGGTAAGAATTGGAGCCGGTGGCGTATACATCGAAATTAATGATAAAGTTGAACTTGTATCGTTGGCATGTGCAAAATCACCAGCTAAATCAGTCCATGCTTTTAGTTTATAGAGTGTATCCGCAAAAGTAACAGGAGAAACTCCCAGATCTACTATTGTTGCAAATACAAATTGAATGGTATCCCCTGGATTAATGGTACGGTTGACCAATTCAGAGGTGGGTGTATTCAGACTATCTTTTTTATAGCGAGCCATCATGGTATTAGGCAAGATCACATCGGTACCAACATTTTTAATGACCACTTTTACATTTTCAGTAGAAGTTAATCCACAACCTCCAACCAGGTTTAGAATTGAAATCAAAGTAGCATCATTGGCCGGTGGCAGGAACTCGTCAGCACCGATACAAGGTGGATTTAAGCGAGGTGCACCGTCAATATCTGTTGTTACATCTGCCAAATAGGTCCCCATCCCTTTTAGCAAACCATTAAAAGTATGCAAATCGTTAGAAGAATTAAAAAATGGATTCACAGCAATGGTATTGCTGTCTTTTAAACTTGCTAAACGCAGCGTAGTTAAATTAGCATAATTAGTAGCATTCCAATAAGCAAAACTTGTTCCTGTCGAAAAATAATTATTGTAATTTGAAGAAGTAACTGAAGCTCCTTCAGCATAAATCGGATATTTACTACTTTGTAAGTTATTATTTTTTAAATCAATCCCTGAACTGGTCGTAACAATATGCATAGCTCTGGCATCGGAGGTTCCCGTTGAATTAGCAACAACAGAGTTTGCATAAACTTTAAACTTTGTAACTGTATTCAACCGAATACCATAAGCAATTGTAGCACCATTGGTTAAGCTAACGAAATTATTGGCAATGATACCTTTGGTAGTATCAGTAGAAACTGAGGTTTCGGCTAATATACCATACATATTTGTACCTCCACTTAGTTTTACAGTGTTTTTGGTAATCGTATTTAAAATATTGCCATTTTGTAAATAAATCCCATATTTATTGGTAGCCGTATTCGAGGAAATTACCGTATTCGAGTCAATCATTGTCGAATCAACATATTGTGCATATATACCATACACTACGGAATTTTCGATAAAGTTATTTCTTATGAGTATGTTTTTTAATTTTGTAGCCGACAATCCTTTAACAGCTATTGCATAAGATGCATTTTGGAAATAATTAGACTGTATTAAATTATTGGAATTGGCCGGGCTTGTTCCTTCAATACTGAGCAGATATTGAGTGGCAGTAGTTCCAACAGCTCCTACGAAAAAGCTGCCAATAATTTTATTATTAGTAGCACCGGCAGTCATAACAATAGCAGCTGCGTTTACAGGATCAGCAGGCGCAAATTTTATATTTTTGAAAGTGATATAATCAGCCCCATTCAACTTAACAATCCAGTTTGCAGCAGCAGTAGAAGTGTGGTTCATGATAACAGAAGTACTATCGTTGGTTGCCGATTTAAAAGTAATGGTATTCACATCCGAAGCACCTATAATTTCGGGGATGCTAATCTGCTCTGAATAAATACCTGGATTAATATTAAATGTAACGGGTCCATTGATACCACATTGAGTTATACCCACTAAAGCGTCATTTAAATTTAAAAAATTGGCTGAAGCACCACCAACAGTATAAGTACCACTTAGCGGACCAATGCAGGCAAAGAAGGAAGAGAAGGCTGTGTCATTGGCAACATTTTGGTCTACACTGTCATTAGGAAAATCTGTCCATACTTTTAGCGTATGTGCACCTACCGCTAAATTCAAATTAGCTGCCATAAAAACAGAAGTGGAATCCTTTAACAAACCACCTGTCCAGAGAGCAGATACAGGCAAATTGCCATCAACTGAATAAATAATATTCGCTTTATACAAAGAGTCGATTGTAAAATTTTTAATTTTCACATTCACCGGAAATGAAGTTCCGGCAACAACACTTCCTGCAGGATTTACGATCTGTGAAATTCCGGCATCTGGTGTTGGAATGGGCAAATTAACAAAACCTATCGTAATATTTGGCCTATTTGTATTTACAGTACCAGTAGTAGCAGTACTTGAAGCATAACGCTGGTGAGTACCTGTAGGGCTGGCTGTATATCGGAACGAAGGAGTTGCAGTTGCTGCTGTCCCATTATTAGCTTCACACAAAACCAACAAATTTCCAGCGTTGTAATTAAATATAGTATTAAGATTTATAACACTCCAGCCTACAGTGGGAAATGTCAACGTAGCATCATAAACAAGTACAGCACCGGCTATTAAATTAGCCCAACTATCTGCAGTCATGGCTGTAGCTGTTGTTTGTTTGATATATATTTTTGAAGGAATATATACAGCAGCCTGGGCTGTAGAAACATACCATTGCAATTGATTGATCAATCCAAATTTATTGATTTCGCTGGCTAAAAATAAAGATGCACACTTTGTATAATCTGCATTTGCTTTAAAAGGATAGTTGGCTGTAGAAGTGCCTGTTCCAACAATTACAGGTACTGCAGCCAAGAATTTTGTATAAAATGAGTAATACCCAGTTGTTGGCCTGTAAGCCTGATTGTGAGAAGCAGAGGCATCACGGGCAGTTATATTATAGGTAATGGTTCTTCCATAACCAACATAAGGAATCCCGGCTGTATACAAACTATCGATGGTAGGCGATTTTTGCATTCCCAATTGTATAAAAGCAGCGTTTCCAACTTTGTAGGAAATATAAACGGTATCCATACCTGATGCATCTTTTACATATGCAGAAACAAGATAAGGGCCACCTGAATAAACAGTATCAATAGGATAAGCTATCATGGTAATCGTAGGGGGAGCTAGCTCCGAAATTGCAGCTGTTACTTTAATATCATCCAATAACCATCCATACCTGCCGGATCCTGATGGATTTCCGCTATAGGTATATTTAAATCTTAACATTACACTGGCTTGATTGGCAGCTATGGAAGAAATATCAAATTTTTCGTCTTTCCACCAGGCATTCGTTGGTTTGGTGAGCGTATCACCTGAAAGCCAGGTAGAATATGCACTTTCAGAAAACTTATAGACACCTCCATTTTGAATGAGACTTCCGCTTCCCAAATATTGAGTTTGACTCAATGCAGTCCATGTTGAACCACCATCCACTGAAATTTCAATGCTTCCTCCGTCGGCGAAATACAATTTACAAATCTGAGAGAACTCAAAAACAACATTGGAATTTCCAATGGTTGAAAAAGAGCTGGTTGTCAGATAAATCGTTCTTCCTGATTGAAGTACATTTGAATCGGCTTTAACACCTGACTTGTAAAGATTGGTTGAAGCAGCCCATGCCTGGAAATTTGAAACTGGATATCCCAACGAATCGGCAGTTGTAGTAAGACCGATAGTAGATGATTCGAAATTTTCCTGGAATACAATTGTTTGCGCTGATACAAAAAATGTCATCATTACCGCAACAGCAAAAAGTAGAACTTTTCTCATAATTATTAAATGTTAATGAATAAATTATATATTTATAAATTGATTTTTATTTTTCAACAAAGTGAATTCCAAAATCCCAACTTCACAATACACATCAGTATCAAGACATTTTCCGATAATTATCAGAAATAAAATGAGAAAAAAGCAGAACGATTAAATTATTTTAAGACCAACAATAACAGTTTTAAAATATTTAAACTTTTTTAAAGAACAAAAGTAACAATTAAAATGACATATAAAACTATTTAGTTAAAAATTAAACTATTATTTCAATAGATTAGCAATTTACATTTTAGACATAAAAAAAAGGCAACCCTAGGGCTGCCTTTTTATAAAATCAAAGTGATGGTTTATTTATTTACGACCATTTTCTTCACCAGGCGTTTGCCTTTGAATTCGATGGTGTAATAATAAACACCGGCTGAGAGATCTTTTACATTCAGATCAATCAAATGTTTACCTGCGTTCACTTTATCTTGTATTGAATACACTTTTTGTCCGAACAAATTCATGATATCAAATTTAATCTCACCAGCTGTTGGCAGATTGTATTCAATATTTGTTAAGCCTGTCGTTGGATTGGGTATATTCTGTCCTAACCATAACATTTTTGCATCAAATTCATTGATACCAGCGCCTAAGCCACTGATGTTAATCGAAGAAGGATTACCTGAACAAATTGCACTTATTCCGTTAACAGAGAGGACACCATTGACAGCACCAGCTCCAAAGCTGATAGTTACCGATGCTCCGGTTCCTGTTATCGTTACTCCTGTGCTAGGCGTATAAACCCAGTTGTAAGAAGTAGCATTGGCCAATGGAGTAATAGAATAAGCATTTGCCGTTGAACCTGGAGTTACTGTGGTTGGCCCGGTGATAGGACCAGCTGTAACAACATTACAAATAGTAACCGACTTACAAATTGAATCATTGTGGATATAAGCATCATTCGCTAATTGAGTAAATGCACACAAACTAAATGATAGACCAGATGGTACAGTCATTTGATTTGGGAAAGTGTATTCAGTAGTTGCGCCTGCTGCTAAGCTACCCGTCCATACTGCACTAACTGGTGTCAGCGTACCACGTTGATAGGTTAATGGAATATTGGTCTGTGTAAGTGTTCCAAAGTTTTTAATTTCAACTTTAATTGGAGTAGTACCGGCATAAGCAAGAGCACCTGGAAGCACTATCTGCGTAATACCTACATCGTTTTGAGCAGGATTTACAGTTACATTTTTGCAGTAGGTATCATTTTGAGTATAAACATCACCCACAACAGCTGTATAAGCACAGATAGTATATGCCTGAGTTGCCACCTGGAAGGTCTGAGTAAACGTAAAGTTTCCTGTAGCTCCTGGTGCAAGCGGTCCGGCCATTATACCAGATTTTATTGCGCCTGTACCTACCTGATATTTAACAGGTATATTTGTAAGTACATCCGTTCCAAAGTTTTTAACGGTAACCGAAACTGTCACCAAATCACCAACCAACGAAATAGCTGAAGGTGAAGTAATCGCAGTTACACCACCATCCTGAGGAATAGCAGCCAGACTTAATTCAAAGTCATCAATGGCCCAGCCTTTCATAGCCGATACCGTAGTTCCTGATACAAATCTAAACCTGAACTGAATGGTATTACCCAGATTTGTAAGATGCTTGATGATGTATTTAGATTGTGTCCAAACAGTGTCAACACCTGTCCAGTTATTGAGGGCAGCATTGTACCAATTGGTTGCATTGGTATCATTCTGTATACCCAACGTTAACCAGGCACCATTACCACTCAAGTATTCAATAGATGCATTGCTTGAAGCATCAATTTGACGCCATTGCCAGAATTTAAGGGTATCGGGTTGCATTGTCCCAATTTCAAATACAGGACTGTACAATATACTTAAATTGCTAACAGGATAATTGGCCGTTAAACCGGTAACCCATGCGTTAACAGGACTATGCGCAGCATTCAGTGAAGGATGAATAGTAGTAGGAACGCCTTGTGCCCATAGGTTGTTGATGGTTAATCCACTGACAGTATCTGTTGCAAACCAGTATTTGTGGATTTCAAAGTTATCGAGGTAAGGAGGTGTAGTAGAATATTCTTTAAATACTTTGGAATGCAAGGTATCGTTCAGATAATTAACATCTCCTGTAATATTACTGGTATAAGACATAATGGTATTCATACCGGCTTGCAGTGTAATGTTCTGTAATACTGAATCTACTTCGAGTGTAAGCAAAGCAGGTGATTTAGTCCATGCATGTGTTACAGGAGCAGCACCATTTACTACATAATTCAAGCTAGCAGCAGATAATGAATCACTTCCATAGTTACGTACAAAGAACTGAGGTGTTTGCAGCATAGGTGAAGTATAAGGTACAAATGTACCAATACCATTCATTCTGCTGATACCACCGTCATGTGCAATCGGAGGAATAATAGCTACCGTATAATCTTCGGTTTCACCCCATGTGTAAGTACCACAAGGACCTGTATTGGTAATATCGCCAGATTCTCTCATGACTACCCTCATTCTGGTAAGTCCTGCCACTGCTGTATAAGGAACTGTTATAAATCCTGTAACAGTATTACTTGAAGTAGTGGTGGAAGAAAAGGCCAATTCACTGGGTTCAAATACACCATTTCTGTTAAAATCAATAAACATATTTGTCCAGCAGGTATAGAGATAAGTATAGCTTGGCACTAATCCTGTTGTTATGGATACAGGATAAGTCATACCAGGTTGGATATTGGTTGGTGCAACACTGGTCGTGAAATTACTGTACATATTTCCTGACGGTGAAGCCGAAGAAGAATTATTCATAGTATTCAGTGTAACATTGATAATATCTTCATAGGCAGGACTTGTGGCTGATGAAATACAATAAATAGGAGGCAGATTAATTACCGTCTTTTTCACGGTATCATTCTGATGTGTAGGATCTCCAACTAAGTCAGTCCATACAACTAGTTTAAATGTATCAGGTTGTAAATTAGAACTTAGATTTACTGTTTGAGTAAAAGTAAATAATTTCACACTGTCAGTAGCAATGGTATCTGTCATTATTTGAGATACAACAGGATTACTACCTAATTTATACTTCACAGGGAAGTTATGAATTGAAGAATAACCATAGTTCTTAATCAACACACTCACCGCTTCCTGATTTGTAAGGTTAACTGCTGTAAAAGGAGAAACAATACTCAGTGCACTGGCATCCATAGATGGCTGAGCACCCACCGTTACAATAGAACGCAATCTAGGCGTACTGCTGCAACCGGGAACCATACCCTGGATTTTAATGTTGGGTCGTTGGAGATAAGTAGTACCTGTTAATGTAGGACAAACACTTCCGCCATCAGAATGATAATTTACGGTGGATACAAAAGTGGTGGTGGTTTGATTAACAATAGCATTGTAGGTATAACTAGAAGCTCCGGCATAGTTATCAAAACAATCTTCAATGATAATATTATCGGTACCATTCCATACAAAAGGAGTAGAGAAAGTATAGATATTCCAACCAGTAGTTGGCATATAAGAAGATGTTGAATAAACCTGAGTTAAACCGCTTGCAAGAGCAGTTGTCAATGCACCAAGACTTGAATGACCTATTTGTACAGAGTAATTTATCATTGCAGCTCCTGTATAAGAAACAACATCAAAACCAATTGAAGTTATAGGACCTGCCTGAAT
This sequence comes from Bacteroidota bacterium, assembly GCA_037133555.1. GTDB lineage: Bacteria > Bacteroidota > Bacteroidia > Bacteroidales > JACABE01 > JACABE01. The sequence goes on from JBAXNW010000005.1 coordinate 38,043, forward strand.
TCCAAGCGCATTCAATTCAGCTTTTGTAATTAAATATTGCTCTTTAGAACCCGTATAAAACTGTCCATAAGGACATGGATAACCCGTCGTCGTATTCTGAACAGTTCCGTTACCTATTACGCCGGATGCAGAATAAGCACTATTTGCTTCTACATAGAAAGTATCAGTTACAAATAATATAGGTGTAACATATGGACTTCCAGTATAAATAGAAGCTCCACCGGTTAAATCGTTGTACCATTTTAATGGATCGCCTGTACTAGAAGTTGCCGTAACAGCAGCAGAAGTAGCATAAGGAACACTGAAATTCGCCGTAACAGGACTGGTAGGTGTATGCAAAGAACTAACAAAAATGGTATCCAGATTATTATTAGATACATTGTCGTTGGTTAGTGTAACCCAGCATTTAATCTTAAAGATAGAATCTGCATTGGTTACAGCCAAATTCACAGGTGTGTTAAACTTATAGGTAAAATTGCCGCCTACAGGAATAGCTGTACTTATTGTTTCGGTAACAACAGCACTTCCACCTATTTTCTGATAGCTGGCCGTTAATCCACCATTGATAGCCATCGCACCAAGATTTGCAATCAAAACTTTAACGGTATCTGTAGTTAATCCGCAACCTTCAGTTACAGGATAAGCCAATGCCAATTGAGCATCATACAAAGGTATACCAAAGAAGTTTTTACAAACCTGATTGTTAAAGGTATTGATATCTCCGGTCAATGAAGTATAAGCACATATCGTATTGTTACCTGCAGGAACTGACATATTAGCAGGGAAAGTAACAGAGTCAGTATTCATTGTAAGTATTGGATTGGTAGGTGTATAAGTAAAGTTAACAGGCGTACCGCTGTTCAATATATAGCTAACAACTACCGAAGTAATAGGATCTGTTCCAAAGTTTTTAACAGCAACTTTCACAGGGAAAGTGGTAGCTTCAATTTCAAGAGCAGTAGGACGGCTGATAAAAGTAACCCCTGCATCGTGTTGCAACAAAGGAACTTCATCGGCTCCTATGGTAGGATGTTGAACGTCTCTTACAAAACCATCAATATCATCAGTTACGCCGGCAACCGGTGTACCCAAGGTACTTAATATAGTTGACATTAAATGCAAATCAGTAGCAGATGTATAAGTTGGATCTAAAGAAACTGAATTGGCATCTTTAGAACTAGCAATTTTTAAATCGGCCAGTGTATTGCAGTTGGCAACCCAGTAACCCAAAATTGGACCAGTTGTATAAATATCATTATAATCTGAAGTATTAATAGCAGTGGCCAAGGCAACATAATAAGCCATACCTCCACCAGTATTTACAAAACTATTGTTAACCAAATTTTGGTTGCTTCCATAATAATGATACATAGCCCTGCCATAGGTTGGAGAAGGTGTTGTTACACTAAAGGAATTATAATAGAAATTCTGATAATTAGAATAGTACTGATACAACCCATAAGAAGTTGCAGATGTTGAGGTGCCCGATAAAGCTACCATATTATTAGCAACTAAACCAACAGCAGTAGCGGTTCCAGAGCAATAATACACATACAGACCATATTTTGTTCCGGCATCAGAAGTAAGTATAACTTTATTCTTCAGAATCTGAATGGCATTCTGATTATAGCCAGTATACAAACCATATACAGCTGTATTTGAAATAAACTCATTACCAATAATCTTAACTGAATCTTGGTACCATGAATACAGACAATAATAATAAGAGTTTATAACTTTATTACCTATTAATTTTGTACCAGGTTTTAAAGAAGTAGTGCTGGCCCCATACAAATAAACGCCATAATAACCATTGACGATTCTATTGTATTGATAGGTATTAAAACAGGATGCAACGCCATAATCGTAAATTCCATTAAACCCAGAACTTGTACTTACAGGCATTTCCAACACACAATTTGAAATTGTATTATAAGTTGCTGTATTGATAGCTTCAACAGGTCTTCCATAAGTTACCCCAGTAGACCTAATCGTCATTCCTTTGAAGGTTACATATTTAGCACTGTCAAGTCGTACTGTATAATAATTTGTTGTTGCAGGAGCTGCATATTGCAAAATAACCTTGGTGCTATCATTACTCAATGAACGGAAAGTAATGGTATTGACAGCAGAAACACCCATAATCTGTGAAATTCTGACCTGTTCGTTATAAGTACCTGTATCAACAAGGAAAGTAACACTACCACAAACACCGGCAACTGTTAAGTTATTTACCGCCGAATTGAAAGTTGGGAAATTATGGAAATTGCCACCGGTAGTATCACCGATTGTATAATTACCATTTAGGCAAGCAGTAAAACAAACCGGCTGCAAAGTATCATTAGAGCCTGTACTGTCAATAGCAGCTGCATTAGGATGTTGGGTCCATGCTTTTATACAATACAAACCACCGCTGAAGGTTTCATTTGAAATTGTAATAGTAGTATCAGCACCACTTAATACATTTCCTGTAAAATTATAGACTGGTTTTGCAACACCATTCAAGGTCCAGCCAATACCAGCACTGGTTAAGTGAGCCTGTCCGTAGTTTTTAATTTTCACTTTTATTGGAGTTGAAACACCAGAAGGAGTTGAACCTAGCGGATTAATTAAAGCAGTAACCCCAGCATCATTTTGTGGTGGAGGACTTACCGTAATAATAACAGGTATTCTTGGAACACTGCTACATCCTGGAACCATACCATTGATCTTCATATTTGGACGTTGACTAAAGGAATAAGTAGCAGTTGCAATAGGGCAAACGCCACCGCCATCAGAACGGTAATTAGTGGCTGAAACAAATGTTGTAATAGTCTGATTTACTATACCATTGGTAGTATAAGAAGATGCACCAGCATAATTATCAAAACAGTTTTCAATCACTAAATTATCAATACCATTCCAAACAAAAGGAGCTGTAAAATTATATATATTCCAGCCAGTTGTTGGCATTAATGATGCAATATTGTATACCTGGGTTAAACCGGTAATATAAGTTGTAGTTAATGCTGCAAGGTTGGTATGGCCGATTTTAATTGTATAATTAACCATAGCAGCACCAGGAGCACTTACCACATCAAATCCCATTGAACTGATCACACCTGCCTGAATACCCAAGGCATTCAACTCAGCTTTTGTGATTAAATATTGCTCTTTTGAACCCGTATAAAACTGTCCGTAAGGACTTGGGTAACCGGTAGTAGTGTTCACAACAGTTCCTGTTCCAACAGTAGCAGATGCAGAATAATTGGTAGAAGTTTCTACATAAAAAGTATCTGTTGCATACATAAAGAAAGGAGTCGTAAATGGAGAACCTTGACCTAAATTTACACCTGCTGTAAGTGCATCCCACCATAAGATATTTCCTACACTGGCGTTAGCAGACATGGTTGCTGTACTTCCATTGTAAATACTTATATTGTTAGCTGTTGGCACTGGAGGTGTAAAGCGGGATAAAAGTGAATCCTTCACCAACGTATCATTGGCTGAATATGCATCACCAGGAGTCATTACAGCGGCAGTAACTTTTATAAATCTGTCTACCGTTGGAGCTGTAAAATTAGCCAGGGTAGTAAATGTATAGGTTGCTGTATCGAATGGATTTATAACAACGTTGATAGGCTCAGGTGTAATAAAACTGCCATTGTCTAATTTATAAGTAACCGTACAATTTGTACTTTTTAAGGTATCGATATAACTATGGTTAAATATTTTTACAGAAATAGGTACCTGGTACAAAGCGCAACCTGTAGGAGCAATAATTTTTGAAAGACCAGCTTCATGCAGATACGAAAGAACTGTTGCAATAACAGGAACTCTATTGCTGACACAACCTTCTATTGTTGTACCTACTTTAAAATTATAAAAGAAATAATAATAAGGTGAAAGAGAAGCTCCTGTTATACTTAAAACACCTGGAAGTGTATAAGGAAATGTTCCTGTTAAATCTCTGTATAAGTTAGTAACACCACCTGTCCAAGCTGTTGCAACCAAACGGTAACTGGTTCCTGCTGTAATAGGGAAATTTAATACTGCTGTCTGTGCAGGACTTAAAGGTGAAGTATAGCCTGTACAATTTACAGTAGCTGTATTTATCATAACCCCTGCTGAAGATTGTAATTGAATGGTAACTGTACCAGCACCTGTTCCATAAGGGAATATATCAACTGCAGACAGAACCGTATTGGTCAAAGCTGTAAAAGTCAAATAGGTACCTATACCACCGCCAGTACCGGCAGTTGATAAAGGAGCAATAGGACCTATATAAGCTACAGTTGACTGACTGGTTTTAGCAGCAACATAAAAAGTATCCGTTGCAAATAAAACCGGAGTTGTAAATGATGGACCATTCCCTAAAATAGCTGTACTGATAGCAGTTTTATACCATACCATCGGTTTAGGTGAAACTGCAGTTAATGTAGCTGTAGTTGAATAGAATACTGATGCGCCAGTAGCAGTTGGTGGTGCAGGTGTAAACATAGATGAAAAACTAAAACTAGCACTCGAGTCATTGGCATGAGAATAATCACCGCTTAAATCTGCCCAGGCTTTAATTTTAAAAGTGGTATCATTCAACGTAAGTGGATTTACAGCCAAGTTTGCTTTTGTATTAAATACATATTGTATGGTATCACCCACATTTATCGTACGGTTGACCAATTCTGAAACAACCGTATTTAAGCTGTCCAATTTATAACTAGCAGTTAATGTATTCGGCAGAATTGAAGTTGAACCCACATTTTTAATAACAACTTTAATGTCTTCAGTAGAACTTAAACCACAACCACCTATTGGTTTTAATAATGCAATAAGTGCAGCATCCTGTGCAGGTGGCAAAAATTCGTCAGCACCTATACAAGGAGGATTCATACGAGGTGCACCATCAATATCGATAGTTACATCCGCTAAATTAGTTCCCATTCCTTTTATCAACCCATTTAAGGTATGCAAGTCGGTTATACTATTGAAGAAAGGATTCACAGAAATAGAATTGGAGTCTTTTAAACTGGCTGCAACAAATGCAGGTAAACTGGCATAAGAAGTAGCATTCCAATAAGAGAAACCTGCTCCCGTTGAATAGTAATTGTTATAATTAGATTCAGCAACAGTAGTTGCACCTTCGATAAAAATAGCGTATTTATTACCTGATAAATTATTGTTTTTCAAATCAATACCTGAACAGGTACTTACAATATTAATTGCTCTTGTGTCGGTAGTACTGTTACCGTTGGCGATAACTGAATTTGCATAAACTTTATACTTAGTAACTGTATTTAAACGGATACCATATACAAAAGTAGCAGCAGTGTTGACAACGCTTACAAAATTGTTGGCAATTAAACCTTTGGTAGTATCGGTAGAAACACTGTTTTCTACTAAAATCCCATATAAATTACTGCTACCATTCAGGTATACTGTATTCTTAGTAATAGTATTCATTAAATTAGCATTTAATAAATAAATTCCATTCTTCCCGCTTGTATTGACAGCTGATGAAACCAACGTGTTGGAGTCAATCATCGTAGAATCAATATATTGAGCATATATTCCATAAACAACAGCCTCATTCATTTTATTGTTCTTAATTATTGTATTTTTCAATACAGCAGCCAAAGTACCTTTTATTGAAATGGCATAAGACCCATTTAAGAATGAGTTACCTTGAATAAGGTTGTTTTTATTTGCAACGGTAGTACCTTCTATACTTAATGAAATCTGAGAAGCCAACGTTCCAATAGCACCTACAAAATTGTTTCCAATAAATTTATTATTGGTAGCACCTGCAGTTAAAACTACTGCTGCCGCATTAGTTGGATCAACAGGAGCAAATTTAATATTTTTAAATGTAATGTAACTGGCTCCGTTTAATTTTACTATCCAGTTTGCCGCTGCAGTAGAAGTGTGATTCATTATTACAGATGTACTGTCGTTGGTAGCAGATTGGAAAGTAATGGTATTGATAGCAGAAGATCCAACAATAAAAGGCAATGTTAGCTGGTCATTATATGTACCTGCATTGATATTAAATACGACTGGACCACTGATACCGCATTGTGACAAACCGACAAAAACATCCGCAAATGTTGCGAAGTTAGCACCTGTTCCACCCACGGTATAAGTTCCGTTCATTGGACCTGCACAAGCATAAAATGAATAACTTGCAGTATCGTTCAGGAAATTTTGATCAATGCTGTCGTTGGGAAAATCTGTCCATACTTTTAAAGCATGAATTCCAACCGCAAGATTCAAATTAGTTACGGTATATATATAAGTTGAATCTTTTACCAAACCAGGATGTGTCCATGCTGAAAGTTGAGCTGAACCACCATCTAAAGTATAATAGATGTTGGCTTTTTTCAATGAATCAGTCGTGAAGTTTTTAATTTTAACATTGAAAGGGAATGCGGTTCCGGCAATTACACTGGATGATGGATTTGTAATTTGCGAAATACCAGCATCAGGAGTAGGTAAAGGGTTTACAACAAATCCAAGGGTAATATTGGGTCTTTGTGCATTAAGCGAGCCAGTAGTTGAGGCACTTGATGCAAAATACTGATGCGTTCCTGTAGTTCCTGATGTATAATAATAAGAAGGAGAAGCTGAAGCAGCCGTTACATTATTGGCTTCACACAACACCATCAAATTACCAGCACTGTAATTAAAAGGATAGGTAAGATTGATAGTATTCCAGCCTGTCGTCAAAAATGTTTGAGTTCCATCATATACCAGCAACGCACCATTGGTTAAATTGGCCCAGTTATCAGCTGTCATCACAGCAGAAGCAGTTTGTTTGATATATATTTTAATCGGAATAGGAATGGCAGCCTGAGCTGTAGAAACATTCCACTTTAGTTGCGTAATTAAGCCGAACCTGTTAATGGCAGAAGCTAGATAAATTGAAGCACTTTTTGCGTAATCAGCATTTGCCTTGAAAGGATATTGTTGATTGGTAGTACCGGTTCCAACAATAACAGGACCACCGACCGTATATTTAGTATAAAAACTATAAACCCCAGTTGAAGAAGGCTTGTATGCCATGTTGTGAGCACCCGAAGCATCCCGGGCTGTAATATTGTAAGTAACAGATCTACCATAACCTACATAAGGAATGCCTGCTGTATATAAACTATCTACGGTCAGCGATTTAAGCATACCTAATTGAATAGAAGGCCCGTTTCCTACTTTATAAGTAACATAAGCAGTATCGATACCTGAAGCATCTTTTATAAAAGCAGAAACATAATAAGGACCACCATGATAAACCGTATCAATAGGATAAGCGAGCATGGTAATAATGGGAGGAAATAACTCTGAAGGAGCTGCAGTAACTTTAATATCGTCTAATAACCAGCCATATCTGCCGGCACCAGAAGGATTTCCGCTACAAGTATATTTAAATCTTATTTTAACGTTCGCCTGATTGGCTGCTATTGAAGAAATATCAAATTTTTCATCTTTCCACCATGAATTAGCTGGTTTAGTAAGGGTATCACCTGAAAGCCAGTTAGCATATGAGCTTTCAGAAAACTTATAAACGCCCCCATTTTGAATGAGGGTTGCAGTTCCCAAATATTGTGTTTGACTCAAGGATGTCCATGTGGTACCTCCATCAATAGAAACTTCAACATTACCACCATCAAAGAAATACAATTTACAGATTTGAGCAAACTCCAGCGTAACAAAACTATTCCCAGTTGTTGCAAATGAGTTGGATGTAAAATAAATTGTTTTTCCATTTTGTAAAACATTTGAATCTGCCTTCACACCTGTTTTAAACAAATTAGTGGAGGCTGACCATGACTTGAAACTACCAACGGGAAAGCCAGCAGAATCTGCAGACGTAGTCAATCCAATAGAAGTAGATTCAAAATTTTCCTGAAATACAATTGTTTGAGCAGAGACAAAATATGTCATCATTACTACAATCACAAAAAGTAAAACTTTTTTCATAACGAATTAAGAATTAATGAATAAATGAATAATAAATAAGAAAAATATTAATAAAGTAATAGAAAGTGAAAAGTTTTTCACCCCTATTACAACAAAGCAAAATATAAAAAGATTTTTAGATTTCAATTTTAACATAAGAAATTTTAAAATTTTTTTATACTTTGCAAATATAACAAAGGAAATTTTAAAATTGTTGTTTTTTTTTAAATTTTAGAAAGTTTAACATTTCATAACATTCATCAAAAAAAAAGGCAGCCCTAAGGCTGCCTTTTTATAAAATCAAAGTGATGGTTTATTTATTTACGACCATTTTCTTCACCAGGCGTTTGCCTTGGAATTCGATGGTATAATAATAGACACCGGCTGAAAGATCTTTCACATTCAGATCAATCAAATGTTTACCTGCGTTCACTTTATCTTGTATTGAATATACTTTTTGTCCGAACAAATTCATAATATCAAATTTAATTTCACCAGCTGTTGGCAAATTGTATTCGATATTGGTTAAACCTGTTGTTGGATTGGGTACATTCTGTCCTAACCATAAGATTTTTGCATCAAATTCATTGATGCCAGCGCCTAAGCCACTGATGTTAATCGATGATGGATTACCTGAACATACTGAACTTATTCCGTTACAAGAGAGCACACCATTGGTAGCGCCTGCTCCAAAACTGATAGTTACCGATGAACCTATACCAACAGGAGTAATCGTTACACCTGTACTAGGCGTATAAACCCAATTGTAAGAAGTAGCATTGGCCAAAGCAGTAATAGAATAAGCATTTCCTGTTGAACCCGGAGTTACTGTGGTTGGTCCGGTGATTGGACCAGCTGTAGCCACATTACAGATTGTAACCGACTTACAAATTGAATCATTATGTATATATGCATCGTTCGCCAATTGGGTAAATGCACACAAACTAAATGAAAGGCCAGAAGGTACAGTCATTTGATTTGGGAAAGTAAATTCAGTAGTTGCACCTGCTGCTAAACTACCCGTCCAAACTGCATTAACTGGAGTCAAAATACCACGTTGGTAAGTTAATGGAATATTGGTCTGGGTGAGTGTTCCAAAGTTTTTAATCTCAACTTTAATAGGAGTAGTACCGGCATAAGCAAGAGCGCCTGGTAGGATGATTTGCGTTATACCAACATCATTCTGAGCAGGATTAACAGCGACATTTTTGCAGTAGGTATCATTCTGAACATAAACATCACCCACAACTGCTGTGTAAGCACAGATTGTATAAGCTATAGTTGCAACCTGGAAGGTCTGAGTAAACGTAAAGTTTCCTGTAGCTCCTGGTGCAAGAGAACCAGTCATAATACCTGATTTAATTGCGCCTGTACCTACCTGATACTTAACTGGAACATTCGTCAATATATCCGTACCAAAGTTTTTAACGGTAACAGAAACTGTAACCAAGTCACCAACCAACGAAGTGGCTGTTGGACTAGTAATCGCAATTACACCACCATCCTGAGGAATAGAAGCCAGACTTAATTCAAAGTCATCAATGGCCCAGCCTTTCATAGCCGATACCGCTGTTCCTGATACAAATCTAAATCTGAACTGAATAGTGTTACCAAGATTCATCAGATTTTTAACTCTGTATTTAGATTGAGTCCAAACAGTGTCAACACCGGTCCAGTTATTGAGGGCAGCATTGTACCAGTTGGTTGCATTGGTATCATTCTGTATACCCAAGGTTAACCAGGCACCATTACCACTTAGGTATTCGATATCCCCGCTAGTTCCTGTACCAAACTGACGCCATTGCCAGAATTTAAGTGTATCGGGCTGCATTACTGAAATATCAAATACAGGACTGTACAATATACTTAAATTGCTAACAGGATAATTGGCAGTTAAACCGGTAACCCAAGCGTTAACAGGACTATGCGCAGCATTCAGTGAAGGATGAATGGTAGTAGGAACGCCTTGTGCCCATAGATTGTTGATGGTTAAACCACTGGCAGTATCTGTTGCAAACCAGTATTTATGGACTTCAAAGTTATCAAGATAAGGTGGTTGTGCTAAATATTCCTTAAATACTTTAGAATGTAGGGTATCGTTCAGATAATTAACATCTCCTGTAATATTGCTGGTATAAGACATAATGGTATTCATACCGGCTTGTAATGTAATACTCTGAAACAATGAATCTGATTCCAAGGATTGCAAAGCAGGTGTTTTTGTCCATGCATGTATAATAGGAGCAGCACCATTGACAACATATTTAATAGTAGCAGCTGATAAGGAATCACTTCCATAGTTACGAACAAAGAACTGAGGTGTTTGCAGCATAGGTGAAGTATAAGGTAAAAATGTACCAATTCCATTCATTTTGCTGATACCACCATCATGAGGAATAGGTGGAACAATACTCACTTTATAATCTTCGGTTTCACCATAATAATAGACTCCACAAGGAGGAGCATTAGCAGCTTCATCCACAACAATTCTCAATCGGGTAAACCCTGGAATTGCAGTATAAGGAACATTTACAATACCTGTAACCGTTGAATTTGTGCTTCCGTCATACATTGAAGTAAATGCAAGTTCATCAGGCAAATCCCATACACCATTACGGTTATAATCAATATAAGCATTAACCTTGCCAGTATAAGTACCATATGAAAAAATAACACTTAACGAAATTGGATACGACATACCAGGTTGCAAAGTAGCAAGGTAAGCAGCAGAGTCCGTATAATTATTATACAATTGGTTAGCAGCTGTGTTGTTTAATACGGGCAATGCATTACCATGGGTAATACCTGCAAAAACAACCTTACCTAAATCTTCGTCTCCGGTATAAGTAGCAGTAGAAATACAATAAACAGGTGGTTTGTTGATGACTGTTTTTTTCGTTGTATCATTCTGATGTGTAGGATCTCCAACTAAATCAGTCCAGGCAACAAGTTTAAATGTATCAGGTTGCAAATTAGAACTTAGATTGATGGTTTGTGTAAAGGTAAATAATTTTACACTGTCGGTAGCAATGGTATCTGTCATAATTTGAGATACAACAGGATAACTTACCAGCCCGTGGCTCAGTTTATATTTAACAGGGAAATGATGAATAGCAGTAGAACCATAGTTTTTAACCAAAACACTTACTGTTTCCAGATTGCTTAGGTTAACTGCTGAAGAAGGTGTAACAATGCTCAATGCACTGGCATCCAATGCTGGTTGAGCTCCTACAGTAACAATAGACTGCACTCTTTGACTCGTACATCCTGCAACGTTTCCTGAAATTTTAATATTCGGGAGACTTGTATTTAAATAACCTGTTCCGGCAGGAGCAGAATTATCAGCATAAAAATACTGATGAGAACCTGTACCAGCTGTTGTATAGGAAAAATAAGCTCCGGTCGTTCCTGTTCCACCATAATTAGCTTCGCAAAGAACCATCAAATTTCCGGATGTATAATCCCAAGGGGTAGTTAAAGATATCGGGAACCAACCAGTTGCACTAAACACCTGAGGACCATCATATACCAATGTTGCATTACTGATTAAATTCGTCCAGGTATCAGCAGTCATGGATGCTTGATTAGTTTGTGCAAGGTAAATTTTAACAGGGAAAGTGGCAGATGCAGTAGTAGCAACATTCCATTGCAATTCATTGATCATACCATATCCACCCACTGAAGCGTTATCATAAATTGAAGCACTTCTTGTATATCCCCAGAAACCATAGAATGGATAACCCTGAGTGGATATACCAGTTCCGATGGCTGCGCTGAATGAACTTGAAGTACTCGATTGTACAAAGAAAGTGTCAGTAGCAAACAAAATCGGTGTAATATATGGACTTCCAGTGAAAATAGAAGTACCACCTGTTGGAACATCAAACCATTTCAATGGATCAGCAGTTGCAGATGTAGCATTAATTGTGCCAGTAGTTGCATAAGGAATAGTTATATTGGATGTAACAGGATTCACAGGTGTATGCAGTGAGTTGACAAAAATAGTATCCAGATTATTATAAGCTACATTGTCATTGGTAAGTGTAACCCAACATTTAACCTTGTAAAGAGAATCATGCGTTGTTACAGCTAAATTCACAAGTTGATTAAACTTGTAAGTAAAAGTACCACCTACCGGAATTGGAGTAGCTATTGTTTCGGTAACAACAGGAAGTCCTAATCTCTGATAACTTGCCGTTAATCCACCGTTGATAGGTAATGCTCCCTGATTAACAATTAAAACCTTCACCGTATCAGAAGTTAAACCGCAACCTTCAGTTACAGGATAAGCCAATGCCAGTTGAGCATCATACAATGGTATACCAAAGAAACTTTTGCAGGACTGATTGTTAAAGGTATTGATATCTCCCACTAAAGTAGTATAAGCACATATCGTATTATTACCTGCAGGAACTGTCATATTAGCCGGGAAAGTAGCGGAGTCAGTAGTCATTGTAAGTATTGGATTAGTAGGTGTAAAGGTAAAATTAACAGGAGTACCTCCGTTTAATACATAAGTTACAACAACAGAAGTAATCGGATTTGTACCAAAGTTTTTAACAGCAACTTTCACAGGGAAAGTGGTAGCTTCAATTTCAACAGCAGTTGGACGGCTGATAAAAGTAACCCCAGCATCGTGTTGCAACAAAGGAACTTCGTCGGCACCTATGGTAGGATATAGAACGTCTCTTGTAAAACCATCAATATCATCGCTTACTAAAGCAATTGGAGTACCCAACGTACTTAATATGGTTGACATTAAATGCAAATCAGTAGCAGATGTAAAGTTAGGATCTAGGGAAACTGAATTGGCATCTTTGGAACTTGCAATTTTTAAATCGTTCAAAGTAACTACATTTGCAGTCCAATAACCAATAAAAGAACCGGTTGTATAGATATTGTTATAATCGGATTGTGCAATAGCAGCAGGAGTTCCGACATAATAAGCCATTCCACCACCAGTATTTACAAGAATATTGTCAACCAAATTAATAAAGGTTCCACCGTATTGATACAACGCTCTGCTATTAGTAGGAGAAGGTACGGTAATACCCACAGAATTAAAGTAAATATCCTGATAATTTGAATAATATACGTACAAGCCATAATTATATGACGAAGTAGTTCCGCCTGAAAGTGCCACCATATTATTGGCAACCAAACCATGAGCCGTAGCTGTTCCAGTCATATAATATACATAAAGGCCATATTGTGAACCAGGTGTGCTTAATATAATTTTATTCTTTAGAATCTTTGAAGCATTCTGGTTATAATAGGTATACAAACCATAAATATAGGTACTAGCACTCGAAGAATTAAGTTCATTCCCAATAATTTGTACTGAATCCTGATAGTAGGAGAAAATACCATAATAATAGAAATTAAGCAATTTATTTCCAATGATTTTATTACCTGGTTTTAAATTCGAAGAACTTGAACCGTAATTATAAATACCATAATAACCATTTATGATTAAATTATTCTGATATGTATTGAAACAAGATGCAGAACCATAATCGTAAATTCCATACATACTGTAACTGGAACCTGTAGGCAATTGGATTGAACAATTTGAAATGATATTATTGGTTGCGGTATTTCTAGTCTCAACACCTATTCCATAAGTAACACCAATAGCTTTAAGGGTAATTCCTTTGAATGTTATATATTTTGCACTGTCTAGTAACAAAGTATAATAATTAGAGGCAGTAGTTGCAGCCCATTGCAATTTAACTTTGCTGCTATCGTTGCTCAATGAACGGAAAGTAATGGTATTGACAGCAGAAGCACCCATAATCTGAGAGATTCTGACTTGTTCGTTATAAGTACCGGTATCTACCAGGAAAGTAACAGGGCCACAAACACCGGCAACTGTTAAGTTATTGACAGCAGAATTAAAGGTTGGGAAATTATGAAAATTACCACCTGTTGTATCGCCGATCGTATAATTACCGTTCAAACAAGCAGTAAAGCAAACTGTATGCAAAGTATCATTAGACCCTGTACTGTCAATAGCAGCACCATTAGGATGTATTGTCCATGCTTTTACACAATACAAACCACCACTAAATGTTTCATTGGCAATAGTTATCGTAGAATCTGAATTAGTTGAAATATTTCCTGTAAAGTTGTAATTAGGCTTGGCGACACCATTTAAGGTCCATTGAACAGTGGCAGAGGTTAAGTGAGCTTGTCCATAGTTCTTGATTTTAACCTTAATAGGCGTAGAAACTCCGGATGGTGTACTTCCAACAGGATTAACCAAGGTAGTTACCCCTGCATCATTCATAGGAGGAGGACTAACTGTAACAATTACAGGAGTTCTTGAACTTGCACATCCTGGAATGGTTCCGTCTAATTTCATATTTGGGCGTTGTGTCGCTGTAGAACCTGATCCACCAGTAGTACAAACACTACCTAAATCATATTGATAATAATAAGACGATGCAAAAGTAGTAGTAGTTTGATTTACAATAGCATTATAGGTATATCCTGTGGGGTAATTATCAAAGCAATTTTCAACAACTATATTATCAATTCCATTCCATACAAACGGAGTGGTAAATGTATGAATATTCCAACCCGTGGTAGGCATATAAGAAACATTCGTATACACCTGGGTTAATCCGTTTTCCCAAGTTGACAATCCACTTTGACTTGAATGTCCAATTTTAAGTGTATAATTAGTCAAAGCAGATCCAGTATATGAAACTACATCAAACCCAAGCGAGTTGATAGGTCCAGCCTGGAATCCAAGGGCATTTAACTCAAGTTTTGTAATTAAATACTGTTCTTTTGATCCATTATAAAACTGACCATAAGGTGTAGGATATCCGGTTGTTGAATTTTGTATTGTACCATTACCAATTACACCATTCGCTGAAAAAGAAGTATTGGCTTCAACATAAAAAGTATCAGTAACATACATAAAGAAAGGAGTTGTATAAGGTGACCCCTCTCCTATTTTAACGCCTCCGGTGAATTGGTCATACCAGTTAATAATCGTTCCTGGGGCAGTAGCAGTTAAAGTTGCCATTGAACCATTAAATATGCTAACATTATTTGCAGTGGGTGACGGAGGTGTATAACGTGAGAAAATTGAGTCCTTAACAAGGGTATCGTTGGCATTATATGCATCACTTGGCGTATTTACAACTGCTGTAACTTTAATATAACGGTCACCAACAGGTGCTACAAAATTAGCCAAGGTCGTAAATATATAAGTAGCTGTATCAAATGGTTTAATAATTAAATTGATAGTTTCGGGTGTAATAAATAAACCGTTATCCAGTTTATATTTAACCGTACAATTGGTACTTCTTAAGGTATCAATATAGCTATGGTTAAAAATTTTAACGGAAATAGGAACATTGTACAATCCACATCCTGTTGGGGCTATAATACCAGAAATACCTGCTTCATGTGCATATGAGAGTACATTGGCAATTACAGGAACTCTTGAACTTTCGCAACCAGGAACCATTCCTTGAATCTTTATGTTTGGGCGTTGACTATAAGTTGAAGGAGTGCCAATACCTGCAGTACATACGGCAGGATCAGTATCTGCATGATAATCAAGCGTTGAGACAAAAGGAGTAGCAGTTTGATTTACTACTGCATTGTAAGTATAGCCGTTAGGGTTGTTATTAAAACATACTTCTATAACCAAATTATCAGTACCATTCCAAACAAAAGGAGAAGTAAAAGAATAAAGATTCCAACCGACAGTTGGCATCAGAGAAGGATTTGCATATACCTGAGTTAAACCGCTGATCCAAGCTGATAGTGCAGTTTGGCTGGTTTGTCCAAGTTTAATTGTGTAATTTGGCAAAGCAGTAACACCCGTAACTGAAACAACATCAAAACCTATTGAAGTGATAGGACCAGCCTGAATTCCTAAAGCATTCAATTCAGCTTTGGTAATTAAATATTGTTCTTTACAACCATTATAAAAGAATCCATAAGGTGATGGATAACCTGTGTTAGTATTTTGAACTACTCCTGTTCCCAGTATACCAGATGCGGAATAATCAGTTTTAGCAGCTACATAAAAAGTATCGGTAGCCAATAATACAGGAGTAGTAAACGAAGGACCTGTATGCAAAATAGTTGTACTTGTTGGAGAATCAAACCAAGCCGTAGGTCTATTGGAAACAGCGGTTAAAAGAGCAGTACTGGAATAAAATACAGTTGCTCCTGTTGCAGTAGGTGGAGCAGGTGTAAACATCGAAGAAACCGTAAGTACATTACTACTATCGTTGGAGTGTGCAAAATCTCCGGTCAAATCGGTCCATGCTCTTATTTTATAGGTAGTATCAGCAAGTGTAAGAGGATTAACCGCAATGTTTGCTTTGGTAGTAAATACATAATGAATGGTATCACCAGCATTAAAACTACGGTTCACCAATTCAGTAACGACTGCATTTGAACTGTCAATTTTATAGTGAGCAGTTAGTGTATTGCTTAAAATAGCTGCACTTCCAACATTTTTTATAACTACTTTTACATCTTCGGTTGAAGAAATTCCACAACCACCAATTGGTTTTAAAATTGTAATAAGGGCTGCATCCTGAGCGGGTGGTAAAAATTCGTCAGCACCAATACATGGAGGATTCATACGGGGAGCACCATCAATATCAGTAGTAACATCAGCCAGGTTGGTACCTATACCAGTAAGTAAACCATTAAAAGTATGCAAATTAGTTGTACTTAAGAAAAATGGATTAACGTTTACTGAGTTAGAATCTTTTAAACTTGCAGCAACTAAACTGGACATAGAATTATAAGCAGTTGCATTCCAATAACCAAAAGTTGTTCCTGTAGAATAATAGTTGTTATAATTACATTCAGCAACAGAAGAAGCACCTTCTACATGAATTGTAAATACATTTCCTTGTAAGTTATTATTTTTTATAATGATACCTGAACTTGTACTTACAATATTGATAGCTCTGGTATCCAATGCATTGGCACCATTTGTAATTACAGAATTGGCATATACTTTATATTTGGCAACTGTATTTAAACGGATACCATAAGCAAAATTGCTACCATTTAATAAACTTACAAAATTATTAGCGATTAAACCCATGGTAGTGTCAGTAGAAACACAGTTTTCTGCCAGGATACCATACATATTGGTTCCACCGGTCATGATTACAGTATTTTTAGTAACTGTATTCAGCACATTTGCATTCAATAAATAGATACCATTTTTACTGCTTGTATTAACAACAGAAGTATTTATAGTATTGGAATCAATCATTGTAGAATCTACATATTGAGCATAAATACCGTAAACGACTGAATTATCAATACTATTATTTTTAACAACAGTATTTTTCAAAGTTGCAGTTGCAGTTCCTTTTAAAGAAATAGCATAAGATCCATTGAAGAAATAGTTGCCTTGTATGAGGTTGTTTTTGTTTGGAAGCGTAGTACCTTCAATACTTAATAATGTTTGAGAAGTCAAAGATCCGGAAGCACCTACAAAATTATTGCCTATAAATTTATTATTTGCAGCACCTGCGGTAATGATAACAGCAGCTGCATTCGTAGGATCAGCAGGAGCAAATTTAATATGTTTAAAAGCAATAAAGTTGGCTCCGTTTAATTTTATAATCCAGTTAGCCGCTGCAGTTGAAGTGTGATTCATTATTACAGATGTGCTATCGTTGGTAGCTGACTGGAATGTAATCGTATTAATTGCAGAAGTACCAACAATCATAGGAATTGTAAGCTGATCATTATAAGTACCGGCATTGATATTAAATACGACTGGACCACTGATACCGCATTGCGATAAACCGACAAAAACATCCGCAAATGTTGCGAAGTTAGCACCTGTTCCACCCACGGTATAAGTTCCGTTCATTGGACCTGCACAAGCATAAAATGAATAACTTGCAGTATCGTTCAGGAAATTTTGATCAATGCTGTCGTTGGGAAAATCTGTCCATACTTTTAAAGCATGAATTCCAACCGCAAGATTCAAATTAGTTACGGTATATATATAAGTTGAATCTTTTACCAAACCAGGATGTGTCCATGCTGAAAGTTGAGCTGAACCACCATCTAAAGTATAATAGATGTTGGCTTTTTTCAATGAATCAGTCGTGAAGTTTTTAATTTTAACATTGAAAGGAAATGCGGTTCCGGCAATTACACTGGATGTTGGGTTTGTAATTTGCGAAATACCTGCATCAGGAGTAGGTAAAGGACTCACTACAAAACCAATCGTAATATTAGGTCTTTGCGCATTGAGAGAACCAGTTGTTGAGGCACTTGATGCAAAATACTGATGGGTTCCTGTTGTGCCTGAAGTATAATAATAAGCAGGAGTAGCTGTGGCAGCTGTTCCATTATTAGCTTCACACAACACCATTAAGTTACCGGCATTGTAATTAAAAGGATAGGTAAGATTAATCGTATTCCAGCCAGTTGATAAAAATGTCTGAATTCCATCATATACCAATACAGCACCATTGGTTAAATTGGTCCAGTTATCAGCTGTCATCACAGCAGAAGCAGTTTGTTTGATATATATTTTAATCGGAATAGGAATGGCAGCCTGAGCTGTAGAAACATTCCACTTTAACTGAGTAATTAAGCCGAACCTGTTAATGGCAGAAGCTATATAAATCGAAGCACTTTTAGCATAATCAGCATTTGCCTTGAAAGGATATTGTTGATTGGTAGTACCGGCTCCAACAACAACAGGACCACCAGCCGTATATTTTGTATAAAAACTATAAAAGCCGGTTAAAGAAGGCTTGAATGCCAAGTTGTGAGCACCCGATGCATCCCGGGCCGTAATATTGTAAGTAACAGTTCTGCCATAACCTACATAAGGAATGCCTGCTGTATATAAACTATCAACAGTAGGAGATTTAATCATACCCAATTGTATCGAAGGCCCGTTACCTACTTTATAAGTAACATAAGCAGTATCGATACCTGAAGCATCTTTTATAAATGCAGAAACATAATAAGGACCACCATAATAAACAGTATCAATAGGATTAGCAACCATTGTGATTACAGGAGGATAAAGTTCTGAAGGAGCTGCAGTAACTTTAATATCGTCTAACAACCAGCCATATCTGCCAGCTCCAGAAGGATTTCCGCTACATGTATATTTAAATCTTATTTTAACATTCGCCTGATTGGCTGCAATAGAAGAAATATCAAATTTTTCGTCTTTCCACCAAGTATTGGTTGGTTTTGTAAGTGTGTCACCTGAAAGCCAATTAGGGTAAGCGCTTTCAGAAAATTTATAAACGCCGCCATTTTGAATGAGGGTGCCTGTTCCTAAATATTGAGTTATTCCAAGAGGAGTCCAAGTAGTACCACCATCTATAGAAACATCCACATTTCCTCCATCAAAAAAATACAATTTACAGATTTGAGAAAACTCCAAAACTACAAAAGTGTTCCCAACTGTTGAAAAAGTATTTGATGTAAAGTAAATGGTCTTTCCATTCTGGAGGGTATTTGTATCCGACTTTAAACCAGTCTTATACAAATTAGAAGACGCCGCCCATGCTTTAAAAGTAGTTGTTGGAAATCCTGCAGAATCGGCTGTAGTAGTGAGCCCTATTGTGCCCGATTCAAAGTTTTCCTGAAATACAATCGTTTGAGCAGAAACGAAGCATGTGATCATTAATGCTACCACAAAAAATAAAAATTTTTTCATAACGAGTTTTAAATTAATGAATTAAAAAAATTTAATAGAAATATATATTTAGTAATTATAGATTTTCGTCATTTCAATCGTCAAAGTTAATAATTAATTTGATATTTTGAATTAATTGTGAATAAAAAAACAATATAAATGCAAGTATTTTAATAGCTCGACTTCAAGAGATTAATGTATAACTGTTAGCAGTCCTTTTTTCTGTACAATATCATGATTGGGTTTGCTATAACGAATTAAATAAACATAAACACCTGTTGGAACAAACTCTCCTTTGCATTTCCCATCCCAGCCAACTTCCGGGTTATTATTGTCAAATATTAGCTGGCCATAGCGATTGTATATTTGCATTAAATAATTTTCGCTGTTTACGAAAGTCATCACTGGTTTAAATTCTCTATTTACACCTTCGGGCATAATAGCATTTGGAATATACATATCAGGAGCTTGTACCAATTCCACCTCATTTGAATTGCTTTCTTCCACAAAATTATACATCGCATTCGCACTTTCGTTTGCTTTTATATAATACCTAAATTTCCCATTACTTGATGAAAAATTCTGAATATCATCTAAATACACAAAAGTTGAGGATGAAACATCCGCAATTTTGAATGCATTAAAACTTCCACTCATTGCTCGATAGACAGCATACGAATTTACATTTCCAGCCCAATCACCGTAATCTGTCCATTCCAACTTATTTACATAGCCATCTAAACTTGTTCCTTTCAAGAGAATGGTATGAGCTGTATTAGAAGTAATTCCAATATTTCCGCAACTGTCGGTATTCATTACTTTATAGTAATAGGGTATATTCAAGGTATTTACTTTGTAGTCGGAATAAGAATAATTTGAACTGCCGGTAAAAGGAAGACTTGCAATTTTTGTAAAGACAGCGACTGGAGATAAAGATTTATAAATATGATAGCCAGTAACAACTACGGCAGGATCGGTATAGATTTTTAAATCAATTTGGTTGGATGAAATGACACTGGCGGTTCTAAGGTATAAAAAGCTCGGATTGAGTGGCTTCATAATCTTATAACATTTTTCACAAGAGCTGGACGTTTTCTGCCCTGAACTTTCAAATGCCTGAACATAAAAGCAATAAGTGCTACTATCTAACAAATTACCGAAAGTATAATTAAGTGTGGATGTATTGTTGGTTGAAACGACAGTATAAACACCTCCGTTCCTCTGCATAAAAATTTTATACCCACTAATAGCCGGATTCAAATTGATATAGGGTGTCCATGTTAAATCAATTTTATTTCCACAAATATCCAATTTACTGTCCAGCGATATCGTAGTGTGATTATTGCTAAACAAACTGGTGTTGTAACAACTGTCGAAAGCTGCAATTCTATAGGTTTGAGTGCTTAAACAGGGATCAAATACCGAATCAATATATTTTGTATTCAGCCTCCCAAACACGGTATCTAAGGCAAGGCAAGGAGAACCGTGACAAATAATATAACCCCAGGTATCTAATGAAGGACTTGGAGTCCAACCAATGATCACTTTACCATTGGTATAATTTACACTTACCGTATCCAATCCATTTGTAACAGGTGCCGTATGGTCTTCAAACAATTTCCCATCCACCGAAGATACTGAAATACAATTGGAGGCATCTTTTATTTCAACTTTATAGGATATAGTATCGTGGCAGACTTTTATAATATCATTGAATTGCAGATTTTGAGTAGAATCTACACTTGTCCATGTAACCAACAAAGCATTACTTTTATAAATTTTGTAATAAAGGGATGAAGTTGGCAAGAGAGGAGTGTGAATAGCATTCCAGCTTAAATTGGCAACGCCGGTTCCTGAATTGGTTACTATTAAATGTATACTTTGAACGGTATCTGAAGCAGCAGTATATACATTGCTGCCAGACTTGCATTTTATAAAATAAAAAAAAGATTGATTATTTGCATTTACACTTACATCAACATAGCTTGTTTGATTTACATTAGAAATGCTGTCGATTTTACTGTATACACCATTGATTGAAGTACTTCTGTAAATATGATAACTGTTAAACCCAACAATATCTCCTGGAATTATCCAGTTAAGACTTATATTACCATTGTTAGCTACAGCAATACATCTAATCGAGGGAGGTAACAAAGCAAAACTTTGATTAGAAATAATAAAAAGTAGTATGACTATAAAATTTTTATTCATCTATTCATTAAGACAATAAATTTATAAAATGGTTGTATAAAATATTATTTATTGTCGTTTACCAACGCATATTTCATACAAATTATTATCCTGAAGGTATTTATTTGCAATCAATTGTATTTCTTCGGGCGTAATCTTTTGGATCGTTTGCAGGTATTCTTTATAATAATCAACAGATAAATCGAACTGTATCATAGTTTTAATCATTTCTGCAATGGCAAAAGGACCATCGATACTTCTCATGAATTCACCTATCTTATAGGTTTTCACCAGCGACAACTCATCTTTACCAATCAATTCTTCTCTAAGCCTTTTAAGTTCTTTATAAATTTCATTCAGGGTTTGGCTGGTATATTCCTGTCCAACTTCTGTTGAAATGAAAAAATAGCCTGAATGCTTAAGTGGCAATATTCCAGAACCAATACCATAAGTATAACCTTTGTCTTCTCTGATGTTTTTCATCAGCCTTGAACCAAAATAGCCACCCAATATGGTATTTACTATTTTAAATTTATTAAAATCGGGATGCTGCCTTGCAAACATCACACTACCTATCCTTATTGCTGATTGAACTGCATCTTCTTTTTCAACAAAGTTTTTAAACTGAGGAGCTCCAGCTATACTGAAACTATCATTATTTGAAATAAGAAATGGAGTGTTTCCCCATTTGGAATTCCCAAAATGCTTAGCCAGCAATGAAATGGAATCTGGCAATATCTTGCCAGAAATCAGAATATTACAATTATCTGAATGGAAGAATTTTTGATGAAAATCAGCCAAATGTTTCTTCTCGATTCTTTCGATATCTTCAATTTCAGCTTTTTGCCCATAAGGATGGCTTGCACCAAATATGAGCTCAGTAAATTTTGTCCTGGCAATAAAGTCAACCTTTTGCAAATTGATAGTGAGTTGGCTTTTTTGTTTTTCTTTAAAAATCGAAATCTCACTTTCGGGGAATTGCGGAGTTTTAATTATCTCTTCAACAAAAGGTAATAATTGCGCCAGATGTTTATTTAAACAATAAATCGTGAGCGATGCAAAATCCCTGTCAATTTCTTTTTCGATAAATGCACCAAAATAGTCAAAAGAATCTGCTATTTTCTCAGCGGTATAACTAAGGGTTCCTTCGCTAATCAACTGAACTGCAGAAAATGCAGAAAATGGTATTTCCTGGTAATACGTACCCGCTTTAAAAAGAAATTCAATTTTTAATACATCCTGGGTTCCTTTATTAATTTGATAATAAGATATTCCGTTTGCAAACTGATTGATGGATGGCATTAAACTATCAATCCCGAATGATTCGGGATTGATGTTAATTATTTCGGGAGTTATAATTCGGTTTATTTCTTGATTCATTGGTCTATCTGATAAGCGTAACGTGTCCTGCGAGGGTTTGTTGTGTATTGAGTTCGTTGGTATATTTTATGGTGTATACATAAACGCCTGTTGGAGCAGGTCCTTCTTTACTGTTTCCATTCCAGCCTTCATCAATGTTTCTGGAAGTATACACAAGTTTTCCTGAACGGGAAAGTATAATAATTTCGAAATTGCTGATGTTACTTCCGTATACTTTAAAAACATCTGATTGACCATCACCATTGGGAGTGAAAGCATTCGGGATAAAAGGAGCATTGCATTCAGAGACCGTTACAGTAATCAGTCCTGTTTTGCGGTTTCCATTTTCATCCGTAGCTATTACACTATAATCGGTTGACGAAGTAGGACTTACGACTATAAATTGTGTTCTTTCACCTGTACTCCATAAACAACTAACTGCATTTGTTACACTTAAAGTTAGCTTTTCACCTTTACATATTTTTTGATCAGGAGAAAACTTAATATCAGTAATTGGCATGGCTTTGGGCAAAGCAGCATTTATTTTTGATGTTGGTTGTACATTGGTTATTTTTTGATTGGAAGCAATCGTATTTGTAGTTGAAACTTGCAAAGCATTTCTTTCAATCTGATTGTTTTTGTTTTCAGTAAGTTTTTGATTATTATCAAGCTGAGCAATTATATCGCGGATATTCTGCTTTTGGGCAATGTTTTCCTTGGCATTCGGGGTTTTTACATCCTCTCCTACCTTCTTTGCTGCAGCAGCTTTTATAGTAGGCAATGAGTTTGAAGCATGAACAGCCTCTTTTACCTCGCTATTGTTTGAAGTTATTTTTTTAGTATCAAGCGTTTGTACAATAGAAGTTTGAAGATGATTTGTGGGTATAAGAATATAGAGAATTACTAAAATCAAGGCAACAACAGTACTTCCAATGATTAAATTTTTGGAATTAAAAAAATTGAATTTGGCAGTATTGGTTTGATTTACAACATTTTCAATATTAGACCAAACTTTAGCTGAAGGCTTCCTTTCAAAATCTTTGAAAGCTTCCCTGAACTTATCGCCCATGTATTCTTCTTTTTTCATTGGGTATTAAATAACGTTTGTTTTTGAAATCAGCTTATTCTGTATATGTTTTTTTGACTTCATCAATTGCGATTTCGAAGTATTGATAGAGATTCCAAGCATTTCACTTATTTCTTTATGAGTATATCCTTCAATTTCATACATATTAAAAATCAATCGATAGCCTTCCGGTAATAATTGAATCATCTTAAGAAGGTATTCTACGGATAAATTATCAAAATTTAATTTATCATCTTCAAGGCTTTCTTCAATTTCGGCGTAATCAACGGCGTAATAATGCTTTAAATTACTTTTATAAAAATTAAGTGCCGTGTTTACGATAATTCTTCGAATCCAGCCATCAAAACTACCTTCATTTCGGAATTTATCGATATTTTTAAAAACCCTGATAAATCCCTCTTGCAATGCATCTTCTGCCTCATCTACACTTCTAAAATAACGGATGCATACACCAAGCATTTTAGCTGAGTATTTGTCATACAAGGCTTTTTGAGCCTTTTTATCACCTTTTATGCATCCACTAATTATTTCGGCTTCTGATATCATGTATTATTTACTTGACAATATTAAATTCAGTTTTGGTGTCCGTTTCTATTACTTTTTTGCATAATAATACATTTTCGAACAGTTGCTCTTGGCAAATGTATTGATTATTAAGGATTTTATTTGCTCCTGACTTACACTTCTATAATTCTCAATTTCGGTATTGATCCTATTCGCATCTCCCAATATTTCGAAATAAGCAAGGTTCATGGCTTTATCACTGGCTTTCATTTGAGAGAATATCATTAAAGATTCGGCTTTATTTTTAACTTTCTGCAATTCGTCCACTTCAACAATATCATTTTTAAGTTTATCAATTTCATTATCAATACCTTGCTCTGCCTCTTCCATGCTTACCCCCTTGTTCAGCTTACCAGAAATTACAAAAAGACCATTATCTACATCACCGGTAAGATAGGCGTTTATTTCGCTGAATAATTTTTGTTTTTTATGCAGTTCGTTGTGAAATCTTGAAGATTTCCCATTTGAAAGAATATCAGAAAGTAAATCGAAAGCAAAATAATCATTATCCGTTCGCTTACAAATATGATAGGTTTTATAAATTGCATCAAAAGGAACATTGCGTTCAACCGTCAAAGTTCTTTCCTCTGTTTGAACTGGTTCAGCTGGAATATTGCGTTTCGGCACTTCTCCCTGTGGAATACTTCCAAACCACTTTTCGCTCAATTGTTTAATTTGGCTGAGTTCCACATTCCCGGCAACAACCATGATGGCATTATTAGGTCGATAAAACCGATAAAAAAAATCTTTCACATCTTGCATTCCTGCATTTTCGATATGCGAAATTTCTTTTCCGATGGTTGACCATTGATAAGGGTGTTCGCGATAAGCCAAGGGACGAAGCAACAACCACACATCTCCATAAGGTTGATTCAGATAGCGTTGTTTGAACTCTTCTATTACCACATTTCGCTGCACTTCAAGACTTTTTTCAGAAAAAGCCAATTCGTTCATTCTGTCGGACTCAAGCCAAAATGCTGTTTCTAAATTTATCTGAGGAATTGTTAAATAATAATTAGTGATATCGTTGTTGGTAAATGCATTGTTTTCGCCACCTACTCTTTCGAGGGGTTCATCAAAAACTGCAATATTTTTTGAACCACCAAACATCAGGTGTTCAAACAAATGAGCAAAACCTGTCTTGTCAGCATGCTCATCTCTGGCACCGACATTGTATAATATATTTACCGCTGTTATGGGTGTTGATTCGTCGTTATGAACGATAACAGTGAGTCCGTTTTCTAATGTAAATTTTTCAAAAGCTATCATCTGGATTTGCTTAAATAAGTTTTTACAAAAATAGAGATTTTATACCATTAACGATGGCTCTAAGTCGTAAAGTTTTAAATTAATTTCAAAAATCAGAATAAGTCAACATTCTTAATTTTGCAAAACAAAAAAAACAGGTCATAACCTTAAATTGCCAAATAAATGTATATTTTTGCAGTATTGAAATTTTTAAAAACCAACAATATTTTACAATTATGCAAAGAGATCATCAAATTTTCGACCTGATTGAACAAGAACATCAACGTCAGATGCATGGAATAGAGCTTATTGCCTCCGAAAATTTTGTCAGTCAGCAGGTACTCGAAGCCATGGGTTCCGTATTGACCAACAAATATGCCGAAGGTTATCCTGGCAAACGTTATTACGGTGGTTGCCAGATTGTTGACCAAACCGAACAAATAGCCATCGACAGAGCAAAAACACTTTTTGGAGCTGAATGGGCCAATGTACAACCCCATTCTGGTGCTCAGGCCAATATGGCTGTCATGTTAGCTTGTCTGCAACCAGGTGATACTTTTATGGGTTTGAATTTATCACATGGCGGTCATCTTTCGCATGGTTCTCCTGTAAATTCATCGGGTATTCTATACAAAGCTATTGATTACAGTGTGGAAGAAGAAAACGGTATGATTAACTATGATACCATGGAAGAAACAGCGATGAAAGAAAGACCCAAATTAATCATTGCTGGTGCTTCAGCATATTCCAGAGACTGGGATTTTGCAAGAATGCGTGCTATTGCTGATAAAATCGGTGCACTTCTTATGGCAGATATTTCTCACCCTGCAGGTTTAATTGCCAGAGGATTATTGAACAATCCGGTGCCTCATTGTCATATTGTTACAACTACCACTCACAAAACACTTAGAGGACCTCGTGGCGGTCTCATTTTGATGGGTAAAGATTTTGAAAATCCATGGGGATTAAAAACACCAAAAGGCGAAACAAAAATGATGTCAGCTTTATTGGATTCTGCTGTATTCCCAGGTATTCAGGGTGGTCCACTGGAACATGTAATTGCAGCTAAAGCTGTTGCATTTGGAGAAGCATTGTCTGATGGCTATTTATCATACATTCAACAGGTAAAAAAGAATGCAGCTAAAATGGCAGAAGCTTTTATAGCCAAGGGTTATAAAGTAATCTCAGGTGGCACCGACAACCATTTGATGTTGATTGATTTGAGAAGTAAATTCCCCGATATTACTGGGAAATTAGCAGAAAACACCCTGGTAAAGGCCGATATTACCATCAATAAAAACATGGTTCCTTTCGACAGCCGTTCTCCTTTCCAGACTTCAGGTTTAAGAGTTGGCACACCTGCCATTACAACACGTGGATTGAAAGAAGAACACATGGGTATTATTGTTGATCTAATAGATGAAGTTATTTCAAACATCAACGACGAAAACACTATTCTTTCTGTCAGAAACCGTGTCAACGAACTGATGAAACCTTTCCCATTGTATGCTTATTAGAGGCAGATAAATTATAAATATCAAAAAAGCTTGTTCATCGATTTGAACAAGCTTTTTTATTTGTGTATAACAGCAACTATGACATTAATCCAAGCTTTAGCATTTCGTAAATCAAAACGAATTTACACTCTTCTTTAAAAACTTAATGAACTTTATAACTTTACAAACTTTTTCTACCTTCGCTGTAACTTTTCACAATGCCTCTTCGTCTCAATTAGAAAACAGGTAAAATTTTGAGAAAATAATTACAAATTGAATGACAACTTCTGAATACAACATTTGTGTAGATGAATTTGCTGATGGTGTTTATCGCTTTATCCTTAAAAACATAAAGGATGAAGAAAAAGCGAAAGACATTGTACAGGATTCTTTTATCAAAATGTGGGACAAAGTTGCTGATATATCATACGAAAAAGCCCGTTCCTATTTATTTACAACTGCATACCATACGATGATTGACCAGATCAGAAGAGAGAAAAAGCAAACTACGCTTGACGATGCTTTTTTAAAGAGCCTGACCACCGAAAATCAGTATTCAGACCTAAAAGAAGTGTTGAATGCAGCCCTTGAAAGATTACCTGAAATACAAAAATCAGTGATTTTGCTCAGAGATTATGAAGGCTATAGCTACGAAGAAATAGGAGAAATTACAGACCTTAACGAATCTCAGGTGAAAGTTTACATTTACAGGGCAAGGTTATTTTTAAAGAACTACATTGGAACTCTAGAAAGCGTTTTATAAAACCGAATGAAAAAATGAAGATCCATAAAACGAATTACGAAATTTACATACTCGACTATTACGAGGGAAGGCTTACTAAAAGTGAAGCACAAGAATTATTTGCCTTCATTGAACTAAATCCGGATATAAAGGCAGAATTTGACAATTTCGAAAACATCAGCATTGCAGATGCATCTTCAATACACTACGAATTTAAAGAAAGTTTAAAAAAAACTGAAAGTTCTTCAGTTCCCATCATCAATTCAACAAATTACAATGAATTCTTTATTGCTGATATCGAAGGTGATCTAAACATTTCACAACAAAAGCAACTGGGAATTTTCCTTGCTCAACATCCATCTTTACAAAATGAATACCGTTTATTTCAGTTAGCTAAACTTCAGGCTGATTCTTCTATTGTTTTCGAAAACAAAAAGCAATTAAAGAAATTCTTATTTTTCAATGCTCCAATTCATAAAAAACTTATATACCGAACAGCAGCAATTGCAGCCTCCTTTCTATTAATGGCGAGCATTGCTAGTTTCTACTTTACAAATACAAAAAACCTCAAGACTGATGCTACTGCAATAAATAACAAGCAGAATACAAATAACATCCCAACTACAAAATCAGGCAATATTGCTTCCAATATATTGAAGGTGAAAAAGACGGATGTTCTAAGAATTAAAAGAATTATATATAAAAAACAAATTCCTACTGCTGCAAAAACAACAAACCCAATACCTGAAATAAGAATACCAAATAAATTAACATCCATAGCCAGTATCCAGCTGCAAAAAATTAAGCTGGACTATCCAAATCAAAATATCGACCCAATAACAAGACATTATTACACAAGTATCAATGATGAATTAACCTTTTCGGATATACAAAGAGAAAACAATATTGCCCAAAAACTTCTTGAGCCCCAAAAAACACCTCGTTTTGAATTTGACACAGATTTATTAAAAGATCAACCCATAGCCAAAGCTGGTGGATTTTTAAGAACTGTAGCGGTTTTAGGTTATAGCAAAATAGAGGAACTTGGAACTTCGGCCAAGGAAACTTACCTGGCCCTGGAGCAAAAACTAAACAGAAAATAATTTTGACTGTAACAAATCCCCTGTTCTATCCGTCACACTGAAAACGGAAAAAATTTCACAACTTAAATTTTAAAATCATGAATACCCTAAAAAAAACATTCTTTATTTTATCTTTACTTTCACTTCAGTTAGCTGCTTCCGCTCAGGAAAATACACCGGACATGAAAGAATATAGCGTTCCTGCCTTTCGCGGTATTGATGCAGGAAGTTTATCCAATGTGTATATTACAAGTGGAACGGTACAGAGTGTAATTATGGAAAAAGATGAGGAAGATGAAGACAGAAATAGCACATTTAATGTAAAAAATGGCATACTGGAAATTAGAAATTCGGTGGATGGATCGGATAATCACTTGAATAATGACAGAATATATATTTGCTGCCCCAATCTGAAATACATCAAAGCCAGCGGTGTTTCCAAAATAAAATCTATGACAAAGATTAAAACTGATTCATTGGAAATATATGCAAATGGAGCGTCTAAAATAGATTTAGATATTGATGTACAATATTTAAAGACAGATATTACAGGAGCTTCAAAACTAACTTTAAAAGGAAATTCGATTCAACACATTGCTAGTTTAAATGGAGCTGCTAAATTAAGTGCTGACTTAATTGAAGTCACTGATATGAAAATCGAAGGCAATGGTGCTGCTAAAGCCAATGTAAATGTAAAAAACAAATTATTTGGTGACATGAAAGGGGTCAGCTCAGTTAATTATGATAAAAAACCCGATTCAGTAAATCTGAACAATGGCTATTGGAATGATAACTTAGATGCCAATTCAAATCAACAGCATTCAAATATTTCAGTTGACAAAGACTCTACCAAGGTATCCATATTTGGAAAAAACATCGAAATAGTTGAAGGAAAAGACACCCGAATTTCATTTGGAAATACAGAAATGACTGTAGACAATAAGGGAAATTTAAAAATTGGGAAAAAGGATAAGAACAAACCCTATATACATAAGTTCAGTGGACATTGGGCAGGTTTCGAACTGGCATTCAATGGCTATTTAAACAAAGACAATGGTACTGCCCTACCTACTCAATATGAATTTTTAACATTGAATGATGCCAAATCAATAGGTGTAAATCTGAATGTTTTCGAGCTCAATGCAAATATCATCAACAATAGATTTGGTGTAGTTTCTGGTATTGGTATACAATGGAACAACTACCGTTTTGGCGACAATGTAGTGTTGGTCCCAGATTCCGGGAGGGTTTATGGTTTCCACAATACCAATATTACCACTTATATCAAAAGTAAATTGGTCGAAAGTTGGCTAAGGGTCCCCTTATTTCTCGAATACCAGACAGCTCAAAAGAAAAGCAAACAATTCCACATTGCAGCCGGAGCTGTATTTGGATACAAAATCGGATCTCACTCCAAACAGGTTCATTTTGAAGGTGGCGACAGAACCAAACCTAAAATTTACAACGATTTTTATCTGAATCCTGTCAAATTAGATGCAGAAGTTAGAATTGGCTGGGGTCCGATTAATTTATTCGCCAGTTATTCGTTGACGCCAATGTATAAAGATAATAAAGGACCTGAAATCTATCCCTACATGATAGGAATAACACTTACAGGCTGGTAATAAAGATAAAGCGTTTTTATAAAATGCAGTTTTTCTCAGAATTTCTAATTTTAGTTAAAAAAAGTGTCAAAAATAACTGACACTTTTTTTTTATTTTTGTAAATAGTATTACTTTTACCAAAACTTTAGAAAAACCTAAAAAAATAAGGATATGTCAGGACATAGTAAATGGTCAACCATCAAACGAAAAAAAGGAGCTTTAGATTCCAAACGATCCAAGGCTTTTTCGAAAATCATCAAAGAAATATCTGTAGCTGTTAAAGAAGGGGGGCCTGATCCCGACAGCAATCCACGTTTACGTTTGTCGATAGCAAATGCCAAAGGTGTAAATATGCCAAAGGAAAACCTTCAGAGAGCTATCAACAAGGCTTCCGACAAGGATTCTGCCAGCTTTGTGGAAACTACTTACGAATGTTATGCACCTCATGGTATCGCTATTTTTATTGAATGTACAACTGATAATTTACAACGTACCGTTAGCAATATCCGTTCTTATTTTAATAAATACAACGGCACACTGGGTACCAATGGCTCCTTGCTATTCTTATTTGACAGAAAAGGAATTTTCACCTTTCCTCAGGCCAGTTTAAACCTCGATGAAGTAGAACTGGATCTGATAGATGCAGGTGCCGAAGACATTTCATTGGAAGACGATTACTATACAGTTACAACTGCCTTGGAAGACTTTGGTGCAATGGTTAAAAAACTGGAAGAATTAAAAATAGTAGCCGAAAGTGCAGAATTACAGCGCATCCCAAAAACGACAGAAAAACTTGATGTGGATGCTGCCAAAAAAGTATTGAAATTATTGGATGTAATCGAAGATGATGATGATGTTATCAATGTTTTCCATAATATGGAATTGAGCGACGAGCTCATGGCTGAATTGGAGAAATAGCAAAAAGATCGAAGTCAGAAGTCGGAAAACCGAAAAAATCCGGAGTCAGAAATTCTGCTTCGGATTTTTAATTAATGATTCTCAATTTACACAGACTTCCGTCTTCGGTCTTCCGTCTTACTCTATCTTCTTAATTTCTTCGTAATTAATAATCTCAACGTCTTTGTAGTAAAATTTAATAATCTGAGAGGCTTTGTAACGATACCTCACCATTTTAATAGCACCTTCCTGGCTTAATCCTACGCCATGACCATAACCTTTCCCTTTTAAGACAATGTTCTCCCCTTCTTTTTTCACAGAAAAGAAAGCCGATTTTAACTCCAGATCTTTGCGCATATTTTTCAATGGAATGCTGTCCGGAAAATACATTTTCCGTGTAATTTGCTCAAATTCAAGTGCACTCCGACGCATTACAGTATCTTCTATTGGATAATTATAGGAACTTTTTAAATAGGAAAGCCATTCTTTTACAGGCATTTTTTTCTCCCACACACTGTTGCGCATCCCATTTGAAAAAGTATCAACAACAGCCTTCAGATAAGTGGTAGCAATGGCCCATAATTCTTCTGAATTGATGGTTTCGCCACCTGAATTGGAACAAAATGCAGCCGAAATCATGCGTTTATTTTTATCAACAATTACATCACCTGCTGTAAGTGTGGTTGCCATTAATATCTGAAAATTATTACACCTACTTTTATAAACCTGACAATGAACATCATCACATAAATTGTTTCCTTCTTTGTAATGCTTCATCATATTGTTAATCGCATAAGTTCTTGAAATAATGGCCTGAATTTTAAAAAATTCCAAAGAATCACAGCTTCCCAATATTTCTGATTGAACTACACCAGCTACATAATGCTCAATGTCAACATTATTGATGATTTTCAGAAAACCTTTATCAATGGATATTTCAATGTCATCATCATATATTCGCTCATTTAATTCTGGATTGGAGGGTTTTATTTTGAAAATATTTTTCAAACCATCCCCTGAAATTTCTATTGTATTAAATAAACCAAGGTCTTCCTGGTTTTTCTTAATTCTAAGTTTGTTTTTTTCAAGAATGATGCTTACCGTTTCGCTTTTATCCAGTCCTGAGATCGAATTTGCATTTCCATTCATAGAATATTTCCCAACAAGAGAAGTGATGGTAACAGACTTTATATTGGATTGCGAAAAAATCCTCACATTAAAATCTGCAGCCAACAAATTTGCTGAGAAGCTTAATATGAGAATGATAAAAAACAGTTTAAAATTATTCATTCTTACTTTATATTTTGGGATGATTCATATATTCAACAATCAATTGAGCTGTTTTGGCAGAAGCACCCCTCCCACCTAACTTTAACCTTAATTCATGGTACTCTTCTTTGAGTTGATTTCTAAACAATTCGTCCAGTGTTATTTTTTTAAATTCTTTTTTCAAGGTGTTGATATTAAAATCATTTTGTATAAGTTCAGCAATTACTGCTTTGTCCATAATGAGATTAACCAATGAAATATATTTTACTTTCAAAAATTTTCGGGCTATTGCATAGGATATGAAATTCCCTTTGTAACA
Organism: Bacteroidota bacterium; assembly: GCA_037133555.1. Taxonomy (GTDB): domain Bacteria; phylum Bacteroidota; class Bacteroidia; order Bacteroidales; family JACABE01; genus JACABE01. The sequence goes on from JBAXNW010000005.1 coordinate 71,507, forward strand.
AACTACCTGTGGAACATTTAACAATGCTGTTTCGAGGGTGGCTGTTCCCGAAGTCACCAAGGCCGCATAAGCATGTTTTAACAAATTATAAGTTTGTCCGTAAACTATTTCTATGCTACGCTCTTTTAAAATCTTACGATAAAACCCATGAGGCAACGTATTGACACCAGCAATTACAAACGAATATTGTGGATAATCTTTTGACATTTCAACCATAAGAGGAAGCATGGCTTTTACTTCCTGTTTACGGCTACCAGGCAACAATGCAATGATAGGCTTTTCGGCAAGTGTATTTTTTTCAAAAAAATCGACACTATCCCCATTTGCCTTTCCAATAGTATGATTTTCAATGGCGTCCAATAAAGGATGACCTACAAAATCTACCTCCATACCATGTGACGAAAAGAAGTCTTTTTCAAAGGGGAGAATCACAAAAAGATGATCAATGTTTTTTTTCATCTTAATCACTCTAGACTGATGCCAGGCCCATACCTGAGGCGAAATATAATAAAATACTTTGATCTCTTTTTCGTGCGCCCATTCAGCAATACGTAAGTTAAAGCCAGGATAATCGATTAATATAATAGCATCAGGCCGAAAAGCAAGAATATCTTTTTTGCAAAAATCAATGTTGCTAAGTATGGTTTTTAGATTTGCAAGCACTTCTACAAAACCCATAAAAGCCAGATCCTTATAATGTTTTACAAGCTCGCCTCCTTGTTCACGCATTAAATCGCCACCCCAACACCTGAATGTAGAATCATTATCAATTGATTTTAATTCTTTAATCAGATTTGAGGCGTGTAAATCCCCGGAAGCTTCCCCTGCTATAACATAATAATTCATGCGTAAACAAATGATTTTTATTGCATATAAAGCGAATTCATTTTTATTGATGGAATAGGCCGTATATTAAATGCTTATTGAATAATAGGATAATAATGCAATCTTACCTTTTAAAATAATATACAAAAAAGGCAATAAGATAGATAAAAGTTACAAATAATATAGCTCTTGCTGTTTTCTCAAAATTTAAATTGATCATGTAATAACGTATCAAAAAAATATTAATTACTATTGACAGCAAATAAACTTTAATGTATTCTGTAAAATCAGCATAACCTAAAAACCGCAAAACTACATATATAATTAAGGCCGAGAGCATAGGAAGCAGCAATCCAATGATTGAACCTAGTATATAATTATCTTTTTTAAATTGTCCAATCATATGCTTTAATTGTTTTAAGGTTATGGTGAGCTGTTAAATCAAAATGCAAAGGTACAATGGCAATATAGTTATTGTTCAATGCCCATTGGTCGGTATCTTCCGCTAAATCGTCACTATAAAACACCCCACTTAGCCAATAATAATCCTTATTGTGGGGATCTTTGCGAGCATCAAAAACTTCGTTCCAGTTAGCACGGGCCTGACGGCAAACCATGATACCTTTGATAGGACTTCCGTTTAATTTCGGAATATTTACATTCAGACAAGTATCTTTCGGCAAACCTTTTTCTAAGACTTCATTGCATATTTTTTTGATATATTCTTCAACATGACTGAAATCGGCATCATGGGAATAATCGTCCAGAGAAAAGCCAATAGAGCTAACTCCTTCAATACAACCTTCAATTGCAGCAGCAATGGTTCCTGAATAGATCACATTTACAGCAGCATTAGAACCATGATTGATACCCGAGACAATCAAATCAGGTTTTGCATGCAGTATTGCTTTTTCTGCAAGTTTTATACAATCTACGGGTGTTCCGTTACAACTGTACTCTTCATAATCTTTTTCTTTAGTTATCAGTTTGATCCGCAAGGGAGATGAAACAGTAATAGCATGCCCCATACCCGATTGAGGTTTATCAGGCGCCATTACAATTACATCACCGATTTTACGCATGATGGCTATTAGTTTTCTGATACCCGGTGCATCAACACTATCATCGTTGGTGATGAGTATTTTAGGCTTCTTCATTTTCAATAGTTTTATTAATTTCAGTAATGCCACCTGAAACGATGAACTTCATAATTTCAGCTGATGGAGCATTGATAGGTGTAACATTTCCTGCAGGAACTATAAATAGATTTCCTGAAAAATTGTAGGAATGAGGAAGGTAAACGGCTATATACCCTTCCTTTATGCCAATATTTGTCAAGTCTTTCTGGGTGATAAAACCCAATTTATAAATTTCGGCATCCTTATTCATCTGCACCATGACGGCTTCGGTAAATTTCTTTTTTTGTCCCACAAATGCCGACATAAAATCTTTGGTGGAAGTATAAATAATTTTTATAAATGGAACTTTTTCCATCACAGCATCAATCAATGCTACCAATGGTTTTGCAATTAAAGATTTCCCAAAATAGCCAACCAGGGTAATAATGGTCAAAGTTAATAAAATGCCTAATCCAGGAATACGGATATGCAGTATATTATTTAATAAATCGTTTGCTCTGCTGTCGATATTATTAAAAGTAAAATAAATAATAAAGAGGGTTGCACCCAGAGGAGTAATGTACAACAAGCCCTGCATAAAGTAATTAAGGAGCTTTTTGGAATATTTATTCAGACTCATAATACTTGATTTTTGTTTTCAAAGATAGAATTATTTTTCCAAAATTGCTTGTTAATAAACTTTAAAAGGAAAATTAAAATGAGTAAATACTATAGATAGAATCAGTTATAGAAGAATCGTTTTTCATTTTCGATTATATGATTGCTCATTGCTATCATTTCATCCAGGCTATTCAAACGGATTACTTGATTCAATACAAGGTTCTGATCTTCAAATCCAAAACTAAACAATCTCCATAGATCTTTCATCTTGTGAAGTGTTTGAGATTCTGTTTTATAAATCCTCAATTCACGGATTAAATCATTTAAAAATAAAGAAAAAATCGCACTATCGTCTACATCAACTTTTATACCAGCACTTTTAATTTGCGAGGGCAAAAGTGGATTACTGAAGATTCCACGTCCTATCATCCATTGTTTGATACTGGGATATTTTTTTTGAATCATCAAAAAATCATTCAGATTGCGAATATCGCCATTATAGATAAGTGGGTGTTTAAATTCAGACACAACAGTTTGCAATACATCATGATGAATTTCTCCTTCATACATTTGTATTCCGATTCGAGGATGTATGCAGATATTTTCGAGCGGATAATTATTCAAAACAGGAATAATTTGATGGATTTCAGCGGTACTGTAATATCCCAAACGGATTTTTATGGAAAGTTGCTGAGAGATGGCCGGAACAATGGTATCAAGTATGGATTTTAATAAATCGGGATAAGGAAGCATCCCCGACCCTCTTTTTTTATGGGCAATGCCTTTAACCGGACAACCCAGGTTCCAATTCAGTTTATCGTAGCCCCAATCATTCAGGAATTTGGCCATTTGAATAAATGATTCGGCTTCTTTGCCTAAAATCTGAGGGATTACCGGCATCGAATGATTATTAAAAGGCAATACATCTTTGGCCTTGCGTGGATTTACTTTATCACACTGCGTAAGCGAAATAAAAGGGCTTATTGCATAGTCGATTCCTTTATAGTGGCGACTGTAAACATTGCGGAAAATAAAATCGGTAAACCCATGTAAAGGAGCAAGAATAAGCATGCAAGATATTTGTTTATTTCTGCAAAAATAAGCATTTTATCTTATGATTGGTGGATTTGGCGATTTGGGAATTTGGTGATTAAGTGATTTTGTGATTTAGTGATTTAGTGATTTTTAGCTGTATTTTGAAAAATGAACTGTTTTGTCATCTTTGGCTTATATGTAATTTCTGATAATCTGTTCCTGATTTTCTCTTTTAATTTAATAAAAAAAACACCCCAAAAGTTATACAAAACTTTTGGGGTGCAGTTTAATGACAAAACTTTTTAAAGGTAAATATAAATGATTATTTTGTAATTACAAATTTTCTGACCGAATTCATGCCATTAGAAGTTTGAACTTTAACAGTATAAATACCTGAAGATAAATGTAATTGATTCAGATTGATGCGTTGACTGCCATTTATCTTGTATTCATTGGCAGATAATTTCATTCCGGTTTGATCGTAAATAAAGATAACAACTTTATCTGTCTTCAAACTATTTAATTCCAAAAATGCTTCAGTTGTAGCAGGATTTGGATAAATCTCACTAACTGAAACAACATCCTTTAAGTCATTTTCAATTCCTGAAATAATTGCACCTGTGCTGCTTACAATCACTGAAATATTATTGATACCAGGATTCGTATTGCTTAAAGTAAATGCAAAAGGTGTATAATTTACTCCGGCAATTTCAACATGCAATTTGTAATTACCCATTGGCAAGCTTGCAAAACTAAAACTTCCGTTAGTAGCAGAGTAGTTGATTTTTAAAGGAGCATCGTTATTGTCAGTCAAAATGAGTTCAACACCTGAGAGAGGATTTTCGCCAGAGCTCTTGATTCCATTTTGGAATACATTGCCACCAATACTGCCATTACCAATTACAGGTGTTGGTAAATGTATCATATTTATATAATAAAATACAGTTGTAGCCGATGGGAATACAGGAGTAGCAGTATACCAATTGATGGTATTGTGATAAAAAGTAGGTGCATATTGACTGTAATTAGTAGCAGTTGAATTAAGAACCGCTTTAATTAAATATGCAGGAGCTGTTGGTGGAACATTCAAATAATTATAATAGAAATATCCTAAAGAATCTAAGGCCAGGGTATCTACCAAAGCATAAGACATGGCAGCATTATTAGCCTGATATAACAACACATAACCATCAGTAGCAGGATAATTACCAGTATAAACATATCCCTGAATAATATTTCCTGAAGTATTGTTTATTGGAACAAACTGACATGTTGAGTCTGAACAGCTAGTTCCATTACCATTTGAAGTAGTAGTGAACAAACAAACATGATATCCGGTGCTACCGGCTGTAGGCTGAGCAAAAGTATGAGTAACATATTGACCAATAGCAGTGATACCATCACCAAAAACCCAGTAATAAGTTGTAGGATTGCTTGAAGAGATGGTTCCTGTAAAAGAATAAGTCAAATTCTGATAGCTATATGTAAATGAATTTTGACAGCCATTGTTAACTGAACCAACAACAACAAAATTACAATCGGTATATGAACACAAAATGCTTGCAGCTGAATTTAACACCTGTATGGTTAAACAAACATTGTATCCACCGGCTGGATTAGTAGATGTAAATGTGTGCGTTGGATTTTGAAGTGTAGAAGTTGTCCCATCCCCGAAATTCCAGGAATATACAATCTGAGAATTTAAATAGGTTGTTGAAGAATTACCCTGAAAATGAATGGTATTCGGCCCTAGCAAAGAATCTGAATGATATAAAAAATATGCAGAGCAAGTATTAGTTGTGCCACCCTGAATATAAACAGAATCGCAATAAGTTGAAGTGCAATTATTAGCGGTTGTAATCGTTAAACAAATGACCATAGAACCATTTACATTATAACTATGTATTGGATTTTGCAAAGTTGAAGAAGTCCCATCGCCAAAACTCCATTGCCATGAAATAGGAGTACCTGTTGAGATGTCCTGGAAATTAAACGTATTATTACCTGAACTGGCAGCAACATGTGTAAACATAGCATTACAACCTAAACTACTTCCATTGCAAATAGAAAAACTTACTACATTCTGAGGATTCGCATTAGTTATCACGCTTGTATGAATTGTTCCGTTACAATCATAAGTGTAAACATGGAAATTAAGCGATGTTCCTACGGGAGGAACAGTTGTAAGTGCAATACTATAGTAACCGTTTGAGTTTGTATTCGCAGTACCATAATACATAAAAGAGTTAATACTATCAGAAATCATATAAACTGTATGATTTGCAATGGCGCCTCCATTTAAATCGGTAACATAACCATTTACGATGAAAGCCACTTGAGCTTGTACTGTAAATAAGCCAAAAAAGGCAAAACACAAAAGTAAAATTCTCTTTTTCATCTGTATCAATTTTAATTAATTTATTGGAATATTGTTTGTTATATAAGTAAATTTTTATATTTATATTAAGTTTCACCCTTAGTTTTTCCTTGATTTTCGGAAAAAATGAAGATGCTAATACATTCAATTTTATAGTTCACTAAAAACATGAACAATAGAAAATATATTAGCCTAAAATTTATAGACACGCAAAATTAATAAATAGTTGTACAGCAAAGTAAAAATATTTAAATTATTTCATTAATAATTAGAATCTTAAAAAGCCCAACGCTTAAAAAAACCCACTAAATGATTGAATCACTAAATCAGCAAATCGAAAAATCAACCAAGTAATCCACCATTCTGGTAGATCTTCAGCTGTGCATCATAGAATTCATTGAGTTGGGCAGTTTTATTATTGCTTAAGTTAGTCAACTGTCCAGAGATAAAATTCACGCGAATACTATCACCATCCTGCAAATCAACCGATTCCATAACACCAGTCTGATAGGTTAATATCGGCATGGCTGCATTGATAGCATTTCGTTCGTAAATTGCTCCGTAAGATTCAGCAATAATGCATTGTACGCCTAAAGAAGTAAAGCAATCGACCGCTTGCTGACGGGAACTACCTGCACCAAAATTCTTGGTAGTCACAATGATATCTCCGGCTTTTGCTTTTTTTGCAAAATCCTCATAGCCTTTCAGATTATCAAATGTATATTGGCCCATTTCTTTGATATCTGTAATGGTTAAGTAACGATTGTGGTAAATCATATCGGTATCAATATCATCTTTTTTGATAAACCAAACCCTGCCTTCCACTTCGGTTTTCTTTTCAATTTTTAAAAGCCCTTTTTTACTATCCACTACGCTTGCATTTCCTTTTTTCTCGAAAAGAGCAGGGTTAATAGCTAGATCATCAGCCGTTGTAATATAACCTGACACTGCTGATGCAGCTACGGTGGCAGGCGAAGCTAAATACACATAACCTTTACCCTGTTTGCCTTCGAAATTACGATTCCCGCTGCTGATGGTTACCTCTCCAGGCCCGTTCTGTCCAACTTGTCCGGCAGCACAACCGGCACAACCAGCATTAGATACCATCGCACCAGCATCTTTAAAAATCTTAATTAAACCTTCGTCCAATGCCTGATTCCAGATTGAATCAGTAGAAGGAACTATTTTCAACACCACACCGGGAGCTACTTTTCGTCCTTTGAGAATCTGAGCTGCTATGCGCAAATCTTCCATACGTCCATTGGTACAACTTCCGATAAAAGCAGAATCTATCTTGGTTTTCTTTACATTGTCTACTGAAATATCGTCGTGGGGATGACCAGGGTTGGCAACCATGGGAACAAACTTGCTCATGTCAAGTTCAAAAGTGTTAACATAAGAAGCATCGGCATCGGCTTTTACTGCCTGATGGCGAACGCCTGATAACGATTCCAGTTCATTAAGAATAACTTCAGTAGGTGTAAACAACAGTATGATAGCACCCATTTCGGTTGCCATTGAAGCAATGGTAATGCGTTCGTCCAGACTCAGTTGATCGATAGCTTCTCCATAAATTTCAACGGAATAGCTCAATAATTTATTTGCACCAAACACATTTAAAAGGTTCAGCGCAATGTCCTTTGCACTCACATTGGAAGGACGTTCTCCTTTAAAAGTAATTTTAACGGATTCGGGTACTTTGAACCATACTGATCCTTTGGCCCAAGCAGCAGCAATGTCCTGATCGCCCATCCCTTGTCCGAAACAACCGATGGCACCCATAATATTGGCATGGGAGTCTGTAGAAACAAAGGTAGAACCAGGATAAGCCAGTCCTTTATCAATGGCTATATGAGTGCCTATTCCGGCATCCACATCATAGATGGCGATGTCGTTTTCACGGGCAAACATTCTGCAATACTGTTGATTGGCTGCATATTTCTGATCGCTTCCACCTGGATTGCAATCGAAAGTAAAACAGGTTTTTGAGGCATCAGCAACTGTTAAGCCGTTGTCAAGTATGTTTTTAACTACGTTAGCACCCCCAAAATCTCGGGCAGCACGTGCATCAATAAAAACATCAATAATATCATTTGCCTTCACAACACTTTGGTTGGAATGAGAAGCGAGAATTTTTTCTATTATGTTCATTGTTTTCTTATTTGGTGATTTGGTAATTTGGCGATTTGGCGATTAAATGATTTAGTGGTTTAGAGATTTGATAATCTGATAATTTATTTCTTTTGTTGTTTTAATTTTAAAGTTTTTTTTGTAGCTGCCAATATTGCTAAAATTTCAATTGCTTCTTTTCTAAGGAATTCAACGTTTGGTTTCTGTATCAGATTTGTTTCTTCGACTATTTCTAACCAAAAAACAGTTTCATCAGCTTCCTCAATACAAATACATATTTTAGCATAAAATTCAGCATCTGACCGAGCTCTTGTTGCTGCTCTGTAATTAGCTGCAATTGAAGTTCCTGATTTACAAAGTTGATTTCCTACAACAAAACTGGCTGTATTTCGTGAAAAAAAGCTAACAAATTTAATGATTTCAACAGCAAATATTTTAGTTCTTTGCCTCAGAATTTCACTGTTTATACAATTATCACTATTCATAAATCATTGTATTTTTGAATCATATCGTTATTCATAATTCAATGCATTTTAAATCACAAAATCGCAATATCATTAAATCGCAATATTATTTCAAGCGGTCTTTAAAGGGTTCAAAAGTCATAAAATCAGCATGATGAACAATGAAAGCCTCGGTAGTACGTTTAACCATATCGCCTTCACCGGCATGGGTGGCAATAATATGACATACTTCGGCAGGGACACTACAATGTTCTGCTAATGAAACCCCAGAAAAAGGATGTCTTAGATATTTACCATATTTACCTTGGACAGATTTACCGTCTTTTAATTCATATTCAAGCAATTTGCCCACGTCGGCCAAAATAGCACCAGCTATCAAAACATCCATATTAACAGGCAAATCAGTTGTAAAGAATTCATTCATTTTATTCCCTGCATCCTTTGCAATGTGCACAACACAACGTTTGTGAGCCATAAAGCTAACTTTCATTTCAGGTCCACAAAGTAAGGTAAATGGTATCGTGTTGAGATCTTCAGGGCTTAGTACGCTTCTTTCAAGGGCAAGTTCCCAGGTTTTAGCTATTTTTTCTCTTAAATCCTGATCTTTTATCCATAGAAGTTCAGGCCATAATTCAACTACTTTATTGTTCATATATATATTTTTATAGGTATATTTCAGTAACAACGTAAAAAAACTAATAGTGCAAAATATTAAATAAGTAATTATTTACATAATTAAATACCAAAAGATAATTATCAATTATTTAAAAACAAATTCTAAATACTTTAAAAACTTTATAACTTACAAACTTTATAAACTTTAAGAACTTTACAAACTTTCAACTCATTAATTCCCCCAGCATTTGGGTTTAAAAGGAAACGCTGCGAGCAATTCTCCAGAATAATAAAATTCGTAAGCCAAGGCACCAAAAGTGTATGAATTTTCATTTATTTTTATTTTCGACCCTCCCACTCTAGGAGATGAACCTGGTTTTGAATATTCAAACCCAACATTGTAGAGAGTAGCCAATATTTCTGGACGTTCCGATATATCAAATCCGGCTTTTAGCCATTGTTCTCTTAATTGGCGTAATATAATCGCTGCATAAAGGTATGAATAGTAATGATTCCTATAATCAACCAATCGATTAAACCGCTCTTTAGGGTCTGTAGAATTAAAATTCAGTAAATGTCTATATTCAGCTCCTAAATAATAAGGTGATAGGCTGTCGTTTAAAAACTTTTCGACCTTAATGGCTGTTTCTTCTTTGATGCCCGTAACACCCAATGAAAACTTTGATTCTACTGACAATATTTTCAGGGGACTGATTACCTTTTTATAAACCTCCCGGGTTGAATTAAACAAACGCATTTGTTCGCCTAATAATACCGAAACAATTAATCTTGGTTCAACTTTTGTAACTTTTGCAGCACTGTCAATTAAACGGATATCTTTCACTACGGAGATTTTAAAATCCTGCCATTCAGTAATGTTCATCCATTCAAAAATATTTTGATAAGTCGAATCGCTTTTTTTATTTTCGCTATACACCTGATCAAGCGAAGATATTTTATTTTGCAATTCATTGTTTCCTTGTAAGCGAAGATTCACAGCATCAAACATTCTTTCGGCTATTGCAATATCCCGATGTTGCAAAAATGCATGGTGAATCAGACTGGCATTTTGAGGATAATACTCGTTCAACAGCTTAAGTTTATGATAAAATTTAGCAATTTTAGCCACTTCTGCTATCGAAGTATCTTGATGTAATTTTTCATAATCTTTTTCAGCGTTTTTACTAAAATAGCGATCGTTGTAATCTACTGCGCCGGGATCGTTGAACAAATGTAATTTTATCGCAAAAAAAGAAGTCGTAAGTACAAATCCTATCAGTGCAAATGCCAACACGATAATTAAAGTAGTAATTCGTAACGATTTGTTTGTTTGAAGTTTCTTAAACATTTAGCTTTTATTATTTTGCAAAATTACTAAAATTTTAACCAAAGCAATTGGTAAAATGAGTTATTGAGTTAATATGTTATTAAGTGAGAAGTATTTTTAATTCTTCATTATTAATTTTTAATTCTTGGCATCCAACCTTCTGATTCCGATAACATTAGGCATTTTTCGAAAAACATTGTTCCTATCGTGGGCAAAAGTTCGGCTGACATAACTTCCAATTTTCTCAACGGTAGTTTCTCCATTGTTCAGATAGAGTGAAGATTCCGGTCCACCTTCGAGGTACATGGCTGTTTGAATATCAGCAGGTAATTTCAGCATAAAATGAATAAATTCGTTGGGAGTATAAGGTGAGCGGGTAAAGATAAACAAAACATTTCCTTTTTTATCGATGGCCAATACCACCATACTGCAACGCATCTTTCGTTTTTGTATCCAGTCCAATGGTTTTCGATTATTATCAATCATCCGCATCGATTGTGAAAAAGATTGGTATTTATCCTTGTAAGTATCCCAACTTTCGTTTTGCAAATCAATAATTTTAAATGGGGGCAAGCTAGCATCAATCGGATTAAACGCAGCTACTGCAAAATAATTTGGTTTAAGATCAGGGTTATTGATATGTGTATAGTTTTTCATATACCCAACATTACTGATATGGCTTGCACCTCCATACATTCCAGCATTGATAGCAGCAATCAAACCGCATATTTCACTCCATTCTTTTACTGAATGTTGAAGACTGTCATGTTCAGAAGCTGACAGCAGATGAAAGGAAAAGAATTTAGGGTCAATTTTAAGAATAGTAACCTTGGCATCACTGATATGAGTAATTCGGGGAGCCTTCACCTCTGCCAAATACAAACCTTTTTCAAGGGTCTTCCAATGGATGGCTTTTGGTGGTGTTTCTGCAAACGCTATAAGCTGATTGATTAGAATCAAAAAGAACAGTAAAGAAATGTTTTTTTTCAAGCTGGTTTTTGTTTTTTAGAATAATGGGAATTGGATGCTACACTCTATTAAAACGAATAATAATTCTTTGGAAATAACTAAAAAAAAGAACGAAGCAAGCCCCGTCCTTTCAATTATAGTTGAAGAAATTTTACAATTTAGCAATAACAGCATCAGCCATTTGCATGGTTGAAGCAGCTCCTTGATGAATGGCATCTTGCGATCCCCTGAGTTTCATCATATCATAACTTTGAACTTTACCTTCTTCAACAACAGCAGCAATTGCTTTCTGGATTTTTGACGAAATTTCTTTTTCTCCCAGATAATCAAGCATCATACAAGCCGACATCAGCATGGCGATCGGATTAACGATAGAAGTTTCGTAATCAGCATATTTAGGAGCCGAACCGTGTGTAGGTTCAAAAACAGCTACACCATTTTCCCCAAATTGAGCACTGCAAGCAAATCCCAAACCACCGATCAAGCCGGCAAAACCATCAGAAATAATATCCCCAAACATATTACTGGCTACCAATACATTGTAATCTTCTGGATTTTTCGTTAGCCACATCATTTGAGCATCGATATTTGTATCCCATACTGCAATTTCAGGATATTCTTTTTTGCTCATTTCCTGAGCAATTTTGAGCATCATACCGGAGGTTTCGCGAACAACGTTGGGTTTTTCGCAAACAGTAATACCTTTATAGCCATTTTCTTTTGCATATTCAAATGCAGCTTTGATAATTCGGCTACAATATTTTTTGGTTAAAATCCGCGTTGAAACTGCTAATTCTTCTTTAGGACACCATCCGAAGTTTTCTTTGAATTTAGGGTGGGTTAACAATGCATCATATACTTTTTCAGGTGGGTTGGTCCATTCAATACCACCATATAATCCTTCGGTATTTTGACGAAAAATCATAGCATCTACCTTGGGTTCTTCGATGGTATTTCCGGCACCACGACGAATAAAATTCAAAGGATTACCTTTAAATGTTTTGCAAGGACGCATACAAATATCCATGGCGAAATGCTGACGCATCGCTACGATAGGACTGTAATAAACGCATCCTTTATCTTTTAATTCGGGAGCTAATTCAGCTATCGCTTTGTCTTTTGGTTTAGAAGTAATAGCACCAAACAGCCCGATTTTATGTTTTTCCAACAAAGCTATCGTTCTGTCGGGTAACGGATTACCTTCTTTGCACCAGAATTCCCAACCGATATCTCCATTTATATACTCAGCCTCAAAGCCAGCAGCATCTAATACCCTAAGGGTTTCCTGGAGTACTACTTTTCCGATACCATCTCCAGGCATCGTTACAATGGTTCTTTTTCCCATATTTTTAAAGTTTATTTGTAAGTTTTAACCGTATTAAAATATGCGTCAAAAATACAACAGATTTTTATATTTTCGTGAAGAAATAATGATAATTCTTTAATTATTTTTGAACTTTCCTATTCTAAAAAACTGTTATCTCAAGTCATTCTTTATAATTCATTTTTGCATGTAAAAACTAGATTAAATTCATTGCAATTTTAAATAAAACAAATCTAAAACATCTAATTATAACTACGTAATTATGAATTTATCTATGCTATTCAGGGATAATTCCTAGATTTATACTACTTTTGCATTAAATTACCATTTGTTTTGAAAAATAACCTAGAACATCCTGTTTTTAAAATAGTATCTGAAGTTGCCGAGGAAATGCAAGTAAAATCCTATGTTATAGGAGGATATGTTCGTGATATGATATTGCAAAGACCTTTGGTTGATATCGATATCGTAGTTATTGGCAGCGGAATAGAACTGGCTCAAAAAGTAGCCGAAAAAATCAGCAAAGATATAAGTGTAAATGTTTTTAAAAGTTTTGGGACGGCAATGTTTCATTATTATTACAATCACAAAAACTGGCAAATAGAATTCGTTGGTGCTCGTAAAGAATCCTACCGAGCAGATTCACGCAAACCTATTGTTGAAGATGGTAGCCTTGAAGATGACCAAAACCGGCGCGATTTCACCATCAACACTTTGGCATTCAGTTTAAACAAAGAAGATTACGGCAGCCTACTTGACCCTTTTGAAGGCATCAAAGACATTGGTGATCAACGTATTCGCACTCCACTTGACCCTGACATCACTTTCTCAGATGACCCTTTGCGCATGATGCGAGCCATCCGTTTTGCTTCACAATTGGATTTTTACATTGTTGATGAGACCTTGCAAGCCATCAGCCGAAATGCGCATCGAATTGAAATTGTTTCAGCAGAAAGAGTAATGGAAGAACTCAACAAACTGATATTATCTCCAAAACCTTCCATTGGATTCAAATTATTGTTGGAAACAGGTTTATTACAAATCATTTTTCCTGAAATGCTTGAACTAAAAGGGGCAGAATACATCGAAGGGAAAGGTCATAAAGATAACTTTTTTCATACGTTGGAAGTTTTGGACAATTTGTCGAAAAATACAGATAATCTCTGGTTGCGCTGGGCTGCAATTTTGCACGATATCGCCAAACCACAGACCAAAAAATTCGTAAAAGGCATTGGTTGGACCTTTCATTCACATGAATTTATTGGTTCAAAAATGGTAAGCCGTATTTTTCGCCGACTCAAATTGCCGATGAACGAAAAAATGAAGTATGTTGAGAAACTGGTATTATTACATTTACGTCCTATTGTTCTGGCCGAAGATATTGTTTCTGATTCTGCTGTAAGAAGATTGTTGTTTGAAGCTGGTGATGATGTGGATGACTTGATGTTGCTTTGTGAAGCAGATATTACATCAAAAAATTCGACCAAGGTGAATAAGTATCTGAGAAACTTCGAGATTGTTCGTGAAAAATTGAAAGAAATTGAAGAAAAAGACCGGGTTCGTCAATTTCAACCACCCGTAAGTGGTGAAGACATTATGCAGGCATTTGGATTACAGCCGTGTAAAGAAGTAGGTATTATTAAAAATATCATCAAGGATGCGATCATGGATGGATTGATACACAATGATCATGATGAAGCATGGAAACTGATGCTTGAAGAAGGTCAAAAACTTGGATTAAAAATCGTATAAAAAATATACTAACCCTGATAGGATTGATGAAATCTTTCAAATTGCTGGATTTTAACAAAAATGAAAACTGCTAAAAACAAAACACTTATTGTAATTGTCGGACCTACTGCAGTAGGAAAAACCGCAATGGCAATAAAGCTAGCTCAGCAATTCAGCACAGAAATCATATCAGCAGATTCCCGACAATTTTATCGTGAACTCAAAATTGGAGTTGCAAGTCCTAGCCTTGAAGAATTATCTCTGGCCACTCATCATTTCATTGGAAATTTAAGTATTCATGATACTTACAATGTTTCAAAATATGAAACAGAAGCTTTGCAATGCATAGATGAAATATTCAAAACTAAAGAAATGGCTGTTTTGGTGGGAGGTTCTGGTTTATACATTGATGCAGTTTGTAAAGGGATAGACGAACTCCCTGATCCCGAAGAAGAATTACGCGAAAACATTAAACATTTATATGCGACGGAGGGAATTACTGCCTTAAGATCTCAACTCAGGTTACTCGATCCTGTGTATTGCAACGAAGTGGATCTTGCCAATCCCAAACGACTGATGCGCGCCATCGAAGTTTGTTTAACTACAGGAAAACCCTATTCTTCTTTTCGGGTCAATCAACAAACGCCCCGTGAATTTAATATTGTAAAAATAGGATTGTCACGTGAAAGAGAAGAATTGTACGATACTATCAATCATCGTGTAGATTTAATGTTAGAAATGGGTTTGCTGGATGAAGTCAAAGGCTTATTCCCTTACAAAGAACTAAATGCTTTGAATACAGTTGGATACAAAGAAATATTCGCTTATCTTGAAAACGAATGCAGTTTAGCTGAAGCTATTGAGAAAATAAAAACAAACAGCCGAAGGTATGCCAAACGTCAACTTACCTGGTTTAGACGATATGATGATATCACCTGGTTTGAAGCCAATAATCATACAGAGATTTTCGATTACTTGAAAATCAAACTAATTAAATAAGTCATTGCAAATATTAATATTCAGTAAACAAATAGCTTACCTAAACGCTGATGTTAAAATAAATTAAAACTGCTTGCTTTATCTTTCAACACTTAAAATACTATCCATTTAATCCTTATCTTTGTGCATCAAACAAAATTAAGTCGTTAGTCCATGTTTAAAAGAAACTTACTATTCATATTATCAATTATTTGCATCAATTTACATGCCCAAAAGAATGTAAATCTTCCCATGGCTCCCGATTTTAAAATAATCACAACCGGACATGATACCTTGCACTTATACAAGGCTTTAAATGAAGGAAAAACAGTTGTATTGGATTTATTTCAGGTAAGTTGCGGGCCTTGCCTTAGCAATACACCTCTCATAGATTCTGCTTTTTTAATGCATGGGAGTAATCTGAATAATGTTGTATTCTGGGGAATTTCAAATGCTGACAGCAATTCTAAGATACATGAGTTTATCAATACCTACAATGTTCATTTTCCATGTGCAGGCATAGAGGGATTCGGAGATAGTGTCGTTAATTTACTCCAGGCACAGTTTGGACTTTTTGGATTTCCAATGTATGCTGTAATTTGCCCCAACGATAGGACAATGCATTGGAATATCAATTATCCTGTATCATTGCATGGATTTGACCAGACGATCAATGATTGTGTTACTACCAATGTTTCAGCTAAAAACAAAACGAGCATTGGCGAAAAGGTAAAAGTATATCCGAATCCAACTCCTGATTTCGTGAATGTTGAAATTATGCTTGAACACAATGCCAATCTTAAATGCGATTTATTGGGAAGCATGGGCGAAAAACTCAGTTCCCGCGAATACATTGATGTCCAAAATGGCTTAAGCAAATTCAACATCTCTTTTGATGGCATGCGTGAAGGCAATTACTATCTTACAATTTATGAAGATGGTAATCTTGTTTTTGCAACTATGATTATTAAAGTAAAAAACAAATAAGTTTATCTATTCAATTATCTGATTGAGATGAATTTATTAAATTATTAATTTCTCATTTTATTATTAAAAAAAACACATATGAACAAAGTAAAAATAATATTGCTTTCCTTGGTTGTAATTCTATCATCCTGTGATGTTTTGAAAGAAGCAAGCAGTTTGTACAATTTCACAAAATGCGATTTTCGTCTCAACAACGTTGAAAATGTACGCCTGGCAGGTGTAAATGTCCAGAAAGCTCAAAAACTATCTGATTTAAGCCTGTTTGACGCTGCTAAATTAACTGCTGCTGTGGCCACTCATCATTTTCCTTTGGATGTAACACTTAACATTGAAGTTAAAAATCCAAATACACAAAAAGCGACCATGAATGGAATGGAATGGATACTTTTGATAGATGATATTGAAATGACGAGAGGGAAATTAGACCAACGAATTGAAGTAATGCCAAACAATCAGAGCACTATTATGCCCTTAACACTTTCAGTTGATTTAGACAAAGTATTAACAGGAAAATCGGCCGATGCCATTATCAATTTTGGTTTAAATCTTTCAGGAAACGGAAACAAGCCTACCCGCATAGCACTCAGAGCCAAACCATCCATATTAATTGGAAGTATTACAGTCCCCTATCCTGATTATATTACGATCAGAACTGAGTTTGGAAAATAATATTCAATTACGAATTACGAATTACGAATTACGAATTACGAATTACGAATTACAAATTACAAATTTGAAATTAGGAAATAGAAAATTGGGAAAATGAACCATCTATTTCTAGCTTTAGTCATTGATTATCGTACTTCTTTCTTTTGACTACAAAAAAAAAATTAAGTGTTTCATGCACTCCAAGTATTCTAAGTACTTTAGGCACTTTTTTTAATTTTATAAACTTTACAAACTTTCAACGCATACATGTCCTATAAAAACCTGAGCCATTTTATTCAAACCCTGGAAGCTGCCGGAGAGTTGATTCGTGTGAAAGAATTTGTTTCACCTCATCTCGAAATCGCTGAAATTACAGATAGAATTTCCAAAGCCGGAGGAAAAGCACTCTTATTTGAAAACACCGGCACCCCATTTCCTGTATTGATCAATTCGATGGGTTCTTATAAAAGAATGTGTATAGCTTTGGGCGTAAATAGTTTAGAAGAAATAGGCGGTGAAATTGAAAAAATATTCATCCAATTAACAGCCTCCCCTTCTTCTTTTACTGACAAACTACGCATTTTGCCAATGTTAGGTAATATTTCATCCTGGATGCCAAAACTAAAAAAGGGCAAAGGTGAATGCCAGGAAGTGATAATTATGCAACCCGATTTAACGCAACTTCCTGTCCTCACATGTTGGATACACGATGGTGGCCCATTTATCACACTGCCGGTTGTTACTACCAAAGATCCTTTAACTGGCAAGCGCAATGTTGGAATGTATCGTATGCAGGTTTTTGATCAAAACACAACGGGTATGCATTGGCATTTACATAAAAACTCAGCCCGTCACTACAACGAATACAAAAAACTAAAGCAAAGAATGCCTGTAAGTGTGGTCCTGGGCGGCGATCCTGCCTATACTTATTCAGCCACTGCTCCATTACCAGACAATGTTGATGAATATATGCTGGCAGGATTTTTGCGCAAACAAAAGGTAGAATTGCATAAATGTATTACCAACGACCTCGAAGTTCCCAATGATGCTGATTTTGTGATAGAAGGCTATGTTGACCCCATGGAAGAGCTAGTAATTGAAGGCCCATTTGGTGATCATACAGGATATTACTCTTTGCAGGATTATTATCCTAAATTTCATGTCACTTGCATAACCCATCGAAAAAATGCGGTTTATCCGACAACAATAGTAGGGATTCCACCCCAAGAGGATGCATATATAGGGAAAGCTACAGAAAGGATTTTTCTTACGCCCATTCGCATGGCAATGTTGCCTGAAATTATTGATATGGCGATGCCTGTTGAAGGTGTATTTCACAATATCGTCATTGTAAAAATCAAAAAAGATTATCCTGGACATGCTATCAAAGTAATGAATGCTTTATGGGGTGCTGGGCAAATGATGTTTAACAAAATACTGATTTTAACTGATAGTGATACCGATATACATAACTACACAAACGTTTTGAATGCAATCTCAGAAAATGTTTCCCCTACATTGGATATTCATTTCTCTAAAGGACCTGTGGATGTTTTGGATCATTCCAGTTCACGATTTGCCTATGGCAGTAAACTTGGCATCGATGCTACAGTAAAAACTGCTGAAGAATCATTTGTAGATAAAGATAAAAACATACAGCCTCAACTAAAAAAAGACAAGATTTTTCAACTATTACCTGAAATAAAATCCATTAAAAGTTTACACAATCTGAGCTTGCCTTTTCTACTTCTTACTGTTGAAAAAAGACGAAAAGGAGTAATCCGCAAACTTACGGCACAGCTTCTGGAAGAAGGCTTGGTAAGTGGTTACAAAACCATTGTCTGGATGGATCAGAACGTAATACTAGACGATTTTAAAGATGTAGTATGGCTGTTTGCTAATAATATTGATCCTGAGCGAGATGCTTTTTTCCCTTTGAAAGAAGATGGAAGCAAACATACTGTTTTAGTGATTGATGGAAGCCGAAAAACGCTCCAATACGATAATTTCAGTCGCCCCTGGCCCAATGTAGTAGTAGTTGACGATGCTACCATTCAATCAGTAGACGAAAAATGGAACAGATTAGGCTTGGGTGAATTCATCCCTTCGCCCTCATTAAAATACAAGGCATTGTTGTTTAAAGGCGGTGCCGTGGTGGAAGAATAAAATCTGTCCATTCTTTTAAATTAAATATTGAATTAAACAAATTTCTTAATAACCAATAACTAAATAACTATTAACTACCCCCCAACATTTCAGGTCGTCTTTCTCTTGTCCGTAAAACAGATTGTTCGTGTTTCCATTGATTGATCAATTTTTCGTTGCCGCTTAAAAGGATATCGGGTACTTTCCATCCATTGAAATCAGCCGGACGGGTATAAACAGGTGGCGAAACCAAATCATCCTGAAAAGAATCGGACAAAGCAGAAGTTTCATCATTCAATACACCGGGTATCAATCGAACCACTGCATCTACAATTACGGCAGCTGCAAGCTCTCCACCAGATAAGACATAATTTCCAATGGATATTTCTGAAGTAATATAATGTTCCCTTATTCTTTCATCGATGCCTTTGTAGTGACCACATAATACAATGATATTTTTTAGTAAAGATAAATTGTTGGCATTTTTTTGATTCAACAATACACCATCTGGACTGGTATAAATGACTTCATCATACGTCCGTTCCGATTTTAACTGATCGATGCACAGGGCAACAGGTTCTATCATCATCACCATACCGGCACCTCCGGCATAAGGAGCATCATCAACATTATTGTGTTTATTGGTAGCATAATCGCGCAACTGATGAAAATGAATTTCAACCACCCCCTTTTGTTGGGCTCTTTTGACAATAGATTGACTAAAAGGGCCGTCAAACATTTCAGGAAAAAGGGTAATAATATCTATACGCATGAAATTGGGTGATTTAGACTTTAGACTTATAGACTTTAAGTTGTTAGAAATATTATTAAATATAAAACTGCAAAATTAGTAAATATTGGGGATTTAAAAACAGTGTATTTTCAATTTATAAGATATGATTTGAGGACTTTCAATCCTGACAGGTTTTTAAAACCTGTCAGGATTATTATCAATTAAAAAAAACTATTTTATTTAATTCTCCGATAAAGGAAATCTCCTTTTAAACCCTTTGTATGTGGCATCTCATTTTCGAAAGCGATTTTACCTTTGCATATTACGATTTCGGCTAACCCCTTTAAACGAAAGCCTTCATAAATATTACTGTCGCATTGCTGAAACTGATTTTTGAGGCTGATGATTTTTTCATTTTCAGGATTCCAGATTACGATATCTGCATCTTTACCAACTTCGATATTCCCTTTAAATTGCGAGAGCCCAAATATTCCGGCAGCTCTTGTTGAAGTATATTTAACCCATTGTTGCAATGTAATTTTTCCAGTTAATACACCATAAGTATACAACAATGAAGTTCTGTATTCGATACCTCCTGCGCCATTAGGAATTCTGATAAAATTATGTTTTCCTATGTCTTTTTGACCATGTAAATTAAAAGGACAATGGTCGGTAGCCACAGTATCGATAAAATCTGATGAAAGTTCATGCCAGAGGACTGCATTATCTGTTTTGGAGCGCAAGGGTGGACTGATAACATATTTTGCAGTTTTAAAATCATCACTTTCTGTAACTGCTTCATTCAACAACAAATAATGAGGACAAGTTTCAGCAAAAACAGTTTCTGATTTATATTTTTTGATAACTTCAATGGATTTTGCAGCAGAAATATGCACCAGATAAACCTTACAATGTGTTTTAGCAGCCATTAGTAATACTTTCTCAACTGCTTCGGCTTCCATTTCAGCAGGACGTGAGCAGTTGTGGTATCGGGCTGAAGTTTTACCTTCTTTAATCAATAGTAGCTGCATAGCCTGAACTTTATCTCCATCTTCGCAATGTACCATCAGCAAAACATTGAAGCGTGCAAGCACTTTCATCAATTCATTCAATTCATCATAAGAAATGCCAATGCTTCCTTTGTATGCCAAATAGGCTTTAAAAGACTTGATGCCTTCGTTTAAGATGCAATATTCAATTTCGTCGGCCATAGAAGGATGCCACCAGGTAATACCCATGTGTAAAGCATAATCAATACAACTGGATGCTGCAATAGCTTTTCTTTTGGATAATGCCTTTAGCAATGATTCTCCACGCGATGGAGTTACAAAATCAATTATAGTTGTTGTTCCACCCGCCAATGCAGCCTTACTACCCGAAAAAAAATCATCGCTTGAATTGCCGGCAGGAGTTGGTAAATCGAGATGAACATGTGGGTCAATGCCACCAGGAATAAGGTATTTACCTTTGGCATCTATTATTTTAATGTTTGTTTCAGAAACAGAAATATCATTCTCAATGCGTACAATCTCTGCATCTTCAATCAAAACATCTGCTTCAAAACTTTCGCTGGCATTGATGACAGTGCCGTTTTTTATCAACAATAAACCCATAATGAAATTTAGTTCTTAAAGTTCTTAAAGTTTGTAAAGTATTCTAAAAATATATAGCTTTACGAATCACCAAATCACCAAATAAGCAAATCGCCAAATTACCTTACATCTACTTTCAGTAAAAACTCATCCCCAATAAAAGCTCTCAACTGATCATTGATTTTGACAGGACCAACACCCGCAGGAGTACCGGTAAAAATCAGATCCCCTATTTTAAGGGTAATGAATTGTGATACATAAGAAATAATTGTATCAAAACTAAAAATCATATCTTTAGAATTCCCTCTTTGCACTGTGGCTCCGTTTATTTCAAGATGAAAATCGATATTTTGCAAATCGCTAAAGCTATTTTTATCGACAAATTTCCCCAATGGAGCAGCATTGTCGAAAGCTTTACAGATTTCCCAGGGTAAGCCTTTTGTTTTACATTTTTCTTGAAGATCGCGGGCAGTAAAATCGATACCAATCCCAATTTCGTCATAATAGGTATGGGCAAATTTAGGCTGGATATGTTTCCCAACTTTATTTATTTTAATAACCAATTCTGTTTCATATTGGATATCTTTTGAAAATTCAGGGTAAAAAAACGCCTGGTTTCTGGGTAACAAACAAGTATCCGGTTTCAGAAAAAAAACAGGTTCCGTTGGCAAGGGACTGTTTAATTCTTTGGCATGTTCGGCATAATTACGGCCAATACATATTATCTTCATATTTATTCTTTTTTTTAGACATCGTTTCACACTATTGAAACAATGATGCATTTTTATCTTAATCTATGAATTGATATTTACAGCATTATTATTAAACCCTCTTAATTTAATCGCTGTTATCACTTTTTTGGTCATTAAAGGAAACTGGCTCTTCATCATCCAGTCATAGTAAGATGGCTCAGTTTTGAAAACTGCTTCAACAGACTTCCCTTTATTTTTGCCAAAATTAAAAATTTCAACATTTTTATCATCAAAAATAATATGTCCGGCCAGATCGGCATTTTTATTATGATAGGAAAATTCATGCAAAGCTTTAACATCGTTTACAATAGGAATAGAAAGTTTCCCTTTAAAATCTTTGTACTCTACATCTTGATACCTATCAAGTTGAGCTTTAAGAATTTTATAGGTTGCTAAGGTATCTGCTTCGGCACTGTGAGCATTTTCAAGGCTTTCGCCACAATAAAACTTATAGGCAGCAGATAAGTTACGGGGTTCCATTTTATGAAAAATATTCATCACATCCACAAAACGACGATGTTTTAACTCAAAATCAACATCAGCTCTTAAAAATTCTTCTACCAATAATGGAATATCAAATTTATTGGAATTAAAACCTGCTAAATCGCAGTTATGCAAAAATTGATTCAATTCATTGGCAAGTTGAGCAAAAGTAGGTTTATCTTTTACATCATCATCAGTAATATGATGAATAGCAGTTGCTTCTGCAGGAATAGGTATCGTTGGATTAACAAGCAATGTTTTAATATCAGTGCTTCCATTTACATTGGCTCGAATAATGCAAATTTCAACGATTCTGTCGGTTCCAACATTTACGCCGGTTGTCTCTAAATCGAAAATAGCCAAAGGACGGCTTAGGTTTAACTCCATTTATTGGGATTTAAGTGTTAATACAATATTTTTATCTATTTCTTTATCTGTAGTTTCTCTGTCTGGGATGAATTGTTCAAAATCAAAAGCATTGATATGACTTCCTTCAAATTTAATCAAGTATTCACCAGGAGGCAAAATTACAACATATTTTCCGGAAATCTTATTGGGAGCGTATTTACCTTTTAACAAAGTCGTTTTTTTATCAATGACAGTAATTTTAATTTCATCCGTTAAAGAGGATGTTAGCTTATCCGTCGTTTCAGACATCGAAGTATCTCCTATACTAATTTTACCTGTAATAACGGTAAAAGCAGCAGGTATATCATTAAAAAAAAGTTTATAAATATCCCGATTGCCTATTCCATCTTTTTTGTTAGCATCCATATATGCGAATCTTCCGGATTGAGTAAAAGAGATGCTTCTTTCATCATCGGAAGTATTGATAGGATAGCCAATATTTTCAGGTTCTGAAAAGGTAAAAGCATCCTTATCCCATTTTGCTTTGAAGATATCGTAACCTCCCATGCTGTTATGACCCACTGAACAAAAATACAAGGTTTCGCCATCAGGAGAAATATAGGGATAGTTTTCATCATAGATTGTATTGATATTGGAACCTAAATTCACAGCTTCCGACCAATCACCCGAAGGTAATTTACGGGCATAATACAAATCTTTTAGTCCTTCTCCACCTTTTCGGTTAGATGCAAAAAACAAAGTTTGTTTATCGGGTGATAAACAGGCTGCAGTTTCATCTTTTTCGGTATTTATCATTGAGCTTAATTGCAAAGGGCGTAAAAAGCTTTTGCCTTTTAATTCCGACATCAAAATATCACCCATCATTTTATCATTGTCATAATGTATCATCATGGTGATACCATCTGCCGTAAAACCTGTACAATCTTCTGAAACAGGAGTATTGATAATTGAAGGCATTCGTTTGGGTTTACTCCATTTATCAATATAATTACATGAAAAAATATCAGATGTATTAAATCCATCTACATCCATTATACTTCCAATATTTCCAATTCTCTTGGAAGTAAAAATCATAAAATTTTCATCTGCTGAAATATAAGGTCTTAAATCAGGCCCTATTGAATTTATATCATTTCCAAGGTTCTCAAAACTGACATTGACAGGCTTCTTCATCAAACTTATTGCATTTTCACACATTTCAATCTGACGGGTAGCAGGTATATAATTATTGTCTTTGTTATTCACCAATTCAATAAATTTACGGTAATCTTTTATCGCAATTTCAAAGCGATTCATTTTTTGGAAAACAGAAGCTAAATCATACCAAACATTTGGATCAGACTTTGGTAATAAAGAAATATTTTCGAGTAATTGAATGCATTTGTCATTTTCTAAATTCAGATTAAGATAGCAAATGGCCAGGTTATGTTTGTAAGTTATATTTGTGCTATCTTTTTTAATTAAAACCTGATACTCTTCCATGGCTTTTTTATAGTTCCGGTTTACAAATAATTCTTTGGCATAAGCATTATCAACTTCTGTATCTTTGCTTTTTTGGGCAAAACAAACAGTTGCAAAGGCAAAAAACAATAAGTAAATAAAATACTTTTTAAACATAAAGCATTGTTTAATTGTTTATTATTTATGATACTCCCCAAAATTAGGACACAAAGTTAAGATAAAAGTAGTACTTTT